>CALMTC010000001.1 GCA_937872535.1 uncultured bacterium
GTCTTTACTCATCCCTTGAGAGCATTTACCTGATTAGCTTTGATTTGTTTCTGTGTTATCATTGTGTGTATGAGTAAGATATAAATATATGTTCATATCCTACATACTGTTAAGATACTAGACTAAATGCTGGTATTTCTTGTATTCTACCAGATTTCAGTCTCTCGCAAGCACCAATCAGAATTGATAGAATCTATTGATTTCCTCCTCGAAAGTCAGTAAATTCATATCAAAGGTGTTCAGTAAAGTTTGCTGTAACTCCAAATAACGAAATAAATCACGAAAATAAGGAATCTAATGAAGGGTTTGTCTGTAAGACAAGCCTTTTTTTATTTGAAAAAATTACCGTATATTCATAAATAAAAAAATCTTTAATTAGTTGTGTAATCTGAATATCATGCAGAAATAAGAGTGATACTAGTTACTGAATGTAAGTTTATGATAACCTTGATGTACTAAAGTAGTTTCTTATTATTACATTAATTTATCATATTTCGATACCTTATATGCGTATACTTGTATTGTGAGGTAATAGCGTAAGTAATAAATCTCGATGTGCGGATATTTGTGTCGCAATAAAAGAGCAAAAAATAGCAAATAACTGCTACTATATAATGTATAATCATTGGGACAATCAAACATTAAAAGTGATAGATTTCTGAGTAGAAGAAAAAAAATTGCTAAACTGGATAGAAGAGTCTAATGAACCATATAAAATTATCTGTAAATCTGTTGGAAGTATACTTTTCTTATCAAACATCACAAAAATGACTATTAAACCATTATTTGTTCTTATTTGTGGTTTGCCATTACGTTTCTCTGAAAAACTATCTATACGATTAGATCCTTTTCTTCAAGACCATCAATTTCCACTCACTCTTATGCAGAATGAATCTGACCCTGAAGGGTCTTTTGAGGAAGTGCAGGAGAAAGTGGCTAAAAACACTAAGTGGAAGTTAATAAAATTGGCTTGAGACAGTCATCATTATGAGATCTCTGATGTGGTAAATAATTTCACTAACTAATCTTGAGAAAAAAGCTTAAATTTAAACTAATAGACTTTTTAAAATACATTTTTTATTGAATTGTTATTCCAAAGTAGAAATATCAGTACTTTCTAAAAGTTAAATTGTCAGCAAAATAGTAGGCGATTTATCGCTAACTATAAAAAATGACATTTAACTTTTCTGAAAAAGGTTAGAATTATATAGAAAATTCTTGATGATGTAATTTCACATGCACAAGCATATGAAGCGCTTGGTGTGCGTGATAGGATAATATTTAGATATTTGAAAGCAGTGAAAGAGGAATGAACATCTTGATTGATTCATTGACTGAAAGGGAAACCATCACATATCTAATTGTATATTTATATCAATGATAAAGGATACGTAAGTATGTTATTAGTATAAAACTTGCGTATTTTTATGAAAGATTGTTGTTTAGTGATTGTAAATAAATAACATCAATCGAATTATTTCATAATACAACACTAAAAAAATATGGAAAATAACTTGAGAAGAAATGTAATGGGAGTCATCATTAATAATGAGTGAAAAGTGTTGCTATGACAATATGTCAGCTCAGGAAGCCGAACATTTCCTAAATGATGATTAGAAAATGGAGAAACAAATAACGAAGGAATTTTGAGAGAAATAGAAGAAGAGTTGGCAATAAAAAAGGATAATCTGAACATAATAGGGCACTATAAACAAGAATATCAAAAAATTTTTACTGAAGAGGAAATTCAGTGGAAAAAAGTAAATAAAGGCGAAGACTATAGAGGTAAAACAGAAAAAATAATGATTCTCAAATATAATGGAGACAATAGTGATATTGATATAAATGTGTCCAACGAATTAAAAGCATATAATCGAGTCAGCATATCTGAACTATCTTTGTACATAAAGCATGGAGACTTGTTAAATATTATTGACACTGATATGCTGGAAAAAATAATTTGAAAGATAGATATATTTTAATGTTCAAGCTCGAGGATGAATAAGAAATATAGCTATCAATAAAGTTCTGGAAATTTTATATGAAAAACAAAAGAGATGAAGAAAAATAATACACTTGTATTGTTAGAAAATGTGCTCCTGCTCCTAAAAGAAAACAAATTAAAATGTTACTTATTCTGATGATGGGCCGAAGAACTTTTGTGAATGACGGAACCAAGGCCTCACAATGATATTGATTTGATTTATTTTGGTGAAAATTTTTATATATTAGATGAATTTCTATTAGAATTACCTAATTGAATAGAAGAACTAGCTTCTAAACGTTTTGAACACAAAAGAGCATTTCTCATAGATGATATAGTGGTTGAATTGTTCTTGGTATCTAGATATAATGAAAATCTAGAAACAAATTTTTGGTGAAAATATATATATACTTGGCCAAAAAATATATTTGATTCAGATTCAATTAGTATATGAAAGAATCAATTTCATAGTGTCTCTAAAGAGGCTTTGATCCAGTATAGGAAAGATCACGATATAATAAATTTAGTTAGATCTAAATATATGACATAATATAAAAAAAATAGTTTTTATGAACGGTAGACAGGTTATTCTAAAAAGCATATGAGATGGATTATAAACTCAAACAGACAAAACATCAAATCAATCTTTTTTTTAAATTTTGTAAATAAAGATTCAATGAGATTCAATCTCATCATTGATAATATGGAATATATTTTTCGGATAATCGATTGACTTTTTTTTTGGTATTCTTACTATGCGATCACTCTTTGCTTTATATATAATCAAGTAGATGGCTCCACGTCTTCATCTTAAAGTTATTTGCCCGGAAGAGATGCTTTTTCAGTGATATGTTGATAAGGTTGTTGTTCCTACAGAGGATTGAGAGTTAGCATTGTTGCCCGGTCATATTTCTTTGGTCGCAGTATTAGGGGGTGGTAAGATTATTGTATACCCTTCTTATGCAGAAAATGAAAATTTCTTAAAAACTTTACAAGATGATAAAATTATAATAAGTATCCAATCTGGGACATTATCTATCGATGGCGAGTCGATAACTATGACAGTTCATGCTTTACAATAAAATATTGAAGTAGTATGGCAAATGTGAAAACGATCAAGGCAAAGATAAAATCCACATCGAATATTAAAAAAATTACGAGAGCGTTGGAAATTGTGTCGACGATCAAATTACAGAAACTAAAAAAAAAGGCTGATAGCTATAAGATTTTTTTGCATAGTTTTTTGTCTACAGTTTATAAGGTCTCTAATGTATTGCCAATTTTTTCTACATCTAGTGATGTGAGTGGTATGAAAAAAGATCTTATTATCATAGTCTGATCCGAAAAAGGATTGTGTGGTTGATTAAATGTACGCTTATTTAAAAAAATTATGCATGATTTTGATCCAGTATCTACAGACTGTTTTGTTGTAGGGAAAAAAGCTGCTGAGTTTTGTCATAAACAAGGATATCAAGTTGTGGGGAAATGTCATTTAAAAGATGATTTTTCAGATGTAGAACTTCAAAATTTGTATGCTTTTTTACATCAAACTCTCAAAAAAAATCCCTATAAAACTATCTCTGTCGTATTTAACTTCTTTAAGAATACGCTTCAACAGATTCCTGTAATATTGCAAACTTATCCACTCGATCGCAAAGTAATTGAAGATTTTTTCACAAAAATCTGAATTAGTGAGTTGCTCATAGAAAAGAAGCCAATGTTTCATTGAATTCTTTTAGAGCCAAGTCGTGCTAAGTTAGCAAAAAGTTTGTCTGAGCAATTGATGAATTATGTGGTTTATGGTACGGTTTTGCAAAATAAAACAGGTGAGATGGCTGCTCGTATGTTAGCCATGAAAAAGGCAAAAGATAATGCAGCTGATCGTATTAAGTATTTAACTATAGCTTTTAATAAGGCACGTCAGTGAGCTATTACTCAGGAGATTATGGAAATTGTTGCTGCAAAAGCAGCGATTACCGACGAAAAATAAAGTTGTCCTTTTATTATCATTTACTGTAATTATCTATGACAGGAACTCTCGTATTGTCTCTTATATCTGGTTTTTTTCTTTCTCCAATACCAGATCTATATTATCAAATGAATGCTGCAAACTTAAATACGATGAATTCGTATGTGATTCCAGCTGAAACAAAAATTGATCCGACAAGCTATCCATCATTACAATATAGGATCAAAGAACTAACCTGAGATTTACAAGTCATTCAAAATTTTGATGGCTCTCTCGATGGTGGGCTAGAAGACTGATTTATGTTTCATGTCATGTCGACTTATCCTTGAGTTATGATAGTACTTCTACTAATTATGATTATTGGATTGGTTGTTCGTTATCTTCCGAATTCTTCATTTGCATTGCTTTTTTCGATGCTTTATGAGTGAATATGGGATTTCTTTGAAAATATTCTCTGAAAAGGAGAAAAACTTTGGATTAAACATTATGTTGTATCGTTGTTCTTCATTATTTTAATTTCAAATCTCTTGGGAGTATTTAATGATATTATAAGATTTTTCTTCCCATGGATATTGAGAAATATAACGGCTCCTACTGGAGAATTTGAGTTCAATATTGGGCTTGCATTGATTGCTGTTATCATTACGCTCATGCTTCAGTTTAAAAATCTTGGTTTACTGAAATTTTTTCATGAGTATATTCCAATCACTGGTAAATGATTATTGGAGTGAAAATGAATCGGTGCAAAAATAGGAGATATTATTATTTCATTATTTATTGGATTATTAGATATTATATGAATATTCGCAAAGATAATCTCCCTTTCTATGAGATTATTTGGAAATATGTCAGCGGGATGAATTCTCTTAAATATTGCGTTCTTATGATTGTGAGGAGTGACAACGATGTTGATAGGATTTAACTTCCCCGTCTTGGTACCATTGATTGTCTATTGTCTCTCTTTGCTTTCATCGGTCGTCCAAGCATTAGTTTTTTCTTTGCTCGTAGCTATCTTCATTAAATTAGCAAACGAGTGAGAAACAATGAATGCAGATGAGGATCACTACTAAAAAAATCTTTTAATATCTTAATTATATATAAGTAAATGGATACTAATCTTGTCTTAGTTTGAGCAGCATTGGCAATCTGACTTGCCTGATTATGAGTAACTTTGTGAGAGTGAATTGTTGCAAAAACATCATTGGATGCTCTCGGGAAGAATCCAGATCTTGCTTGAATATTTAAAAAAATTACAATTCTTTGAATTGCCTTGGTAGAATCAGCTGCAATCTATGGATTGATTATGGCTTTGTTGATTATCTATTCTGAAGCGACTCCATTTCAGGCAATTGCTGCATGATTAGCGATTTGATTGCCTTGATTTGCAGCAGGACTTTGAGAAGGGCGAGTAGTAGCTAGTGCAATTAAATCTATTTTGAGAAATCCGGGAGCAGAAAAAGAGATTACAAATTCAATGATTCTTTTCATAGCTCTAGTAGAATCAGCTGCGATCTATGGATTGATTGTTTCATTGCTGATCTTATATAAGTAATTAAAAACCAGTACAATCCTTTTTACATCCCTGATTGTAAGTTATAATGAATTTAGAGTTGTGAGCGCTTACTGTTAAATTAGATGTTCTTCTTGTTCAGATTATAAATATTTGAATTCTTTTTCGAGTATTTAAAAAGTTTGTGAGCTGACGGTTGAGTTCTGAAATAATAGAAAGAAGAATATTGATGAAAAAATTGAAATCTGTTGATGATGAATATAAAAAAATTATTCAGCAGGCTGAACAAGAAAAAAATTCTATCATAGAGGAGGCAAAAAGACAAAAACAACAAATGTATCAAGAATGAGTTCTTGCTGGAGAACAAAAAATGCAACAAATTGTTGATAAAGCAAATAAAGATGCAGATATTGTGATTGAAAATGCCAAAAATAATGCTCAAAAAATTAAAGAAGACTTGATGAAAGATTGGCAAAATGCTGTTAAACAGACTACAAAAGTCGTCGTTAAAAAATTGATTAACGGAGATGCTGTTTTGAAAGATGCATATATTGAGCAGCTTGTCAAGGAAACACAACAAAAATAGATTTTATTCTCAATATAGACGGTATGGGAACCTCGAATAAAAAAATACTTCAAGCTCTTTTGCAGTCTTTGGATGCAAATGAGTTAGTCAAGTTATTGCAAATTATAGAACTAATGTCCTCTACGGGAAAGTTAACATCTCAGAGAGTTTCTCGTATGATTGGAGAACTCAAAAAGATGAAACAGTGATCACTAGAGTATGCAAAAGCTTTCTCTGTGAGCGCTCCAAAAACACAACAAAAGAATGTGGAATCCTTTTTAAAAAAAACTTTTGGAGACACTAATTTAGAGCTTAAAGAGGATGAAACCGCAATTCAAATTGACTGAGAGGGATATCATTACAAAAGGTCTTTAGACCAGGATATAGATGCTCTCCTAAATTCCTAATTTTATTGTGACTAATTAACTATCATGTCTGATATAACAAAAGATCTCCTGCATAAAATTGAACAACAAATTTTTGCCATAGATCTTTCTCAGAGTTTTTCTAAAAAAGGAGAAATTATCGAAATTAAAGACGGAGTAGCTCTTGTAAGCGGTCTAGAATGAGCTATGTACTCAGAGATAATCCTTTTTGAAAATGGGATGAAATGACTAGTATTTGATCTTATGCAAGATTATGCTTGAATTTTAATTTTGGGGGAATATTCTTCTCTCAAACAAGGCCAGAGCGTCACGGCAACTGGAAAGATGTTTTCTGTCGGGGTCGGTCCTGCATATCTCGGAAGAGTCTTAGATGGACTTGGTGATCCAATCGATGAAGTAGGTGATGTCAAACCTAAAGAGCTCTATCCTGTAGAAAAAGTTGCTCCTGGTGTAATTACACGTGAAGCAGTCGGTGTGCCTTTGCAAACAGGTATAAAAGCTATTGATGCAATGGTGCCAGTTGGAAGAGGTCAAAGAGAGCTTATTATTGGAGATCGTCAAACAGGGAAAACGACTGTTGCTATTGACACCATTATCAATCAGCGTGATCAAAATGTAAAATGTATCTATGTAGCGATTGGGCAAAAGGAGTCAAAAGTTGCTAGAATAGTTCAATCTTTGAGAGAAAAAGGAGCATTAGAGTATACTATTGTGATTAGTGCTCCAGCAAATTCTTCTGCTGTGAGTCAATATATGGCTCCTTACGTTGGATGTACTATGGGAGAGTGGTTTATGAATAATGGTCAGGATGCTTTGATTATTTATGATGATCTCTCTAAACATGCTGTAGCATATAGAGAAATGTCTCTCTTGTTGAGAAGACCTCCAGGAAGAGAAGCGTATCCTTGAGATGTTTTCTATATTCACTCGCGTTTATTAGAAAGAGCTGCAAATTTAAATAATGATTTTGGAGGAGGAAGTTTGACTGCGTTACCGATTGTCGAAACACAATCTGGTGATGTAAGTGCATACATTCCAACGAATGTTATTTCTATTACAGATTGACAGATTTATCTGGAAGCTGACTTATTTAATGCAGGAGTTCGTCCAGCGGTCAATGTGTGATTATCGGTATCAAGAGTTTGATGAGCGGCACAAACAGGACTCGTAAAAAAAGTGTCTGGTAAATTAAAGCTAGAATTAGCAGCTTATAGAGAATTAGAATCTTTTGCTCAATTTTGATCAGACTTAGATGAAGTGACTCAGTCGAAAATTTCAAGATGAGTCAGAATGGTCGAGATGCTCAAACAACCTGAAAATTCTCCTATCCATTTTTATAAACAAGCTGTTTTGATTTATGCTGGAGTGAATGGATATCTTGATCGTTTAGAAGTCTCTCAAATAAAACAATTTGAACAAACATTGTATGATAAACTTGATAGTGTTTATTCATCTGAGTCTGAGTTGATGAAAAAAGAGAAAAAATTAACAGAGGAAATTGAAGTACATATCAAACGTATTATGGAAGAAACTCTTGCTGAGATTCAATAAATGCGCTCATATATCTAAGAACTTTTTAGTTTGTGTTTAAAACGTAATGCAAGGAACTATTGTTGCAATCAGATGAGTCGTAGTTGATATGGAATTCTCTGATTGAATGCCGGAAATTACTCATGCTGTCAAGACAGAAGAGAAAAATAATGCCGGTGAAGTTGTTGTGATTGAAGTATTGCAACATCTTGAAGATAATATCGTGAGATGAGTAGCAATGCACATGACAGATTGACTAAAAAGAGGAAGTATTGTCATTAATACATGATCCGCAATTAAAGTACCTGTCGGGCCTCAAGTACTTGGACATATGTTTAATGTGCTGGGAGAGACTATTGATGGTACGCCAGGTGTGAAATGAGAAGAGCAACGAGAGATCTATAGAAAACCACCGACTTTCACGAAACTTTCTAACAAAGTACATATTCTTGAAACGGGGGTAAAAGTTATTGATCTGATGGCTCCGATTCTTAAATGAGGTAAAGTAGGACTATTTGGATGAGCATGAGTAGGGAAAACAGTTATTATTCAGGAAATGATCCATAATATTGCAAAACATCATAACGGAGTATCTGTTTTCTGTGGAGTAGGAGAAAGAACACGTGAAGGAAATGATCTTTTCCATGAAATGCGTGACTCTGGAGTTATGGACAAAACTGCAATGGTGTTTGGTCAAATGAATGAGCCTCCTGGACCGAGAGCGAGAGTAGCTATGTCAGGTTTGAGTATGGCAGAGTACTTTAGAGATAAAGAGAATAGAGATGTTCTTTTGTTTATCGACAATGTATTTAGATTTATTCAAGCTGGATCGGAAATATCAGCTTTATTGGGTAGAATTCCATCATCAGCGTGATATCAACCAACACTAGCCACTGAGATGTGATCACTACAAGAAAGAATTACATCGACAGATAAGTGATCAATCACATCTTTCCAAGCTGTATATGTGCCTGCAGATGATCTTACAGACCCTGCGCCGGCAAATACATTTGCGCACTTGGATGGGACGGTTGTATTAAACAGAGCTATCGCTGAAAAATGAATTTATCCTGCTGTAGACCCTCTTGATAGTACATCATTGATCTTGACTGCAGACTCTGTAGGACAAAAACACTATGATGCAGCAGTGAAAGTCAGAAAAATACTTCAAAGATATAAAGAACTTGTAGATATTATTGCGATCTTATGAATGGAAGAACTTTCGCTTGAAGATAAATTAACAGTTGCGAGAGCTAGAAAAGTTGAAAGATTTTTTAGTCAACCTATGCATGTGGCTGAGCAATTTAACGGAGTGTCCGGAGTTTATGTGTCCATTGACCAAACGATTGAGGGAGTTAATATGATCCTCAACGGAGAGTGTGATCATATTGCAGAGCCGTTTTTCAATCTCAAAGGAACAATTAATGAAGTTTTGGAGGAATATAATAAATGACAAGCTTCATAAATAAAATAACAACTAAAAAATCTCCTCAGCTGAGGAGATTTTTTAGTGGAAATACTTATTTTGGGCTAACTTTAGGGCGTACTTGCTTTTTAGCAGCTGGTTTAATAAGTACTCAAGATGAATAAGTACCAGAATAGTTCACCCCAGAATAATAATACCCAGAGTAATTTATTCCAGAATAGTAGTATCCAGATGAGTTAGTTCCAGAGCTATTATTTCCGCTTCTTATAACAGGTGATTTAGGAGGTAATTTGATAATGGTACTCCCAGAATAATAATACCCAGACTGATTTACTCCAGAATAGTAGTATCCAGAAGAGTTGGTTCCAGAGCTATTATTTCCGCTTCTTATAACAGGTGATTTAGGAGGTAATTTGATAATGGTACCCCCAGAATAATAATATCCAGACTGATTTACTCCAGAATAATTAGCGCCGCTTGATTGAGATCAGCTATAGTATTGAGCCTCTACAACAGGATTCGCATCCATAATACTCGACACCACAGCACTACCAGCTACCATAGCAAGCGCAATAATTCCTGTCACCATTAAATGATTTTGGTAAGGTCCACAGTAATCTTTTAGAACTTTTAGTGCACCGTTAACTTTTTTTTGCATTTTTTTTGTATAGTGTAAAAAATTAAACAGTCAAATTATATATATTTTTTCTAATCTGTCAAATTTGCTTTGGGAAATTCAAGTTCAAAAAGTATAGTTAGGAGATTAAGCTGGATTTCTTAATGATAATGGACTTCGAAAGGAGTACGATAATTAAGAATTTTTCTAGGTTTGTTGTTGAGCATGTGTTCTATTTTTTCAAATGTTTCTGAAGAAATATTCTAAAAATCAGTTTGCCACCGACAGAGTTTTCAATAGTATGAGAAAAGTTTTGTGGAGGAGACAGAAACCAGAATAAAAATTTTTTTCAACATTTATGAGAAAAATATGGATCAAAAGACGGCATTAAATGTACTCAAATCAGGTAAAAATGTTTTTTTGACCGGCCAGGCAGGGAGCGGAAAGACTTTTGTGCTCAATCAATATATCCAGCATTTGCGAGCTTGCGGAGTCAAAGTAGCTATCACAGCATCGACAGGAATCGCAGCGACTCACATCGGAGGGACCACGATTCACTCACGAAGTGGTATCGGCATCAAAGAATTTCTCACAGACTACGACATTGAGATGATGCTCCAGAAGGAATATCTTTACAAAAATATCGAGCCTGTATCGGTGCTGATTATCGACGAAATTTCGATGCTAAGCGCTCAATCATTGGATATGATCGATAGGGTAATTCAGGCTATAAAAAATAATAATCTGGCTTTTGGTGGGCTTCAGGTGATTTTTTGTGGCGATTTTTTTCAGTTGCCTCCAGTTTCAAAAAACGGTAGCTCAGACACCAAGAGATTTGCTTTTGCAGCCAAAGCACGAAAAGATTTGGAGCTTTCATTTTGTTATCTCGACACTCAGCATAGACAAAAAGATCAGGATTTTAGCCAGATTCTCAATCAGCTGAGAACAGGGACTCCTTCTGAGGAGACGATAAAAAAACTTCAGTCAAGAGTCAATAAAGCCTCTACCAAAAAATCATCAGTAAAGCTTTACACTCATAATGTCGATGTCGATCGCATCAATTTTGACGAGCTGATGGCACTAGAAGACGAAGAAACTATTTTTGATATGCAGGGAAGTGGTGAAAAAAAATTTCTCGATTCTCTCAAAAAATCAGCAATCGCTCAGGAGACTCTCAGACTAAAAATCGGAGCAAAAGTGATTTTTATCAAAAATAATCCAGTCAAAGGCTATCGAAATGGGACTACTGGTATTGTAGTTTGATTTGATAAGCTTGATGGTTTTCCTCGTGTTCAAATCAATGATGAGACCACCATCAAAGTCGAGCCAGAAATGCGAATGATCGAAGATGACGAAGAGATTTTAGCCAGTATCAAACAAGTTCCTCTTAAGCTCGCTCGAGCCATCACAATTCATAAATCTCAAGGTATGACTCTGGATTCTGCTGAGATAGACCTTTCCAAATCTTTCGAATCTGGCCAATCTTATGTTGCTCTTTCGAGAATAAAATCTCTCGACGGTCTCACGCTTTTGTGACTCAATCCTGCCTGACTTTCGGCTCATCCGCTGGTCGTCAGAGCTGATAATTATTTTCAGCAGCAATCTCAAGTACTCCAGCAGTTTTTTTCTGATCTCTCAGACCAAGAAATGCTATGACGACATGAGGATTTTGTCAGTAAAAATGGCTGAAAATTTGCTCCAAATGCATCAAAAACTTCCACTAAAAAAAGTATAAAATCTGGTAAAAAATCAAAAGCAAACACGCTCTTTCAGACAGCAGAACTCGTCTCTCAGTGAAAAACTCTCTCAGAAATTATCACAATCCGTGGTATCGCTCAGACCACTATTCTCGACCATCTCTCGAAAATAAAAATTCTCTATCCTCACATCTCTCTCAAAAAATTTAAACCTGCTTCTTCTCAGCTCACTCTCATCAAAAAAGTTATCAAATCTGCTGAAAAAAATTCCAAAAACTTCAACGAATTTGGGCACCTCAAACTCAAACCTCTCTACGACCTCCTCGGCTGAAAAATCTCTTACGAAGAAATCAAACTCGCCTTGCTGTTTCTCTAAAAAAATACGGACTCTGAGCCTACCTTGCAGTAGGCAGGCCTGTCGAAGGCAATTTACCCAAAAAACCATCTCACTTTATACCCAGAGTTTACAAAAAATAAAATCAGCCTTTCAATATTGGTCTAATTTTCTTATAATCGTCTCATACTTTATTTAAACTGAATATAAAATGATACTTTGAATTGATGTAGGTGGGACTTCTGTAAAATGTGGAATTGTTTCTAATGAAGGTGAAATATCAAATATACGCGTTTTTTATACTGCGAATTGGGTTGAATCAGCTTGATTTACTGAGTCTCTTATAGATGAAATTTGAAAATATCTAAAAGATTTTCCTGAGATAAGCGGTGTTTGAATCGGTTTTCCAGGGCTACTATCTGCTGATAGGAAAAGTGTAATCTCAATGAAAAATATACCGTCTGTTGTCGATTCTCCAATAGTCGAACTACTATCAAAGACCTATCCCGATCTGAAATGTAAGATTGAAAATGATGGAAAATGTGCGGCACTTGGCGAACATTATTTCTGACCAAACAAATGAATCGATAATTATCTCATGGTTACCCTCGGCACATGAGTTTGATGATGAATGATCTTGAACAAAAAATTATTTATCTGATCTCAATGAAATGCTACTGAAATAGGCCAAATCATGACCAGTAACTGAAAAATTCTGGAAAATAATTTATGAATCAGACATTTAATTAGCTTCGCTACCGAGCAATTGAGTAATTATCCTTGAGAATCTTTGCTGAAAAACCAAGAAATTACCCCTAAAATAATCAGTGAATCTGCAAAGCAGTGAGATGAATTGTCAAAAGAGATTTTTAAAAATGTCGGATTTTTTCTTGGAGAGGTGATGAGCTGAGTAGTGTATACGGTAGATATTTCAAATATTTTGATAGGTGGCTGAATTTCATGAGCTTTTGATTTTATCGTCCCAGAGATGCGTCGCAAAATGGAAGAACACCTTCCCCATACTTATACTAAAAATCTCACCATATCTCGCGCTTGACTTGGAAATGACGCCTGATTACTCGGTGCTGCTAGTTTGATAATGGCAGATAGAGCTTAATTTATAAGTATTTTACTAATACTGTGCAAAAAAATCTTTTACTCGTACCTCAACGCATCGATCGGCTTCAGAGAACCAGCTTTATTAGCTGGTAAGATTCCAAAGACGACTCAGATAGTGATGGCCGATGCAGAAGCGATGAGGATAGACTGGGTCGTGATAGTAGCAGAAATGAAGTTGCTCAGTAGCCGTACAGCTAGGTAGCTGATGCCGATTCCAATAGCTCAGCCAAGGAGACTGAGGATAGTAGATTCGATCAAAAACTGCCAAAGAATGTCGCTTTTACGAGCTCAAACAGCTTTACGGATACCGATTTCACGAGTTCTTTCAGTTACCGAGACTAGCATGATGTTCATTACTCAGATTCCTCAGACGATCAGCGAGATAGCAGCGATTCCTGCCAAAAATGCTGTCATCAATGAGGTGACCTGCTGGACAGAGGAGACTATCTCAGCGAGAGATGAGACTGTAAATGGTAAATTTTCAGGATCAGCCACTCTAAAAAACTTGATAAGCTCGCTCTCAATATAAGGAGTCATCTGAGAAATCATGGATGGATCATCGATTTGTATTTCTATCGCAGAGTAGTATGAAGTTCATGCTATTTTTGCTTGTACTTTATTGAGTGGCATCAGTACGGAGTTATTGAGCTGTGAATTTTCATTGAGTACGCCAATCACCGTCATAAAAGTATTTTGCAGTCTGATATCTTTCCCTATCGGATCCTGACTACCAAAGAGTGTTTTTGCTAGCTCATAGCCAATCACTCAGACAAGTACTGGGTTCTCACTGTCAGACTCTTGTAAAAAACGACCATCTACTACGGTAATATTTTTAAACTGCTGATAAATTGGTAACACTCAGACGATGCTAGCTTGAGTATTAGTGGCTTGGTAAATTGCTTGTCTACTAGCTGAAACAGTAGGCGAGACTTGTTTGACTCCATCGAGTGTCATCAAGAAATCCAGAACGCTTTCGTCAAGCAGATTACTACTTTGGCTAGAAAGTGCACGGACATTAAACTGTCCAGCTCATCAGGGTCTCAGTGTAATCACATTCGCTCCAAAGCCTTCAAAGTTTTTGACGATGTCGCTTGTCACACCTGCTCACAAAGCTAGCATAATAATCACCGACGCTACACCGATAATAATTCCGAGCATACTCAAAAAAGCTCTGAGCTTATTAGCTTTGATTGAATCAAGGGCTCGTATAGTATATTCTTTTCGTATCATGTTTTTTTAGCTGATAATAAGTCAATCTTTGATGTGAATTTGGTTCTTGGCATAGGCATTGACATCTGCATCATGAGTAATCAGCAAAATAGTCTTTCCTTCTTCATGAAGCTGAGAAATAAGTTCCATCACCTCCTGACCAGTTTTACTGTCGAGAGCTCCAGTCGGCTCATCTCAGAGAATCAGATCTGGTTCTGTCACGAGAGCTCTAGCGATAGCGACTCTTTGCTGCTGACCTCCTGAAAGCTCTGTCGGTAAATTATTCATTTTTTCTCCAAGTCAGACTTTAATCAGCGCTTTTTCAGCTCTCTCATATCTCTCTCATTCAGAGATTCCACGATAAACGAGAGGAAGCATAATTTGTTTGAGTGCAGAAAGTCTTGGCACCAGATTATAAGTCTGAAAAATAAATCAGATATGAGTTCTGCGAATCATAGATTGTTGATCGTCATCTAGCCCTGAAACGACCACATCTTTGAAGTGATAGTCTCCAGAAGTCGGTGTATCAAGCATCCCAATGATATTCATCAGCGTTGATTTCCCAGATCCAGACTGTCCCATGATCGATGTGAAACTTCCCTGTTCGATCTCTAGGTTAATCCCTTTGAGTACATGTAATGCTTCACCTCCTAGCTGATAAATTTTTCTAATATCTTTCAAATAAATTAAAGGTTTCATTCTGCTCAAAAAAATAAATTTCTGCTTTTTATCTCCCAAAATTTCATCATCATTGTCATCTAGGACCTCCAGTCGGCAAGAGCGAAGTAGTGGATTTAGTTGTAGTGGTTGCTACATTTTGGACAATAGCGTCACCAGATTTTAGTCACTCAGTGATTTCAGTCATCGCTCAGTCAGTCATTCCAGTTTTGATAGTCTGTTTTTTTTGTTTTCAAGTTTCATCGAGTAAAAGTACGGTAGAAATACTTCACGAAGTAGTGATAAATGACGATGGAACCACCAGAATATTATTTTTATGAAGGATATGAATATACATTTTTGCGGTCATCCCACCAAAAATTTTGATGTCTTTTTTATCGAAAGTGACCGTCACCGAATAAGAGGTTACACCAGCTGAGACTTGAGGAGTAGAGTCTACTTCCTGTACTGTTCCTGTAAAAGTAAGCTTAGGATAAGCATCAAAAAGAATAGTTACAGCTTGTCATTCATTGGTTTCCACGATATCCATCTGATCGATAAGGGTGGTCATTTGGACCAGATTTGGATTTTCCAAGTAAACATATTTTTGTTCATCAGCTACGAGTTTATCCCCTTTCTTGAAGTCAATCTTACGAACGACTCAGTCGAAAGGTGCTTCAAGACGATAGTTATCGAGTGTTTTTTGGGCGTTTTGAAGAACGAGTTCTTGTCTCAGAACATCATTCTGAGCAGTCGCAAGCTGTTCAGTCGTCGCACCATCTTCTATCTCTTTGAGTTTTTCTTCAGAGATAGTGACGATAGCTTTCAGATTCGTTATCTCATTAGTCTTACTTTCGATCTTTGATTCATAGCTTTTTTCTGTCAGCTCCAAACCACTCAGAGCATTTTGATAGTCGCTTGTTTTTTGCTGGAGGGTGAGGCTTGCATTGTCTACATTTGATAAAGTCGTTGTTACTTGAGAGAGACTAGACTGAGCCTGCGAGCGAAGACTATTGAGTGAACTAGAAGTCTGGTCTATAAAAGTCTGAGTTATATCTCATCAGATGATGCTTTGTCTCACAGCTTGTACTCCAAAATCGCTAGCCACGATCAAATTATCATAAGCATTTTTAAATAAATCAAAAAGACTGCTAATATCTTCCTGATTTTTTTCTTTTGTTTTCAAAGTTTCATAAATGACATTGGCTTGGCTTTTGTAGACATTGACTCTATATCGAGCCTCTTCAGTTTTTGTAATGAGACTCCTATCTTTCGCTGATAGATAGATACTGCGTTTGATAGTATCATTAAACGAAAAAATATCGTTAATCTTGTCGATAGAGTTTTGAAGTTCTCCAAGATATTTAGTAGTATCGATATAAGCATCTTCCAGAGCTTTTTTATTGACTGTTCCATCTTGACTATCTCAGATCATCAATTTGAGTTCTTTTTCTTTGAGAGCTATATCATTTTTTTTCTGACTCAAAACGTTAGCTTGCTCGATAAGAAGCTGTTCATATTCTTGCTCAGCGATTGGAATTTTTTGTTGTGTGCTTGCTAGATCATTTCTCGCTTGCAGGATCTGAGCTTGAGTATTTCATTTAATCACCTCCTGAAGCCTGATTTTTGCACTTTCTAGAGAAATTTCAGCCTGTCTTATACTATTGATTGCATCAGAGCTATCTAGTTCAGCGATAATATCTCATTTTTTGATATGATCGCCAACTCTGACTGATACACTAGTGATTTCGCCTTGTTGATTGAAACGCAGCTTCTGCTCTGAGACGAGCTCCGAGCTACCGACCACTTTGATTTGTTGAGTCAGTGAATCGATCTTAGCCACCGCTTTAATTTCACGAGTCGTTGCTTGTTTAGTCTGTAGTTTAGACGACAAATATCGTCATCAAATCGTCGCCACCAAGACCACCACTACGATATATTTTCTCAAAAAAGGAATCACTTTTTTTCTTAATGTAACTACCGCTTTATCTTTCCAACTCATCACCCTTATCTCATCTAAAAAATAAATATATTCACTATACTGATTTACCTTAAATGAACCTTAAATTATATGAATTGCTGCTTGGTAAATAAGAAAATAAATTTTTTCATACTTTTTTCATATTTTACTGATAGCTTTCCAAAAAAAAATTCTTAAATAATTAACAAACAGATTACAAAAAATTTTTATTCTGCTTTTAAAAAATACATGAAAAAAATCTACCAACTCATTGTTTTTAGTTTAGTTTTTCTAGGAGGATGTTCAGTCATGAAACCAGTTACCGAGCAAATCAGTACCTGAGAAATTCACCAGCTTACTGCAACTCAGCTTTCAGTTACGCAGCCTGAGGCTCGTCTAGCTGATGGATTAGTTAAAAAGACAGCTATTCAGCTACCTATTGATTATCCTTGTGTAGAAAAAAATTGTCCAGAAACTTTACCAGCTGTCAGATATGACTATTTTTTTCCATCGATTGGAGTGAAAATACTATCAGATCAGTATGGAGAAAATACAGCGGATAAACCACATTCACATTTTACACTTACTCACCAGAAGGTCTCTTCATCACAAAAAACAGAATATATTTCACTATCATCAGCAGAGACACTCTGAGAGATTGAGTCTGCTATCAATAGCCGTCTTTGACAGAAAAAATGTACACTTGAAGAACTAAAAGATGCTCCGAGATGACGAACTGCACCATCATCATATAAGTTTTTTCTTCTTGTGTCTCCAGAAGGAAATGTTACAGCTTGCTCAGCTCCATCGTGAGAAATGATAGCCATAGCTTTCGACCCTACCCAAAAAGTCTACTACGAAATAGCCCAGTCAGACTGATGTGCTCCAGGCTCTTGTACTGATTTTACGAAAATCGAAATTATAAAATAGTGCTGAGAGTATCCACTACCTTGCCATAGTAGGGTACGACGACTGGACAGAGTTTACTTGATTGTTATTCAAAAGTTAAATTACTGTAGTTAATTCCATATAAGTATATATGTGTAAAAATTTTTCTTATCCATTTTTTCTAAGTACATGAAAATATCTTGAATATTTTAACTGATAAATGATTTATTTAAAGCGATTACAAAATGATTAATAGATTTAAAGTTATTACAGTTTGATTAATTATCAACGCAGAGCATCAAGTTTTATTATGAAAAAGATCGGAAACAGAAGATGCTTTTCCTTGATATCGAGCTATTCCTTGAGGGAAAGTGGAACTAGATTGAACTGAGGATACTCGAAATATATTGGAAAAAAGCGTTCAAAGAGAACTTGAAGAAGAAGTTGGTATTCAAGTAGGAGAATGTAAATACCTTAGTTCTCATTATGGTCACAATTGATGAGAATTTAAATTATATATTGCATTTACAGCTAAACATTTATGAGGAATACCTCAAGCTTTAGATGAGACAGAAGAAATAAAATTCTTCGATATTAATGATACAGCAGACTTAAAACTCGCTCCCAATGTTGCTACCATTTTATCACAATTGTCTCAAGTTTTAAAATAAACCTAACGACACAATATATTAAAGAATGCTAAAGACATTAAAAATTGAGAAAATATATTTTCACTAGAAAAAGTACAAAAAGAGAAAAAACAACTTAACCAGAATGTCTTTTTTTCGCATTCAGAAAAGAAACTTTTATCAGTTTTTTCAAAAGTTCGAGATCTACATCGCTGAGACGCTTAAAATAAAGACAACCTTTACTTGTTTTATACTTTCAGAGTTTCTCAAGTATTGCGCTGTAGTTATCTAGCTCCATCATAATGTAGACTGTGAGACTAGTTTTTCTCGGAGAAAACGCAGCAAGAGGTCGATCTCATTCTTGTCTGCTTCTTTCAGATTTGTAGTGATATTCTCCAAATCAAATGATACTAGCTCATCGCATCGTAGCTTTTTCTTTAGTTATATCCTCAAAAATCTTGAGTAGCTCATGAGCATCTTTTCTCTTTTGTTCATCGTCGACTGAGTTGATAAAGTCAATCACTGAAGCATTATTTTTGAGCGTTTTAAGTTCAGCCATTTGAGAATTAGTCAGGATAAAAAAATTAGTATATTGAAACTGATTTACTATTTCTTCAAAAAGCTACTTATTTCTTTTTCCAAGTGTGGAATTCTGTTTTTACAAATTCATCGAATCTCATCTCTATCTATACCAAAGTAATCGTGAGAGATAATATTTCTCAAGCCAATAATTTTTTGATATGCTCATTTATCAAACTCTGTATATTTTGTAATAATTGTTTTACAAATTTCACCAATAACTTGTAGCATCATCATACAAGCATCAAAGGTTTTCTTGTCTTTAGTAAAAGAAGCGTGAGTATATCAGTTTATATAACTCGAGATATCATTACAGCATCATAGGATAAGCCTTAATAAACCTTCGAGGTTCTCATTATGATGCGTCATTAAAAAATTTCTATAAGAGAGGATAAAAGTTTTTTCTTAATGAAAGGATGAATATATTTAGGACTAATGAGATCGACCTCACGATCAATGAGATTTTCAATATATTCTTTCACATCCAGTCTATCAAAAAGATCAAAGTTTTTTGGATCATTTTTTTCATAGACAAGATCCACATCGCTATCTAATGTTTGCTGATTTCTACTAAATGAACCAACAAGTCACATATGTTTTATGCCCATTTTTTTGAGCTTAGCCTTGGTTGTACTTTTTTTGAGAGTTTTAATAATTTCTTGTGTTGACATGATTGTTAGTATTGGAACATAAAAATGCTCAATAAATGCTATTTTTATTCTTTTGATATGCAAGCAAATTAGCTGTTAGCCTAAGTGTTTTCTATAAAACAGTTTTCTTGCTACTCACCAGCTTCTTTGCTACTCAGATCAAACCATCTTGTCTCTTTCTGAGCCAGACTTTTCAATACATTTCCAAGCTCTTCAGACAGCTCTTTGATCTCGTAAAAGGGGAGGTCTTTATTGTCAAAGTGTTTATTAATCTCGTCTTTTCTTTTCTCAAGCTTATCGATCTCCTTCACTAGATCGTTGAGTTCGCGTTTTTCCATATAAGACAAACTTTTTTTCTGGCTACTGTCTGAAGCGGCAGCTTCTTGAGCAGATTTATTTTTTTTCTTGAGCTCTTTTTCTTTTGAAAGTTTCAGTTTTTCTTGTTCTCTGTACTCCGAGTAAGTTCACCAGTATTCTTTTACGACTCATTTCCCTTCAAAGACAAATAGCTGGTCGATGATCTTGTCCATAAAAAATCTATCATGAGAGATGACCATCAGACAGCCTTTGTACTGGAGCAAAAAATTTTCCAGCACGCCGAGCGTAATGAGATCGAGATCATTTGTCGGTTCATCCAGAATAAGAAAATTTGGTTTTTTGAGAAGAATAGTAAGGAGGTATAGTCTTCTTTTTTCACCACCGCTGAGATTGTTTGCGAGAGAATGTCGCTGGCTCTTCGGAAAAAGAAATTTTTGGAGAAGCTGAGTATCGCTGACGACATCGATAAGTTTTTTATCGGGGTGAAATTGCACATCTTTTTGTTCATAGTGCCCAAAAACTACCGTCTCGCCTTGCTCCACTAGACCGCTGTCAGTTGGCTCATTTCAGAGAATGAGATTGATAAAAGTCGACTTTCCGACTCCATTTTTCCCGATAATTCCGACGCGTTGTCCATGAGTAAAATCGTGAGAAAAATTCTCCAGGATTGTCTTTTCTCAAAAAGATTTTTTCAAGTTTTTGATCTTCAGAATTTTACTTCCTAATCTTCTTTCATGAGCATCAATCTCAAGTTTTTGTTGATCTCCGAGATGAGCATTTTTCAGATCGCGAAAATTTTTCTGGATTTCTCAAAATCTCTCTTGTCTAAAAACAGACTTCGTACCTCTTCACTGCGGAGATTTACGCATCCAAGAAAGTTCCTGAGAAAAAAGCTGTTTCATCTTATGAACTTCGATTGCCTCATTCTCTTCACGAATCGCCTTTTTCTCCAAAAAATAAGAATAATTTCCTGGATAAGAAAAAAGTCTCCCTCTATCCAGCTCAAAAATATCGGTACAAACCCTCTCCAAAAAATATCTATCATGTGTCACCATCAAAAGAGTCACCGGCTGTTTTTTCAAATATCGCTCGAGCCATTCGATCATTTCCAGATCCAGATGATTCGTCGGCTCATCCAAAATCAGCATATCGGCTTCCTGAGCCAGTACCTTCGCTAGCGCCACGCGTTTCAGCTCTCCTCCCGACAGACTTCCTATCTTTTGCTCCAAAAGCGGCGTCAAACCAAGCTTGTTTGCGATAATATTCAGTGCCGTCTCTTTTTCATATTCCACCTGCACATCAAAATCATACAAAATATCAAAAACTTTTTTTTCTGGTTCAAACAACGAATCCTGCGACAAATAACCGATACGAATTCCATTTTTTCGTGAAATTTCTCCATGTCCAAAATCCACTATCTTCATCAAAAGCTTCAATAAAGTTGACTTCCCAGCTCCATTTTTCGCCACCAGTGCAATTTTTTGTCACTCAGAAATTGTAAAATCTACTTTATCCACGAGATTCTTTTCTCCATACGATTTTGTCAGTCCAGTCACTTTCAGATATTCCATGCTCCAATACTACCGATTCAGCTCGACTTTTCAATCGTAGCTAGGGGAGTTTTTTTGAGCAGAATAAAAAATTTTTTTATGAAAAAGCTGACTTATTCGCCAGCTTTTATTTTTTTACTTCAGTTTCTCCTTAAAGAGAGCTTCAGCAAGGATCAATACATTTGGTCTCTGACGAGACTCCACAAAATACGGATCGATAAACTGATCAAGTTTGCCGTGTTTCCAGAGCATTTGGACTCTCTGTAAAACTTCCTTGCGGGTTCTACTCTAAAAAAATACTAAATATCTATAAAATTTTTATTCTACTATTATCGATTATTTTGAAAAATATAAGAGAAAATGTGCTGTTGCAGCGAAAAGTTTACACTTAGTGGATAAGATAATGAAGAGGT
>CALMTC010000002.1 GCA_937872535.1 uncultured bacterium
AGAACAAGTAATCGGTGAGAAAAAAACCAAAGAAGAACTCAAAGAACAGTTCTGATTGAAATTAAAGAGTCGAAAAAATTTGAAGACGATAGAAGACTGGGAGAAAGAGTTTGCAAAGCATCCAGAACGACAGTGAAAGAACACGGGTTGGATGTATAAGGAGTGAATAGAGTCTTGATGAGCGGCTTTTTATGGAACATTTATAATCTGGACAAAAAAGCAGGTAGAGTGAATAGGGGATAAAGAAGAAAAGGAGAAAGCAAGAAAGAAGCTGGTAGAAAGAATTTTCCCAGCACTACATAAAGATCGGAGCCATATCAAGAGGATAGAAGACTGGGAGAAAGAGTTTGCAAAGCATCCAGAACGACAATGAAAGAGCACGAATTGGATGAGAAAGGAGTGAAAAGAGTCTTGATGAGTGGCTTTTTATCAAGCATTGAGTAAATGGATAAAAAAGCAGGTAGAGTGAATAGGGGATAAAGAAGAAAAGGAGAAAGCAAGAAAAAAGCTGGTAGAAAGAATTTTCCCAGCGCTATATGAAGATTGGAGCCATATCAAGAGGATAGAAGACTGGGAGAGTGAGTTTGCAAAGCATCCAGAACGACAGTGAAAGAACACGGGTTGGATGTATAAGGAGTGAATAGAGTCTTGATGAGTGGCTTTTTATCAAGCATTTAAGGATTGGACAAAAAAGCAGGTAGAGTGAATAGAGGATAAAGAAGAAAAGGAGAAAGCAAGAAAGAAATTAGTAGAAAGGATTTTTCCAGCACTACAAAAAGATAGGAGCCATATGAAGACGATAGAAGACTGGGAGAGTGAGTTTGCAAAGCATCCAGAACGACAATGAAAGAGTACGGAGTGGATGGTAAAGGAGTGAAAAGAGTCTTGATGAGCGGCTTTTTATGGAGCATTGAGTAAATGGATAAGAAAGCAGGTAGAGTGAATAGAGGATAAAGAAGAAAAGGAGAAAGCAAGAAAGAAATTAGTAGAAAGGATTTTTCCTAAGAGATAAGAAGTGCTTTTATCTCGATACTACCGGTAGATCAGAAAATTTAAGAAAGAAACATAGCAGTGACAATTCTCATAATAGCATAAGAAAAAATGACGACGAGAATTCACTCAATAGCTCTTTTAATAGGTTGATTGGTAGCGGCTTCACCAGTAAAAACAGTCGTGGCATATTTATAGCCAGCATAAATCACCATCAAACCTCAGATAAAAAGCGAGATTTGAGATAAAAATCTAATGAAATAAACGAGATAATCGAGAATAGTATCCCAGTTCATTACCCCAGAAGCGAGCTGTTCAGAAAGGGTGAGTTGTTCAGATTTTTGGTTGTAAGTTTGCCAAAACCCAGCCTTCGCAGTATCTGGATTCTGATAAATTTTTTGTAAACTTTCAACAGTATTAACGACTTTTGCCTGACTTGCTTGATCATCAATTTTTGGAATGATGACGAAATCATTTTCCTGAGCAAAAACTCAAAAAATACTAATCTGCGAAAAAATCAAAAGAAGAGTAATGTATATTTTTTTTGTCATTTTCGATGTACAATCTGCTAAAAAAAACTATAGTTCTACAACAAAGCATACTGACTTTTCATATTTTTGTCAAATTATTACCATGCTTCATATCAATAAAACTGCTTTCCAAAAGTTTTCTCGTCACTCTTTTAATCAGCAATTGATAGCCAGTATGGTTGTATCGATGGTCGGGACTATACTATCTGAGCCAGAAATCTCTGGTTATGTCAAAAATTCTACGATCATGATTCAAACAAACAAACAACATCTCAAAATAAAATTATTTCTTGAAAAAAATAAAATTCTGGCTCAACTCAACGAAAAACTTGAAAAGCAAGGCTATTCCATCAAATTCAAAAATATAATCTCTAAATAAACTTATCGACTACCAATCTAAGATTTTTCAGAGAAAAAATCACTCATCCAGCTAAATATCATTTCCACCGCAACCTTGTCTGAGGTCCATCCTTGTGGTAGAAGGAAAAAAACGAGACGATCCTTTGATGGTGAGTCGGTAGAACGAAGAAAAAATAGTGTGAGTAGTCAAGGAGTAAGGAGGAGAGTAAAGACGAGATTTTGCGGTGGAGAGGGGTTTTTGAGTACTTTTTTTCCCGGCAGAAAAAAGTACTGTCGGTCCGACGAGGACAAAATAGGGGAAATTTTGGTAGATAAAAATAATTTTCTATTTTTCAGCGATAACCAGAATGAAAATTTTATCGAATAACTTTTTTTGTTGAATTTACGATCAAAAAGACTATAAAAAGCCAATTTTATTCTTTTCTATTTTTTCATGAAAATCGATACATCTGATGCTAAAAAGTGAGTAGTTCTCAAGGTAGACGGACAGCTTTATAAAATTGTCGACACTTCGCATACACACATGGGAAGAGGAGGAGCTACTTACAATTTTAGAGTAAAAAATATTGTAACAGGAGCTACAAATAGTTTCACTTATAAAGCTGGGACTATACTAGAAAAAGCTGATGTCGCTACAAATAGCGCTGTTTATCTTTACAATTCTGGAGATACTTACTCATTTATGGAGCATGATACTTCAGAAATTCACGAAGTCAGTGAAGATAAAATTGAAGATGTGATACCATACCTCAAAGAAAACCTCGAATTATACTTGATGATCTACGAAGGAAATGTAATTGGAGTTTTGCTTCCGCCTACTATTACCTATAAAATTATTGAAACAGTGCCAGGTATTAGAGGAGATCGTGCTCAAGCCGGTAAAAAACCAGCCAAAATAGAATCAGGTCTCGAAGTACAAGTACCTTTGCACAAAAGTGAATGAGATACAGTTTCAGTGAATACAACTACCGGTGAAGCCTCTTAGTTTTTTTGAAAAAGTATTTCTTCCAAAAAAATATTCTGGCTACTTCTAAAAAATACAAAAGAACCTGCCACCTCTCGCGTCATTGCCCCGCAGGCAGGCTTCGTTTCACTCGCAACGACGAGTTTTTAGTATGTTGCCTAACGGTTCTTGAGGCTGCTTATCGCAGACAGGTTTATCAAAAGAAGGGGATCGAAAAAAGAGAAGTTTTGCAGAAATAAATTTTTTATACATAGTTCTATCGTCAGTATGCAAAAAAATTTTGAAAATATTGTGATAGAAAAAATTATCACTGGTGGAGTAGGATTAGCGACACTATGAGATGGAAAAAAAATTCTTTTGAAGGGAGATGTCGTCCCAGGCATGACAGTCAATTGTTATGTTAAAAAGAAAAAAAAAGATTACATAGAGTGAGGTATCTCATCGATCATTTCATATCCAGCGAATATCCAGCCTATTAAACCAATCTGTTCTCATTGTGTAGATCCTATTTCTCCATCTGCCCAGCCAGCTCACAAGGTCTGATGCGGAGGTTGTAAATGGCAGTCTATTTCTTATGAAAATCAGCTTCTCATCAAGGAAAAAATGATTGAAGATTCTTGGAGGGGAGTTGACCAGTTTTCTGATGCTCGAAAGTGAGAAGTTTCTGGTACAAGTCAGCCACTTCACTATAGAAATAAAATTGAATTTAGTTTCTGAAAATATCTCATTTTCTGAGAAAATCAGGAATTTCATGAACGAAACATCTGATTCCATAAAAAAGGAGAATTTAGTAAAGTGCTTGATGTGGACCAGTGTTTTCTGGTAAGCGAGCCGATGCACCAGATTTTTTCTTATCTCAAGCAAAAAACCAAAGAATCAAATCTACCGGTCTATTACCAAAAAACGCATAGAGGATTTTTTAGGCATCTTGTGCTAAGACAGTGAGTAAATACTAAGCAATTAATGGTTAATCTTGTCGTTGCAGATAAGTTTTTTACGATGAGTCCAGAGGCAAGAGATCAGCGAGATAGTTTCAAAAATGAGCTTATTCAAGATAAATTTTTAAGTGAAAATTGTACTACTTTTGTAGTAACTTACAATAATGGTTTGGCTGATATCGTTCAGGGGCAAGATACGAGACAAGAGATTTTGCGATGAGATGGCTATATTTTTGAAGAGCTTCACTACCATAAATTTGGAGCTCTTCCTGAAGATGGCTCAGAAAAAACAACAGCTCGTTTTAGAGTTTCACCGTTCTCATTTTTTCAGGTCAACACGCTTTGAGCTCAGCAGCTTTTTTCTCGTGCCATGGAGTTTGTCGGGAATGTTGATGGTATGGTGCTAGATCTTTACTGTTGAGCTGGTACTATTTGACTTAGTTTACTTGCAAACGGGATCTGAGATGAATTGATTGGAGTCGAGATTGGCGAAGATGCAATTGTTGATGCTCAGTACAATGCTAAGATAAATAATTTGACTAATCGTTCTTATTTCAGAGCATGAAAAGCAGAAAAAATAATTTTTGAAGATACGCATATTCAGAGTCGTTTACCAGATATGAAGCTTATTGTCATTGATCCACCAAGAGATGGATTACATAAAAGTGTCGTAGATTTTCTCATCCAGCTCAAACAAAACTACGCATTCAAGCTTCTCTATATTTCTTGTAATCCTCAAACAATGGCTCGCGACTGCGATCTTCTTATAAAATGAGGTTTCAAACTCAAAACTCTCGAAGCAGTCGATATGTTTCCTCAGACTCATCATGTCGAATCTCTCTGACTTCTCTACTAAATTTCTAAAAAAATTATTATTCTGAAAACTTCATCAAAAAAAAGGATAACCAAATGTGGTATCCTTTTGCGAATTTAATTATTCCGCCAAATCTTAAAATGAGTCAGATTAAGATTTTTTATCATTTGTGTACCATTTAGGTACAAATTTTTGAGCTTCTTGCACTCTTTAATAGAGCTAGGAAGTTCAGCGATATCTGTATCTCCCAAATTCAAATTGACAAGATTAATAAGCTGTCCAAAGCTATCAGGAAGCTCAGTAATCTTTGTATTGCTTAAATCTAGTTCCTGAAGATGAGTAAGCTGCCCAAAACTATCAGGGAGCTCAGTAATCTTCGTATTGCTTAAATTCAACGCCTGGAGATTAATAAGCTGTCCAAAGCTATCAGAGAGCTTGCTAATATCTGTATTACTCAAGTCTAATCTTCTCAGTTTTGTTAATTTCAAAACCCAATCAGGGATTTTTTCCAACTTTACAGAACTCAAAATAAGAGTTTCTAGATCCTCAAATAAGTGAAAATATTTCTTGATGAAAACAATTTCCGCTTTATTGACTATCGGAGATAGAGTGATTCGTTTGATAGGTGATTCCGTCATATTAAAGTTGACTCTATCCAATTCCTGTGCAGTTGGAAAAGAATGTTCTTTGGTTGTCTCTAAAATGAGAACACTAATCAATTCTTGAATCTCATCTTTTGAGAGATCGCTGAATATCTGTCTTTTTATATCATCGAATTTCATTTTTTTTATTTTTTGTTGACCTGCAGACTATAGTCTGAAAAATAAAAAAGTCAAGACAACATAATGTACACTGCTTTATGGTTGAGATTTATTTAAGCTGTAGTTAGCGAATTCTACCAAATCATAATGTCCCAGTATAAGGAGAAAATCAGAAATCTTTAATAAGTATAGGTGTTTGTAGTTTAGGAGCAGTTGGTTTACCTTTTTGAACAGTAGTTGTTTTCTGTGTTGAGCTTAGGAGAGGCTTGATTTCTGGTATTGGGAATTTTTTTGGTACTTGAGATGAAAAGAATGCATAGAAAAGACTCTTCGGAATATTTTTTTCTCAGTTTTTAAAGAGCAGAAAAATATTTTTATAGGTTTTTTGAGGATCGAGATCGAGCACTTTTCGGTCGAGTTCTCAGACAGTTGGATTAGTAAGCCCGTTCGTAAAATCTTTGTTGAAATAGACAGCTCCCAGAATCTGTGGCTCTCTGAGTAATAAATTTCTAAGAGAAATAAGCCAATTATTCTTGTAGTTATGAGTGGTTTGATAAACTTCAAGTGACTTCTCAAATGAGTATTTTTCTTTGTACCACACCGCAGTCGTCGCTACTTCATCAATCAGAATAGGCTTTCAAAAATTTTTCAATCTTGGTAAAGTAACTCGTCAGGTTTTATAAAGTATTTTTTCTGGTTCTAATCGAAGTTTATCACCATTTCATTTTCATCGGTTGTAAAAAGTGATGCCTATAATATCGACAAACTTGCTACCAGGATAATAATCTTCAAAAGTAGGACACTTTTTTGTTCGTTTATTTGTTAGATTACAAGAGACGAGCGTCGAAGTCTGAGAGGGATATTGATCGAAAGTTGGCATATCAACATGATTTACAGACATAACAAACAATATTTCTTTTTGAGTGAGTCAAGCCTTTCTCGATAAATTCCAGACATGCTTTCGAGCTTTTTTGAATGAAGCTGGTTTTGAAGATCGCGAGTATCGTCAGCCGTTCATCTCATGCATCGTTCTAAAAGCTACTTTGATATCAGCTTTTTTAATGGTTTCAAAGAAATTTTGGTAATAGTAGTCATAAGCTCAAGCTGCGACATCTTCAGCGCTAAAACTAGCTGGAGAGAGTGTGAGATGGTAGATTCTACCTGTTCCGAGTTTTTCAGGTAAACTACTCACCATCTTCTGAGCCTCAGGACCTCGTTGATCAAATAAAAAAGCTACCACAGGGATATGAATTGAGTATATTTTCTCGAGTTCCACGATATTTTCTATCGAATTGTCAGACGATTTGAGTCCAAAAAGATAGCCTTGTGTTTGGGAAAGCCCAGAAAGAGAAATAAAGAAAGTCAGAATAAGAAATTTTTTCATAGAGAGAGTAAAGAAAAAACAAAAAAATTACGAACTGAGGAGTTGTTCGAGAGCAGATTTAATTGCATTTGGATCAGCCTTTCAGCCAGTTAGCTTCATACCTTGTCCGACCAGAAATCCGATAGTTGCCACTTTTCCAGCTTTGTATTCAGCGACGACTCCAGCGTGATTGGTAGCTACTTCCTGAGCTATTTGACTCAGATCAATAGTTTCTTGCTGATCAAATCCATGGTCGTTCATGATTTTTTTGACAGTATCTCCAGTTTTGAGCATCACATCCATCACAGTTTTAGCTTGTTGCTCAGACAAAATCTTTGACGCTATAGCCTCGAGAAAATCAAAATATTCAGTCTGTCCAAAAGGTAAAGTTTCGATGCTACGGCCAGAAATCTGGTTGATATAGCCATTGATTGGTCATACGATCCACTTCGCTACGAGTTTTGGCTCAAATCAGCCTCTCACCCCAGTCTCAAATCGTATCATCGTTGGTATGTCATTGATCAAACCATTCACAAACTCTTTATTAAACTGGTAATTTTTCGTATATCTTTCAATAATCTCAAAACCTGATTCTTTAACATTTTTATTCTGCTCAAATATCATGCTTTCAGGAATAATTTTCCTAGGAAGATCTGGTTCTGGAAAATATCTATAATCAAGTGCATCTTCCTTGGACCTCATGACTGTCGAGCTGCCAGCTTGATCGTCTCGAGATCTCGTCTCTTGAAAGAGAGTTTCTCAGTTTTCTAGAGCAGTTTTTTGTCTCGAGAACTCATGATTGATGGCTCTCTTGATCGCTCAGAAGCTGTTGATATTTTTTAGCTCGACTCTCGTTCCAAATTCTCAACTACCAGCAGGTCTGATAGAAATATTAACATCGCATCTCATCTGTCATTTTTCCATATCTGCATTTCAGATGTCGTTTATTCTGACGATTCTTTGAATTTCTTTCAGATATTCTACTACTTCTTCATCACTACGAAAATCTGGATTGGTAACAATTTCTACGAGAGGAGTCCCAGCGCGATTGAAATCAAGATAGCTTTTGTCTCAGTCGTGAATAGCTTTTCCAGTATCGTTCTCGAGATGAGCTTGCTTGATGCTGACAGATTTTTTTTCAGTAAACTGATTCACAAAAAAATTCACCATACCATCGGTCGAGACAGGATTATGGAGCTGTGTAATCTGATAACCAGTCGGTAAATCAGGATAAAAATAAGACTTTCTATCGAAAGAAAGTGTCGGACTAATAGTGCATCCTAGTGCTTTTCCCAGTAAAATAGCCTTCTCCAGAGCCTCTTGCTGTACCACTGGCAAAGCTCCAGGCTGCGCTGTACAAACAGGACAAACATTGCTATTTGGACTCAGCGTCTCAAAATCTTGTTCATTACTACACGAACAAAATAGCTTGTTTTTACTATTCAACTTCACATGGACTTCCAATCCTACAACTAATTCCATCATATCTAAAAAACTGAAATTTAAATTTTTTTATTCTGACTACTGATCAATTAAACATTTGCCGTCATTGCGAGACGAGTGAAATGAGTCGTGGCAATCCATAGATTGCTTGCCTCCCGATCCCTGAGTTTGTCGAAGGGGAGGGAGATCGAAGTGAATTTTAATTTTCAGCAAAAACCAGAAAATTATTTTTTCAGAAAAATTATTGGATTTCAATAGTATATCCTGTGATTTGAGAAGCGAGTTTGATATTTGAAGCTCATTTACCGATTGCGAGAGCTTTTTGATCTTCATCAACTTGGACAAAAGCTTTTTTACCTTTGATTTCTACAGCTTTTACTTTTGCTGGCTTGAGACAGTCAGCGATAAGCTTATGATCATCAGTAGTTTCTTCGATGAAGTCGATTTTTTCACCATCAAGAAGCGTCAAAACAGTATTGATTCTATCTCATCTTGGTCCGACCATGACACCGACAGGATCAGTTCTTTCGTCGTGAGAAGTAACGATCACTTTTGATCTTTTTCCTGGTACTCTAGCGATTCTCGTGATCTCTACAGTCCCTTCATCGAGTTCTGGTACGATTTTTCTGAGAACAGCCTCAATAAAATCCTGAGAAGTTTGAGTAATATCCAAAACAATTCCGCCTGTTCCCTTAGAAATCTGTCTCAAAAGTACAAAAATTTCTTCTCCTAAGTTGTAAACTCTGTTTGGTACTTGTCATTCAGCCCCCAAAACCACAGTAGTCCCATCAATATCGAGAACAATACTATCTGCATGAACCCTCAAAACCTTAGCTCTCAAAAGTTCGCCCTGTTTGTTTTGAAATTTTTGATAAAAATTTTCTCTTTCGATAGATTTAAGACTTTGTTTAATAGTTTGACCAGCAGCTTGAGCAGCGATTCTTGAAAATGAAAGCTCTTCTGGGGTTATATCTATCAAAAGTTTTTCTCCGATTTTAGTATCTTTGAGAATTTTTTTCGCTTCTTCGAGAGTCATTTCATATTCGTCATTTTCAGGAGTTTCTACGACATCATACTCTCTATAAATTTTAATTGTTCCGTCTCCAGCTATCGAAACTTGAAGTTGAGCTTTTTTATCTTTGAGAAAATCTTTTCTAAAAGCTGATTTGATACCTAGTTTCATGATCTCTAAAATTTGAGCAGGATCAAATTTGTAATCCTCCACGAGCTGCATGATAGCGAGCTGTATCGTTTTTCCATCTAATTTCATTTATTTTTTGGTAATAATAAAAAAATTTCCTGCTGAAAATGTAAGAAAAACCTCCCAATTTGCAATCAAATTTTTTATTTGCAATAAGGTCATCAATTGATTACTATCACAAACAATTTTACCCATCAAAAATCGAAGAAAATGGCTGAAACAAACAAAAAAAACAAACTTCCACAAGAGGCATCTCAACCTCGAAAACAGTATGCCTTGTACGGAATTATTGGAGTTTTAGTAGTTCTCTTGCTTACTCTCAATTATCAATCAATCAAATCTCTTTTTTCATCAGATGAGTCTATGGAAGTAATGACTTGAGGACTCATAAATGGTCAACAAGTTTCTTTGTCTGGTAGTATTACAAAAGAGCTTGATCTCTCGACTATTCAGCATTTTACTCATGTGCTTGAGACAGAGCAGTATGGTAAAGTTGGCTTGAGTAGCAGAGTAGTAAATATGGATATTTTTGATGGCAGAGTAATCGTTGATGGAATTGTCTCAGAATCTTACAATGGTACTATTGTCATTGAGGTTCAGAGTATTATTGACGATGTTGATTTCGGTTCATGAGAAAACCTTTCATGAGAAAATTTAAGCTGACAAGAAGCTATGTTGCCAAGTTTTGATTTTGTTAGTGAATGATGAATAGCTTTTGATAGAGATATTCTTACTGGGTATAAAATATCTCATAAAAATGGCAGTATAAAAATTATTGATCCTCAAGGAAAACAAGCAGTAAATATAGGATATTTTCAATGTAAACAAGACAAAAGTTCTGAGGATTGTGTGAATTTAGCTAAAAATATAAAAGCAGCAGGATCATCAAGTATTGATTCTTCAAATGGTAAAAAATTTTATAAACTGGCTGAAACTTCAGATCGATTTGTATCAAATAATGACTTGCGAGGTTACTATTTTACACCTTCAAATGAACAAACTCTTAATACCATCAATCAGTGAATTAGATTTATTGACGATCAGTTTATCCAAGAATTTTACAGCCAGCAAATCAAATCAGCTTGTAAAAACAGTTCTATAGCTCTCGATACAGTAGAAAGTGTCTCTCTCAGCTTCCAAGGACTTCAGTTGGTATCTGAAGTGGCTGGACAGGACAGCCAAGGGACTGGTGTAGACTGTAAACTTCAGCTTAGTATTTCAGAAGAACCTAGATTTTCACTTCTTCTTCTCACGAGCAAAAAAACAGCCAACTCAGAGAGTTCAGAAGATCAGACTGCTTCGAGCAGCTCATCAAATACAGATCAAAAACAAACCGCTACGGGGACACCATTCAAAATCAATACAGGAAATACGCTAGATTTCACATCTCGCAGAGAATTTTCTATTTCGTACCCTTCAAAATCAATCGCTTTTGAGTCTACAAATATAAAAGAAGATCTCTGAATTAAAGGGCTTTCTTGCTACTCTCAGACGAATATCGTGGCATTCAAAGATCAAGACTCAGTCAATGAAAATCCTCAAGTAGTGGTCTATGAGTGTACTACCAAACTCACAAAAAATTCTCCAGAGCTAAAAAATTTCATTTATCATGAATCAGAGAGCGGTCTGAAATTTCTTATCAAAAGCAATAATGCTGATCGAGATAATTTTGCCAAAAATATTATCATAAAATAAATATTCTGCGTTCCCTGAGCCTGTCGAAGGGAAAAATTCCCAAAAAAATCCAGAATAAAAATTTTTAAAAAGAGAGATAAAAATGAAAAAAGCAGAAATCTTAGATGGATCAGGTTTTTTGTACAGAGCATTTTTTGCATTTCCGCCTTTGACGAATAAAAACGGAGAAAATGTAAACGCAGTCTATGGTTTTTTTCGCTTAATTCTAAAAAACATCCAAACTAAGCCTGATTTTTTTCTGATAGCCCGAGATGCGCCGACCAAGACCATTAGACACGAACAATACGAAGACTACAAGGCTACGAGAACCAAGATGCCAGACGATCTGAAAGTGCAGATCAAAAAAATCCAAGAGCTTGTCAACAAGCTTGGTATTCCGAATTTGACGAATCCATGATACGAAGCAGACGACATTATAGCGACGATTGCACATGGTATCGTCAAAGAGTGAGACTGTGAGGTGTTTGTCGTTTCCTGTGACAAAGATCTCAAGCAGCTTTTGAAGCCTCAGATTACCTTTAAAGATCCGATGAAAGACGAGATCGTGACAGAACAGTCTTTTTTCAGAGAAAATGGTTATCAAGCCAAAAATATTGTTGATTATCTTTCTTTAGTAGGAGATGCAAGCGATAATATAGTCTGAGTTCCTTGAATCGGCAAAAAAACAGCACTTGATCTTATTCAAAAATTTGGCTCAGTCGAGGCGATATACGAAGACCTTGATGCCATTAGTTCATCGAGCGTAAAAGAAAAGCTGATTGCTTGAAAAGAATCGTGTTTCCATAGTAAAGAACTCATAAAATGGATGGAAGTTCCAGAGCTTGCTAGTTTTGATAGAGCTCAGTTAGTAAACTCATTTGATCCAGCTCTTTGGAAAAAAATTCTTATCGACGAAGAGTGATTTACTTCACTCCAAAAATCTCTCGATGAAACCAAAAAATTATATACTGGTCTCCAACAAGTTTCGCTTTTCTAAAACAAGGCGTACAACCACTCCGGTCCCTGAGCCAGTCGAAGGGCCGTCATTGCAAGGCAAGGGAGTACATCTCCTAATGTAAAATTTTTCCAAAATCATCAATGCCGTCAAATTTCATATAGACCGAAGCAAATCTGACATAAGCCACCGTATCAATTTCTTTGAGCATTTTTAAAACATCCTGTCCAATCTCTGTAGATTGTACCTCAGTTCCCAATTTTGATCGCTCTACTTCCATATTGGAAAGCTGATTTTCTATTTCATTGAGCTGTACAGCTCTTTTCGCAAAAGCCAGCATAATAGCTTTTTTAAGCTTTGATCTGTCATACAGTTCTTTCGTTCCATCTCTTTTGATAACGACTAACTCTGTGATTCACCTTCTTTCAAAAGTCGTAAATCTAGTCTTACAATATTCGCATTCTCTCCTTCTTCTAATTGCCTGATTATCTTCAACCACTCTGCTGTCTATGACTTTCGTATCAAGATTGCTACATTTTGGGCATTTCATGATCCTTTCTAGAAAAAATAAACATTATACCTTTCTTCTAACTTTTTGTGGTCCATTGTTAAGACAAAATAAAAACTTTATTCTGGCTACTGAATAAAATATGAACTAAAAAAAATTACCTCACTTTTTCCCATTTTTGCTGCAAGAAATACAGCCAAGTTTCCTGGGGAGTTTTTATTTCTTTTGATGTATTTGTATCTTGTTCACCACTCATCACCGTCTTTTGATCAAAGAATTTCACAATAAATTCATCTTCTTGAAGCACTGTATTTTCATGTGCAAAAAAAAGTTTGGCATAATCAGACTGCTGATAAGGTTTGTAAAAAAAAGTTATAAAGTCTACTTCATCTTGAGTTCTAAGAGTTTGTAATCTCGTGTTTTCAATACTTTCTCAAATAGTCACATAGTTGATATAAACTCTAATTGCTACGATCATCATGGCGATAGTCACTACCAAAAAAAGATATTTTCGTAGGTCGCTATATTTTTTGAGTATCTGTATTTTTTTTGGTTTTTGAAGCATGTTGTAGAATTCATCAGACAAAAAATTTTTTCTAGTTTAGAAGAGCAGAAAAGTCTATAGTTTCATCCCAAATATCCATTTCTTGAATGTGAGGGGAGTGAGTGACGGTGTAAAGGGTGATATTGCGTTGTTTGACGAAGTTTTGGAGCATTTCAGCGACACTGCCGATAGTATGAGCATCGAGATTATTGATAGTTTCATCGAGAAAAAGCATCTCATTACCGAGATAAGAAGCAATCGATAAAATCCAGACTAGTTTGAGAATGACTTTTTGTCCGCCACTAAGAGCTTTGACCTCTCTTTTCCCCTTTAGATCCGAGACGATACATTCTAGTTCAAGTTTATCACCAGCTTTTTTAATGATAACAAAATCGAGAGAAAAATCCACAACTTGTGCCAGATAATTATTAATAATAGCACTGAGCGTTGGTAGAGAATCTTGTAAAACGACCAATAAAAGTTCCTTAGAAAAAATTTGATAAAGATTTTGATAGAGAGTTTCTTTGTGGTGAAGATCTTGTACCAAAAGAGAATTTTTTTTGTGTTTTCAGATTAAGTTTGTAAAATCAGCAATAGATTGAGATAGAACTCTAAAAAGCTTATATAGTTGATCTATTTTAGTTATATCAAAATTTACAATATCTTTTTTGAGACTACTTATTGTCTCTTCAAGTTTTGAGATATCGACAACCAGATCGTCTCTAGTGCGACCGAGTGAAACGAGCTCTTGCTCAGAAGCAATAAGCTGATTTTTCTTTTCTTCAAATTGATACTGTCTGGCTTCTTCCTCAAGAATTTTCTTGTCTAGTTCTTTAAGATTGATGTCTACTTCACGATACGCTTTATAAATTTCTCAGATTTTTTTCCAGTCAATTTTTTCTAAAAATAACTTAATCTGCTGTTTTTCTTCTTCCAATTGTTGGATTTCTTTTTCAATATCTGATAAATCTTTTTGTTTGCCGTGTTTTTCTATTTTCTCAACTAACTCAGCTTTTTCTTTCTCGAAAAAAACAAAGAAATCAGAAAGAACTTGTCTAGGATTATTTTCTAGCTCTATCAGAGATTTTTCATGTTTGTTCAAAGTTATCTCTATCTCAGCAATTTTTTTGTCCAGTGCTAAAGTTTTATGTTTTTCTTGTAGTTCATAAAATTGTTTTTCTGCATCTTCCAAATGTTTTTTTGTAGATTCGATAGTTTTCTCATTGATCTTTTCCATAAACGGGCAGTGTCAATCAATCTTGCTACAAAAAAACTCAGATTGTAATTTGAGATGCTCTTTAAGGTTATTGAGAGTTTCTTGCGATTTTTTTAATTGGATCTGGAGATCTTCTTGCTGATTCTCAAGAATATTTTTCTGATTCAGGAGTAGATTTTTTTCTTTGTCTAGTGTAGTTAAAAATCTACTACGAAAAACTAAGAACTCTTGATGAGCTTTCGAGCCACCATTTTCCCAGTTTCGCTCTTGAAGCTGTTTTTTCAGAGTGTCTGTCGTCTCACCAATCAGATTTTTTTGTTTCCCCAGTCATTCAACTTGCTGTGCAAGAGTTTTTCCTTTTTCAATCAGCTGTTGAACTGTAGAATGAGCTTCAAAAATATCAGTTACGGGATAGTTATTTTTTTGAAAGTATTGAAAATCAATGTCTTTAACCAGAGAAGAAAAATTTTCAGTGAAAATAGCTTTCTCTTTTTTGAGTTGTGAAAGGAGTTCCTGTGAATTTTGACTTATCTCTTTTTTGAGAGTTTCTTGAGATTTTTCTAAGCCAGTGATAGCTATAGTAGTAGTTTGAAGAGAGTTTTGTGTTTTGAGTAACGATTCATTGAGATGTGAAATGCGAGTTGATAAGCTGGTGTAGCTTTCTTTTTGTTCTGAGAAAAAAAGATTTTGTTTCTCTAAGACATCAGGCGGAAAAAAGTCATCCCTCAGTCATTCGATACGGAGTTCCTCACCAAACTGTCTGAGATCTGAGATTTGTCACTCATAGCTACCAAGAACAGAATCTTTTCAGTTCAAATCTTGAAAAGTATCGTAGCTTGAAATGATCGACTGAATAATATTTCTAAGTTCCTGATCAGCAGCTTTCGTATCGCTGCGAACTTTTATTTCGGTAGAAATTTCTCTTTTTTTATCAGCAATTGTTTCTTTGTAAATATCAATAGAAAGTAGACCAAAGACATTTTTAAAGATATCAATTCTTTCAGACGGCATCAATTCAAAGATATTAGTGGCATCTTGCATGAGAAAATGGGTGCTCAAAAAAATTTCTCTGGGTGGTAAAATCTCTCCCAAATAGGCTTGAAGATCTTTTTCATTCTTAAAAACTTCTTCCAAAAGTTGTATTTCTGGCTCCTGTCAAAGGATAGTTCAAATGTCGGCATCCAAATTGATAATTTCTGGGCAATGCTTGAGGAGAGTAGCTGAAACTATTTCTGGAGATTTTCCAGTATGTTTTACTTCAAAAAATCTACTAGTACATCACTCTTTTGAGACTTTTTTCTCGATAATTCTCGTGACCAGAAAAACTTTTTCTCCAAGTGAAAAAAGCAGTTTAATACTACCTTGTTTAGATTTTATATTGACCATATTTCTAGGACTATACTTATACAGTCCATAAACTGGACCATCAAAAAAAAGAAAACTTTTTCAGCTTCCAATCGGTGCTTTTACCAGAAATTTACCTTTACGAAAACAGATAGTCAGTTTTTTCTGATAGGGTCAAATATTTTCATAGCTTATGGCCAAAAGGTTGATCATATCTTATATTTATTTTTTAGCCACCCTTATGTCAATTGCTCTTCTAGCTAATTGTATGTTCATATCTTGAAAATTGTATTGACTTTTTTTATAATTATAATATAAGCAGGAAACAAAAATAAAAAAAATATGGCAGAAATCACAAAAACACAGCAAGATCTTGCTACCGAAATGGGACTCATAGAGCCAGGTACTAATGTATCGATCATAAAAATTACTGAAAACAAAGCTGCAGCAGCTGATCTTGGACACACTATGTTTGGTGTACAAGATACATTTCCTCCAAACAGATTGATTGTTTCGCATTTAACCACACGACTACTAGTCGGTGAAAAAATAGCAATAAAAGCTGATTCTCTGAATGGACTGCCTTTAATAACATCAGTGATTAAAGAAATCATTGGGAAATTGACACTCGAAAACGGATTTATAGTAAAAACTGAATCTAATTCAGTTTATATGCTGAAATTTGGAACAAATGCTGTCAATGGATCTCCTCGTGGTGGACTTTCAGATTTGCAACTCAAAAAAGGCGATATGGTTATCACTACAAAAATTAAAACAGGAGAACAAGTAAAAGGTAAGTTACTTGTTGATATTCAAGTGAATCAGCCTATTTCTTTAGATGATTCAATAGAAAAACGATTTTTTAATACAACTCTCATTCAAGACTTGTATGAAGTATCCCAATACCATGCAGCAGTTGTGAGTACTGGAGAAGAGAGAAAACTCTGGTTTATCCAGAAAATTTAAGTTATAGTAACCTCGCTTTTAGCGAGGTTTTTTTTGAAATGAAATACTTATAAAAAAATCCCTTCGACTATTGTCTCAGGGATTTTTCTGTTTATGAGCTAGTATCTTACTTATCAGCATCGACCACCTGAGGATCAGTTGGTCAGTTTTCTGCATTTCAGTTATCAATAATATCGGCAGGATTTGGATTTTGAGCAGAATTATTTGCTCCATATTTTTGATAAAGATCATAGAATTCTTTGTGGAATGCTTCAGATTCCTTATCGAGTTCATCTTTTGTGATTTCCTCTTTATTTTTGAGTGCAGTAGCATCAGAAATTAATTTTTGAATTTTTTCTTTTTCTTCAGCAGGAATTTTTGCATCATTTTCTTTGAGCATAGATTCAGCTTGATAGATAAGAGCTTCAATTTTATTCTTAGACTCGACAAGTTCTTTGCGTTTACGATCATCTTCAGCAAATTTCTCAGCCTCAGCTTGAGCTGCTTTGATTTCTTCGTCAGAAATTCCAGTTGCTCCTTGGATGACGACTTTTTGTTCTTTACCTGTTGATTTTTCTTTTGCAGATACATTCAAGATTCCATTTGCATCAATATCAAAAGTTACTTCGATCTGAGCTTCTCACCTTCTCATCGGAGGAATACCATCAAGGTTAAACATTCCAAGAGATTTATTATCTTTAGAGAATTGTCTTTCTCATTGAGTGACATGAATTGTTACTGAAGGCTGATTATCAGCAGCAGTAGTATAAGTATTTGATTTTTTCGTTGGTATCGTCGTATTTCTAGCGATCATTACATGAGCGATTCAGCCCTCTACTTCGACAGCCAAGCTAAGTGGTGTTACATCCAGAAGCAAAATATCTTTTACATCTCCTTGTAAAATCCCACCCTGAATAGCGGCTCACTGAGCTACACATTCATCAGGATTGACAGTCATTTTTGGCTCTTTCCCAAAGATTTGTTTCACCATTTCTTTGATGACAGGCATTCTTGTTGAACCTCAGACCAAAATAACTTCGTTTACATCACTGATAGAAAGTTTTGAGTCATTGAGAGCATCAAGAACAGGTTTTTTAGATCTTTCGACGAGATCTTTGCACATATTTTCAAACTGTGCTCTTGTGAGAGTTTCTTGAATGTGTTTTGGTTGTCCTTCGATAGTCGTTACGAATGGGATATTGATATCCACAGAATCAGACTGAGAAAGTTGTTTTTTTGCGTTTTCAGCTTCATCTTTGATTCTTTGAAGAGCCATAGCATTCCCAGAAAGATCAACTCATTCTTTACTCTTAAATGAGTTCATTAAGAAATCCATAATTCTTTTATCAAAATCAGCACCACCAAGATGAGTATCTCAGCTTGTTGCAAGTACTTGGAAAGTACCTTCAGAGCTAATTTCGAGAGCTGTCACGTCAAAAGTTCCACCTCAGAGATCAAAAACTACAATTTTTTCATCTTTCATTTTATCTTCACCGTATGCCAAAGAAGCAGCAGTAGGTTCATTGATAATTCTTTCAACTTTTAATCCTGCTATTTCTCCGGCAGCTTTTGTAGCATTTCTCTGAGAGTCGTTAAAATAAGCGGGTACTGTGATCACAGCAGAGCTTATGGTCTCACCAAGAAATTTTTCGCAGTCTTCTTTAATTTTTTTAAGAATAAATGCAGAAATTTGTTCAGGTTTATACTCTTTCCCATCTACGACGATCAAGACACCTCCATCAGATCACTCTTTTACATCGTAAGGAACAGATTTAATTTCTTCTTGTACTTCACTAAACTTTCTACCAATAAATCTTTTTACTTCAAAAATTACATTTTTAGGTTCCAAAACAGCTTTTCTTTTAGCTAAATTTCCAACTAACATCTGGTCTCCTTTGAGATAGACGATAGATGGTGTAGTTCTGTAGCCTTCAGCATTTGCGATCACCTCAGATTTTTCGCCGAGCATATACGCAGCACAAGAGTTCGTCGTTCCGAGATCGATTCAGATAATTTTTGCCATGATACTTATAGTTTGAGGTAAATAAAATAAGCTCACAAAAAATAATATAGCACCTTGAATATAGTCGTGCTATTTTAAAAATCAAGACATTTTCAAAAAATTTTCACTATTCAAAATATTTGTGACCTGCTTGCCGCAAGCAGGAAAGATTTTAGTGAAGGCATATGCTCAGACGACTCTCGGAGAGGAGAAGAAAAAGATTTTTTCAGCAAAATATCACTGATAGTTATAACCGATGCAGGTTTGGGTTCACTACTGGAAAAAATCATTTTTTATTGTAGTTCTGTAGCATAATGAACAGTTAGATAGTATTTTCCTTTAGCTTCATCGATGCTAATTCAAAGTCAAATAATCCCAAAATATTTATTGACCATACTGTTGTAGTGAGGTCTAAAAGATTTACCTTTTTCAGACATATAGAAATCAAAAGTTGATTTGATCGCGGTTATGAGATTCTGAGTACAGTCAGCCTTTGAGCACTTATAAACTCATCGACCAATATTTTCACTATGAGTCACTCTAGAAATATTTTTCGGATTAATACCACGATCGAGAAATCGTTGATTGATGACAGGGTAGTTATAATAGCCATCTCCAGCATTTCTTTCGTGAGTAATTGTCCCATTTTTTTTACTATAGTCAGATCGTTCAAGTGCTGTAGCATCGAGCCTTGCATTATAGCTATAAGCTGGTACTCAGACTAGTTTCCTTTCAGTATTGAACCATCCAAGTCGAGCTTGTCTGACAGTATTCATATCAACATTTTTGATGCTTGTTGCCGTATAGTTTCCAGAAAAAAGAGATCAGTTACTGGTCGTTCCAGTATTGGCCAGAGAAACTACAGAAAGTGTCTCCAGTTTCTGTGTCGCCAACTCTTTTAAATAATCAACGATAGCAATTTTTTGTGAATCAGAAAGACGAGGTCTATAAAGATCAAGCAGAGTCACCAAGCGAGTTAGCTGAGTTTTTTCTTTTCAGGCACTGCGTCTCAAAATAATCTGGAACACGGACTCGACTTTTTGTTTCATGGTGCTATCAAGCTGAATAGCTACAGCTTCATTGCTTATTATTTCAAATCCCAAAAAAACAACTGAAAAGAGTAAAACTCATAAAAATCCACCAATAAAATTTTTCATAAAAGGTTTCATCTCTGCCAAAAAAAGTAAAAAAACTCACTGAGTAGACTATATCATAAGCTTCGATCTTTTCAAGCAAAAATAAAAAATATTGTTCTTAGATAATACGATCAATAAATATCTTCAAAATTTGACAAATTTTTTAAAATGGCTACCCTTGGCTCAAGGGTAAATAGTTTAAAGGTTTAATAACTACAAAGAAAAGATGAAAAATAGAGATTTGTCACTACTTTTATTGGTTTTATCGCTTTTTATAACAAGCTTTTGGGCTGTCAAGAATTTTTCTGAAGTAAAAGCATGATGAATAAGCTCAAACTGGGCCAGTAATTCTTATTTGAACCAAACTTTTCGAGATGATGCACCGACTTCGGGAGATATTTTAAGAGCTTTGTATGGTGATTGAATAACACCTTGAGCAACTATTTATACATCATGATGGGATGCTAGTTGTGATACAGGAGTTATGAATGTGGTCTATGTAGATAGCTACGAGATGAATCCGATAGTAAATCCATTATTAAAAAATTTTGTTGCTGATACAGTATATGTACTTCAAAGCTGATCTCATCTCATTTCAGAAGTTTCTACAGGAGCAGGGACTTGTATTGCTATCATAGGAAGTGGTAATGTGACTATATATTCGACTGGATTACTGAGTAATATATCTGTAATTGATGCTCCATTCTTTTCTCGTTCGCAGTTTATGTTTGATGCTAGTAGTAGAGTTATTATTGATAATATAAAATTTGATGCTATCAACGATGGTTTAGGAGGAACTCATTCCACTGGTTACTGAGGTATCGAAATAAATCGCTTGGAAGGTGGTACTTTTCATGATATTCAGGTAGAGAATTTGACGCTTAATTCATGACAGTGGAATACTCTGAATTTTGCTGCATTTAGATTCTATGATACTAAAAATATAAAAATTATCGATACTGCGACAGTAACAACAGGTATTATGGGTTGATATGCTCTCGGGTCTTGAGAAAATATGCAGATTCAGAATTTTTCTTGCCAAGGATATTCTTACATTTGTATGAATATAGATCGAGCCAGAAATATGTTTATTTCTTCTGGACTAGTAAAAGGTGCTTGGGGAGGGATTGCTATCGTGAACACCGATCTCATCACACTTTCTGGTGTAAATATTGAATGAAATGTAAGTCTATGATCTGCTATAGGTATATATTTTGTTGGATCAGGAAATAAAATTTATAACACAACAGTATCAAATATTTATTGATTCTCTGGTCTATTTTTGGGATTTGTAAATCCAGGAATAAATATAAGTTTTGGTGCGAATTTTGAGGGATCTGATAACGATATCAATAATTTAAAAATACACGATAACAGAGTTTCAGCTTCACTATACTGACCAGTGAAGTCAAATAATATTACCTATTTTAACAATAACTCTAGTTGATCTCTCACTTCAATTACGGGAACAAAATTATTGAGTGGGTGATTCACAATAGGGGGGTCAAATAGTCACATTTCCAATAGCTCATTCTATAATAATGGTGTCGCAATTCGATATTATGATTCTAATGACATTGCATTCAATAATACTATTCATAACTCATTGCTTTATAATAATGGTGTTGCAATAGCAAGTAAGGGTGATATCCTGCGTAATCTATCTGATGAGTTCAATTTTCCTATTGATGTTGCACTTTCAAATACACAAATTTTTAACAACAAGATAGGTATGGACCTAATAGGATGAACAGGAACGAGTTGACCAACACGAGTATTCCATCATTCAGCTATTTATAATAACGGAATCTGACTCCAAGCAGGTAATGATTTTAACAATACTTTTCTTATTGTGCTTCATGACCTAGAAATTTACAATAATAATACGGGAATTTTATTTTCTGGTAGCAGTATCTGAACACTTCAAACGAGATATCTTGATGATATTAAATTTTTTGCAAATACGCTTGATTTTACAGGAGATCAGGAACCTGGTGTTTCATTGATAACAGGTGTTGCATCTTTCCTTTATCCATGGTCTGGATGAAATATCGTCGCTACAGGGAAAATAATGACTTGTGACCATTTTACAGTGCCAGTGAATAATCTAGGACTCAAATTACAGTGGCTTGATTATTGTAATACCAGAGAAAAAATATTTTCATGGACAGGAACAAGCGGGATGTTATTGTGATTTGGTGAAGATGTGATGAAGCAGGTGCAGCCAGTAAAATTTCTGGGTAAAAATGTAATTTATAGTGGGTCACATCAAACAGGTATGTTTATAGGAGACTATGTGTTTCAGTGAACGACAGGATTTGGTTGATTTGTAGAACCTACAGGAGAAATATTTCCAATTTCGGCAGGGCCTCTTTACACAGGATATAAAATTAAAAGCCAATGAAATCCATTAGCATTGAACTTATACTCAAACATATCAACAATTTTTTCAATTTCTGGTGACATTATAGGTTCTCCAGTATGAGGAATTTTACCACTTATACTAGCGACAGGAGTAAATTACACGCCAGTTCACAACTTTAAATATTTTGATGCTCAATATACAAGTGGTAGCTCAGTATCAAATTTTTACTACATTTTTAGGTTATTTGCACCAGCGCCAGAAAATGATTTTTTTATCCAAATTACCAAAACAGCCGATAAACAATATGCGAATGTAGGAGATATGATTACATATACGATCACTTACTTGAACACAGGGTCTGATACATATACATGAGTAGTCATTTCTGATAGTTTACCGACAGGACTTCAACTTCAGTCTGCATCTCCAACAGTAGACTCATCAACTTTTTTTACGACAGGTGCGGTGTTCACACGAAATATTGGTCAAGTCAATCCAGGTTCAGGAGATTCTTTAGTATATACAGCTTTAGTAACTCAGACAGGAATATTCACGAATGTTGTAGTAGTAAATTGAAATGGATGTGGCTTGCCTCCTTGTTCAGTTTGAACGACTGAAACAACTGATGTTGGTACTATCTGGTCTACAAAAACATGACCAGCAACAGCAAGTTCAGGATCTGTAGTGACTTATACGATTTCATATGGTAATAGCTGAGTTTCTACGGTGACTGGAATTTCAATCGTAGACGATTTACCGCTTACAGGATTTATTTATGGAGGAAGTTCACCATTGATGATCCAAAATGGTAATCAGCTATCACTGACAGGACAGACACTCACAGGTTGAACAATCTATACAATTACTGTGACTGGTATCGTATTTGGGAATAGCGGAGAGCAGATAGTAAATACGGTATTGTTATCTGGATCAATATGTAATGGTTTTTGCTCAAATAGTATGGGTATTATAACAATTTCACCAGTACCCCCAATCTGTGGAAATAATATTGTTGAAGGAGCAGAACAGTGTGATTGATGAGCTTGATGTACGAGTATGTGTACACTTTGATGATGAGGTTGAGGTGGATGATGAGGAAGCGTATCGACACCAGATGATTGTGGATGACCAAATAGACCAGATGGGACAGATATGAATGACTTTTCTTCAAGCTATTATGATAAAAAATGTGAAGGAACGCCAATCTTGCCATCAGCACCTATTATTGAATTTATAGATTTCTGTGCATACGACGATCTGAATTATGCTGCTATTGTTTTTCCAGATATACCAAATAATATTCACAAAAATAATATTAATTTACTGCTAGATCTTTGTATTGTAAGAGGAATTCCTGAACTGAGTGCTTATGGAATTATCAGAAATACGACAAAAGCTGAATTTGTAAAAATAGTGACTAAGTTACTTGGCGCTTGAGTTTTTGACCCAACAAAACACATCGCGAATCCATTTTATCGAGATACAAAAGATCATCGATCAGCAGTATATTTCGATGAATGAAGAAAGTATAATCTTTCGGCAAATCTAGAAAAATGGTCTATAAAGTGAGTGGAAGTAGGGCCAGATGAACACATTACACAGTGACAAGCTAAAGTAATTCTCAAAAAAGTAAATCAAATCATAAAAGGTGGAACAGGTGTAAATCAGATGATTGATGAGCTTCTTCCAGTGAAAAATTCATCAAAATTTATTAAAAGAGATATACTTGCTACCCTAATAGTAAGAGTCTTTGATCTGACGAACGATAACAGTTGGTTCTTTAGTTATATAGATGAGACGATGAATGGCGATACTAAAGCGACTTTAAGAGCATTGACGATTTTTGATGAGATCAAAAGCAAAAATTTAAGCCAGGCAGAATTAGCTAAAGTAAAAAGTAATTTTACTAATCAACCACTGTACTGGTTTCAAAAGATGAATATCAATAGGGTATTGTTACTTGAAAAAATAAATTCTTTATAAAAATTTTTATTCTGCAAAAAAAAAGACCTCCAGCGCGCTCTGGAGGTTTTTATAAAGAAAATTGAGAAGTAATCAGAATAATAAATTTTTTTATATGAGATGAGGAGTAATTTCTTGTCGTTCTCATGACTTGAGAGAATCAATATTTCGCTGTCAAATTCTATCACGCCTCAGATAAAGAACTTTATTGTTCAAAGCTTCAAGCATTTTTTTGACTTGATGAAACTTTCCCTCATGAATAACAAGCCTTATTTCTTTGTCAGTTACTCTCCATGCTTTTGCGGGCATAGTAGTATAGCCATCATCAAGAGTTACTCCAGCTTCGAGTTTTTTGAGATCATCGTCGCTGACGGAAAATGCACACTGAAGAAAATACTCTTTTTCCAGTTTTTTCTTTGGAGCTATGATTTCATGGATAAATTGACCATCGCTCGATGCGATGACCAGCCCTTCAGTATCCCAGTCTAGTCTTCCAGCCACATGTACCAAGTTAGCATATGGCCAACCACTTAACAAGCGTCTATAACTTGGGTAATTTTCATCGACATCGCTACATACATAGCCTTTCGGCTTATAAAGAATAACAGAAATATTTTCTTTGACTTCAATAGTGCTTTCAGCATAAGTTAAAATATCTCAGATCGTAATTTTATAGTCGCCTTTATAGATTATTTCCCCATTGACGCTAACCAGTCACTGTTTAAGAAATTTTCCCGCTTGGCGTCTCGGTATGATGTCTAAATTAGCCAAATATTTATCCAATCTCATTGATTTCTATTCGAAATTATAAAAAATTATATCCTGAAAAAATATACTTTTCTTTACATAAAAAAAAAGAGCACTTTAATACAAGCGCTCTTTCAAATTATACTAATTCCCAGAAGAATTTCCTTTATGATTAGTATCTAAAGGTGGTCCAGGAACGAGAGGATTTAATTCAACTATTTTATCTCTACATCGAGAGATAAGGTCATGAAATCCTTCTCGGACAGCAACGATATGAATTTTTGCCACTTCGCTTCTGCATTTTGCTTCGCAAAGAGCAAGATCCAAATAAAAGAGCTCTAAAAGAGAACCCTCTACATCTCGAGCCTTACTGAGATAATGGAGGCAAATCGATTCGACATCCTCGTTGATACCATCTAAAACCCTTGCTTGGATGGTTTTTTTGATTTTTTTATCTGATGTATGGAACCACCAGAATGCTACGCAGTCAATCGGGATTTCTGAAAAGGAGATTTCATCCCTAAGATAACATAAAATAGAATGAGGAACAACATCGTATAGCATATGCATATTTATTTTAGGAGTGCTTTATAATTTTTTTTGATAAATAAGTCAATGATAAAAACAAGAAAAAAGATCTCCATCACAGATGAAGACCTTGATATTATACTTCGTCCCAAGTCAATCCGACAGATACAGACCGACCATATGGATCAAAGCAACTCCCTTACAAACACTTCAAGATTTGTAAAGACAGCTACACACCTTCCAGCAACGCCTTTGAAACAAGTTCAGGCATTTAGCTCTCTCAGTTCTCAGTGAGAAACGGTACCACGCGCACAAAACTCTAGGAGTTCCCTACAGGTGTATGTTTACTATCCTCACAAAGTCCGCGTAATTCACTAAAAAAGCAAATCACTATCGAGAATCAAATGTTCTACAGAACCGCTAAGGTTTATGTCACTCTTGCTGTGTGGTTATATTATATGTATTTTTACATATTTGTCAAATTTTTTGAGACAAAAAATATAATGGCGGAGAATAAAGAGAATAGATCTTGAAATGATGCTGAACTTTCTTACTCACAGAGAGAGGAGAAGATTTTAAAGCTCTCTATACACAAAGATCACAATCTATTTATTTTTTTTGAAATGATTATGAGACAGTTAATCAGTTTCCCTAAAATCAAAAAGTATGTGTTAAGTTGAGCTGTGTTATTATTTTCAGCTGTATTTTCCACAAACGCAGCCACATTTCAAACAGTCTACCATACTTGAATGGTTAGTGGATTTCAGTATGAGCAGACAGATTATCTACTAAACCGAGATCACAGTTGGTTGAATAGCAGTAGCATCATCCAACCAAGTTTGCCATTATCGAATACTATTCTCGATGGAAGAGCTTATATCCCAAGGACTCTCTTTGGTTCTCCAAGTAAGTTTTGAACTATAATGAGTATCGATCTGCCAGATCTTCTCGATGCAAATAATGCAAAAGTAGAGGTGATAGCAAGAAATCCTTACACTGAATGAGCTGTTTCAGCAAAAGATTTTCATATCGTGATGTTTGGTACACAATGAAAAGCTGAAGTAAATTTTGTTGATTCAGCGTTATTGGCAAAATATACTAGAATTTGAGCTTGAGATACTCTTGTTACGAGAGAATGAACTCTTATAAGAGATTTCAACAACTATACTACGATAGCACTAGAAACAAAAAACCAGACCATAAAAGTGATTATAAATTGAACTGTCATTTACTCTGTGCCATACCAAGGTCAACTTGGAAAGCTTGTAAATGTATCTTTGGATTTTAGAGGAAGCGCTTCTGTAGACCAATTTAAGATCTATGAAAACTGATCACAAAAGATATCTGAATCATTTAATGTAGACTGAACAACTACAGCAAAATTATCTATCATTACTGGTGCATATCTGACTTGAGTAGTCCCATCAACCGGTACAAATTTATTGACTGGTTCTTATGATTTTATTGATCCAGATTTGTCAAACTATCAGTACACAAAGAAACTTTTGTGAGTCTTAAGTAAAAAACAGTGGGCAATTATAAATGCTGCGAAAGCAAGAGCAATTCAGAGAAGACTAAATACACAACCAAAAAAATATGATATCTGGACTCTTTGACAAAAAGTATATCAGAATTTCGTGACGAAATCACAAGTAAGATCACAAGATCAATGAGATCCTATAGATCTAGCGGAATGAGCTATGCTTTATGATCAAGTTTTGATGGAATTGCCATGAGTTGGTATGAAATACTGATTTCAGCTTACTTACAACAGTTTGATAGACTATAATTCTCCAGTTTGATATTGACGAGATCACAACTACAACATATACCTAGGATACGATGAAGATGACGGCAAACTTTATTTTGGTAATGGACAATGATTGCCTATAGAGATGCCAGAAGATCAAGCTATGCCATGAAGTCGATACCAAAAAACATTGTGAGTTAGATTGATAGAAAATACTAGTAAGGATTTTGAGCTTACTTACAGCGATCAGACTAAACTATTTTTCAAAAAAATTTCTCAGCCAGATAATACGGTCTACAGACCATATTTGATAATGGATGTCGATTGAAACACATTAAAACTGCTTTGGAATGATCAAGATCAATTGACACAAATCACTGATACTTTGGGAAATATCATCAGATACGATTACAACGGAAACGGTAAAATTTCAAGAGTCTCTGAACAATGATGAAGAGCTGTAGAGTTTAGCTACTACAATCCATGAAGTGCTGATGGTACAGGAGACGACTTGAAATCAGTAAGAATAATAAACTGAGCTTCTTCAAAAAGTATAGATTTTTCTTACACTGTCTGATTTTGACCTCAACAGGAAGAATTAAATCATAATCTCAAAAAATTAGTCGATGCAAAAGGACAAGTTTATGTAGAAAACACATACGACTCTAATGATGCCGTCGTCTCACAAAAACACGGCGCGGATACTGTGAATTTTACTTATAGCCGCAATGGACAATGAGCTATCAACTCAGTCTCTGTCAATAACGCCAGAAATATTACCACAGTTTACAATTTCAACAGTGATGGGAATGTAACAAGTAGGACAACAAATGGAGAAAACTATCTGTTTTCTTACGATAGCGATGGTAATATGATCTCTGCGACATCACCAATGGGGAAAAAAGAACTCTACATTCGTGATAGCCTTGGTCGCGTTACTCAGAAAAAAATAATATCTTCAAATAATTCAATTACTCAGACGACTCATTACAGTTATTTCGGAGATACGGCTTTAACAGCTTCGACTACACTACCAAATGGTCAACAAATAACTTATCAAAGAGATAATGGAGGACATTTGATCCAAACGACACTATCAAACATAAATCTTGGAAATGTAGTAGCGACAGCCAACTCATATTTTCAGTATGATACTCTCGGTCAACTTATCAGAATTACCGATCCACAAAATCGTGTAACCAGTTTTACTTATCAAAACGGCCTGGTAAGTACAGTGACAAAAGTAAACGAGGTGACAAGATATAATTACGACAATTATTGAAATCTAGTAAGCATTACAGATCCCGAATGAAATATAAAAACGCTCAACTACAATAGTTTCGATCAACTATCAGCTCTCATATCGACAGAATGAACTGAAACAAAACGATCATATGATCAAAATAATTCTCTGGTAAATCTCCAAAGAAAAATATCTAACTGAATCTATGCAGAAAGTGATTTTACAACAGATTTATTGGACAATACGACTACTATCATAAACGACCAATCTGCTAGTATTCAACAACAGATAATTCAATCACGATATCCTCACGAACTACTCAAAGAACAGCAACTTCCAAACTGAACAAAAATAAATTATCAGTACGATCACAATGACCAAGCCGTCAAAAAGACAACTACAGCCTGAAATAGTAGTTTAGACAACGAATACGAATATGATCTTGATGGAGGTCTGATTAAATTTTTAAATGCAAGAGGATTTCAAACTCAATACCAAAGAGATAGCCTAGGACGCGTCATCAGAATAATTGATGCAAACTCTGGAAAGACAGAAATATCGTACGATAGCCTCAATTTGCCAGTAAGGGTAGTGGTAAAAAATGCGTCAAATGTAATTTTGAAAGACACAGAGTACGAATACAACGGGATTTGACGACTATTGAGAAAAAGAGAAAAGACAATCCAAGGGACAAATTGGTCACCAAATGGACTAAGTTTCATATTATCAACACCGCAAACAATAGTGACGAACTACCAATACAACAAAGCATGACAGATCACAAAAGCAATCCAGCCAAGATGAGGTCAAACAAGCTACCAGTACAATAACAAAGCGAGATTAACAAAAATGATAGATAGCTTGTGAAACAGCGTAAATTATGAGTACAACCTGAGAGGATTGCTGATTAAAGAGAGTTTGATATCAGCATCTGGTGGAATTTACAATACAATCTATGGATACGACAGAGACGGTAGAATAATCAGCAAGACAAACAACGACTGAAAAGTAGTATCTTATCAGTATAATCTACTCAATCAGCTCATTAAAAAAACTGACGAGATGTGAAATGTGACAGACTTGGAGTACGATTTCGCATGAAATTTGGTCAAAGAAAGTCGTTACTTAGTAGAGTCAGGAAGTGCTACTCCAGTGGTGACAAGCTACGAGTACGATCTGATGAACGAGTTAGTAAAACAAACTGATGCAAAATGAAATGCTCATAGCTATAGTTTTGATGGATTCAACCGTATGATAAAAGAAACTTACCCAGACTGAATCAGTGCTGAATATTTTTATGATGCAAATAGGAATATAACGAAAAGCATAGATCCAAACGGAAATGTGGTAAACAATGTTTATGACAACCTCGATAGATTGACTACGAGAACTATCAATCCGGCACAATGAGTTTGAGGTGTTACCAGAGAACAATATTCTTACGATGCTTTATGAAGATTGATAAGTGCAACAGATAGCCAAAACCAGAATATAGAATTTTTGTATGATGGATTAGATAGAGTTTTGAAAGAAAAAAATTCAGGTAAGTTGATACATTATAGCTACGATAACGATAGTAACCTCGTGGGAATAATTTATCCATCCAAGAAAAAAGCTACGAGAAGTTTTGATATAGTAGATAGATTGACAAATATTTCTTGGAACGCCTACAATCAAAATATTGCTGTATTGTCAAATAGTTATGACAGCCTATTTTTGAAGCAAACAAATTTTGGTAACTGAGCAAAGAGTAGTTACGGATACGATAATTTATTGAGAAACGAGACTATCAATCATTATCAAAGTGCATTTAACTCTCAAAACAATGCCAACCAGATAATCGATGCTATAAACTACGATTATGACGATGTTGGAAATATACTATCCGATGGATCGAGAAACTACGATTATGATTCTCTCTATCGTATAGTCCATGCCGTTTATCCACCAAGTCAAGCTGAGTTTATCAAACAGGAGCAGTGGAAATATGATCTCGTGTGAAACAGGACAAGTTATGATCAGCGAATAGACAAAAATCCAATAATAAATCAGACTAATCCAACGGCACCGACTCCTTCATCACCATCCACAAATAACTGATCGAACGACAACACTAACAACGGAAAGCATCTGTGACGATACAAAAACGGAAAAGCTGATTGAACAGCACCAGTAGTCTGAAACGGGAATAATGCGAATAGTAATTCAAACACGAATAACCAAACTACACCATCATCAAACTGATGAAATATCCAATGATGATGAACTCCATGAATGCTCACTTTTGCTGGAAATAGTGCATACACCGTAAACAACCTCAACCAATATACGACTGTCACTTATCCAAAAAATCCTGCTCAACAAACTACAGCAAACTTAAACTATGATAAAAATTGAAATCTGCTGGAAGACGATAATTTCCAATACCAGTACGATTACAGAAATAGACTCATCCGAGCAAAAAACAAACAAAATCATGAAATATTGACTTACAAGTACGACGCACTCAATAGAAGAACAGAAAAAACAAATAGAAGCAAAGCTCGAAAACGAATCTACACATTCCACGATGTGGCTGAAGAAGACTGGTATATGAATAAATCAATGTCAGCATGAGCTATCAAAGTAAACGAGTTTGTCTACGGAAACTGAATGGACGACCTCGTCTACAGAGAACAAAACAAACCGCTGAACTACAAAGATGAACAAGAAGAGGAATGATACACGGAAGTTTATACATGAAATGGATTTTCCAAAGCCGTCAAACGCTATTTCTTCCAAAAAGATCAAGCATGAAGCATTAAAATCATAAGCGACAGCAAATGAAAAGTGATAGAGCAATACGCTTACGACGCTTTTGGTAGAGCCTACGAAAAAGACGGAGCTAGTGCTAATTACAGACCATTCCAAAAAAGCAGAGTAAACAACACTAGACTCTATACAGCCAGAGAGTACGATGCTGATCTATCTATGTTTTACTACAGAAACAGACGATACAGCCCATCACTCTGAAGATTCATCAACAGAGATCCGTTGTGATACTACGACGATGTTAATCTCTACAGCTATGTAGGAAACAATCCAGCGACTTTTAGAGATCCGTGGGGGTTGGCTAAGGAGTTTTTAAAAGTTGTCAATCAAGTCCGAGATGAATGTAAACAGAATTCAAACACACGAACACTAGTAAAAGCATGTGTATGATGAGATTTCATAAGGGAAGAAAAAAACATCTGTGATCTAGCTTGACAAATAGTATGTTGAGAATTTCCAATTGCACCAGATGCTAGAGATTTATTAGCTGCTACCCTATACTGTGAACGATGAACTAATTGTGCTAGTGAAATATGATTAGCTTCAGTCTGAGTTTTCCCTGTTGTATGAGCTTTGAAATACTCTGATGAGTTCATGGCTTTGGCGGGGAAAATTGGGAAGAATCTGGATAGTTCTCTATTAAATCAAAAAAATATACAGGAAACTTTAGAGAGAATAAAACAATGAAAAAATAAATATCAATGACATGATTGAGAACCTTATAAAAATAGTACAAATATATTACCTGAACAAAATAATTGATATTATAAAGAATATACAGTAGAAACACCATGAATAGAATGAAGAAAAGGCTGAGAGAGAATTGTAGTGGGAGAGTGATGAGAAATATATTACACCAATGACCACTATAAAAATTTTACTAGAATAAAATAAAAAATATCATGGAATATAAATGCAATATAGAGCGAGATAGAAATTGATTGTTGTTTAATAAAAGAGAGAATATCTTAGCTGATTCAATCTTGGAAATTACAATTGATCTCAGTGATGTACTTAAATGAAAGGAATATTTAGCTGAGTATACATGTGATAAATTAGGAATAGATAAAAGAAGTACATATAATTTTGATGCATTTTTTGATATGTTGTCAGATAGAGAATCCTTCTGGTGAGAAAAAGAAAAAACAAAAAAGATTTTTTTTTATGTTATAAATAGGAAAATGGGGCCAGAACATTTTCCTTCAAAAGAAGAAATGTATTGGCACCAAATATACACGATGATATTTATAGATATATCGGTATTTAAGGATATAAAAACAGTCTTTGTTTATTAGGTGATTTATAAGAGATCCGTTGTGATACTACGACGATGTTAATCTCTACAGCTATGTAGGAAACAATCCAGCGACTTTTAGAGATCCGTGGGGGTTGGCTAAGGAGTTTTTAAAAGTTGTCAATCAAGTCCGAGATGAATGTAAACAGAATTCAAACACACGAACACTAGTAAAAGCATGTGTATGATGAGATTTCATAAGGGAAGAAAAAAACATCTGTGATCTAGCTTGACAAATAGTATGTTGAGAATTTCCAATTGCACCAGATGCTAGAGATTTATTAGCTGCTACCCTATACTGTGAACGATGAACTAATTGTGCTAGTGAAATATGATTAGCTTCAGTCTGAGTTTTCCCTGTTGTATGAGCTTTGAAATACTCTGATGAGTTCATGGCTTTGGCGGGGAAAATTGGGAGATATAATATAAAAGTATGAGAGGTATTGTCAGACAAAGATACAATACTTAGTGTATCGGAAATTTTTAGTCGTACCAATAAAAGATTCAGATGAGCCACTATATATACAGATCAAAATTGAAGATATTTTTATAGAGATACTTTGCACACATGACCTAGTTCTCATCTTGAAGTTTTTGATAAAAATTGAAATCATTTATGAGAAGCAGATCCAATAACTTGAGAATTGATAGAATGAACTAAGGATGTGAGTAAAAAATTAGATAAAGATTATAGATAATTTAGTAATTTATAATAATATGATGAGGAAAGAATTGAATGAGCTTATATCAGCTGATAATGACAAATCTTTTAGTAAATTATTATGGGAAAAAAATATATTTGATAATGAAAAATATAGTAAAATATTAGAAATTATTAAATGATTAAAAATGTTTTATAAATGAAAAAAAAGTATTGACAGGAGATTGATGCTAAATTTAATACAATTAAATCGTATGATGTTAATATTAGATAATTCATATCATATTTGAGAAATAGCTACCAATAATTTTAGTAAAGATTTTTTCCATGATAAACAAGAAGAATTAGACTCAACTATCCGTAATTTTCTTGCCGATACATAATATTTCAATCTCTACAGCTATGTCGGTAATAATCCAGCTACCTTTAGAGATCCGTGGGGGTTGGCTAAGGAGTTGTTGAGTATTGCAAATAAAAATCGTTTATGATGAGCTGTTAATACTCTATTCTGATTAGCTCAAGCATGATTCTCTATTGCAGAAACTGTTTGATGAGTTGCAACTTGTGGTGCTAGTTTATGAACTGCTTGTGCTGGGATACCTATCTGAGTAAGTGATGCGATAGCATGAATTACTATGACAGCGGAATGAGTCTCTGAACTAGTAATGGGAGAAGATTATCAATGGACATATGATCCTGCAGAAAATCTCGTAAACAGCAATATCCAAGATCCATATATCAGATGAACAGCCATGGTCCTCATGAATATCGATCCTAAATGATTAAAAAAATTCTTGCTAGATGGAGGGAATAATATCGTCAAGAAGAATGGGGATGAGGTGGTTGGTTTTGCAAGTAAACAAGATAATGCATTAAATGTTTGAGAAATTAATAATCTGAAAAAAGCGGGATATGATATTCATGATTTGAAACCAAATTCAAAATTTGATTTATATAAAGATAAAAACTGAGACATATATTATAAACGCAAACCTGAATATTGAAACTCTGAGCCCGAATATGTAGATTTAAATATTAAAGATTTTTAATGATGAGTGTTTATTTAAAAGTTTTAACTTGAGATCTGAATCCATTATTGGTTTTGTCGGAATTGGGAATAAAGTGAGAGAAAATATTTATAAAATGAGAGAAAATATTAGACAGATGAGGAATATATAAATATAATGGATTTAGATGTTGTACAAATGAAGAATTGAAAATTAAGTATCTAAAAAAAATAGAAAAGATATGTAAAGTATTGCATGATAAATATGGAAAGCACATAGAATTAATTTTGGTTTTAGATATTCTTGATAAACAAGGCACTTCAGGAGTTATTATTGATAAAGAAAGTTTAGCATTCATTCATCGTATGTGAGCCGAAATTGATATTATAAATTAATATTTTCAGTAATAACCCAGCGACCTTTAGAGATCCGTGGGGGTTAGCTAAGGAGTTGTTGAACTCTATGGAAAGACAATTAAAGATACAAAACCAAATAGCTAATTTAAACTGATTAGATGAAGTATCTCAAATAGTGTCTGATATACAACACCAAATTAATAATCTGTAAAACCAATACAATCAATGAAACATAAGCTTGATAGATTATGCAAACCAAGCAACTGCATTATCAATGAATCTACAAAATTCTCTAGATTCTCTTTGTAATTCAAACCAAACAACCCCTAACTGTGAAAACTTCTTAGCTTTCCAACAAATGCAAGAGGAATCTATGAATTTGGTTATGGGAATGGCTTGAAGTGTGAGATCGTCATCATTGATTGGTAATCAACTGAATGTTTCACAAACAGTTCTGAAATATTTATCCAATCCAGATAGATATGTCCCTATTGAGGTTTTAAAATGAGTTATAAATAATTGAATAAGACAACCAGATCCTCAATGAACATTATCGTCTGCTTTCTATAGTATCATAATCAAAAATTGAGTCAAATATAATATTAAAGTAATTTATGATGAATCACTTAATATAATTCAACATTTTCACTATACTCAGAAAGCTTTATGACCTTTACCAAAATTATAATTTTATATTTGAAAATACTAGTATGCAAATAACTAATATCGTACCTATTGACCTATACAGAAACAATAAATATTTCTTATACGCTTCTATTAAAATGTTTCTAGATAATAGATACTCCAAAATTATGAATTTTTGTGATGATTTTACTGTTTTATATAGAGAAACTGATAACAAAACACTAGATAAAAATGAGAGTCTTATATTTGATGAGGTAGATTCAATATTACAGTTGTATTCTCCATTTTTAAGCGATCGCGAAAAATACCCATATAAAACAGATGAAGATGTACTTAATATTATAAATAAGGCTGTTAAATTATTAAATATAGAATAATAGCTTGCTGAGAAGTCCCAATTCTACCAGATGCGAGAGATCTCTTAGCTGCCACAGTATATTGTGGACTATGAACCAACTGTAGCACCGAAATATGATTAGCTTGAGTCTGATTTGTCTTTTTAAATGCTCATGAAAATTTTTCTTTCCTGCTTATCAAAGTGTTCCAGACTATATCTCAGAGCAGTTCTAGGCATCGTGCTAGCTCGTTTGGTGAGAAATTTTCTTAGTAATTCAGTATCTTTTTTACCGACCTCTCTCAGCACCCATCAGACAGCCTTGTGAATCAGGTCATGAGAATCGTTTATGAGAACCTCCGCTAGTAGTAAACTAGGTTTTAAAAGTCATTTTCTGATAAATCCCAGCGTCGATATGATAGAAATTCTTTTCTTCCAGAGATTATCACTACGAGCAAATTCAAAAAGCATCTCGTGATTTCACTCAATCAAATAATCTCCAAGAAGAGCGGGAGCGGTGGCGTCGACCAGATCCCAGTTATTTACCGCTTTCAAATTTGCCAGATAAAAATCGATAATTTTTTTCTTATCAGCTCACTTTTTTTGGTACTGATAGACCAAAATAAATAATCCAACCAGTCTATCTTCGTGAAACTTACTAGCCAAAAGCTTCTGTAGTGTAGAAAAATCAGCTTCTAAAAACTGCTTCGCTACAGTTCTCATCTGCGGAACAGTCACTCCCAAAAAAATATCTCCCTCTCCATATTCTCCCTTTCCAGTCTTAAAAAAACGAGGAAAAAAAGCCTGTTTCTCAGGATCAACATGAGCACGAATTTCTTTGCTAATTTTTTCAAACATCAAAAAAATTTTATTCTGCTTAAATTAAAGCATTTTATCAATAAACAAAATTCCATCAAGATGATCGACCTCGTGCTGTATGATCACAGAATCAAATCATTTAAATTTCTTGGTCTGCTGTTTTCCAGAGATATCAAGGTAAGAAACTTTGATCTCTTCGTGTCTCAAAACTTGTCCTGTAATACCAGGCAGCGAAAGACAAGCCTCCTCTTCAATGATCATTTTCTCAGATTTCGCGATGATAGTCGGATTGATCATGATCTGTTCTCCGAGCAAATCAAGCTGTTTTCCTTTCTTTTTCCACTGAGTCGTTGCGATCAGTCTGATATTCAAACCAACTTGCGGCGCGGCAAGTCCCACTCCATCAAAATCTCGCATCAGATCAAGCAAATCAAGTCAAATAGTCTTGATATCTTTAGACACTTTCTCTATGGGCTTCGCGACAGATCTGAGGATAGGATTATCTTTTCAGGTCTGTAATACATATTTTTGGCTACTCATCTCAAAAAAATAACGAAAATAATTAAAACTCACCATACTGATTACTTTTTTTTTTACAATAATTTTTTCTAAAAAATTAAATTCTGCTAAACAACTGCTAAAATAATTCTCTAGAAAAAGAGAAAAAATTTTCACAAAAGATCTCTGGAAAACACTGTCAAAGCAAGTCTATCTACTAGTTTTATTTACATTAGAAGGATAAGAAATTCTCTCTATAATCTCCATTTTCAAAAACTAATTTCACTGAAAAACTGATAAAGTAGAGCTTCGCTGGAGTTCGCTTGTCGGATGTCGGAACCACAGCTTGATGTGTAGACTCAAATTTTTTCAAAATTTGATAGTCGAACGAATCCCTGTGGGAGACCGAAGCGACCAGAAGAGTGATGTAGTCAAACAGAACAGAGCCGATTCTTTGATGATGAGGCGAGCTTCTAGAAAAAACAATGAAAACAAGCCAAAGAAAAAAGAGCTAGATTGGTGACGACGAGGGGTTTTTGAGTTTTTTCACTTTCAAATTGTTTGTGATCCCGTGAAGATTTTTAGATTGAATCGTAACGGGATTTACCTGGTAGAAAAAAAGTAATGCCGGTCCGGCGAGGACAAAATCAGCGAAAGATTTTTGAAGAAAATATGTAATGACAAAAAAGCCTGCCTACGGCAAGCAGGTATGCCACCCGGTGAGGGTTTTAATATTGTTAAAAATAGTAAAAATTTTTTCAATATTTATCCTTGTACTCACCACTAATTTCACTACACTGCCACTAATTTATTTTTCGATGAAAAAATGAAAAAAAATTGGAAAAATTTTTTGGGTATTATTCTTTGATTTATCCTTGTCTGAGGAGGGTATGTTTTTTTTGTCCAGCCGTACATTTTATCAGACAAGCCAGTTTCATCAGAGACAAAAAATCAGCTAACACCTCAGCTTCTAGCCGACGAGCAGATCAACTCTGTCACTTTATGATTTGGCGACCAAGCTCAGGAAGCTCCAGCTTGAATACCTCAGCTTTCTTATGTCAATGGAACTTTAGGCTATCAGTACTCAGAATGTAATCGAGCTCCAGAAGCACTTTACTGTAATGGTAATAAAGAAATTATAGCTTCAGATCGATTGTTTCAAAAATACGGTTCTCAGCTCAAAGACCAGAATTTTCAGTTGCACAAATTGACTTTGAATCAGCAGGATTATCCAGAAAAAATAATTTTTCAGCAAAAAGATTTTAAGGGAGAAATACGAGCAGGAAAGTACCAAAACTCTGGGGATCAGATCGTTTTTGATACACCAAACGATGAGCAGGGTATTGTGATAAGACTTTGAAAAGATATATGGCTAAAAAACGCCGGTATGATGGCATCAGGAAGTTTGCTTTGGATTCCAAAAAATTTTATTTCAGTTTCACCAAGATATTATCAAGTCATTTTTAGTCACCAAGAGAGCTGAGTTCAACAAGATTTTTCGAGAGCATCAATTCAAAATCCAGCAGCTCAGACGATCGATTTCTCAAATTCAGAAGCTCACTCAGACCAAAATGTCGTCCAGAAACGCATAGATCAGGAGGGACAGACATCGTTTTCGTACGGTTCAAATAGAGCTACGACTATTTTCTGAAGAGAAACCAAAGTCTCAAACACTCACAATCTCAACCTGATCGGGCCATCATGAGTGATCTCTTTCGTTGGCTATGCCAGATCATCAGCCACTCCAAAAGTTTCAATCAACGATTTTTTGGGAAATCAACTTGCTCCAAATTTTTATAAAGTTTCTTTTTCTGGTAACAATCTCCTCATTTCTTTCAAAAATCTTCCACCAAAAGGAAAATTTGTTATCAAACTCCAAGACAAAACACAAGATTTTATGGTAAAATTTGGAACTTTTTCTCCCTTTGTCCAGACGCTCGAAAAAAATATCACTAAAATCGATAAGCTGGTAGGCGACTACTCAGATGGTAACTACAGACAAGTCAAAAAAACTGTCTCAGTCAATAATTTTCATCTGTGTTTCAATCAGCCACTCGATCAAAAATCAGTAAGAAATTCATTTGCTCAAAGTTTTTCTTCTGGTGCTTATTCACTGGTCTTTTCACAAACCAACGAAGACTATTCTGATAGTGAAAATAATGACTTCTGTCTTATGTTTTACTACTATCTCGATCCAGAAAAAAATCACACATTTGAGCTCAAAAATATTCAGAGTATTTTTGGAGAAAAACTATCCACGAAAATAAGTATTCCAAAGCACGATCTTCCAGACGAACATTTTTTCGCGACAGTAGCTGGAAACACAGTCAATGTCTTGCCAAAAAACGGCTACCTAGGAGATAAAATCCAGATAGCATATAAAAATATCAAACAGATAGACATCGACTATCGTACTTGTAGCCTGCTTCAGGATCCGAAAAAGATAGAAGCGAATCTGAGAAAAAATACGATAGGTTCTCAAAGAGATATTTTGTTCAGTTTTATGAACTGTGAACCTCAAAAATCTCAGCAGATCACATTTCCAAATTTTCAGCGACGATCAAATAAAGTTTTGGATTATCCAGTAAATAAAATTTTTGGAAATAAAGTGCCGTCACTTTTCCGGGTCGGAGTTGATAGTTCGCTCGAGAAATCTCAGGGGAAATTTTTTCAGCGCACCAATATCGGTCTGATGGGAAAATATGCTCAGGGAAAATTATTTGTCTGGTCTCACGATCTCGTTAATGGAAAACCTTTCAAAGATATTATTCTGGTTCTCAATTATTTTGATCCTGTTAGCAAAAAATGGATCTCTATCTCTCAGACAGGAGCTCAGGGAGCTAGCATTTTTTCTGTTCCAGTGACAGATCAATTTATCGATGGGTTTTTGCTAGCAAAGACGGTAGATGATGAAGCTTTTATGATGCTCCAGGATCTCTATTTTGAATATAATCCAGATGCTAGTTTAGAAAATTATCAGCAGTGAGCTTCTTATAATAACTCTTTTGCTATTGATAGCTGGCAGATTGGTGCAGGAAGATCTTGGGAAAGCCCGTATGGTTTGAGATTGTATGCTTATACCGACAGAGCTTTGTACAAACCAGGAGATGATGTTTTTGTATCATGATGGCTCAGAAGGCAGTCTCGCCAAGGGACATTAGTGACTGGAGCTATCGAGATCACAGCCAATGACGCTCAGTGACAACAAGTTTACAGTACGAGCTTGGCTAAAGTTGACGAGTTTGGTGGCTTCAAAGCAACATTTAAACTACCAAAGACCAGTAATTTATGAGGCTACACTATCTCATACTCCTACACCGATCCAGCTTCAAAAAATCAGCAATCTACTTACTATAGCACTTATTTTAGAGTCGATGAGTTCAAGAAAAACTCTTTTGCAGTAAAAAGTCAGTTTATAGAAACTGAAGAAAAAAAGCGTTATCTGAGAATCGAGCCATACTACTATTTTGGTGGTAATCTCAAAAAATATAATGCTCAGCTTCAGTATTCACTTCTGGCGACTAACTACGGCTACCGAGACTGGGAGTCTTGTGGAAAAGTGCGATGTGACGAGCCGATCTACTATGCCAAAATTTGGTGAGCAGCTACCAACTCATGAGGTTCTTTGAGTTTGCCAGATTATCAGAAAAAAAGTTTTGATATAGATTTGGAAAAAATTCAGACAAATATGCCAGCATCATTATCGATCGATGCTACGATTACTGACGACCAGACCAAGGAAGTTCTATCAAAAAATATTGTAGAAACGATATATCCAGACTATCTGGTTTGAGTGAAATGATACGATTACAACTGGAAAGATGCAGCAGATAAAAAAATTACAGTGAAAGGAAATACGCTGAAATTTAAATCAGATGATGCTAGTGAGCTAAAAAATTATCAGCCAAATAGAGACGGAGGAGAGATCAAAGCCTTGATTTATTACAAAGATTATTCAGTTCAGTCAGAGCTTTGACCAGATGGAGAGCGATATTTTGCTGATGGAGCTAAATTTCAAAAAGTTCAAGAAAAATCTATAAAACTAGCATCAGATGGTTCATTTAATCTCGTCTTTGATGCTGAAAAAGTGTGAAGCTATTTCATCAGATTCATCTACAAAGAAAAATTTGAAGTCAATCACCAAGTCAATCTCTATGCGACAGACGGTATTTCACCTCGTTTCTACGGAGAGATGTCAAATAATTTTGCACTTTCAGTCTATGCTCGTGACAAAAACTACCAAGACGGAGAGAAAGCAGAAATAAATATCGAGCCGTACATCAAGGGAGCGACAGTTTTGGTCGCAGTCGAAAAAGAAGGGGAAGTGCTTTGGTCTGAGGAAAAAATTCTCGATGGTTCGCCAATCCAAGTCCCAATCAGTAAAAAATGGTATCCAAATGCTCACATCTCAGTGGTCCAAATCGTTGGAGAATCTATCAACAAAGATATCTCGCTCAATCGTAAAGAGCCAAGATTTTTCATCTGATACACAAATATAAAACTTGCTCCAGAGATGATGAAAATAAACTATGCCGTCAAAGTAACGACAGAAGATGGCAAACAGCTCGATCGCTACGAGCCTAGACAAAAAATAAAAGTTTCGATCAAAGCGACCAACTATCTTGGCCAGCCAGTAAAAACCAGAATGAGTATTGGTATCGTTGACAAAGCGCTTATAGACCTCTACGACGAGATCAAGAGGCCTCTCGAAAGTTTTTACATGTTCACAAATCCAGGTTTTAGAATCGTAGCAAATTACAAAGTTCTTTACAAAGCTCTCAGAGTTTTTACTGCCGACGGTACGAAGTGATGAGGTGGAGGAGGTAATCCTTCAGGACCTATCAATTTAGCCAACCCGAGAAAAAACTTTTTTGATGTCGCATACCGAAGAGGTGGAGAAATCACAAACGAAAAGGGAGAACTTGAGTTTACTACTCAGCTTCCAGACAATCTGACGACACGAATGATCGAGCTGATTTGAGTCACCAAAAATGGAGAGATGGGAACGAGCAGATCATTTTTCAAGGTCGGTAAAGATGTTATTCTGCTGCCAAATCTGCCAAGATTTATTGCTATGGGAGATTCGATTTCTGTGCCAGTCGCGATCATCTCTGAGAAATCAATCACAAACATTGAACCAAAAGGATTTATGAGTATCGGTACGACAAAAGTTCCACTCATTATCACGAAAAATAACGGTAATTTTATGTTTCAGCTCGATACGAACTGACTCGATCAGTCGGAGCTTATCAAAAATGAAACGCTTAAAATTACTCTCGAAGCTCCTGGAGCCGATGCGGTAGAAATGCAAATTCCAATCAGAAAAGAATGATCTACTGCTGCTACTTATAAAAATTTTTATTCTGCAAAACTCAAAGACAGAATTCTATTGTCTGGTGAATCAGTAGTAGCAAACATCAAAGTCACAGTTTCAAATCTACCTATCTCGACAGTAGAAAATGCAATCAGATATTTGATGAGATATCCTTATGGTTGTGTGGAGCAAAAGCTGAGCTGATTGTATCCACTTTTGATAGCTAAATCACTCGCTCAGAGATGATTTATCTCCAAAGATCTCATCAACAGTGACCAAGTCTATCTCCAAAGATATGAAGATTCAGTAGGTGAAGTAGTCACTCGTCGATTTTCACTCAAAGATCTCGTCCAGGAAGTTCTTCTCGGTATTTACAGCAAACAGCAACCATCAGGACTTTTCGGTTATCGATGATATGCTGGAGAAGTACCGAACTATGAACTTTCAGTTTATGTGTATCAGGTTTTGTCATCAGTAAAAAAACTTTGATATACAGTAGACCAAAAAGTATTTGATAGATTAGGTTCAGCACTAAGCTCTACACCTCCTAATTCTAGTCGATTGACGCTCTATGTTTCGATGGTGAAAGCGATGAATGGACTGCCAGTTGATCTGAATAGAGTGAAAGAAATCATCGCTCAAGACTCAAAAAATATGGTCAATAAACTCTATGCTTATGCGATTTTTGTTTACAATGGGCAAAAAGATGACGACCTCAAAAAAGAATTGATCACTTACTTCAAAAATAATTTTACTCAGCCATCTGGATACGGACCGTATAATAATCTCAGTATTCTCAAAGCTATTTTTGTGAGATCATTAGTAAAAAATGGAACGATAGATGAGGCGACTCCTTATATTCTCGAGTTTCATAAATCAGTCAATGAGTATGGGTATCGAAGTCGATCAACTCAGGAAAATATCCAGATTATTTTGGCTATGGCAGATTTTATGAACTCTCGAAATAAAAAAGCAGACTATACATTTGATGGAACGATCTGATGACAAAAAATAGCAGGCAAATTGACTCAGGATATCGTGAGTAAAACTATGAACTTTACAGCAAAAAATATTTCAGATCTTGCTATCGATTTTTCAGCATCAGATAAGCTTCTTTTGGATATTGATGTAAATTTTGTACCAAAAGATAAATCAGTCCTCAGCGACGAACTTCACGAGATGTCTCAGCTTTCGTTTGATGTGAATGACAAAAAAATCTCAGCTCTTGAGATCGGAGAAAAAATGAAGGTAACTGGTTCGTTTAGGACGAAAAAGTGATCAAACCAAGTAGCTGTGTCATTCAATATCCCAGCCAATACGACGATCATCAATCCAGCTCTTTGACAGGCGAGTTCTGTGTCTCAGCAAAATAACAACTACGTAAACGACGGCTATGGCTACTCCAGACCTGAACAGATTGAAAATGGCATAGCATTCAAATCAATGGGAAGCGTCACCAGCTGGTATAACTGTTCGCCATCTCACTCTGAAATGAGATTTGATCGTCTTTTCCTCTACTACGAAAATCTCCCAGCAGGTGCTGGCTGTACAATCACTTTTGAACTGATGAAAACTCATCTCGGCTCTTCTCAGCCTATCAAAGCTCAGTTCTTTGAAATGTACGACACCAATGTTCGAGGTATAGACTACTAAAAAAACTTATTCTGACTATTGTTCAGGAAAACAAAAAAGAGAGGCTGATATGCCTCTCTTGCTTTTTACCACATAAACTGCTTTACAGGTAGTTTATGTTTTTTTGCTATATCCAAAAAATGTTTTTCGATAGCAGATTTTATTTGATTCTCATACAGAACAGAAATTTTTTTGGACACAGTAGCATTATAAAGAGCCTTTTCCAAAGAAATAAGATTCTTTATTCTGCTATCTCTTAGACTGTTTTCTACGGCAGCTCTTTGAGAACCACTTGAAAAACTAGCCAAAAAATTTTCATAGTCCGAGTCTGTTTTATAAAAGAGAACTCGGAAATTTTTGCTGCTAAGCGTGAGACTGTCACACTTAAAAATAATTCCTTCTGGCTTTTTTATCACCTCCACCGATCTATTCGGCATATAAAGAATGATAATGTTAGCTACAGGGAATTGTAATTCATCTTTTACTGGTTTATTCCAGTAAAGGGCTTCACTAAAACTATATTCGAGTTGGATATCATTAAACTCTAATATAATTATTGATGCGAGTGCATCAATTTCTTTTTGTAGCTCCTCAACGGGTTTCTGTTCTACAACAAACTCAGGTTTCTTTGTGATTTTGGGGTCTGAATCTATGCACCCAAGTAGCCCAAATACAAGGGCAAAAAGTAAGATTTTTACTTTCATCTTTTTTTTATTTTTTTTGAGGAGATATGATAATGGTAAAAAAAAGAAAGTCAAGGGAATAGTGAAATAAGAAATGCTCGGTTGCATTTTTGATGAAAAAAAGTATTCTAGCAAAGTCCTGTGCCTACTATTTTTAGTATTATAAAAAATATCAAATACATGAGTTTTTTAACTGTATTAACCTATCTGGCCTTGCTTGGAGTTTGAGGAACTTCAGGGTATCTAGTTTATCAAAGAGTCCGAAGAGAACAGCTTTCAGCTTATAAGAAAAAAATAGGAAAAGCTGAACATATTGCTGAGGAGATCCTAGAAAAAGCTGAGAAGAATTTAAAAGAATCAGAAGAGAAGGCAAAAGGGATAATAGAAAACGCCCAAAAAGACATTGATAAAAGATATGAAAAAATTGATCAAGTAGAAGAGAGATTGATCCAGAAAGAAGAAAAAATCGATCAAAAATATGATAGTCTGGAAAAAGAAAAAGAAAATATAGCTAAAAAATCTCAAGAACTAGATGCTCTTTCACAAGAGCAGAGAGAAAAACTTTCTCAGATTGCCAAGCTTAGTTACGAAGATGCGAAGCAGGAATTGCTTTCGATAGTAGAACAAGAGCAGAAAAAAGATATTTTGGCATTTGTAGAAAAGTTTAAAACAATCAAACAAGAAGAAGCAGAAAAAGAATCTGTTCATTTGTTGACCAAAATTCTTCCAAGAATTGCTATGAATTCTGTCAGCGAATATACTGTTTCAAGTGTTGATATTCCTTCAGAAGATGTCAAAGGGAAACTCATTGGAAGAGAAGGAAGAAATGTATCATACTTCGAAAAAATTAGTGGTGTAGAAGTTTTGATTGATGATACGCCACTCATCGTGAAACTTTCTTCATACGATCCAGAAAAAAGATATATCGCTACTGAGACTCTCAAAAGACTCGTAAAAGATGGTAGAATAAATCCAGTTTACATCGAAAAAACATATACAGAAGTTCTAAATAGTATCGAAGACCTTCTCATTGAAAAAGGGAAAGAAGCTTTGCAGATGCTCAATTTGCCAATGATGAAACCAGATGTAATGAGAATGATTTGACAGTTTCATCTGAGATACAGCTATGGTCAAAATCTATGGATTCACTCGATCGAAGTAGCGAGAATTGCAGAATCATTAGCTGTAGAAATGGGGCTAGATGGGTTGCTTGCTAAGAGAGCAGGGCTTCTTCACGATATCGGGAAAGTAGTGGCAGCCAATGGTCAGTCTCATACGAAGATTGGTGCTGAAGTTCTCAGAAAATACTGATTTGATGATGTGATCGTCAATACAGCTGAAGCTCACCACTACGATGTGCCTATCACTCATCCAATTTGATGGATAGTCACGGCAGCGGATGCACTTTCTGCTGGTAGACCATGAGCTAGATTCAATACCAAAGCAATCTTCGTAGAAAAAATGTCAGAGCTAGAGAAGCTCATCAGTGGTGTACCATGAGTGGATAAGGTGCATATTATGCAAGCAGGTCGTGAGATTATGATCTTCGTAAATCCTAGTGAAGTAGACGACCTCTGAGTCGAAAAGCTCATCAAGGAAGTAGCAGTCAGAGTAGAGGACCAGCTTGATTATCCAGGTATTATTAGAGTTGTTGCTATCAGAGAGACGAAAGTTATTGATTACTTGAGATAAAAATATTTTTTCAGTAGTAACCAGACGAAAAATTTTTAATTTATTCAGGAAAAAAGTTTATGTATCCGTTTATCAATATCTTTGGTATCAAATTATATATGACTTGACTAGCGATTCTTATCGGATTTGGATTTTTTCTTTTTAGTATTTACTATTACAGTAAAAAATACGGTTTAGATTTTCTCAAGTTTTTTTATCAGGTACCGACTCTTATTATTATCACTTATTTTTTGGGATCATACTCATATTTCATCAGTGATATAGGATCATTTTTTCCAAAAAATCTCCAGGAAATTATTATGATAGTGTCGCCTTACGGTTATAAGTTTCACTTCGTGGGGATTTTGCTCGGGCTTTTCACATCATTTTGGCTTTTTCTTAGAAATATAAAATCCAGACAGGAGAGAGTCAGATGGATAGATACGCTTTTTTTCGCAGCTTCAATAGCTCTTGTTCCAGCGGGTTTTTTCTTGCTTCTAGGAGATAATTTCATAGGAACAGTGACAGATAGATGGTTTGGACTTACAGCTCTTCATCAAGAAAGTAAACGAGCAAAATACTGAGTAAGTCTAATGCCGTTATGACTATTTCTTTCACTGGTTTCAGTAGTGTGTTTTATCGTGATCCAGATTATGAAATTTGTCAAAAAAAGAGCAGGATATTGATATTTATGATTTGTATTATTGCTTTTTGCGTTCAATATTATTTTACTATATCAGCAATATCCAAGACATTTTGTAATAGGATTTGGAGGATTTACACTCGATATAAAAAATTATACTACTCTGGCGGTTGCTCTTTTTTGTCTGCTGATGCACATCAAAATTATGTCAAAAAATCATGAAAGTTAGTTTAGTAAACGACTAAAAATTCACGGTATGAAATTATTTTTCCTCAGAGAAGACAGTTTATACAAAATTTTCAAGACACTTGAAAAAATCCCCAAAAATAAAAAAGTTTCTTTATTTATCGACGAAGAGAACCAATTTTTTTCTAATATTTGGCGATGAAAACAAGTAAAGGCGACTCTCGAAGAAAAAAATATAAATGCCACTTTTGTTGTAAAATCAGCAAAAGCAAAGATCTATCTTGAAGAGGTTGGTCTTCAGATTCACTACGAAGCTCCTCATAAATTTGCTGAGTTTATGAGACTTGCCTATCTTTTTTTCTTCAATGCAAAAGAGTTTCACCTCTATATTTTTGCCAAGAGAAACTACTCGTTTTATATTATTTTTGGTTTCGAGTTGTGTGTCGTATTGGGAATTCTCTATGGTCTGTATAGCATCATTTTGCCAAGCGCCACAGTCACTATCAAGCCAGCTTACAATCTTGAGGATATCGTCTACAATTTCCGTTACTACCCAAAAGATAAACCCATCAATGAAAAAGAGGTAATCTTTATCTGAATCCCTTATCAAACTGGCTATATTCAGTATAATTATACGATGACGACCAATGTCCAGAATGTGAAATATTTTCAAAAACCATCTCAAGGGCGAATAAAAATTATCAATACCCAAAATAAAAGTTTATCTCTGCTAAAAAATACCAAATTTATTACAGATGAAGGATTACTTTTTCAGACTGCAGAGTGGGTCAATGTTCCTGCTAAAAATAACGAGAAATTTGGAGAAGTAGCAGTGCAAGTCACAGCTTTGGAGCTTGATGCTAAAAATGAAGTGATTGGTCAGAGATGAAATTTGCCAAAAGATAAAAGACTCTATGCGAAAAATTTACCAGCTTCTATGATTCAGAAAAATGTTTATGCAGTGGTGATAAATAATTTTACAGGCTGACAGACAGCTATTCAGAGCGTAATTACGACAGGCGACATCTCAGCAATCAAGAAAAAGTTAGTAGACCATGTTCAGAATAACAAAAAAGTGATTGCGACCAAGTATTTTAATCTTGAAGACGCGTATCTTTTGAGATTTAATGATTTGATGACTGTGGAGATCGTTGATACGAAAGTAAAAAACCAGCCCTGAGAAAAAACAGCCCTCGTGGAATGAGAAATCAGTGCAAAAATCTTGATCAGATTTGTCCAGCGACAGGATATTGGTGAGTGAGTAAAAAAATATCTCGAGCAAAGACCAAATGAGAACCTCCAGCTCATTACTGTCGACAAAAAAAGTCTCATTCTCTATGACAAGACCGACACCAATAATTCTTTTATTATACCCACGAGAATCAGCACTATTTGGTGATATAATTTTGACAAAGACATCAATGGTATCAAGGAAGAGATGAGAGACAAACTCGTCTGAGTTTCTGAAGAAGAGGCAAAATCTATTATGCTGACTTATCCGACTGTCTGAGATGTCTTTATCACGACCACCCCACCACGATACAATCGTCTTCCTATGCTCAAATCCAGAATCCTCTTTAAAATCCAAAATCCTGCCACCGACACCGATTTCGAGTTGAATAAAAACTAAAAATCACTATAAACTCACCATCCACATCATAAAATTTTCATTCTGGTTATCGAAAAAACATGGAGGTTGTAGCTCAGCTGGTAGAGTCCACGCAGTCCTGCGGGGTGGTTCCAAGGTCTGTAAATGTTCAATTTTAAGCTTGTCTACATCAAAAGATGTACTATGTCTATATACTGAAAGGTCTTAGATCTTGAAAAGTTGCCCATTATATATGATACACTCATGATATTGATCTTAGACTAGGACAACACTTGGCATGATGAACTCCAACAACTAAAAGAATATCGAACATCAGTCTTCTAGGCTATTTTACAAAAGAAACAAAAAAAGAGGCTATTATCCTAGAGAGGATGATAAAAAGAAACTGACATATTAACTATCGAGTTCAACACCCAACATTTTGCTTAAATAATCTTGAAGATTTTGAGGAGTTGAATAAGAATGAAGAATAAGTATAAGACAGTATCGTTCAAGAAAACATGGAGGTTGTAGCTCAGCTGGTAGAGCAATGGGTTGTGGTTCCATTGGCCGCGGGTTCAAGTCCCGTCAGCCTCCCCACTTAGTTCAGTTTGTAAGTAATTCAAATAGTTATCAAAGAATAAATAAGTCTATCAAATTGAAGATTCTTTACCTTTCTCAGAATTAATCATATGAAAATTGCTGTATGCTGAAGTATGGTTTTTCACAAAGAATTTGAAGAATTGAAAAGCCAATTAGATTCTATGGGTCATAATACTCATATACCAGAATTAAAATTAGGAATGACAGATTGAAATATATCTATAAGAGACTATCTTGCAACAGAAGCAAAACCATGAGAAGATCTTACTTGGTTATGGAAAAAGAAAAATATAGCCATTTTAGATCACTTTAGAATAATAGAAGACAGTGATTGTATCTTGGTGGCAAATTATGAAAAAAAATGAATCCCTTGATATATAGGAGTTAATACAATGCTTGAAATGTGATTGGCTACTTATTACGGTAAACCGATCTATCTATTAGATAATGTTCCATCAGAAATAGATTGGATGGATGAAATTTATGGTATGATGCCAAGCGTAATAAATTTTGATCTGAAAAAAATTATATAAATGAAATAAAAAGGATGTGATGAGTTCACATTTTTTTTTGATTACGAAAATAATCTTTGATCTTGTTTCAAAATCGAAAAATAATAGACTGAGTATAAGATTTATTTATCTGATAAATAAAAAAATATGAGCAAGTTGTTTGAAAATATGACAAATCTCTATAGTCTTAATAAAACATTGAGATTTGAACTCAAGCCAGTAGGGAACACGAGGGAATTAATTGAATCAAAAGATTTTTTCAAAAATGATGAAGAAAAAGCAGAAAATTATCAATTCATGAAAGAAAAAATGGATAAAATTCATCGAAATTATATACAAAAATCATTAGAAACAATAAAAATGTTACCAATTTTGGATCAAACAGAACAAAAACGATTGAAAAAAGAAGATATTAAAAATGAATTAAAAAGTCTTAGATCTTTTATTTCAGCAGCATTTGTTTCAGTAAAAGATTTATTAAGTAATAAAATTATTGAGTGACTTATTTCTGAGGCAAGTATTGAAGAAAAAGAAAAAATAAAGAAGTTTGATAAATTTTTTGGTTATTTTAAAACCTATGTACAAAATAGAGGTAATCTTTATAAAGCTGAAGATAAAGCAGGTCAAATAGCTTTTCGTCTTATTGATGAGAATCTTCCTCGTTTTTTTAAAGCAAAACAAATTATAGAAGAAATCATTAAAAAAACACCTGATTTTGTAGTAAAAGAAAGAAATGAGAAACAAGAAGAGACAGAAAAAAAAATAACTGAATATTTAAGTATTTTTTACCTAAATTCTTATTGTCATTATCTCTCACAGTCTGGAATTGATCTCTTCAACGAAATTGTTGGTCATATAAATCTTTCCATTAATTTATATAAGCAAAAAACAGGAGTGAAATTCAGCCTTATACCTTTATTATACAAACTACCTCTTGCACCAAGAAAACAGATATCTCGATTACCAAAACAAATAGAAAATCCAGAAGAATTAGAATTGATTGTAAAATCAGTCTTAGATCGCATAGACCAAAAAATTAATCCTTTTATAAATAACATTTTACAGACTGTCTTGGAAGAGAATAGTGTATATGATTTAAATTGAATATATATTTCTATTAAAACGACAGAACAATGGTGATCAATAGGTCTATCTGGTCGAAATAGTTTGCGTGAGTTGGGCTATAACCAATCAAAAAATTGAGAAGAACCTGTATTAAAGGCAGAAAAAAATAAATTTCCTTTTATTTCTCTTGGAGAGATAAAATCTTTTCTTGATGCCAAACAATTAGCATGAGATGATATAAAATCAGTTTTTTGAGAGGGAAAATCTCAAAGTTTAATGAACTGAAGTTGGTCAAATATATTTTTTCATCTTATAGGTAAAGAAATATCATCATTGATTGAAAAATACTTACATTCAAGAAAAAATTATCAAATCTCACAAAGCAAAGAAAATCAAAAACATGTTCTTGATAATTCACTTTCTCTTTGGAGGTTGTTGGGTTGATTTGTTCTCATGCACAAAAAAACACATCTTACACCGGAAATAAAAGAAAGTTTCTTCTACGATTGAGAAAATGGACTTGATGCTATAGTTTTCGATGAAAATAGTGACCCAATTCATACGATTTATGATAAAGTAAGAAATTGTCTGACTAAAAAACCATATAGCAACAAAGATAAAATTAAAGTAAATTTCGATTGTCCTTATCTACTGTGAGGCTGGGACCAGAATTATGATGCTTTTGGTTGACTAATATTTCATGATTGAAAAAAATATTTTCTCTGACTTATAAAAGGGTCATGATTAAATATGGAGGAAAAAAACAAACTATATGAATGAATAAACCCAATGAACAGTATAACAAAAATCATTTATGATTATCAAAAACCAGATTTCAAAAATGTACCAAGGTTATTCATTCGTTCAAAATGAGATACATTTGCGCCAATGGTAAGGGAATACTGATTGCCTGTAAATGATATTCTATATCTTTATGACAATGAATTATACAAGCCAGATAAGAAGAACCCCTGAAAACATAAATCTTATCTAAGAAGATTAATAGATTATTTTAAACTATGATTAAGTAAACACAAATCATTTAAACATTATATCTTTAAACGAAAAGAAAGTGATCAATACGAAAATCTTGCAGAATTCTATAGTGATGTAGAATTTTCATGTTATGCAATAAAGAAGGAAAAAGTTAATTTCGATCAGGTCAAAGCATTATGCGAATCAGAAAGGCTATATCTCTTTGAAATTTATAATAAAGATTATAACCAATTTTCCAAATGAAAAAACAAAAACTTACATACTCAGTACTTTGAAGCACTTTTTGAGGAGCGCGATAATAATCTTTTTATGTTAAGTGGTGGATGATCTATATTTTGGAGAGAATCAAATTGAAAAATAGTTGAGAAAATAAGATCATATTCACCCAAATATAATATAGAAATAATTGATAAAAGAAGATATACAAAAAATAAGCTTATGATCCATATACCAATAGTTCTTAACTTTTGCCGTAACCAAGAATGAAGAGTGAATGATATGATTAAATCTCTTATTCAATCTCAATCAAATAATTTCACGATACTCGGAATTGATCGCTGAGAAAAACATCTTTTGTATTATTCGCTGATTAGACAAGATTGAACCATTATTAAAACAGGAAGTCGAAATACTATTACTAATAAAATTAAAATAGTAGATTATCATAAGAAATTAGATGACAGAGAAAAAAAGAGAGATGAAGCACAAGCAAATTGGGAACAACAAGAACAAATCAAAGATCTTAAAAAATGATATATTTCTCAAGTAATTAATGAAATTAGTAAAATGATTATCGAACATAATGCAATTATTGTATTGGAAGACCTTAATGGATGATTCAAAAGGTGAAGACAAAAGGTAGAAAAAAGTATTTATCAACAATTTGAGTTAGCATTGGCAAAGAAACTTAATCATCTGGTTTTCAAGAACAGATGAGATACAGAAAGTTGAGGTACTATGAAAGCATATCAATTGACTCCACTTGTAGCACAATTTCAGGATTTATCATTTCAAACATGAGTTGTTTTTTATACGCCTGCATGATATACTTCAACAACTTGTCCTTGTTGTGGTTGGAGAAAAAATATATATTTTAAATATGAAAATGAGAAACAAGCAAAAATAGAACTTGAGAAATTAAATATTGTCAGAGAAAACAATTATTTTAGTATAACATATACTGCTGAGTGATGAAATAAAAAGTGAAAAATAACTTGATCAGTTCTTAATAAAACAGATCGAATACTTACTACAAAATGACAAACCAGATTACAATATGATAGAGCAAGTAAAAACACAAAAGAATACGATATAACGACTGATTTTAATTCTGTTTTTACAGCAAAATTTCTTGATTATAAAATACGGTTGGAAAATGCTGGTTCTAAACAATGTAGAAATCTTATAAATAGTATAAATCTTTTATTAAAAATTCGTAATGCAAAATCTGGTACTGATATAGATACCATTCAATGTCCTGCATGTGAATTTCATAGCCAGTGATGATTTCAATGAAATGAATTTAATTGAGATGCAAATTGAGCATATAACATTGCTCGTAAAGGGAAAGTCATTATAGATAAAATAGTAAAAGGAGAAAAAAATACTACGGTTTCTCAAATTGAGTTCGATAATGAGATTCAGAAATAGATAATAAATTGACTAATTACAGCATTAAAGATTTATATATATTGATATTTGAAAATCTTATATCTTTATCCAGATAGATTTTTTATTTATCAAATATATGACATAACAAAATGGAAAACTACATCCGCATCTCCAACCTCAATGATTTTATCTTCTGTCCAAAGTCGATCTATTTTCACGAACTTTACCAGAAATATGACGAACAGATCTATAAGGATACGCCACAAGTAGCAGGTACGCAAGCCCACGAAGCAATAGATCTAAAAAAATATTCGACATCGAAGAATATCCTGCAATCTCTTTCTGTTTACTCAGAAAAATATAACATTGCAGGGAAAATCGACCTATACGATGCTGATAAACAGCTTCTGATTGAAAGAAAGAAAAAGATCTCAAAAATCTATGATGGCTATAGATATCAGGTCTATGCTCAGTATTTTTGTTTACAAGAAATGTGATATCCAGTATGTGAAATTAAAATACATTCACTAGTAGATAATAAATCCTATGATATACCAATTCCCAATGAACAAGAAACAGCAGAATTTGAAAATTTATTAGAAAAATACAGGAAATTTAATCTATCAGACCCAAAATTTGCACAAAATCCGGAAAAGTGTAAGATGTGTATATACAATCAATTATGTGATTACTATACACAAACATGTTATCAATCCCCGACTTGATAGAAAAACAAATTGTCGTGCTTACTTCAGAAAATATAAAAGATATATCGCTGAAAAACGGCAATCTTTTAGTAAAACAGGACGACAAAATTATCAATCAAATTTCTTGTCATAAGATATTTTGTATTTTTGCTATAGGCGATTTTACTTTTACGACCAAAATTATAGACGAATTTATTGCTCATCAGATTAGTGTCTATGTGATAAGCCATAATCTAAAACCAAGGTTTATAATCTGATGAACTCTTGAAGGAAATTATCTTCTGAGACAAAAACAGTATCATGCTGATCTTAATCAGGAAACCCAGATTGCCAAACATATTATCACCAATAAAACTACAAATCAGCTTCTTTTGCTTAAATCTATCAGAGATAAAGACGACAAACTCAAAGATACTATTAGTAAAACAAAAGAATTAATCGCTAAAATAGAAACTATCGAATCTGATGACAGTCTCAGAGGAATAGAATGATCTATTTCAAAATTATTTTTTTCTGGCTACTTCAAAGAAATATGACGATACCGCAGATTACCAAGAACTCGTGCAGATATCCCAAATTTTTTGATGGATATTGGCTATACTTACTTATACAATTTTATTGAAGCAAATCTAAATCTTTATGGATTTGATGTATACAAAGGTATTTATCATAAACTCTTTTATGAAAGAAAATCACTTGTTTGTGATTTTGTAGAGCCATTTAGATCAATCGTCGACCACAAAATCAGAAAACTATATAACTTATGACAGATAAACGAGAAAGACTTTAAACTTGTAAAATGAGAATATACTTTAAGTCGAGACAAAAGAAATCTTTATACTAAATTTTTTCTGGAAACTTTAATGGAATATAAAATTCCAATTTTTTCATATGTTAAGGACTACTATAGAGCAATAATGAACCCAAATAATCCGCTTCCTGTTTTTAATTTCAAAGAAGAATAATGCTACTTATCTCTTATGACATCTCGAATACAAAACTCAGAACACAGTTTTCTAAGTTCATCAAAAAACATGGCAGAAGATTGCAATTTTCAGTATACGAGATAAAAAATAGTGAAAGAATCCTTAATATCATACTTCTAGAAATAGAAAATAACTTTGCTAAAAGATTTGAAATCACAGACTCAATACTTATAGTCCCAGTATGTGAGTGGTGTAGTAAGAAAATAATCAGATATGGCTACGCCGTTCACGAAGAAGAAGAGATTGTCTTCATGTAATGTTCATTAAAATCAAAAAAACTATAATGAGAAATTAGGTTATGAGTTGTAACTATAAACTTTTGCTGACTATGAGTCGGCTTACTTCGTCAATAAAAATTGCAAACCTACCGTCTTTATTTTATTGATGAATGGTACTAAGCGATTTTCAAGTCTCTCATGCAAAGTGTGTATGATTTGAAAATCGCTTATTTGAGCCATTTTAGGAGTTTATAACTTATAAAAAATTTCTACTATTGTAGATCTTTCCTTACTGTATCTAATGTTTGATCGTTTATAACTTATAAAAAATTTCTACTATTGTAGATTCTCCGATGAAAATGAAATATAAATCACGTTTATAACTTATAAAAAATTTCTACTATTGTAGATTTAAAGTGCGGAAAGGTTGAAACTATTATTTGTTTATAACTTATAAAAAATTTCTACTATTGTAGATAATTCAGATAGCTGCCTGTTGTTCACGTTTATAACTTATAAAAAATTTCTACTATTGTAGATCCAAGTGTCTGCACATTGCATGAATCTTGTTTATAACTTATAAAAAATTTCTACTATTGTAGATATACTGTCTGCAAAGCAGTTTCAGCAAAGTTTATAACTTATAAAAAATTTCTACTATTGTAGATACACAAAAACAAAGATGTACTATAAAAAGTTTATAACTTATAAAAAATTTCTACTATTGTAGATAGCCACTAGGCTTATGTTGATAATGTTGTTTATAACTTATAAAAAATTTCTACTATTGTAGATAAGAAACCGTCTGAGAGGAGATTGATAGTTTATAACTTATAAAAAATTTCTACTATTGTAGATTGTTGGTTCGGTTGCATCCTTGAGCATGTTTATAACTTATAAAAAATTTCTACTATTGTAGATCTAGCCGATGACAGACGACAACAAACTGAAGTTTATAACTTATAAAAAATTTCTACTATTGTAGATCTAGCCGATGACAGACGACAACAAACTGAAGTTTATAACTTATAAAAAATTTCTACTATTGTAGATAGAAACAGACATCCCAATAGCTACGACTGGGTTTATAACTTATAAAAAATTTCTACTATTGTAGATATCTGCGATTGCGGTATAAATTGGTGTGTTTATAACTTATAAAAAATTTCTACTATTGTAGATTTTTCAGTAGTTATCGAGCTGTCTCCAAGTTTATAACTTATAAAAAATTTCTACTATTGTAGATTTTGACTCATCAGCAAAGTAACTAAGAAGTAAAATAAAAATGATAGTGAAAATTAGAACTAGAAATAATGCTTTTTAAGCATATATTGCCTCCCACTTGATCTCATCTTCCCAATCCCTATAAAAAAACTGAAAAAAATTTATTTTCTGATTTTCTCAAATGCAAATTACTGTATCGACCACCATCAGTGCTCCTATTGCTAAAGTTCGATCAGCTTGGACTCAGCCAGCTAATATTATGCAGCGAACTCATGCTTCAGATGACCGACATGCGCCAGCTGCGACCAATGACCTTAAAGTGTGAGGGAAATTTAGCACTACCATGGCAGCCAAAGACTGAAGTATGAGTTTTGATTTTGGTGGAATTTATAGTGAAGTTATCGAGCACAAACAGATTAGTTACGAGATGGAAGATGGCAGAAAAGTAAATATTTTATTTGAACAGCAGTGAGATTCGGTGAAGGTGATTGAGACATTTGACTCGGAAATGACTAATCCTGCAGAAATGCAAAGAGCTGGCCGACAAGCTATTCTAGATAACTTCAAAAAATATGTTGAATCTGTTCAATCATAAACTAAGCGAGTAATAAAAATTACCATACGACAAAACAGAAAAAGACTTACTTTAAATCTTTTTCGCTATAAACTGAAAAAAGTTTTAGTCCTTTTACCGTTACTTAGAAATGTCAAAATATTCACACTCAAGAATATCCACTTACGAAAAGTGTCCATTGCAATTTCGTTTTCGTTATATTGACGGCTATGCCAAGTGAATGTCTGAAGATTCTCTCATATTATCACTCGGGAAAGCAGTACATTCTGCTCTCGAACAATTATATAAAAAAATTAAAATTCTGGTTATTCCAAAAAAAGAAGAGGTGCTGAGCTGGTTTGATCAGATACGAAAAAAAGAATTGTCTAGCTTTACTACGCAGTATGATGAGCAAACCCAAAAAGATTTTCAGCTAAGATGAGTGATTTATATTCAGGAGTTTTATGAGAAATATTATCCTTTTAATCAGTCAAGACCATCAGCTTTGGAAGAAAAAATAATGATCCAGCTGATGGATGGAGTTCATTTTAGTGGGGTAGTGGATAGGATAGATTTCAAGGATGATACTCTCTATGTTATCGACTATAAGACTGGTAGTTCTATCCCGACCAACTCTCAAGACAGTGCTAAAAATCAGCTTCTCATTTATTGATTGGCGATGCAGTCTCGTTATGAGTGAAAGTACAAAAAAATGATTGGGAAAGTGATTTATTTGCATTTTTCCAAGGAAGTAGAGTTTGAAATGACACCAGAGATGATTGAAGAGGTAAAAGACTATTACAGTAAAAAAGTCAGAGAAATTCAGGAGAAATCAGACAGGTATTTTTGAGGACAGTGAGATAAGGAAGCGTTTGAAGCGATTGTTTGAAGGCAGTGCGATTCGTGTCCATTCAAGGAAATCTGTCCAAAACGAAAACATCAGTATCTTTCAGAAGAAATTGTGATAAATGATTTAACACCGAAGACTCTCAAATCTTTTGTAGATCAGTATGCAAAAGCATCAAAGCAAGCTACTGAAGCAGAAAAGAATAAAAAATATCTCAGAGAGTTGCTTATTCAGTATGCTGAGAGTTGATGATTTTCTGTTCTTTTTGGAGAAGAAAATCAGATAACATTATCGAAGTCAAATCTGCTAAAGATAGATAAAGAAAAGGAAAATGAGTTAAAGCAATTATTACAGAAAGAGAATTTGCGAGATGAAGTGTCGACATTAAACAATACACTTCTTCAGAAAAAAATAAAAGATGGGACTCTCAAAAGAGAAGAGATAGCTGATCTGCTCAGAGAAGAAATTTCTTACAGATTGTGAGTCAAACAGAAAAAAGACGATAACTAAAATTTTTTTACATACTATGTTTTCAAAAATGAAAAAACAAATGCTACGAGTGTTGTTATTGATTACGCCATTGTTCTCTTTTGCGACTTTTCAGCCTACGAGCCAAGATGAGCTAGTCTTAAATAAAGTAGTAATAAAGCTGAAAAAAATTCTAGCCTCTAATCCTAGCAAGAAATCGCTCTACAAGAAAAAGATTGAATGACTTGCTCAAGCATATCAATCAAATGAGAGAATTTTCTGGATACTAACTGAATTGGTAGTAAGAAGTTTTGAAACAGCGAGTGCTTCTTCGACACCTAGTCCAGTATCTCAAGGCTCTTCATGTAGCATTTTCCCAGCAGATAATGCTCGAAATACAGACATTTCAAACTATCCAGTTCATATAAATTCTGACAAATATATAGCTTCTATGTGAGGTTCTACGAAAAAAGTTCACCCAGACTTTGGAGCAAATCGAGATGGTGGTCCATTTGGGATTCCTTTCGTGATGGTAGATTCTAAGACGCCATTAGTTCAAGTAAAGGCAGTGCGATATCCAGAAGAAAGTGATGAGTGAAAGTTTCCAGTCCCGCTCAATGCTCCTAGAGAAAAAGGTGGTGATCACCATGTCATTGCTGTAGATAAAGAAAATTGTATGCTTTATGAACTGTATGCTGCAGAGGTTGTAAACTGAACTCGAGAAGCTGGTTCTGTTGCTAAGTTCGACATGAAGACAAACGCTCTCCGTCCAAAAGGTCGAACCTCAGCAGACGCAGCAGGATTACCAATTTTCCCAGGCTTGGCTCGTTATGATGAAGTGGTAGCAGGAACGATCAGCCACGCACTCAGATTTACAGCAAGTAAAACACAAAAAGCTTATATAGCTCCAGCGACTCATTTTGCTAGTTCTTCGACAGATAGTAACTTGCCACCGATGGGTCTGCGTCTCAGATTGAAAAAATCTTACGACATATCGAGACTGACATGACAATCAAAAATTATAGCTGAAGCGCTGAAAAAATATGGGATGATCCTAGCTGACAATGGTAGTGATCGATATATTTCTGGAGCTCCAGACTCTCGTCGAAGTGATGAAGATCTCAATCAACTTAAATCTATCCCATGAAATGCATTTGAAGCAGTTGAAACAGGTCCTTTGGAAAAATAAAAAGTTTATATTCTGCAAAAAATCCCCCAGCTTTCGAGTGGGGGATTTTTATGTCAAATGAGTTTAGAGCCACTAAAGAAATTGAGTATTTCTAAAGCGATCCAGTTTAAAAAATTATGAAATAAACTGAAGTTCTTGTTTCTTGAAACGATAAAGTTTTGCTGGTCTAAATCTCATACCTGTAAGTTTAGTACCAGTTTCTTGGATAAGATTCAGACCTGAAATCCATTTTCTAAAGTTCCTTACATCAATTTTTTCGCCAAGAACTGTCTCGTAGACTTGCTGCATTTGAGAAAGTGTAAATTCATCAGGAAGAAGATATTTAGCGATATCGGTATGAGAAAGTTTTTGAGCTAATCTCTGATAAGCAAAAAGCAAGATTTTATTATGATCAAAAGCTAATTTTCAGATTGCTTTATAGGGGAGGAGAGCGACCTCTTCAGCATCACTATCAGGAAGTGTTTCAAGATTTTCATAGTCAATGAGTCAAAGGAATCAGATACTCATAGTGTGTCATCTCGGATCTCTTCAGATATCAGAAAAAGCTCCAAGTTGTTCCAGATAAATATCTTTTATATGAGTTTCTTCAGCTAACTCTCTAGCGGCACACTGTTCAGCGGTTTCATTATGTTCCAAAAACCCACCAGGTAATGCTCGCTTTCATTTAAATGGTTCATTCTTTCTTTTGATAAGTACAGTACAAAGCGACTTATCTTTTATTGTAAAAACAACAGTATCTGTTGTAATAAATGTTTTTGCTTCTGGCATAAGATAATAAGTAAGCCATAAATACAAGAATAATATATTTTAGAATAAAAAAAACCAGATCTTTTTTAAGAAAAGGTTTTTTTATAAATAAATATAAGAAATAGGAAAATAAAATGTCAAAAAGCAAAGAATACAATAAGTTATTTTTTGGCTTAAGAATATATCTTTTCTACAGTAGACAACCACTCTTGTCTTTGCTCTTCGCTTGGTGATGGTGCCATTTTATTAAAGGCAGTGATTCACTGAAGTTTGATCCCACAGTATCAAAGTCTTCCAAAAGCCCAGGATAGATAAAGAGGTAAAAAGATACCCATATAGTAAATAAATTTTGGAGCTCAAGTAGTGATAAAAAGACGCGCTTTTTTTTCTGTTAAAAATTTATTGAGCTTACCGTCGATATATTTATAAGCAAAACCAGCTGTAATATTTTGATCAAAAAAGTTTTTCAAAATCGCTGGTGCATCGATCCACCACACTGGGAAAGCAAAAATAATCTCATGAGCTCGAGAAATTTTTTGTTGGATAGCTTCTCTAGAAGGCTCATCTACAAAACGATTATTTTCGTCAAGTTCTAAAAAGTTTTGTCTAAGAGGTGAGCGGTAAAGATCCAAAATTTCAATAGAATTGTCTGGATTTTTCTGAAGAGTTTGTTGGATAGTTTTTGCAATTCTATGAACAAATCAGTTTTGATTTGGATGGGCAACGACAATGAGATAGTTCATGGTAAGGAAGAAAAAATAAAAAAACAAATTCAACTATACTAATTCAGTTGAAAAAATCAACCAACCGTAATTTAAAATCAACTTATTGTGGCTAAAATATATTGACAAATGAAGACTTATCATTAAATAGCAGATATGGATGAAAAAAACAATTTTTCTGTCTTTATGAGTGAAATTGTAGAAAAAAAATACAATATCTCAAAAGAAGAAATTCAAGAAAGATTAAATTTTATTTTTTCTAATAGCTCAAAAGAACAATTAAGTGAGGCTGAAGCATTTTTTTTGATTATAAAAGATAGTAAAAACCAGATAAAAAATATTTTTGAGGAAAGCGAAGGAGATGATGACTGAGAAATGGAGATTGAGGAAAGAAAAAAAGAGGTGAAGAATATGTTAGAGAGATGTTTAGAACAATACGATCAGTGATGAGAAGAATTGTGGATAGAAGAAAAAAGTACGAATAATTTCATCGATCAACCAGAAAAATCAAAAGAATGACCAGAGGAAATAGAAGCATATATGGAAAAAATGCAAGACAGACTTTTAGATCCTGAAGAAATAGATGCATTGCGATGCTTTGTTAAAGAAAAAGCAAATTATTTCAAAAAAGCAATAGAGACAAGAAAGGGAATAGACGAGTGATTTAAAAAAGCATTTTATAAGATTTTTCAATATGCACTAGGAGTCGAGAAAAAAGATTGAGTTTACTGATGAGACAAAAATATCTCACTAGAAAAACTTGAAACGATACTTTACTGTGGACAATTCGCTGGATCAATAGGAAAAGAAAATCGAGATTTCTTGATGGCTCATTACAAGATGTACATAGCACAATCAGCTCCAGATAAAGATGCGCTTATTGGCTTAGCCAAAAGCATCTCTCAGATGCAAGAAAATCCTCCACAATCCATCTATTCAGACATCATGTACGACATGCTAAAGAAGATAGACCCGAATGACATACCAGAAGACTTTTTTGGTCGTTTTTTGAAAGCATTGAGAAAAAGATTATATGTAAATAACCAACTTTTAGAGCTTTGTGCTGAAAAAATCGCATTGCAAACTGAGGTCCGAGAAGAAAAAAGTTTAATAAATGCTTTTTCGGGATTGGAGCGTATGAATAAGGTTCCAAGATATCTCATTATTGAGTTAAAAAAGAAATTAGAACAAACAATATCATCTAATCCAACAAATTTTAATCCAGAATCATTCATTGTGATGTTATCTGGGCTAAAAAGTATGAATAATTTAGGATGAGACATCGAAGATTTTTTTCTGAAAAAGATAAGTACCATCAATTCTATTTCACAAAAAAATTTTGGGAAATTAGCAGAATATACCGGGGATAAGATGATTCCTAGTGCCAATAATATAAAAGTTTTGATTGCGAGTTCTGAAAGGATGACAGAGACATTATCTCCTACAAATCTCAAAAACTTTTTTAAATGTGTCCAAAATAGAAAAAAAATAGACGAAAAAACATATAAAGCTTTGTTAGATGAAATTACCAAAAAAATGGAGGGCGTTGATTCATGAACGGCAAGTGATTACTCAGAGATGTTACTTTATCTCAATGCTCAGCATGATTTACCAGTAAATATGACCAATCAATTTCAAAAACACTTTGAAAGAATCTTAAAAGAACAAAAATTATCAACAGTAGATTACAAAAATTGTATATTCTGATTATTGCGAATTTCTATAGGAAACCAACAAGTAGATAGTTTATTACAGTTGATCGTAAAGGATCTCAGACAAAACTGGTCGACATTGCCAAGAAATACAACTCAAGAAAAAGGCAGCTTTTTGTCATTGTATAAAGTTCACCAGATGTATGAATTTTATAAAAGAGAGAATCTTATAATTGATCCTGAGTTTCAACTCATAGGGGAAGAATGCTTGAAAGACATAAAAGAAAAACATCTAGAAGATGATATGAGTGAACGCAGTAAATTTGACTTTATTAGAAGTTGTATAAAAGATTTGTGAGAGATTTATCAAGAAAATTTTTATTTAGGTGCTTTTGAGTGTGATATTTATAGTAAAGAACACAAGTTGAATATTGAGATTGACTGAGTTCAACATCTTTTTGTCGGTACTAAAGACATGCGTAGAGACCAGTTTTTGAGAGAGAAATATGGTGTCGAAACCATTAGAATTCAAAATCATAGACTAAAAAATATAAAGACTATTTTAGAAAACTATCTTGAAAAGAAAGAGAATAAAGTACTGTATGAGCAAGTACTCAAAGATTTTTTCAAAAATAAAAATAAACAACAACAAAATACTTTGAGGCCAATTTTAACTAAAATGGTACAAAAAAAGAATTTAGTGCATAAGAAGTTTACTCAGCTTTATAGGGAAAATGGTCATACTCTAGAATATATCCAAAATGCTGAAACAATTGAAATCTCTCAGAAAGATGTTCTGATTTTTGTTGATTATTTGATTGAAACTAAAAAAAAGACATGGGAATATTTTACTGTTCTAGCCCAGATATTGAGAGAAACAGAAAAGCCAACAAGCCAGCTTATAATCAAGCGTATTATTAAACTGCTTGAATTTTCTACACAAACTTCTCAGTTGTTGAGAAAGGAGCTCAAAGAAGCCACTGAAGGAGTTGTATTTGATACTATTTCATTATATACTGAGATGATTGGCTCATGGCAAGAAATTTCAAAAATCCCAGGCTTTATCATAGCAATATATAGAGAAAAAATCCAAGAACTAAAAAATACGCAGGAAATGAAGATCTGAGATTATATAAACATAATCCAAGGGCTTGCTCTTGCATCAAAAAAAAGTTCAGAAGAAGCTCCTGAAGTGCTCTTGTTTCTCAACGAAACAGTAAAAGAACTAAGAGAAAAATGGGACACTATACCAAAAACTCAGGAAGAACATAAATTAATTAATCAGCTTTCAAACTACTATTTAAAGCATAGAAAAGAAAATCTTTTATAAAAATTTCTATTCTGGTTACTGTTCAAAAATCACAAAAAATATGAGTAAATAGGTTCAAAAACAGAAGTTATTCAGTAAATACATCATCATTGAGTTGTTTGAGTTGATCTCTCAGCACTGCTGCTTTTTCAAACTCCCAATTTTTAATAGCTTCATCGAGTTGGGCTTTGAGATCAGCTTCAATCATGCTTTTTTCTTTTTTTGTTAATCTTTTGAGTCTTTTGACTTTACCTCTTGAAAGAAGATCAAAGTTTTGATCAAGAACATCATCTGTTTTTACTACTTCAAGTCATTTCACATTGGAAATAGCAATACTAGGATTGATTCCATGTTTTTTATTATGAGCAATTTGAATATTTCTTCTACGATAAGTTTCTCGAAGGGCTTTTGTCATAGACTCTGTCAAATGGTCGGCATATAAGATTACTTCGCTGTCTGGATTTCTGGCAGCTCTTCAGATAATCTGAACCAAAGAAGTAGTCGATCTCAAAAAGCCTTCTTTGTCAGCATCCAAGATTGCGATCAGACTTACTTCAGGCATATCAATACCTTCTCTCAAGAGATTGATTCCTACCAAAATATCAATCTCACCAGTCCTGAGCTTTTTGATGATTTCCCAGCGATCAATCGTTGAAATTTCAGAGTGCAGATAAAAAGTTTTGTATCATTTAGATACGAAAAAGTGAGAAACTTCTTCAGCAGATTTTTTTGTGAGTGTCAGAATAAGAATTTTTCCATTTTTAGAGATATGTTCATCAATTTTCCCAAACAAATGATCTAAAAAAGCTGGATATGCTTTAGCTATCTGAGCTTCTTTGACCTGTAAGAAATCTGCAATATTAGGATATCTAAACATACTATCAATCGATCATAAAAATACCATAACTCTATTTTTTTCCCTCCACTGTTCAAGCTCTTCGAAAGTGATTTTATAAAACAAAGGGAATGCGAACATTTTTCTGCTATTTGTCAAGAATTTTTATGATAATAGATTATATTTCTTCTTGATAGACGGAAAGGAATTTGATATAAGAAAGAAATCAAAAAAAATCGCCAAAAACAAAAAACAAAAATGCAGAGCAATTTCATGCATTTTTTTCTTTTTTACTCCTTAGACTTACAAAAAATGAAACTCAAAGGGCTAGGTTTATTAGCAATTCTTGGTTATATTGTAATTGGTTTGTTGACACTTTATTTTATATTCAAAGTATTTTCTGGGAATGCATTTTTGCCATTTGACTGGATTATCTTGATTATTTGACTTATTATAGCTGGACTTCTTGTATTCTTTGTAGAATGAATTACAATTCTTAATCTTCTTGGTACGATTTTTGGTACAATTATTGGGGCATTTGTTCTTTTGTATCTTCTTTCTTTAGCAGGGATTGATATTTCTGGTATGCTTCGCAATGGAGCAAAAACTACTACTAATACGACGAAGACAGTAGTTGACGCTGGAAAAGATACAGCAGATGTTGTAAACGACACGGATACAACTGGTGCGGTAGTGGCTACAGATCAGCCAATGACAAACGAGCCAATAGTAATAGAGTATCCAACTCAAACGACAGTAACAGAAATTAATCCATCAGTAAATCAAAAATTTTTCAAACAATCAGCAAAAAATGAAATAACTCTTTCAGACAATAGCGTTGGTGGAAATATGTCAGACGATGGGACAGTTCAACAAACAGCTGAAAATGTAATTATTTACAATGGACAAAAAGCAAGACAAGCTACAGAAAATGTTGTTGTGCTTCAAAATGGGAAAGTAGTATACCAAAAATCAGTTGAGACTCCAAGTTCCTATACCCAACCAGTTCAAAATCTTTCAAATACGGCATCAGTTTGATATACTAGCCCAGAATTAGATTTTATCGTTGATGACAAATTTGCTCCAGAACAGTATCAGACTCCAAACGGAAAACGATTTGAAATTTTTAATACAGACAAGTGATTTATGTTTAAAAGAGAAGATAATACACTTGGTTCTGTAGTATTTCAAGATAGTAACTCTCTCAAAAATTATCTCAAAGCAAATAATCTTTAAAAAATAGTGATCAAACTGAAAATATGCTTAAACCAGCCAGTAAAATAATTTTTTCCAGTATATGTCTCGCATTAGCAGCTCGATTTTTACCTTCACTATTAATAAATCTATCGTTGATAGTAAGTTTGGTCATTTTTATCGCCTTAGTCTGATTTGCAGTACGAGGATCGACACAGTATTGGCGAACTTATGCGCTTTATAGTGTGATTGCCTGAGTTACTTTGATGACATCAATTCAGGTTTCAGCGAGTGATACATCGATAAATTCAGATTCTTCTTCCCATTCATGAAATCAGTTTAATCAATTTTCAAAAAATGAAATTATTCTGGATGAACCTGAATTATTATTTGGTACTTCTACGATCAGACAAGTGACAGAAAATACGATCTTTGTAAACGAAAAGATATTTAAACAAATTACTGAAAACGCAGTTGTACTGAATAATGGAAAAGTAATCGCAATTGACTCTCAACCAGTTCGTTCTTATCGCTTATCAGAAAATGCTTGAGGAGTGAATGAGTTGAATGGAAATGAATGTGAGAGCGTATCAGATGGTACACTTGCAACCAAACTAATCCAGCTCATAAACTGTGACTAAGGAGCGCTGAGTAGTTTTGAAAAATAGCTGAAAAAGAAAAACTCCCATGTAGGGGAGTTTTTTCAATAACTTAATTTTTTCTTGTGTATTTATGACTAATTCACTCCCAAAAATCACTAGAAAAAGAAATATTTTTTTCTCTGGCTTTTTTACGAAATATATCGGTATAATCATAAACCAAATCTTCTGGTTCAGTCTCGCTGATAAGCGCTTCAAGTTCTATTATTTGTTGAAAGTGACTATTAATTATTTCTATATCCCATTGTTCATCATTGATCATTTGTTTGATCTTTTTGAAATCTCTACTTCTCTCTTGATCTTTTTGAGAAAATTCTTTCAAAAGAAGCATGAGGGCTTTAATTTCTATTTTAATATCTTCTATAAATTTTTCTAATTTCTTAACTTCATCTTTATCTCATTCAATCTTTGCAATTGATGTGTCTATCTGACTCATTTTCAAAAGTATTTCAGTTTCCTCAATTTTAAGCTGTTTTTTTTGAGCAAGAAATCAGATTTTTTGGTGAATAGTGCTAATAACATCAAGAAAAAGTGCTCTATGATCAGGAGTACTGAGATTTGAAATGATTGCCTGATGATAAGATTTCAAAAAGTTACTTTTAGGATCAGAATGCTGAGAGGTATCTTCTGGTGGAAGCTCGGTCTTATAAATAATATTTTGTGTTCTCATGCCAATATAGTAAATAAAAATAAACATCTAGCTATAGTATAGTCCAGAAAGGTAAAAATGTCAAAAAAATCCGAAAAAAGAAAAGTTGTATTACCAGATAAAAATAATAAAATAAGCAAAAATGAGAGCAGTTTTCGAACCTTTCACATTGGATAGAAAGTTTTTATCCTGAAAATAAAATAATGGAACTGAATCAACTAACAGATGAAGAGAAAAAAATTATCGTTGATAAAGGAACAGAGAGGCCATTTACAGGTAAATATCGAGACTCTGAGCAGCAAGGGACTTATCTTTGCAAGCGATGTAATGCTCCATTGTATCGTTCTGCCGACAAGTTTAGAAGCGACTGTGGCCGACCGAGTTTTGACGATGCAATTCCAGGTGCAGTACATTGGTCTTTAGATGCTGATGGTCATCGTACTGAGATTACTTGTAAAAGATGTGGAGGACATCTTTGACATGTTTTTATAGGTGAACAATCAACAGAAAAAAATACTCGCTACTGCGTCAATTCAGCTTCTCTAGCATTTGTTCCAGAGATTGCGAGTCTGCCTCCCTTTGAGTTAGCGACTCTTGGAGGTGGCTGTTTTTGGTGTTTGGAGGCATCATTTCAGACTATCAAAGGTGTCAAAGAAGTGAAGTCTGGCTATGCTGGAGGGAAAATGAAATTTCCAACATACGACCAAGTGTCTTCAGGAGTAACAGGCCATATCGAAGTTGTTCAGATCACTTTTGATCCGACAGTGATAAGTTATGAGACGATTCTTGATATTTTTTTCACGATTCATAATCCGACGACTCTCGATCAGCAAGGTAATGACATTTGAACACAGTATCGTTCAGTGATTTTTTATCACACAGACCTCCAAAAGTCTTTTGCAGAGCAGAAAATAAAAATCTTACAAGATCAGCAAATCTGGTGATCAGCTCCTATAGTCACAGAACTCAGACTTTTAGAAACATTCTGGATCGCCGAAGACTATCATCAGCACTATTTCGAAAAAAATCCCACAGCAGCGTATTGCCAGTTTATCATCAATCCAAAGCTCCAAAAAATCAAAGAAAAATTTTCTCACTTATTAGTATAAAAAATTATTTTTCTGCAAAACATCCCCTGCCCCTCCTTATTGAAGGAGGGTATTGAATTTCATATCATTCCTCCTTTAGCGAAAGGCATGCTCAGACCACTGTCGGAGAGGTGACCGTAGGTCGGAGGATTTTTTAAAACCAGAATAAAAAATTATTGATTGAGAAAAAAGATAAAAAAGATAAGAAGAAAAAAATTTATTTTTCCAGGACGACCATGCAGATTATCGGAATTACTGGTACTTTGGGAGCCGGTAAGGGGACGGTCGTAGAGTATTTACAGACCAAAGACTTTAAACACTACAGTGTCAGAGCTTATTTGACAGAGATTTTAGAAGAGAAGGGTATCGAGATCAATAGAAAAACGATGACCGACCTAGCCAATCATCTCAGAACTGAGCATGGTCCTGCCTATGTTATTGACCAGCTTTATGAAAAAGCAAAGGAATATGGCGGGAAATGTGTCATTGAATCAGTGAGAACGCTAGGTGAAATTGACTCTCTTCGTGAAAAATGATCATTTTTATTACTGGCTGTCGATGCACCAATTGAGACTAGATATGATAGAATTATAGCGAGAAAAAGTGCTACCGATCATGTCTCCTTTGAGCAATTCATGGCAGACGAGCTCAGAGAGTCTCAGTCTACTGACCCTACCAAAGGAAATCTGCCAGGCTGTATCAAAAAAGCTGACCTTCTTATCATAAACAACTGATCTATTGAAGAACTTCACATCCAGCTCGAGGAAAAAATATTTTCTACCAAAGAAAATCAACAGTAAACCAAAAAAAACCGTCATTTTTTATCTGCTTCACACCAGCTTATGAATACTTCAGAAAATAAAATTATCGAGTCGTTTCTATGAGCATCGTATCAGCTTCGATCTCAAGCCTTAGCAGGGCAGTGATCGTCCTATCCACTTTCTGATCTTCTACCTCAGCTCGATAGCTCGATCTCAGCAAACTCCCAGCTCGATAGCTCGGCGGCGACCACTTTTTTGGCTGATCGAATCGCCCAAATTCATACGGTCTATGATTTTCAGCCACTTTCGATGTATCTTTTTTCGTACCACAGCACTCACTCTATTCATCAATCCCTCTGGAAAATCATCTCTCGATATCCAATTTTCAAGGACTCTCTCATCCCTTCCGACCAAAATTCGCTCATTACATTTTTCCAGGTCCTTTACGCCCAATTTCTCCAAAACTACATCTCTAAAGAATTTTCGCTTTCATCGGTTTGCGATCCCGACCTGCCCTCGATGAAATATCGGGGTAAGACACATCAAAAGAGTTGATCGGGAACTTCTGACTACTGAAAAGCAAAAAATCGATACGAAACTCAGCTTCCAGAAACTAAGTCGTATCTGATTCTCTCAGAAAATACAATCACTTTGCCAGCAGAGCTTAGTGAACTGGTTAGTAAACGAGAAAAAATTCAAGCTAATTAGCTCCCCCAAATTTTTCAAGAGCTTCTTCCATCGACTTCACGAAGTTTACTCTCCCTACTTTATTACTTTCATAGATAAAATCTTTGAGACTTTGGCTCGAAATTTTTTCATACTCTCAGATAATCGCAATCCAAAAATCATAGTTGACCACTTTCTGTAAAATCTCTCCAGCGATTCCTGTCTGCAACGAAAAAAACTCCGGCACTATGTTTTTTTCATACATCACGATTTTTCTGGATCACTGATATCAGCAATTTACTATCAACTCCAGCATTTCTTGAGCATTATGTACTTCGATATCTTCAGAAATAATTATTGCTATGTCAGTTTCTTTATATTTTTTGATTTCCAAAGACATTTCTTACGGTATCCAGAAAAATAAATTTTTTTAGTTACGAATTTTTAGTAAAAAAGTTCTTGTTTGCTACCGGCAAAAAAAGAAACTATAATTTTTTCAGTATGTATTTAGTTCTTTTCTATCTTTTCGATCAAATATTCTACGACGAGTTTCCATTTGATAGTTTTATCTTTGAGAATAAGAAGTTTTTGATATATTTCTTCTACTTTACTGTGTCTAGTGAGATTCCCATTGTAATCTACTTGGTCTGGATAAAATGTAAAAAGCTGTTTGATGAAATTATCAAGCTGTTTTTTCACAGAAGTAGAGAGAGTATTTTCCTGAGAAATAGGCTTCGGAGCTTCAGAGCTACTTGTCGCTTGAGAAGTCTGAATATCAGTCAGCCAAGTATAGTAAATTCGTCCTACAGTTCCATCAGCACGAGTCAGCTGATATCGCCCATCAGATTCCATACTAATCGTCATCACTTCTTGGCTTTTAGCTGTAGCGATATACTGACCTTCTTCCATACATGGCATGCTACGCATGTAGACAGCTTGTTTAGCTTTTGCCGTTCCTCACATCGCTACGCGAGGCATGTAGCATCCTCCAGCCATCGTCACATCATTTCCAAAAAATAAAAATCCTGCTATAAAAAGAACCACAAGAGAAGAAAAATAATTTGCAATCTTTCGCATTGGATGGGAAATTTTTTTAAGCATTTTTATCAGGAAAAAGATAAATAAAATACACAAATACCGTATGAGTTTCTCTCTGGAAATCAAGAAAAAAATCCCTTCTTTTAGAAAAGAAAAATTTTATACTACTAAAGTCACTGCCCCAAAAAATAGCGGTGAGTAGATTTTATTCCCTGAGTTTCACGGTCCCTGAGCTTGTCGAAGGGATCCACTCACCGTCATTGTGTTTACATAAGTTTATCTTTTCAAAAAACAAGAATGAATCAAAAAATAAGAGTTTTTTTTATTCTGCTGCTCAGTGTAGTAAGTTGATGTTCAAACCAACTGCCTCCAGCTGACGAAAATAATATTCATATGTGTTTGATGGGAGGAGGAGAGGACTGCGAGACTATTTTTGATCCAGTCAATCAGTCTACTTACTGAGAAACGATCAAAAAAGTCTGTGAGATGATGCCAATGGACAAATGTAAAAGTTATTTTTCTGGTGTTTCAAAATCAGATCAATCGAGCCTATCTGAGGAATCAGTTGAGAATTTACCAGAAGTAAAACCTTCTCAGATAATAAAACTAGCTTCGTGAGCACTTTATGAGATGGAAATCACTGAAGTGAAAATGAAAATAAGAGGAAAACGAGTAAAAATGCTCAGTTACAACGGCTCAATTCCTGGGCCTACTCTCCAAGTAACGAAATGATCGCAAATCACCGTCAAACTCACCAACAAAGCTCCGTCGCTAGTGACGACGCTTCATAGTCACGGTCTGAGGCTCGATCATCTTTTTGATTGAGTGCCAAAAAGTATGATGGGAAGCCAAGATCCTATGAACTATGGAGATAGTTTTTCCTATCAGCTGAAATTTCCTGACGCTGGACTTTTTCGATACCACCCTCATATTGATGAACAAATTCAGCAGGAGCTTGGACTGTATGGAAACTATCTCGTGACTCCAGAAGATAATTCTGATCGAGAAAAAAGCTCTTTCAATAGTGAGCAAGTCTTGATTCTCGATGATATCCAGCTCAGTTCAGACGGGACTCCTCAGGTCCAAAAAAATCCAGAAAACCAGTCTTTGATGGGAAGATATGGCGATCAGATGCTCATCAACGGCCAAGAAAATTTCTCGTTTGAGGCATCAAGTGGCGATGTTGTCAGACTATACCTCACCAATACAGCCAATGTGAGGCCGTTTCATCTCGCTATCTCATGAGCAAGACTCAAAATAATTGCCTCGGATCTTAGTCTTTACGAACGTTCAGAGTTTACTGATTCTCTTTTGATTTGACCAGCAGAGAGATACATCGTCGATGTCTATTTTCCAGCTGCTGGAGATTTTTTTCTCACCAATAAACTCAAAAATTCTTCGATAAAACTCGCTACTATCCATGTTTCTCCAAAATCTTCAAAAAATAATTTTCTGGCTAATTTTCAAAAACTTTTTTCTCAGGAAAAACTCACGGCAGAAATTAATTCTTATCGCAAATATTTTGATAAACCAGTAGATAAAACCTTGATTCTCGATATGGCGATGAATATGAATCATTGAGCCATGGCAGAGGAGTCCGAATCATGAGCGAAAAAGTGAGAAACGATAAAAATGCCTTGATTAGTTTACGATGCTTGATCTATCGAACGAGAAGATACGATGAAAATGATGAATGATATGTCAAATAATAAAAATACAAGCTGGAAACTGATTGATACAGAGACTAAAAAAGAAAATATGGCTATCCATCGATCATTCAAAAAGTGAGATCTCATAAAAGTCCGTGTCATCAATAAATGAGATTCAGCTCATCCCATGCAGCATCCCATCCACTTCCATGGCCAAAGATTTCTGGTTCTCTCACACAATGGTACCAAAAATACCAACCTCGCCCGAAAAGATACTGTCCTGCTCTGAGCCTGAGACTCCGTTGATCTTCTCATAGATATGTCAAATCCTTGAAGTCGAATGGCTCACTGCCACATCGCTGAGCATCTCATGAACGGAATGATGCTCCATTACACAGTGAAATAATTTTTTTCTGCTCTAAAAAATTTGTGTAAAAAAACCCCGCAGACAAAATCTGCGGGTTTAATAATTTAATGTTGCGGCAGCAAGAAGCTTAATCTTGCAGCTACCAATATCGCAGTTTCTACTCTGTTGGTGGAAGGAGATACATAGTGCATTCCCAATTCCTGTAAACAGAATATAATACTACGAGGATCGCCACCATGTTCACCACAGATACCAACTTTTAGAGTTGATTTTGTGTTTTTGCCTTTTTGGACAGAGAGACGCATCAGTTCTTTTACACTTGGATCAAGTGTTTCGAACGGATCTTCTCCCGCAAAAATTTTCGCGACATAGTGTGAAATAAATGGCCCATTATCATCTCGGCTAATGCCAAGAGTAAGTTGAGTCAAATCATTCGTGCCAAAACAGAAATAATCTGCAGGAAGAGCAATTTTATCAGAATCGATACAAGCTCCAGGGGTCTCAATCATAGTACCAACTTTGTATTCAATTCTGATTCCTTCTTCTGCAAAAATAGTTTCAGCGACTTGATCAATCAGTGCTTTTTGTCTTACGATCTCTTCAGCCTTGATTGTCAAAGGAATCATGATTTCTGGTTGAGGATCATAGCCCTCTTTTTTGAGTTTTACAGCAGCTCCAATAATGGCTTTTGCTTCCATTTTTGTCATTTCTGGAAATAGTTCCAAAAAGTGGCAAGATCTCATACCCATCATACTATTGTTTTCATGCATAGCTGCCGATAATTTTTCGACAACATCTACACTGACACCAGCAAATTCAGCAATCATTGTAATTACATTTGGTTTCTTTGGTTTGAACTCCGCCAATGGTGCATCAAAAAGACGACAATTGACTGGTAACCCATCCATAGCTTTTAGAATACCATAGTAATCTTCTAGTTGGTAAACGGCTATTTTTTCAAGAGCCTTTCCAAAAAGTTCTTTATCTTTTCTAAAGAGAATGAGTGAACATATATCTGCGACTCGTTCATCACTTTTGAAAAACATATGCTCGGCTCTTACGAGACCGATTCCTACAGCACCATACTGGCGAGCCAAAATGGCATCTTCTGGAGTATCTACATTTGCTCTGATAGCATATTGATTAAACTTTTTAGCCCAAGACATAAATCTTTCAAGCTCCAAAGTTCTCTCAGCAGGAATAACTTCATGAATACCTAATAAAACCTGGCCGGTGGTTCCATTAATACCAATCCACTCACCTTCTTTTACGCAAACTCCATTTTCTGTAGTGAAAAGGAGATTTGTATAATCAATTGATATATCGGAAGTACCAACAACGCAAGTTTTTCCCCATCCTCTTGCAACAACCGCTGCATGAGATGATTTACCGCCATGACTTGTTAAAATGCCTTGCGATAAGTGCATTCCATTAACATCATCAGGAGAAGTTTCTACTCTTACGAGTATACATTTCGCTTTATGATCTTCCAAAATAGCTTTTTCTACAGCCTCAGGAGAAAAATAGACTTGTCCAACGGCTGCACCAGGTACAGCAGCAAGACCTCGACCTATTATTGATTCTATATAATGATCGCCCAATGGGCCTTTGAATCTACTCGCTTTAGCCTGTAAGAGTTGGTCATCGCTTACTCTTTTTGTTACTGCTGTTTCTTTTTTTATAAGACCTTCATCAACAAGATCTGTAGCAATTTTTATCGCTGCACTTCCCTGTCTTTTACCGGTTCTTGTTTGTAAGATATAGAGTTTTTCTTGTCCGTCAATTGACTCGAAAGTAAACTCAATATCTTGCATATCCTTGAAATGATTCTCAAGTAAATCAGCATAATGCAAGAGATCTTCATAAATTCTTGGTGAAATAGTTGCAAGCTCTTGGATAGCAATAGTTGGTCGCAAATCAGCAACCACATCTTCTCCTTGAGCATTGAACAAAATGTCTCCAAAAAGTCCTTTCTCACCAGTGTTGGGGTTTCTTGTAAAGAGAACTCCAGTTCCACTAGTTGCTGAAATATTACCAAATACCATAGTTTGAATAGTGACTGCAGTACCAAGTAGATTTTCGAGTCTTTCAGCTTTACGATAATCTCTTGCAGGTTTAGAATCCCAAGATTTGAACACTGCGCCTATTGCTAGGTAAAGTTGTTCCATAGGATCTTGAGGGAATTCACTTCCTGTCTCAGACTGATAAACTTCTTTGTAATAACCTACAACCTCTTTCATTTGAATTGTAGATAACTCGCTGTCTTCTTTTACATCGCATGCCAATTTGAATTCTTTCAATACATTTTCAAACTTTGCATGTTCAATGTCTTGGACAACAGAGCCCATCATGTCAATCAATCTTCTGTAACAGTCCCATACCCACCAAGCATTTCCAGTTTTGGTGATCATTGTTTCTGCCACTTCGTCGTTTAATCCTACATTCAGGATTGTTTCCATCATGCCAGGCATTGATACTTCTGCACCAGATCGAACGCTGATAAGAAGAGGGACATTGCCAGTACCAAATGTTTTGCCAGTAGTCTGTTCAAGCCATTTGAGGCAATCTAATAATTCCACTTTGAAAGCTTCAATTGGACCATTTTTCTGATCCTCTTGAGACTGACAAAATTTTGCTGAGATTGTAAATCCTGGTGGGACATTTAAACCCAATTTAGCCATTTCTGCCAAACCAGATCCTTTGCCACCTTGAAATCTTTTTTCGGAGATTCCTCCGTCTGCTAGTCCTCCACCGAATCTATAGATATCGGGAGTGTCTAATGACGTTTTTTTTGCCATTTTTTTTAATTTTATTTTAAGGTTCGCTTACCACTATTGATAAGCTCGACAAATATAGTTTTTTGGTATGGCGATATCAAGCAAGTTTATAAAAAAAATTGTAATCATATTTACAATGGTAGAAAAAATTGTAGTCTATGGGAAAAATGATTATGAAAAATCCGCCTCAATCTTGTAAAAAAAAATCTATTCACTATATAAAATGTCGTAAAAAATTTTTATTCTGACTAAAAATACGATATGTCAAAAGTAATGCTAGTGATTCTTGATGGGCGAGGGAAGGCTACGGATAAAAAAGTTTCAGCAATTGATCAGTGAAATACTCCTTTTGTGAGTTCACTTTATGAAACGTACCCACATAGTGAACTAGAAGCTTCGGAGCTTGCAGTTGGTTTGCCAAAAGGGCAAGTTGGTAACTCAGAAGTGTGACATACAACCCTCGGAGCTGGAAGAGTTTTATACCAAGATATTGTGAAGATCAATCTAGCCATCGAGACCAAAGAATTTTTTGAGCATCAGAAATTAAAAATTGCATTTGAATATAGTAAAAGCCAGAATAAAAAAGTTCATATTATTGGGCTTCTTTCAGATGGATGAGTGCATTCGCACATCGATCACTTCAAGGCGTTGGCAGACACAGCCAAGAAATTTTCTTGTGATCAGACTTTTTTTCATCTCTTTAGTGATGGAAGAGACACCGATCCCAAAAGTGGAGTACAATTTATAAAAAATCTAGATTCTCATCTCCAGAATTCTACAGGGAAAATAGCGTCAATAATCGGTCGTTATTATGCGATGGATAGAGATAACCGCCGAGAGAGAGTTCAAAAAGCTTATGATTTATTGATAAAATGAGATTGAGAAAAAGTAGATGATATCAGTTCTGCTCTTGAGTTAGTTGGAAAAAACTATCAAGAATGAACGACTGACGAGTTTTTGCCTCCGATTCTTATAGACTCAGCAGGTAAAATAGAAACTGGCGATGTAGTGATTTTTGCAAATTTTAGATCAGATAGAGGAAGAGAGCTTACTCAAGCTTTGACTCAGAGCCCGACACCAAAGATGCTCGAAAGCTGATTTGATGCAAATGTGATGAAAAAACTAGATCTTCATTACATCACTATGACGAGATATGACGAAGAGTTTTCTGGAGTCGAAGTACTTTTTGAAAAAGATAATGTCGCTCAAAGTCTAGGAGAAATCTTGGAAAAAGCTGGGAAAAAACAAGTCCGTATTGCCGAGACAGAAAAATATCCGCATGTGACATTCTTTTTTTCTGGGGGGAGAGAGGAGCCATTTCAGTGAGAGTCTAGAATTCTAATTCCCTCTCCAAAAGTCACTACTTATGACCTCCAGCCGTCTATGGGAACCAGAGAAATAGCCGATGCCATTATCCCAGTACTCGAAAATCAAGAAGCCGATTTTATCTGCCTCAATTTTGCGGCACCAGATATGGTAGGGCATACTGGAGTTCGAGAAGCAGCCATCGAAGCATGTAAAGTGGTCGATGAATCAGTAGCTAAGATTCTCCCTATCGCTCAAAAAGCAAACTACACGACGATAATCATAGCCGATCACTGAAATAGTGATGCGATGCTTCATCCAGACGGCAGTGTTCACACAGCTCATACTTTAGCCAAGGTCCCTTGTATTCTTGTTTCACCTCAATCTTTAGAAAAAAAACTTTCTGACTGATCCCTAGCCGACATCGCTCCGACTATTCTCGACCTTATGAATATCGAAAAACCTGTTGAAATGTGATGAAAATCTCTTCTTCTCTCCTCATAAAAAAACTTATTCTGGCTACTGCTAAATCACTATCGTAAATACAATTACAACTCTTTTACTGATATTCTATTGAAATATTATTTTTTTGCGTTATACGATCACCTCACCAAAACAAAAAATAAAAATATGTCCAATCAAATTGTAATTGCTAGCAAAATGCTTAGCAAAATCAATCCAGAGAATGACAATGTTGTCTTCTCAAAATGGGATCATCAAAATGAAATCTTTGCCACTAAAGAGTGGTTCGAGCTTATCGAGAAAAGTCAAAAAATTAAAAAAGCTAAGACGATGACTTTATTCATCGTTGAAAAAAGCTTTTCAGCTGTAGAAATGCAAGAACTGGCCGGTCTACAAGTTAGGCCCGAAGATGTATTTCTCGGTCACTCAAGCGAAAATCCACAATGGGTTTCATTACCAGATATCTGGAGAGATTCAGAAATCGAGCTCCGTGAAAAAAAAATTCCTTACAAAAAAACTGTTCTCAGAGCAGATGCAAAAGGGAATGTGCGTATTCTTGAGATCTATTCAAATGTATTTGCAGAAGAAACGGTTGTATTAAGAAAAATTCAACCAGATGCTGTCAAAGTAACCGGAGAAATAATCTATGATTATGCGAATGGTCCGAAAGGATTTTTAACTCAGATGGCAAAGATTTCAACTTTTGCTCTCAGAGCAAAAACACAAGAATCTGCCAGAATGAAAACACTCTTGATTGAAGCGAATCCTGTCCTTTCCGAAGAGGAAAAGGAAGAGATATTAGCTTCAAAATTAGGTAGCAACCTGCTCGAGGGCAAAGAAAAAATGAAAAGTAAACTTATCTCAATTCCAAGAGCATACCTCGAGGAAGAGCTCTCTCTCAGAGAGCAGAAAAAAGCTTATGTAAAAATCTTTGCACGCGTAGACGCAGAAGGTAAAATCTCTCTTGTATACCAAATCGAAGAATGGAAAAAAGAAGCAATCATCCTCGAAGAAGATTACACAAATGACCAGTTTTGGAAACTTAATAATCTGGTTCATCGTTATAACGAATATATGACTTCTTGACTTATAGTAAAACGCTCCATTTTTGGGAGCGTTTTTTCTATTGTGAAAAAAATATCCAGAAATTAAGCTTTTCAAGCTTGTAATTAAAAAGAATATTGATATAAAAACTTGTATTTTTTATTTTATATTTGACGAAATTATGGTAAATATTACAAAACTGCATGCTCTAGAAGTTTTGGATTCGAGAGGAAATCCTACAGTAGAAGTTTCTATGACGATCGATAATCAGCGAACAGGAAGAGCGATTGTACCATCTGGTGCGTCGACAGGAAGCCACGAAGCTCTCGAGCTGAGAGATGGTGATGCGAAGAGATACGGGTGAAAAGGTACTCTCAAAGCTGTAGCCAATGTAAATGAAGCAATTAGTTCTGCTGTAATCGGAAAAGATTTTGATTCACTCGCTACTTTTGAACAAACTCTTATCGATCTTGATGGGACGCCAAATAAATCAAAACTCGGAGCAAATGCTATTCTAGCTTGTGGAATGGCTTACGCTCAGGCTGATGCTCAAAAAAACGGTAAACGACTTTATGAGTACCTTGGAAACCAAGACTCTTGCGTGATGCCAGTGCCATACATGAACATCATCAATGGTGGAGCTCATGCCGACAACGGACTCGATTTTCAAGAATTTATGATTATCCCACAGTGAGCATCTAGTTTTCATGAAGGACTCAGAATGGGAGCAGAAGTATTTCATACTCTCAAAAAACTACTAAAAGCTCAGTGACTAGCGACTTCGGTAGGAGATGAATGATGATATGCTCCAAATATCCGCTCAAATAGAGAAGCTCTTGATCTCGTCATCAAAGCAATTCAAGATGCTGGATATACTACAGATCAAATAAAGATCGGACTTGATGTAGCTTCTACAGAATTCTTCAAAGACGGAAAATATAATATTTCTGGTGAATGAAAAATATTGACACCAAAAGAAATGGCTCAGTATTACCTTGATCTTGTAAAAGATTATCCAATTGTTTCTATAGAAGATGGATTTTCAGAAGATGATTTTGAAGGATGGAGTTTCTTTGAATCGATGAATCCTGGTATTCGTACAGTAGGAGATGATCTTTATGTGACGAATGTTCAGAGACTTGAACAGTGAATCGCCCAAAAACTTTCAAACAGTATTCTTATCAAGCTCAATCAGATCGGATCAGTGACTGAGACTCTCAAAACAATCAAGCTTGCTCATGATAATAATATGCACTCTATCATTTCTCACCGTTCTGGAGAGTCTGAAGATACATTTATCGCAGATCTTGCTGTAGCAGTAAATTCTGGATATATCAAAACAGGATCGCTTAGTAGAACAGATAGAATTGCTAAGTATAACCAGCTCTTGAGAATCGAGCAACAACTCGGATCAAAAGCAAAATACGGAAAATAAGCTTGAGTAAAAAAATAAAAAAATAAAAAAATATATAAAAGTCAGAATATAAATTTTTTATTATTTATGGATAATTGTAATGTATCAGCACACAAAAGTAGTAGGGACTATTGGACCAGCATCTCAGTCAAAAGAAATGTTGACAAAACTTATCAATACAGGGCTTACAGCCATCAGAATGAATTTTTCTCACGGAGATCATGAATATCATGGAAAAACAATTGATCTTGTAAGAGAAATAGAAAAAGAAATGGGAATTCATATCCCGATTATTTTGGATACGAAAGGACCAGAAATTAGAACAGGAAAATTAAAGGATGGAAAACCAGTACAATTAGTTTCTGGTAATACTATTGCTGTTACTCCAGAAGAAATTCTTGGTGACGAGACGAGAATCTCATTGACATACAAGAGTATTTTGCGTGATATGAAACCGGGAATGATGATAATGATTGCTGATGGACTTTTGCGTCTTCAGGTAAAAGAAGTCGTTGGGCAAGATCTAATTTGTACAATCATGAACAGTGGAACTCTTGGTGAGAAAAAAAATGTGAATCTTCCATGAGTAGTAGTAGATCTTCCAGCTATGTCAGACCAAGACAAGAAAGATTTGATCTTTAGTTGTGAAAAAAAAGTTGATTTTATAGCAGCATCGTTTATTCGTAAACCTTCTGATATTCGCGAAATTAGAGCTCATCTTCAAGCAAATTGAGGTAAGCAAATCAAGATTATTTCAAAAATTGAAAATCAAGAAGGAATAGATAATTTCGACGAAATCTTGAAAGAAACAGATGGTGTAATGGTAGCGAGATGAGACCTTTGAGTGGATATTCCTCTCGAAAAAATACCTCTCGTTCAAAAGATGATGATCAAAAAAAGTAATAAAGCAGGGAAACCTGTTATTACTGCTACTCAAATGCTTGAATCAATGATAAAAAATCCTCGTCCTACGAGAGCAGAAGTGACTGATATCGCAAATGCAATCCTTGATGGAACAGATGCTGTGATGCTTTCTGGAGAAACTGCTTGAGGAGATCACCCATTGGAATCAGTACAAACTATGGCTGATGTAATTCGTGAAATTGATGCTCATATTGCAGCTACTTACCAGGTTTCATTGATGGCTGACGATCGCACAGATCTTCAATCTCAGCTGAAAATTACTCACTCTATCGCAAGATGAGCAGTTCAAACTGCTTATGCGATCGGAGCTGATGCAATTTTTGCTGCAAGTATTGCTGGTACGACGATCAGAGCTATCAGAGAATACAACGCAGGACTATGCCCAGTTTTTGTTTACACTTCAGATGAAGTGACAGCAAGACAATCATTCCTTCTCAAATCTGTGGTAGGTGTATCAGTATGAACAGCCACTAGCGACGAAGAACTGTACTCAATAGCTAAAAATATCGCTACAACTCACATCCAGAAAAAATCTGGTTATATGGTCGTAGTGTGAGGATGATCAGTTGGAAATGTATGAAAAACGGATTTCACAAAAGTGATTGAATTCTAATATAAAATTATATTCTGGTTTTCAAAAAAATCTTTTGATCACAAAGAAAAAATCTCATCAGCACGATGAGATTTTTCTGATCTTTTAAAGAATAAATTATCTAGAAATATTAGTATTAAAAACTACTTCAAGTAAATCAAACCAATGATCTTGCTTATTCTCTGGACGTTTTCAGTGTGATTGTCAAAAGAGAATAGTAGCTACTGCTTTCCAGGAATTTCCAAGAATTTTGATTTTTTGTCTCTGTCTTTTAGTATAAGTTTTAAGATCATCTAAAGTACCAAGTTTCTTAATCTCTTGGATAGCTTTTTCTTTTGTTAATTCTACTTTCACCACTTTTTCTATTCTCTCTATGGTGGTATCAAAAACTACTTCAAGTAAATCAAACCAATGATCTTGATTTCCTACTGGATCTTTTCAGTGTGATTGTCAAAAGAGAGCAGTAGCTACTGCTAGCCAAGCATTTCCAAGAATTTTGATTTTTTGTCTCTGTCTTTTGGTATGGTTTTTAAGAGCATCAAGATTACCAAGTTTCTTGATCTCTTGGATAGCTTGTTCTTTGATAAGTAGCACTTTCTCTATTCTTTCTATGGTGGTATCAAAAACTACTTCAAGTAAATCAAACCAATGATCTTCATTGTTAGCTGGATTTTTTCAGTGTGATTGTCAAAAGAGAACATTAGCTACTGCTTGCCAGGAATTTCCAAGAATTTTGATTTTTTGTCTCTGAGAACTAGTATAATTTTTAAGTTGATCAAGATTACCAAGTTTCTTGATCTCTTGGATAGCTTGTTCTTTGGTGAGTACTACTTTCTCTACTTTCTCCTTTCTTTCTATGGTGGTATCAAAAACTACTTCAAGTAAATCAAACCAATGATCTTGCTTATTCTCTGGACGTTTTCAATGTGATTGTCAAAAGAGAACATTAGCTACT
>CALMTC010000003.1 GCA_937872535.1 uncultured bacterium
TGATTCATAAGAGAAAAGAGCAATATAAAGTAGTCAGGACTTATAAGTTTATTTTTAGAAATGTCAATCGGTTTTATGGTATAAAAAATCTCCCTTATTCGGGAGATTTTGATTCTTTCTCTTTAGAGGGCCTAAAATCGTAGATAATACGAATCATATTTTGGTGTATAGCTAGTTTAAGCTGAGCTTCCAGTTCCTTTTTCTTTGCCTCCTCAAAAAGCTTAGAGTAAGTTTTTGATCTTTTGGGTAAAATTACCCAGCCGACAACAAAACCAACAAACAAGCCAGCAAGAACAGCTACTCCAAAATACATAGCAATAAAACTAAATTTTTCCATCTTTTTTTGTTTTCCTGATACTAATCGAGAAACCAAAAAAGTCAAGCAATTTTTCTGTAGAGATGCAATTTATTTCATCTAAATTTGCAGTAAATTACATCTATATTTTTTACCAGTTTTTTGAGCAATAATCAGAATAAAAATTTTTTAGTAATTTATTCAGAAAGGGGAGGGAAAATACTAGAAAAAATATCATCAAAATTTTTTCTATGAATTTCATGTTTTGGATCTGTAAGCCAAGCCTGAAACCTATGCTGACAAAAAGCCACAATTTCATCAAGTCACTTCTCTTCAAGGCCTAAGTAAGTTTCAATATCTCATTTTTTCAGAAAAAAAATTCAGCTCTTATGGAGTTCATCAATAGTTTTAGTAATACGCTGAGAAAGATCAGGAAAATGTCAATCTATACAATTTACCATTTTTTCATACTTATGAGTTTTACGATAGATTCTATAAGGAAGATAGTGATGTCCTTCAATTTTTTTACAACTCATAGCTACTTGATGAAAATCCACATCTTTAAGTTCTTCTCTAATATTGTCCCAGTCTCCAATAAAAAACGACTGTAATCCAAATTTTTTCAAAAATTTTCTCCACATTTTATAAGAACCCTTACCGTTTACATTCATGATTTCATAGTTTCTAATGCGAGCCTTCCAGTCATCAGATTCAGAAGCCAAATGATTCAGATAAAAGTTGAAAAAATACTCATCAGTTTCACCCTCACACATAATAATCGTATCTACGAAAAACATTTTTGAAGAGTTCGTAAATTTTAGCATCTGAACCAAATTTGACTCTTGTTCAAGATAATATTGCTGAGGGCTAACGATGTGAGTAAAATTATGTTTTCGATAAAATCTGTAGACATTATTGATATTTTGCTCATTGACCATAATCGGAGAGTGAGTAGCGATAATAAACTGAATATTAAGTTTTTGAGAAATATCGTCAATGAGAGCTACAAACTGCTTCTGAAGCTGAGGATGAAGATGTAATTCTGGCTCATCAATAACCATCAAGCCATTTTGCAAATCAAATCAATAAATCGAAAAAATCATAATTAAAAGAGATTTTTCTCAGCTACTCAAATCGTTAATTTCAAACTCTTTTCCTTGTTTATCCGCAAGTCAAAACCAATAAGTTCTTCACTGATCCTTCTCCTCAAAATGTGTCACAAATGAAACTCCCAAATATTCCTTTGTAAAATGATTAATAAGCCTCATCAAAGGAGAGTGCAAAATTTGTTCATGATCCAGAAAAATAGTTTTTCAAGTAGTTTTATCATAGTGACAAACCAGTTTATTTTTTGCAAGTTCAAATCAGAGAGGTCTTGTAGCTTGCGTTTTAGTATTTTCATAAAAAAGCTGTCGCTCTAGATTTTCATGATTTGGAGCTAAAGAAGCAGTCAAAGAATTATCAAGTACACTATAATTTCTATAAGAACCAATAATTCCAAAAGTATTTTTCATTTTATACCAAAATTTTTTATCTGGCTTTTTCTCAAAAAGATTATAAATCTCTATACATTCCTGAATTAAATCAAAATATTCAAGATAATCAAACAAAAAACTCAATTCTGGAGTACTCACTTTTCTATCCAAAACGAACTCTTGAGTTTTTTCGTCAAGATAAAAATGAAGCTGAAGAACAGTAAAGCGTCTCAAATTTTCAAGAGTTACTTCTGGAAAAACAATACCAAAAGAGGAGTAACGATCGATCAAATCATTGATCTGTTGGCGAAATTTAACTAAAAAAGCAATATTATCAAAATCATTGTCGCTCAATTTCATCGTCAACCAGACATCACTAGGTTTATCCAGATAATGAATATGTTTTTTCAAAAAATGATAATGGCGATGAGCAAGATATAAAGCTTTTTTTTTATCTTCTGGAGTAGTAGATTTTTTAACAAGATCTGGAGAATATTCAAATTCCTTAAAAATTCCAACCTTCAAAATTTGATTTATAATTTCCAGAAAATTACTTTTTCAAGCTCAGTTTGGACCAATCAGAATATTAGTAACTCCCTTATCAGAAGGTAAAAAATGGACTCCTTCAAAGGGATCTTCTGAAGTCAAATACTTGAAACTAAGAATATTAGATATTTTTATCGACTGAATCTGCATAGTTAATGACTTCGAAGTAAATTTTTCTAGCTAAAGTATGAGAAAAAACCCAAATTTGTCAAATAAATAAACGATAATACAAGAGGAAATCATAGAAATCCATAGATTCTCTAGTTTCTAAGTTTATCGAAGGGGAAAGTTGATTTTCCACACCAAATAACTAAAAAAATCACATAAAAATTTTCCATTCGATGCAAAAGGTTCCCGATATAAATCGGGATAAACTCCTACTTATTTTTCTTCTCTTTGATTGAAAAATAAACCTACCTGCGGCAAGCAGGTACTCATCTTTTATTCTGGTTTTCAAATCATGAACTGGTTCATCTACATACTAGAATGCTCAGATAAAAGCTTATATACCTGAATCACTACCGATCTAGACAGGAGACTTACCGAACACAACTCAATGAAATGAGGTGCCAAATACACCAAACCCAGACAACCAGTAAAAATACTACGATCTCAAGCTGTAGAAAACAGAAAATTAGCCTCACAATGAGAACATTTCATCAAAAAAATGACCAAATCAGAAAAAAATAAGCTGATAGATAATAAAAGAGATAGTGAATTAGTAAAAAAACTAAGAAATAAAAAATCTCTGGTTATCAAAGCCACTCCATTCCCTGAGCCTGTCGAAGGAAAGGACAGTCATTGAGAATAGAACGAAGTGATATATGGCAATCCATAATTGAAATCAAATATCCCATAGATTGCTTCGTCGTCATACTTCCTTCTCGCAACGACAAGCTTTAAAGTACAAAAAAGTATATCCAGCCAGCAAGACTGCTTGCTTTAGGCGAGGGTTTATAGTATAAAACAGATTTATTACTTTATAAATAATCCCCACCATTTTCATTTGAATTTGAAAAACAAATAAATAAAAAACTAATGTCGACCAATTTATGAAATATGCAAAATCTCTCCATGAGCTTTTGTAGTTTAATGGATAGAACGACCCTCTCCTAAGGGGTAGATACAGGTTCGATTCCTGTCAAGAGTACCATTTTTGTCGACGATATCCCAAAAGGCCTCCGTGCTTTCGTAATCGTTAGACCATTTTACAACCTTTTTTACATTTCTTAACTCAATCATTGAAAAATGTCACAACCAATCGATCAAAAAAAGCTTGGACAAGTAAAAAGACATGATTCTGACAGCGGTTCTCCAGAAGTGCAGATCGCTCATCTCAATCACGAAATTGATCTACTTCAAGCTCATCTCAACATGCACAAACATGATGTTGATGCTAAAAGAAGCCTACTCAAAAAAGTAGCAAGAAGAAGAAAACATGTTAAATACCTCAAAGAGCATGATCTTGAAAGATTCTCAGCTGTAGGTAAAAAGCTAGGTCTCAAAGATGCTGCTTAAAACTTAAAAAATTATTGTCTGGCTTTCATTCATAAAAAATTATTTTTTACATTTTTACACTTTATATTACTAACATGGCTAAAAAAGCAAAAAGCTCATCATATGTTTCTGAGCTCAATATACCAAAAATAAGAGAAGGCCAAAAAATCAAAGGAACTGTTCTCAAAAAAGTTTCTGATAGTATTCTTGTTGACTGTGAATGAGGAATTTTTACAGGTATCATCTTATCAAAAGAAGTAAAAGATCTCGAAAGAAATAACGTAAACCTCACTCCTGGTGCAGAAATAGAAGCAGAAATCATAAATCCAAGCATCAGACACGAACATGGTTTTTTCATTATCTCTATATCAAAACTTCTTCAAGTTGATATCTGGAAAGGTATTTTGGAAAAAGCAGAAAGTAAAGAAGTATTTACAGTGGTTCCTACAGAAGCAAATCTCGGAGGTCTCCTTGTGGATATGCATGGTATCAAATGATTTATACCGCTTTCTCAGCTAGCTCCTGTTCATTACCCTAGAGTTGAAGATGGAGATCAAGAAAAAATCTTTGACAAACTTCTCAACCTCATTGGTCAAGAATTCAAAGTAAGAGTAATAAACATCGACGAAGAAGAAAAAAGAATTATTCTTTCTGAAAGAGAAGCTCTCAAAGAAGAAAGAGATGCTATTCTTTCTACTCTCAAAATTGGAAATGAATACGAAGGACAAGTCAGCGGAATCTCATCATATGGACTTTTTGTTACAATTGGTGGAGGTATCGAAGGACTCGTTCACATCTCAGAAATTACATACGGACATGTCAATGACATCGATAGACTTGCAAAAGTTGGAGAAAAAATGAAAGTCGAAGTGATTGGTCTCGAAGATGGGAAAATCTCTCTTTCAAGCAAGAAATTGAGAAAAGATCCTTGGAGTATCATTCCAGAAAAATATTCAGTATGAGATGTTATTGAAGGACAAGTCGTCAGATTCGTACCGTACGGAGTATTCATCAGGATTTATGAAGATATCAATGGTCTTATCCATATCAGTGAACTTGCAGACAAAAATGTGAGCAATCCAATTGATATCGTTAAGCCAGGACAAATCATCAGAGCTAAAATTATCCTTCTTGATCCTAAAAACAGAAAAATTTGACTTAGTATCAAAGCAGCTGAAGAAAATGGATCAAAGACAGAAGCAGCTCCAGCAGCGGAAAAAAAGACAACTGTTACTAAAAAAACTGCAAAAGCAACTGCATAATAATAAACTAAAGTCTCAAGAGAAATCTTGAGGCTTTTTTTATCATTTCAACTAGAAGCTCAGCATCAAAAAAATATAATGAGATAAATTTTTATACCAAATGTATCACCAAATGGAAATCACAAACAAAAAAGTCCAGCGAATACATATGAGCGAACCCAAAGCAGAAGAAATAGAAGAGCTAACAAACCAACTTGATATGCATGAGATCATGCTCAATAATTTATTAGATTTCAATGCAGAACAAAAAGTAGAACGCTATAAAAATAATCTTCTCTTTGTACTCAATATCCCCAAACACGACGAAAACTCAAACAAATATATAATCAACCAGATTCATATTATTCTTGGAAAAAACTACATTATAACAATGATAAAACATAAATCTGGAAACTTAAAAGGTCTTTTCGATTATTATCAGAAAAAAATCAAAGTCGGAACCAAACATACTCCAGTACGATTCTTACATAAAATCTTGGAAGTAATTTACAATAACACAATCAAAGCTCTTACAAATATAGACAAAGAAATTACAGCAATCCAAAATAATCTTGTTAGTAAAAAACACCTCAATAAAAAAATTTTTGAAGATCTCATGACCCAAAAATTAAATCTGATTTTCTTCAAATATAAATTTCAACCTCAAAAAGAAATATTGTGAGAATCTCAGATTTTATTGGAAAAATTCTTTTGACCAGATCAACAAAAAATCTATATCAATGATCTAGAGTCTAAATTAGATAAAATCATCTACACCACAGCACTTCTCTACGAGAACATTGAATCAATGAGCGACACCTATAATGCTATCGTAAATATCGAGATCAATAAGCTAATAACGCTACTGACTATTTATACAGTAATTCTTTGAACAATTAATCTCGTGGCATGAATCTACGGCATGAATCTTACACTACCATTCTCAGAAAATGAACTTGCATTCTTCTTTATAATAGGAATTATGATAGCAATTTGATTAAGTATACGATTACTTCTCAAAAAAAGATATACACCAACTATTTATCGTTAAAACAGTAACCAGATGAAAAATTTTTTAGAAAAATATGGTCTTTGGATTATTTTTATTCAAGCTCTTTTAGCAATGCTTGGCTCTCTCTATTATGGACGATATGGAGATCCCATAGAACAAATTTTTACAGGAGATTTTTTTAATCCAGACAACGGTTTTACACCTTGCGAACTTTGTCGATATGCTAGGATTTTAATGTATCCGATAGTTTTGAGCTCACTCATTGCAATTATAAAAAAAGATTTTAGAATAGTCGACTATATTATTCCAATTTGAATTCTAGGAACAATATTAGAAATATACCACTACACACTCCAAAAATTCCTGATTACAACATCTTTCTTCTGTACCCGCGCCAATCCTTGTACAGCACTCGAAGTTGATTATTTTGGTTTCATTACAATACCATTTCTTTGCCTTATAGCCTTTATCGTAATTCTCACAACAAGTCTACTCATAAAAAAATTTGTCTCATCATCTGACTAAAATATGAGTCCTACCGAAATTCTATTTACCAAATTATATAAAAAAAATTATCTGGATGCTATCACAGATATCATTTCATTCTACGAAAAAAATCACTACGGTTTGGTCAATTTTCTCTATTTTGCAAATACTTCACTCAATAATAGTTTTGAAAATCAAAAGAACGAACCAGAAAAAAAATATTTTAATGCACTGATTCAGTGAGATTTTTTACTACCAGACGGAATAGCTCTCCATCTGCGAGCCAAAGCATACCAACGAAAACATAACCTCCCAAGGACTTGACTATCAAATTTAAACTGAACAGATTTTATACCAAAGTTCCTCGAATTTCTCTGAAAAACTCAAAAAATCAGCCTTATTTTATACGGAGCCAGTGAAAAAACATTAGAAAAAGCATCTCTAGAACTTAAAAAACAAGGATACAACATTATTCATCAGCAAAACGGCTATGAAGAATTGAATCTATCTGAAATTAATATCCCTAAAGAAACAATAGGTGTTCTACTGATTGCTCGTGGTTCACCTCGTCAAGAAAATCGGTCCCTCGATCATAAAAACATCATCAAAGAAAAAAGAATTTTAGCATTTACAGTATGAGGTCTTCTAGACTTCATTGCAAAATCAGAAAAAAGAGCTCCTAAACGAGTAAGAATAATACATTGTGAACGACTACGAAGATTTATCAAAAATCCGTCCAAAAACCGAAGAAAATTTATGGCAAGTTTTTCTCTTTTCTCCACGATAATCAGGAAAATTATATTGAATTAAAGCCCGTAATCACTACAAACAAAAAAACTATTTTATTCATTAACTGGTCCATTTTCCTATGAGACTACAACAAAAAAAAATTCTTTATCTGCCAGAAGAGCAGAAAATATCACTTATAAAAAAATGCTGAGATAATGACATTATTATAAAAGCAGATATTTTTATTCTAGCCGACAAATTTGTTGACTACCAAAAAGATATCATCTCAGACTGCCTAGGGACACTCGAAGAAGAGCTCAGTAAAGAAGATCTCGATAATAAAAAAGTCAAAAAAATTTTTGAACAAGAGCTTCAAAATTTGAATTCAAAACTTTCAGTATACGCAGATAAAATCAAAACCACAAAAAAATTTCATATTAAAGGAATTATTCATATTTTCGAAGACCAAAACTATATGGCATCATTGATCTGAGATGTCAGTGTTTTAATTCTCAGAAACAATAAAGTATACTACTCACTCAGCAACGGTAATGATGAGCTAGCAAAAATAGATCTTTTTTCCGACTTTATCGAAGGAGAAGTCCAAGTAAACGATGAAATCATTACAATTTGAACAAATTTGAATACAGTAATTGACCAAGACGACATAAAAGAGCTCAGCGAAATACTCAGAGCAGAAAATGACAACCATCTCGATTTTATGAATGAACTTATTCTCACCAGAATCGGAGAAGATCAGCTTGGATTTTTAATAGCAGAAAAAATAAGTTATCAAGGATGAGAAAGAAAAAGTGCTAAGGAAGGAGGCTCAAATCAAAAAATCACAAGAGACCTAAAAAATACGCTCATCAAAAATAAATTATCTATCATTATTACCAGTTTTACACTTTTAGCACTATTTCTTCTTTATAATCTTTTTCAAAATTTCAGTTCTATAAATACCGGTGGAGCTATTATAAACTGATCTGGAGCTATTATCGATATAAGTATCGAAGAAATCAAGAAAGAAATTGCAATTTTTCAAAAATTAGATTCTGCTTCTGATGACAAGATACAAAAATATCAAGACATCATGGATAACCTCACTCTTCTCGAAAAAAATAATAAACGACCAAATGATGTTGTAGAGCTGAAAAAGATTCTTAACATCGAATATTCAAAAGGTTTCAATATCATTGTTCTCAATGACTTATCAGCCGATCAGATTATTTCTTTCAACGACCAAGAAATACAAGGTCTAGGAACACCAACATCAATAGTTTTTGATAGAAATCCATCAGTCTGATGAACAAATGGAGCATTGCTAAGTATCGTAAATAACGACATCAGAGGCTCATTAGTAAGATTTTGACTCCAAACAGCACTCGATGAATGTACCAATAATATATCAAAAAATGGACTTTACTGCTTCTCAAATGCTGGTCTTATTTATAACATAACTAGATCTTGAATTGAACCAGTAACAAATAAAGTAGGAAGCTTCCCAGCTATAGAAAAACTTGGAACTTATTGAAAAGGAAATCTTTATGTTTTGACTAATGATCCTAGCTACACATCAAGTTGAGCTTATATTATCAGATATCAAAATAATCTTTGATCACAAGCTTCATTTCAAGAGGGAACAAATAACACAATTCAAGCAGATATTCTTTCAGGATGACTTTCTATCAAATCTGGATTTTCAAGTTTTGCTATTGATTCTACTTTCCTCTGACGATCAAAAGCAGACAAAAAACTTTATCAGTTTCGAAGAGATTGAGCTTCTACCCAGCTCAGCGCTCGCTCTATCAAACTACTTGGTGGAGACAAAATAGGAGAACAATACTCAGACAGTATAAAAGTACTAAGCTACCTAAATATAAATTTCGTATATCTTTTTGATAAAAAAAATCAATCATTCACAATTTACAAATCAAATCCAGTAAAATCAAACGATCGTTTTACTACAAATTACAATCTAGAATATGTAATGAGGATAAAATTTGATCTCTGACAAAATACAAAAATTATAGACGCGACAATTGGGCAGCAATGAGAAAGACAAGAATTACTTGTTCTATCAAACAAAGGAGTAGCAAAAATAAAACTTTATGAATTTCTTGATACACTAGCTCCAGTTAAATAAACAATGAAAAATAAAGCAACCTGCTTTTATGTCATAAGTATATCAAGCCAATGAAATCTGAACAAGTAAGAAATTTACGAAAAAAATTTCGAGAAGAGACCGAACAGAATCACAAAGAAGTTCAGCCTTGTTCTCTTGTACCAAGTTCTCAAGACAAGACAGTAATTTTCAATACTTCTGGAATGCAACAGCTTGTTCCTTATCTTACAGGAAAAGAACATCCATTGGGAAAAAGATTATTCAATATTCAAAGATGCGTAAGAACAAACGACATAGAAGATATAGGAGATGAAAGACATCTTTCTATGTTTGAAATGATGGGAAACCGATCACTTGGAAATTATTTTAAAAAAGAAAGTCTCAAACGATCTATTCACTTTTTGACAAAAGAATTACAAATTCCGATAGAAAAAATTGGAGCTACTATATTTATAGGAGGCAATGGAATCGCTAAAGACCTTGAAGCTAAGGAGATTTTGCTCGCCAATGGAATTAGTCCTGATAAAATAAGAGAACTCGATGAGGACAATTTTCGATGACCTCCAGGGGCAGTATGACCTTGTGGACCTTGTTGTGAGATTTTCGTAGATAGAGGAGAGGCTTACTGACCAGCAGATCGAAATATTGGTACCAATGATAGATATACAGAAGTTTGGAACAATGTTTTTATGGAATTTTACAAAGACGATCAAGGTAACTATACCAAACTCAAACAACAAAATGTAGATACTGGTATGGGGCTAGAAAGACTTTGCATGTTTTTGCAAAACAAAGAAACAATTTTTGAAACAGATATTTTTGAAGAAATCATCAAAACTATTGAAAAAAATACAGAATCTACTTACCCAGCTTATAACCAAAAAGAAGAAGAGTGGTGAGCTTTTGAAAAAAGACAAGTCAAAAGTTTTAGAATAGTTTGTGACCATATCAGAGCCAGTTGTTTTCTTCTCATGGACTGAGTTATCCCTTCAAATGAAGGAAGATGATATGTTTTGAGAAGACTAATAAGAAGAATGTACTATCATACAATGATTTTATCAAACGAGAAAAAAAATGGTGAAGGAAAAACACTTTCTTTTGATGAAATTAAAAATCTGGTTACTGCAATAGTTTCAAAATTTAGTAGCGCATACCCAGAGCTTATCAGACAATCTGATTCAATCACAAAAGAACTCTCAAAAGAAATTGAGAATTTCAAGGCAACCATCAAAAGAGGTGAAAAACAGCTCAACGATATTCTTGATGGAAACGAGAAAAAAATAATTTCTGGAGCAGAAGCTTTTACGCTCTATGATTCTTACGGATTTCCAGTAGAACTGACCATAGAAATAGCCAAAATGCAATGAATAGAAGTAGATCTTATCTGATTTGAAAAAGAGCTTGAAAAAGCCAGAGAAAAATCTCGTAGCTGAGCCAGCTCTATGTTCAAAAAAACAGTTGATCGAGCACAATTTTTAGAAGGCATACCAACCACAGAATTTGTAGGATATCATTCAGAAGAAAATGCAGAAATGAAACTTTTAAAAAAAATAGAATTGGAAGAAAATACAGTACTCATTTTTGATAAAACACCATTCTATGCTCAGTGAGGCTGACAGACAGGAGACTTTTGAACAATAGTCGATAACGATGGGACAACATACCAAATTTCAGATGTACAAAAATACGAAGGAGTATTCTTACATTTTATCAAAAAATAAAATAAAAAATGGTGATTCAGCTCTGGATTATTGTTCTCGTAACGATAGTTTGTAGCATCATATCTTTCATTCGATACAGCAACTATGGTCGATGACTTTTATGGCTCCAAAATATGGAATTCGGAGCAAGAAAATTAAAACAAATCAGAAAAAAAACTCGAGAATCATTCATGATAGTTTCAATTGGTAATTTTGTATCAATTACAGCACTATCAAGTATTGTTAATCAAATAAGCGACCAATCAATAGTAAATTTCTTAACAGTCTCAATAAAAATGCGAATAGCTCTCATTGTAGTACCACTCTATATCATACTGGTCTATCGAGAAACCAAACCCATAAAGATTTTTTTCATCACTGTCGGCCATTACGGAACTATTTTGATCACTGCAAGTATTTTACTCGGTCTTTTTTCATAAAAATGAATCGAATCATCGTAGAAAATATTCGTAGTGCATTCAATGTTGGAAACATCATAAGAACTGCTGATGCTCTCAACTACGGAGTAATAATTTCAGGCTATAGTCCCCATCCAGATACAGAGCCCAAAGTCCTCAAATCCTCACTAGGAGGAGAAAAAAATATCCCAATAAAACATTTTCGAAACACGAAAGAAGCAATCACATTTTGTAAAGAAAAAAATATTATTCTGATTGCTGCCGAAAAAACCGAAAAATCTCTACCTCTACAAAATATAAAAATTCCATCCTGACCATTTGCAATCATCATGGGTAATGAAGTAACTGGAGTAAGTGAAGAATCTCTAGAACAAGCAAATCAAATAGTCCACATACCAATGAAAGGAAAAAAAGAGTCACTCAATGTAGGACAAGCAGCAGCCATTTTTGCACGACATCTTTCATCTCACTTACAACAGTAAATCATGTCATCAAAATATCCCAAAGCCTTCACGATGGTAGAACTCATAGTAGTCATTGTTATTTTAGGAATTATAGCACTTCTGAGCCAAAGCAACTTCGATCTCAAAAATAAAGAAAGAACACTTTCTCAAGCATGTGCTACAGCTCTTTATGGTGAAATCAGAAATTTTTTCGACGAGATACAAAATAGTAAATGAGTTTTTCTAAGCTGAGAAACTTTTTTCCCAGAAGAGTATAGTATCACCATATCACCAGATAATCAAAATATTTCTTTATGATTTACAAAAAATGGAGTAACGAATACTTTCAAAACATTTTCACTATCAGGAAAAAATCTCCGAAATATAAATTATTGTACCAAAAGCAATTATTCTCTAAGATTATCATGAGAAGATACTCAACTCATACTACAAAAAGAGTTTAAAAACACAATTTTAAAACCTTGATTTTTTATTTCAGGAACAACAAATACTATTACCTGAGAAATAAAATTTGAATGGTGTTCACCAGAGAACGAATCATGTAAAGAGATATTTCTTCGACAACGAGACAAAAGATTAAATAAAATAAACTGATCATCATGTCAAGGAAATTGAACCGGTGGCCAATGTTTTAATCGAATAAGTCAATAAAAATGGCTACCAACCCTCTTCTCTTTTATCAGCTCATGAACTATCCCATTCCAAGAGAGGAGGAATTTTTCTACTACGAAAAAGAAAAAAATCTTGATCAAGAACCAGACAAAAAATTTTCTCGAGAAATCCAAAATATATTTCGAAACGACTATCTCCCACAAATTAAAAAAATTCAAAATCTGCTTAAATATATTCCTTTTATAGAACAAGCCTACCTTTGTAATTCAATGAGTTTCAATGCACTCACAGAAAAATCAGACATCGACCTATTTATCATTACTAATCAAAAAAGAATCTGGCAGTGTAGATTTCGATCCGTATTTCTATTTCGAATAGCTGGATTAAAAAGATCAAAAAAAAATAAAACAAAAAAAGTTTGTCTGTCTTTTTACGTAACGAGTGATAATACAAATCTTTATCCAATTAAACTCGCAAACAGCGATATTTATCTAACCTACTGGCTAGCACATCTTATTCCAATCTATACGACCAAGCCAGATGAAATTAATAAAATTCGAGAATCAAATAAACGGCTTCATCACTATCTCCCAAACCACCCACTTCATCAAACAATATTTGCAGACATTGAACTCATAAAAAATAACTATAAAATAACCAAACGATATGAAAAAAATAATTCTGGTCGACGAGGCAGCATGATAGAAATAATCATCAAAAATATTCGACTACCAGTACTTTTTTTCAAAAAGAAACAGCTTAAACAAGAATGAGAAGGGATTATAATAAGCAATTCTATGCTAAAATTTCATCATGACCAGAGAAAAAAAATAGCCTATCTCTTCAAGATAAATAACAAGTAGATAACCATTAGTTATCAAAATTTCATGAACCAAAAACAGTGAAACCAAAAAATAGCTAAAAATAGACATTTTCAATCAAGAACCATTGGTTATCACAAAAGATTTTCTAGAGTTTGTTTTTAATTACCAGCTTACTATAGTGGGGGAGAAGAAAAAATTTTTATCCCCTTTTATTTACGGCAATGCAAAACATAAAAGCCGTTTTCGATATTTGAAATGGTTTCATCAAAGGAGCTATCTTCGCACAAGACGAGTGAAAAAATGTTCTCCTTCTCAAAGAAATGGTAAAAACCAAAGGTATGCGTAAAGGAAAAATTCTGGATTCAGAAGATTTCATCATATCAATTAATACGATCATAGAAACTTTCATCAAAAAATTAGGTGGTGAATTTATAGATGAAGTATATATCGGAATCTCTCATCCTGAAATGATTATATCAAGAATGAGTGAACAAAAGAGAGTAATGACAGATATCATAAAAAATGAAGATGTTGATCATTTATCAAGAATAATCTCAGAAATAAGTCAAAAAAACAACTATGAAACATTAAAAATTCTGCCTGTTTACTGGCTTATAGATGAAAACAAAAAAGAAAAAGATCCTGTATGACTCCAGTGAAAAAGATTAGAATTAGTTGCTGATGTCTTCTATATACCAAAAAATTTCTACAATAATCTCATAGAAGTATTTGAAAAACTCAATCTCAATATTATTGATATTGTTCCAAATATTTTAGCTGCAAGTGAGTCAGCTCTTGATTTTGATCTCAAAGATCTAGGAACAGTGCTCATAGATATAGGTACAAATCAAACTAGTTTTGTAGTGTATGAAGAGTGATTTCCTCTTTCTTACTGAGTGATACCTATCGGTTGAGAAGATGTCACCAAGGACATATCTATCTGCTTACAAATAGATATCAAAGAAGCAGAAGAGATAAAAAAGGAAAAAGGAATGCTTTCGGCAGAAGATCAAAAAATATCTCCTACAGAAGAAACTGAAATATGATATCTGAGCAGCATTATTACAGCAAGATATGAAGAAATTTTTAATAAGATCCAAAAAAATCTTCATAAGATTTGAAAAGATGGAAGGTTGCCAGGATGAGTAATTTTAATGTGAGGAGGAGCAAAAGCAGAAAATTTAGATCAATTTGCTAAACATATCTTCAAGTTAGCAACCTTTTATGGAAAAGATAAGCAAATGAGTTTATGAGAATTAAGTAACAATTTACAGTTCATAAACATCATTTGAAACTACATTCGATCAAATAAATATGTAGAAAGTAGAAAATCTTCACTCAGACTAAACTTCGACTTTTTCGGAAAAATAGGAAAATTCATCAAAGAAATTTTTTAACACTTAAATTCACAAACAAATGGTATTGGTAGATGTAAGACCTGATTTCGTTCCTTGAGCAAGAATCAAAGTAATTGGTGTCGGTGGAGGAGGAAATAATGCAGTACTCAGAATGATAGACGAATGATTAGAAGGAGTAGAATTCATAGCAGTCAACACAGATGCTCAAGCGCTAGCAAGTAGTCCAGCAGACAAAAAGATCAATATCTGATTAAATCTTACAAAAGGTCTCTGAGCTGGAGCTAATCCAGATGTAGGAAGAAAAGCTGCTGAAGAAAATGCTGATGATTTCAAATTTCTATTTCAGGATACTGATATGGTTTTCATTACTGCTGGAATGTGAGGTGGAACTGGAACAGGAGCTGCACCAGTTATCGCTCAGATAGCTAGAGAAATGGGAATTCTAACAGTATGAGTTATCACCAAACCTTTCAGTTTTGAAGGGAAGAAAAGAGAAGCAAATGCCTCAGAATGACTTATGAAAATGAAACAGTCAGTTGATACACTTATCATCGTACCAAACGATAAAATTTTCAATGTTGTTGATAAAAAAACTACCTTTAAACAAGCGTTTAATATGATTGATAAGATCTTAATGCTTTGAGTTCAAGGTATCACAGACCTTATCGTAAAACCTGGTATGATCAACATCGATTTCGCTGATATTAGAGTGACAATGTCTGGATCTGGAACAGCTCTTCTTGGAATTGGATATGCTGATGGAGAGACAAGAGCTGTAGACGCGGCCAAAAGAGCCATAGAGAATCCGCTTCTCGAGACTAATCTCGACGGAGCTAAAAATATCATATTTGCAGTAACAGGATGAGAAGATTTGACTCCAATAGAAGTCAACGAAGCAGCTAAAGTTATCGCTGATATTGCTGATCCAGATGCTAATATTATTTGGTGAATGACTCTCGATGAAAGCTACAATGGTGAGATCAAAGTCACTATCATAGCAACTGGTTTCGAAGAACAAAGCCAAGATAGCATTTTAAGACCATCTCCAAGAGACGCACTCTGAAGAAAAGGAGGATTTGGAGAAAATCAGATTTCAAGAGTTCTCAACGCTACTAAAGTAACAGCCAGCGACGATACAAACGATGAATATTTCAAAGAAAAATTGGAAATAGAAGAGGATTCTGACATCCCAGCTATTCTAAGAAATAGCTCTTTCAGCAACAAAAAAATCTAAAAAATATCAAAAGTTGACAAATCAAGCCATTTTTTATACACTCAAGATATGAAAAAATTTAATGTCTGCTTACAAATACCAAAATGAACTGTAAAATTTCAAGTCCTGAAAATATTTTCTTTGAAGGTAAAATAAAACAAATCACACTTCCAACGGAACAAGGAGAAATAAGTTTTCTTCCAGGTCAAAATCCTATAGTAACAGTTCTCAAACCAGGAATAGTAAAAATTTCACCTGAAGAAACACAAAAAAATAACCATCTCCAGAATAATAATTTTTTACATGAAAAGGGGAAAATTCTTATCAGTGTCTGAAAAGGTATGATTTTCATCGACTGACAAAATATAATGGTACTTACTTCCGCGGTCACCACATCTCCCAAAGAATCAGAAGAAAAACTCAAAGAAATGAAAAATCAGCTAGAAATTAAAGTAAATGATCTGAAAAAGAAGGGAAGCATCGAAGATATAGAAAAGTCAATGATCACACTAGAAAAAATCAATGCTGATATGAGACTTCTCAAAATCTGAAAAATGAAAAAAACTCAATCTCAATAGGAACCTCATAGTATAAAATATTTTCTAAAAAATCTCGATCACAGTCGAGATTTTTTTCGATGGAAAAAAAGAGTTTTTTAGCTATAGTGAAGACTATTTAGCTCATCGTAAACCAATGAAATACTGTGCAATTTTATGAAAACATAGACTTTTATCTAAAGAAGAGCTCTATCTCTGCAAACCTACCAATATTATCACTCAAGGAAATATAATTTTTTTCGAAACAGAACAGCCAGAACTACTCAGCCATCTAGGAGGAATCATCAAATACTGACGCATTTGTAAACTCGAAGACTGTATCCATCATCCCAAATTTTGAGAAATTGCTGGAGTATCAGACAAAAATATAGGAATGTTTCTTAAAAAAAATCATGGCCTCAAGAGATTTAAGATAACAGACTCAATCTCAACTGACAGAGAAATAAAAGAAGATTGAATAGAACTTATTCAGATTAACCAAGAAGAAATTTCTGAAGAAACTGAGATAGCCCTCATTGACCATTACCAAGATATAGAGCTTTTCGAGACCATAGACTTTGGGAAACCATCAAACGGAATGACAGTAGGAATGATGCCAGCCAAGCTCACCCAGATTCTGCTCAATATCTGAATAGGATACCGACAAGAAATTCACAACCAATCAGCTTGAGAAAATTTTACAGTCTATGATCCTTTTTGTGGCTTTTGAACGACCTGATTCATAGCAAACCATCTCAATTACAATTTTATTGGCTCAGATATCAATATCACTGAAACCAAAAAAAATCTCGGTCGACGAACAAAGACCAAATACTACAAAGAAAAAGCTTTTACTCTGGTAAAACATGATAACAATCTTGCCTTCTCTGAGTCAGTATTAAAAAAATCTAATCTAATCGTCTCAGAAGGTTGGCTCGGTCCAATTATTCATCATTCTACTTCTCAAAGACAGCTTGAAATCAATGAAGAAATAATCTTCAAACTCTATAAAAACTTTTTCACCAACACCAATAACTTTTTTGATGAAATTACAGGCGTCATTACTATACCAAACTACATAGATTTTCCATCTACTCTTGGTAAAAAAATTTCATATCTGCTAGAAAGTCGATGACGAGAAGTTAAGCTTCTCAAACAAATCTATCAAAGACCAAAACAAAAAGTAGGAAGACAAATATGCCTTTTCCACAAAGATAAGAAATAGCCAGAATAAAATTTTTTAATAGATTGTAAAAAGAATAAAAATGCGTTTCCATATTCTCATTTTTGGTTGCCAAATGAACTACTCAGATAGCGCCAGGATAAAAGCAATTTTAACCAATGCTGGCATGAGTTATACCGATTCAATAGACGATGCTGATATAGTAATTTTTGATACTTGTTCTGTGAGACAAAAATCAGAAGATAAAGTTTTTGGAAAACTATGAGAGATACCAGCATCCAAAAAAATATGGCTAACGGGGTGTATGATCCAGCACAATATGAGAAACGCCAAGATCCAAAATGAAGTCAACGATAAAAAAGTCAACGAACAGATGAAACTTGGAAATTTCGTCTGATGAGTAAAAACGCTCGAACCAGAAATCATTTGATTTACCAACCAAGAAATCGAGAAAGTCAGCCATTCAAAAGAACAAAGTGGTAATATAGTTTACATAAACCACGCTTTCAATCCGATGTTTGTAAAAATGCAAACAGAATTTCCAAATGTCGAACTTTTTTTCAGAATCGATGACACCTGATTTTTACCAAGAATCATAGAAAAACTTGGCTACCAAGTAAACCACGACATCGATGTTACGAACGAATATTCTGGAATTTTACCACACGGCACAAATCAACTTTTCAAAGAAAACACCAAAACTGCTTACATACCAATTTCGACTGGGTGCAGCCAATTTTGTGCATACTGTATTGTCCCATACGCGAGAGGTCTAGAAAAAAATCGCCCCGTCGACGAGATCATCAAAGAAGCCGAATTTCACCTCAGCCAAGGAATCGAAGAAATTGTTCTGCTAGGACAAATTGTCAACAAACACCCAGATTTTGTGACTATTATGAAAAAAATTTTACCTCTGCCGTGACTAAAGTGGCTCAGATACACCTCTCCTTATCCGACTTTTTACTCACCGGAGCTACTCAAACTTCACGAAACAGAAGAAAAACTTTGTCCTCATATTCATATGCCACTTCAATCATGATCCGATCCGATTCTCAAGAAAATGTTTAGAGGTTACACAGCAGAGCAGTTCAAAAGTTTTGTAGATAATATTAGAAATCTCAAAAGACCAATCAGCATCACGACCGACATCATTATTGGCTTTCCAGATGAGACAGAAGAAGATTTTGAAAAAAGTTTAGAAATGATAGACTATGCCAAGTTTGATATGATTTATATGGGAATTTATTCTCCAAGACCATGAACTCTAGGAGCTAGAAAATATCCAGACAATATTCCCAAAGCCACCAAGAAAGAAAGACGAAACCGTATGAATGATAGACTTCTGGCTGTCTCATGAAGAAATAACGAAGCAGAAGTGAACACTGTCAAAGAAATTATCATCAATAAAGTCGACCCCGATTTCGTAACTGGCTATACAGAAAATATGAAAACAGTCATCATCAAAAAAACTCCAGAAAATCAAAATTCCTTTGAAACAATCAAACTATGACACTTTCTCACTGTAAAAATCATATACACCGAAAGTCTAAAACTTTTCGCTGACTTGCAACATTAAATCAATTTCCTATACTCAAGTGGAAACGTTCCCTGAGATGCCTCCCTTCCGAAGGTTTACCTGCCAAAGATAGGGAAATCGAAGAGAACTTATAATAGTCAATTAAAAATTTTTATTCCTGACTACTTCTTATGAAAACATTTTTCCTCATAGTAACAATAACTATTCTAGGTCTTCTTTGATTTGGTTTTTACAAACACGATTTCAATATACAAAGCTACACAGCATACCGATCAGCTCAGACTCTAGATTCAATCATGGAAAAAGCATCTCCCAGCAGACCAGTATCGCTTATCGAGCTTTTCTATAATACCGACCTCGAAAAAACCAAAATAATCTCATCTGGAGAGATCATAGAAAGTTCATCTGGCTCACTCATTATCTCTACAGGTTCGACTTCTGAAGAAAAAGTACTCACCGACCAGGAAAAAATTCAGCTCAGACTTCAACAGATAAAAAATAGCCAATAAAGTAAACACTGAATTAAAAATTCCATATGACTATAAATTCAAAAGTCTTTATATCAATAACTTTTCTAGTACTTACTAAAAATGCTTCACCATATCATCAACGAAAAAAATATCAGCCTCCTAGAAAATCAGAAGCAAAACCAGATACTAGAAGAGCTTCACGATTTTTCAACAGAAAAAAAGATTTCCATACCATCAGCAAGCTCTCTGAGTTATCTCATCATACTAGATAGCTCGTCAGCTGATATAGAAATCATCCACAGCGAATCTCACACCAACAGTTCAATCTATGCCATAGTCTTTTCCGAACCAGAAAAAAAATCAAAACTCTCACTCCAAAGCACTATCAAAGCATCTCATTGCACATCGACTATCCATATCATCTCAGTCTGAACCAACCATAGCGACCTCGACATCAAAGCCTGAATCACGATAGAAAAAGATATAGAAAAATGAGAATGACATCTTACAGAAGACAATCTTATACTATGAAAAAAAGTAAAAATTAAATCTCTGCCTTTGCTCGACATCCAATCAAACGATGTAAAAGCTTCTCATTGAGCAAAAATTCACCAATTTGATCCTTCAAAAATTTTTTACATGACTTCAAAAGGATTATCTAAAAAACAAGCAGAAAAATTACTGTTGGAAGGAATAATAACCAACGCTTTTGAAAACTTTTCTCCAGAAAACAATGAGACTCTTTCAAATCTAAAAGATAAGATTTTAGCACAATTACTAAAAAATTCAGAATAAAAATTTTATATTTTTTTCAAAAAAATTCATGCCTTCTCTACAGCACATTATTAATTTTGTACAAGCTGACATGAATGAAGTATGTACAGCCCACGATTTTGCGCATATTCAAAGAGTAGTTCGCAATGCAGAAAAAATAATTGCCACAGAAAACAATCCAAACATAAATAAATTTGTAGCTCTAGCTTCTGCTTACTTACATGAATATTTTGACGAAAAATTTTGGAATAAAGATCAACTAGAAACAAGAGCCGTTGCCTTAGATATTTTTTTAGCTGAAATAGGAATAACTCCTGACGATCACGAACACATCATCCATATAATTAAACATGTCTGATATGGTAAAAGTCTAACCAGATCTAATGATTTCCCATACACAATCGAATTTCAAATAGTGGAAGATGCTGACAGACTAGATGCTATTGGTGCGATAGCAATTGCAAGAACTTTTGCCTACGGTGGTAAAAAATGAAGATCAATATACGATCCAAACATCCCTATAAAAAAAATTGAAAATGATGAACAATACAGAGATGGAAACAGTCCATCTCTCAACCATTTTTGGGAAAAACTCCTTTTACTAAAAGATTTAATGCACACCGAAACAGCAAAAAAAATAGCACAATCTAGACACGACTACATGAACAATTTCGTCAATCAATTTCTCAAAGAATGGAATGAATAAAAATTTATGGTAATTATATACAAGTTTACAGTTTCAAGTAAAAAAAGAAAGGCTTTTTAGCCTTTTTTTTCTTTTGGGTTATATTCTATTGCTTTCGATAGTTTTTGATTGAAATCCGATAACTTGCTTTTGTCTACTGGCTCTACTGTGTGTCATTTCTCATCAAATACAAATGGTAGCGGATATATTCAAGCTTTCCTTTGATTAAGCTGTTCAAATCTCATCCACATATCTTTCATATTATCCGATAAACGGAAGATAGTAATAATTTCTGTTATCTGATCTTGTAAATGTTTCGTCCCAACATCCTCAGTTAAAGATTGATGAAATCTTTGTGTGTAATTTCATTGTTTATTTTTTGGGGTATTCTTTTTCAATTCTTCTATTACTCACTTTGGTAGCTGATTGTAAATTAGTGTATTTGTTCGTGTTCCTATTACAGATGGTCTACTTTTTATTCAATTCACTGTAAAGTCCCAACCGTTCAATCTAAATAGTTCTTTGTAAAAAGCATCTGGAAACCTTTTTTGTCGTGGTAGTAATTCTTCGCTAATATATACTTTCAATATTTTCTGTAATTCGTCTTTTTCTCTATCATATTGATAACCTGTTGCTTCGTCTACTAAAGCAATAATTCATATTTTTGCAAATGAACGCATTAGTATTTCTGACTGTTCTGCTATCATTTCTTGCCTACTAGAAAGTTTTATATGTTTTCTAGCCTCAAGAAAAGCATCACAAATATCAACAAGAGTTGTTGCTTCGTATCAGTTTATTTTTGACTTTCATAAATAACACTCAATAGGTGCAAAGTGGTCCGCTGATTTTTCGCTATATATAAATGGTTTTAAAGAATTTTGATCTAAATATCTAGCTAATCTGGTCCCCGATGTTCTTTTCCCTTCCTCTCCTTCATCTACCATCTTTAACGACTCTTGCATTCAACGTCAAGATAATACCCTAGTTCAATCATCTAGTACATAACAAGGTATTTTGTAACCATTCAAATCTAACTCTCACTGATAAGCAATTTTTTTAGCCATTTATAAGTTGTTTATAAGATAAACGATTGTCACATTGGGATAAAAGTACATTAAATCTCTCTACTTCTGACAGGTCACGTGAATTATATCTAAATACAAATTCATCAACGTACTTTTGAAGGTGTTTTTTAGATGTGAAGTGATAGATACCAAGTATTCCTCTCTTCAAAAGACTCCAAAATCCTTCTATTGTATTAGTATAAGCATCTCATCTGCCATATTCTCAAGATCAATGATTCACCATAGCGTGTTTATACATCTTTTTTACGGTATTGTATCAAAGCCATTCATCAGTATAGAGAGAAGCGGTTGATTTGATATTTCTGATTACTTCTTTCGTTAAAGTCTTTGCTTGTGTATCTTTAACAGTATTAGCAATAAGCTTTCAACCTCTCTCTATCATTCATACAACAGGTGTTTTGTCTTTATTGCTCCTACCTTGAGAGTTCAAAACCTTCTTATCTGTGTGTCTGTTTTTATTCTTTCATCAAACATAGGTTTCATCTATTTCTACTTTTCAATCAAGCATTCAATCATCAGAGATTCAAAAACACTTTCTTATTCTTTGAAGTATAAACCAAGCTGTTTTTTGTGTGATGTCCAAATCTCTTGATAATTGCATAGAAGAAATACCCTTTTTATGTGAAGTAATTAGCCAAATAGCCATAAACCATTTTTGAAGGGGAATTTTTGTATTATCAAACATTGTTCACGTTCTCACATTGAAATACTTTCAAGAATTCTTACATCTGTACTTGTGGTTTTTACAAACATATACTTTTGAAAGAACATCAAAAGGACTGACTATACGTCAGTTCCATCTTACTTGCTCCAAATGTTCAATACATTCCTCTTCTGAGGAAAATGTATTGATAAGTTCGATAATTGAGTTGAAATCTTTATTGATCATTATATACTATCATTGATAAACAACAACAGTATATGCTTTGTTTACATAAAATCAAGTGTAAATTTATATATAATTACCAAATTTATAATCTGGTTGTTTCTTATCAAATAATGCTTTGCAATCTCTCAAAAATTATCCCTGCATCAAATTGAGCATTTTCGTAAAGATACTCAGAAAGCCTCGTAGTTACTCAGTCAAGTTTTGGTTGAAGAAAGTGAATAGTTCCAGTGAATCCAGCAAGACGAGCCTTGAGTTCCAGATGGTTGTGATAGCCATACTCTTCGGTACCGTCAAAGACAAAAATAAGTTTCTCAGCACGAGAAATTTTTTCTTGGGCAGAGGAGTCTACAGTAAACAAGAACTGGTGAGAAAGAAAAAATCAGACATCATAGCCTTTGTCTTGTAAACCACTCACAGCCTCCAGACAAGCAGATCAAACCGATCAGAGAGCCACTACAAAAGTTTTTGACCCTTTGATACCAAGTCCAGAAAAGTCAATCAGACGACCACTACCAAGATAATCTATTTTTTTCTCGAAAAAATTATCAGCAAATTCCTGATAAGGCAATCTGATATAAGTTTTCTTCTGAGTCAAAAACTGTTCAAAAGAATTTTTATCAAACGGCTCACACAGTGAAAATCAAAGCGTTTCCATGATAGAAATATCGCTATAGTCTGGCTGCAATTTATGAAGCAACCCCGAAACTCCTGTTCATAAATTCAAAACTGTCACCTGATCAGTTTTTCTCAAAGCCGGTAAAAAATATAAAAAACTTAGCTTTTCAATAACTAACAAAATACGACCATGAGTCTTCATAAAATGAGCTAAAGTTCAGCCATAAGAAAAATCCATTCCAAGCTCACCCAGAGAAAAAACCTGAGTACGCTTAAACTGTCCAGAAAAATTTTTTGCCAGATGATCTTCAGCCACAATAGCATCAAAAAAATTTTTTCCATCAAGTAACCCTCAAAAAGTTCACTGTTTAACATACTCATAGAGATTGAAAAAATGCATTTCTAGTGAAAAAAATTATAAAGCAGAAAAACCAGACTCTTTGACAGAATGAACAAGATCAACAAGTCATTCTTTGACAAGTTTTCCTTCCTGAAGAACAAAAACCCAATCTACAGGAATGAAATCAAGAATGCTAAAGTAATGAGTGATGACGATAAACGAATTTTCTGGGCTATTATAAGCATTCATCATCTGAGCCACCGACTTAAAAGCATCGACATCCAGACCACTATCAACTTCATCGAGAAAAATAGTACGAGGCTGTAAAAGTTTGATCTGTAAAATCTCAATTTTTCTTTTTTCACCTCAGCTAAAACCAACATTCAAATCTCTTCGTAGAAATTCTTTATCAATCCCAAGCTCAACCAAAAGTGGCTCAATTATTCTCTTAAACGACAAAAAAGATTCTTGTTTACCGTGTTTGGTGCTATAAATCGTTCTCAAAAACTCAAAAAGTTTTACTCCTGCAATCTCTGGAATAGTCTGAAAAGCCAAAAAAATTCCTTTCTGAGCTCTCTCATCAGGACTCATTTCAGAAACATTTTCACCATCAATAAAAATATCACCTCAAACAAGCTGATAACTTGGGTGTCCCATCACCGACAAAGCCAAAGACGACTTACCAGAACCATTTTTCCCCAGCAAACAATAATTTTTCCCTGATTCAAACTTCAAGCTAACATCACTCAAAACTCTCTTTCCTTCTACCTCTACCGATATATTTTTCAACTCTATCATCATTTTCTTCAAAAATAAACTATCTCAACTATACAAAAAAGCAAACCAAAATCCACCTTTATAATTGCACATCAAGTTTCTAGAAAAAAATCATTCAACTAGAAAACAATGCCGTTTATATCGTCAGAATCGATACTCAAAGCAAGATAAAAATAAAAGAGACCAAAGAATTCGACTGGGTCCCTCAGGGGAGGAGAATTCTTCGTCAACCAACCATAATAGAAACAAGAAAAATGTATGACTATAAACGGCTAGAGTTTTTTTGATTTCTTTTTTGTGTCAATGACAAGTTCGACGACCAAGAAAAATTTTTTATTTTCTTGGATGAGAGAACCATACCGATGATTTAATCGGTACAAAAAAGAAATGCCACCCGGCGAGGGTTTATATTATTTTATTGAAAAAAATTTTCTAATATAATTTTTATGACAATAAGAAAGCTTACTTACGGACAAATACAAAATACTCATCTTCAAGTTAGAAAAAATCTAACAGCCAAAGTAGTCCATAAATTAAAGGAATATGGAGTAAATAAATCCAAAGTGACCTTTCTCCAACTCGAGCCAACCAGCCCAGCCTCGGATACCTTCAGCCCAATAGTTTTTCAACCAGATTATGACTTTTCAAGAAAACAGCTATCAGATAGCCGATAAGAACATAGCCAAACCAAGGCAAAAGAGGGTAGTAATCAAACGATTGAAAAGATGCCCATCTGAAACCCAACGGTAAAAATAAAACAGAGACAAAAAAAGTTTTTCCAGTCAAGTAAACTCCAGTCATGAGACAGCCAAAAACTAAGGCAGAAATAAGCAAAGAAGGAAGCCTCACAACCCATGGTAACAAAATAAACGACAAAGCAAAAAAGTGAAGAATTCCAAACCAAACAGTCCGTTCAGGAGAAAAAAAATATGAGCCTAGAGTTATCAAAAAAGCCGCTAAAAAAATCTGCCAAGCTCTTCTATAATACTGTTTGAGAGAAAAAGATTTTTTCTCATAAGAAAGTCAAAAAGCTAAGCCAGAAATAAGTAAAAATAAAAGAGCAGCTGAGCGACCTACCCAGAAAAAAACAGTTTGATATCCCTGAAAACTTTCCCAGTGAAAAAAAGAAGTACTCATAAAATAAAAATGAAAAACAGCCATAAAAATGACAGCAATTCATCTGAGTAAATCGACAGATTGATATCTCATCACCTGAAAAAATCATAAAAAAAGACAGAGATCTTTTTCTCTGCCCTTCAAAAAAAGTCAATTATTTAATATCCAAAATCTTCACATCAAATCTTCATCTATCAGCTCTTACTTTACAGATATCACCAACTTTTTTTCCTTTGATAGCTTCACCAATTGGTGACTCAAAAGAGATTTCGATAGGATCAGTCAAAACTTCTACCTCTCCAGTACCGACCAAATTACAAACATATTTTTTCCCATTATCAAGTTCAATAGTAACCTGAGAACCATATCTCACTTCCTTAGATCACTTAACTTTTTTTTCATCAATAATTTCTACATTTTTGAGCAAGAATTCAATTTCTGTAATTCTAGCTTCTGTAAGTTCTTGTTCCATGATCGCTGTATCATATTCAGCATTTTCAGAAATATCTCCTTGTCCAAGAGCATCTTTCAATCTGACCATCACAGAAGGCAACTTTTCATCTCTCAAAAGATGAAGCTCAGCAACTAGTTTCTCGTATCACTCTTTCGTTAAATATTGTTTTTCTATTTTTTCCATACTTCTAATAGTATCATAAAATAAAGTAAAAAGTTATTAATCAGCCATTCGTTCTTTCAAATGATCAAAAGCATGAGCTACCAGATCTTGAACACTGCGAAAAGGCTTGTTTCAAGTAGAATAGTCAAACTGTTTACCATCGATTACAAACTGAAAATGACCATCAAATCTATCATCTTCAAGCTTTTTTACACTTACCTTGATAGTAATTTCAGCACCCTCCTTTGAAAAAATTTTTTTAAAATAAGAGTCCATCTTATGAGTAATATGGTGTTCCACATACTCTTGAATACTAGGTTTCAAAACATCAGACACAGAATCAAAATGATAAGTCACATGAAGATTTTTATTCATGATGTTTTTAAGATAAGAAATAAACTTTTATACCAAGGTTCACTACCAACTATAGCAAATCAAAATCCAAATGCAAAACAAAAATATACCAAGCTTTCATTTGAAAATAATTTTTTTTTGAGTACATTTCTCCTATGAAATTCTACCAAATCGATAAATTTTTTACTCTGGTTTCCATATGATTGATAAAAATATACCAAAAAACCCTCTCACCAGATAAAGGAATTTTTTCCTATCGACTCAAAGGCACAGTTTGCGTCCACGAGCCACACTGCAGCCAATATTCCATCAATGCTTTCCAAAGATACGGTTTTATAAAGTGACTACGAAAAACTATGGACAGAGTATCAAGATGCACTCCAGCCTCTCAGACCAAATACGACCCAGATCACTATCGTGTCATTTTTTTCTCAAGTGCTCCTATCGGAGTTCCTTTTCTGGAAAAATTAGCCTCAGATCCGAGATTTGAACTAGTATGAGTCGTGACTCAGCCAGACAAGCCAGCTGGTAGAGGATTGCACCTCCAGCCAAATATTATCAAAACCACAGCCCAAAAAATCGGTCTACCAGAAGAAAAGATTTTCACTCCTGAAAAAATAAATCCTGATAAATCACCAGAATGAAAAATTTTTTATGAAAATATAAAAAAACAGAATGCAGATTTTTTTGTAGTCATAGCTTATGGAAAAATCATCCCTCAGTCAGTTCTGGACATACCTCGTATCGCTCCGATCAATGTCCATGGCTCAATTTTACCAGAATATCGCTGAGCTTCACCAATCCAGTCAGTTCTACTCGACGAAAAAACCGAGACAGGCATCACCATCATGGCGATGGACGCGACACTCGACACAGGTGACATCATCAGCATTTTGAAATTTCCCCTCTCTCTTTCAGATACGAGCCGTGAAATCATCTCAGCTATCCAGTCAAAGTGACCAGATTTTTTAGCTGATTCACTCGAAGAGTTTGCAAAAGGTCACCTTATCAGAAAAGCCCAAGAAGAAAGCAAAGCCACTTTTTGTACCAAAATAGAAAAAGAAGACTGACTGATTTCGATCGACTGAGATCCACTCCAAAAAGTTTTCAGCAAGTACAAAGCATTTATTCTGCGACCAAAAATTTTTTTCATCTACCAAGATAAATCATTCATCATCGAATGACTATCAGTTTCACCAGAAATCTACGAAAAAAATAAATCAACCCCACTCATCGACTCCTCTCGAAACCTCAATCCAGCAATCAATGAAATCACCATCAAGCCCGAAGGTAAAAAAACGATGGATCGACCTAGTTTTCTGAACGGTTACATCAAAAACTAGCAATCCAGATATAAGACTTCGGTCCCTGAGCCCGTCGAAGGGAACCTTCTCCTTAAATAATTTATCCCCAAAACAAAAAAATGTTTTATCGCATACTTCTTCTCATCATGCTACTTTCCATTATCTCACGAACCACATTTCTCATTCTCTGAGTATCACCAGCTTTTCCTACAAAAACTATTGCTCCATCTTCAAAAATTTCTTCTCTGGAAACTGCTATAAATTTACCAACAAGCCAACTTTGTATCAACAAAAATTGTTTCACCGTCCGACTCGCTTCTAGTGACTCAGACAGACAAAAAGGTCTCATGTTCCAAAAATCTCTCCCTGAAAACGCTGGTATGCTTTTTGTCTTCGAACAATCTGGTATTTATCCTTTTTGGATGAAAAATACTCTCATTCCACTCGATATGCTTCGAATAGACTCATCTCAAAAAATAGTCCACATAGCTTCAGCCGTCCAGCCTTGTCTCTCAGATCCTTGCGCTGTCATCGACCCAGCGACATGAGCTCAGTTTGTTCTGGAGCTTTCCAGCTGAGTAACTCAAAAATTTGGCATCAAGATAGGCGACACAATACAGCTCAGAAAATAAACTTGACTTATTCGACAAAAAATCTAAAAGAACAGGACCCGCTATTGGGTTCACAAATAAAAAAAAGCATATATGAATGCAGCGAAAAAAAAACCAGAAGGATCTTCAAAAAATCCAAACAAAAAAATTGAAGAATTTCTAAAACATCCAACTAAAGAGATGTTAAAAAAAATTCAACAAAATTATCGATTAGAAATTCTCCAAGAGATTCTAACCGAAACAGGACAGAAAGACAAACACAAAGTATTTGCCAGTTTCTCATTCGAAGACTGGTTACTCGTTTATCTGAGTAAAGAAAATAAAGATTTCGAGTTTATTGCAATCCAGCAAATGAAAGCGATGGAATCTGAAAATCAAAACTTTGACGAATGGATTCAACTAGAAAAACACTATGAAGAAATGGGAAATTTTTTGAGAAGTTTAGCCTTAGAAAAAACTATCAAGTCAGCTGAGACATTCGGTGAAATTGAGATTATTCTCTCAATCATATCAAATTTAGCAGACTGCCCGGAAAAAGAAAAAACAGCCACCATTGAAAAAGGACGACTATTAGCAAAAGATCCTTGTGATTGGCTCACAATCGTAGAATACAGCGAAGACCAACAAGATTGGAAAAAAGCTGAATCACTCAAATTAAGTGACTACAACTATCAAATGAATTTTTAAAATCTTAAGAGACAGGATTACTGTCTCTTTTTCTTTATCCTCAAAAAAATAGCACCTTAGATTGAAAGCTGCTCAGTTTTTAGTATAGTGGGGGAGAAAGCAGAAAATTTCATTACAAGGAAGTACTGAAAAAGTCATGAACTAGTAAAGAACCTGTGAATTGCAACAATAGTGAGTTCCTATTTCAGCACTTCCTTGTGTCTCTCTTCATCGCGTTCAAAAAAACTTCTTTTCAATTATTTTTTGCCCTTATTCATCGTTTACTTAAAAAAACAAGACAATGATAAATCGAATTATGTCAGTTTTGACCTGAGATTACAACGCTAAGGAGATCAAAAAGCTAGCTCCATTGGTTCAAAGAATCTATCATTTTGACAAAGAATATACCAGTCTCTCAGACAGCGAGATCAAAGCTTTGACAGAAAAATTCAAGGCTAGAATCCAGGCAGGGGAGACGACAGACGACATTTTACCAGAAGCTTTTGCAGCTCTGATCCAGGCTTGTAAAAGAATGCAGGGTGAAGAATTTGAAGTAAAAGGCCAATTGCTCAAATGGAATATGGTTCCATACGAATCTCAGCTCATCTGAGGAATGATTTTGCATCAGGGGAAAATCTCTGAGATGAAAACAGGAGAAGGAAAAACTCTCGTAGCGACCTTGCCAGCTTATCTCAATGCTCTAGAATGAAAATGAGTTCATGTCGTCACAGTCAATGACTACCTTGCTTCTCGTGATAGTGAATGGATGGCTCATCTTTTCAATTGGCTTTGACTCAGCGTCGGAAATGTGACTAAATCTACACCACTTGCCAATAGAAGAGCAGAATACGAAAAAGACATCACTTATGTGGAAAATTCAGAACTCGGGTTTGACTATCTCAGAGACAATCTCACCAGATCCATTTCTCAGAGAAATGTAACTTGGAGACCTCTTCACTATGCTATTGTCGATGAAGTAGATAGTATTTTTATCGATGAAGCAAGAACTCCGCTCATCATTTCAGAACCTTACGAAGAAACTACAGACAAATATGTTTTTTATGCGAATCTCGTCAAGCGTCTTACTCCAGCCACTGGAAAGAAAAAAGTTTCTCAGTGATTTCTCAAAGAACTTATCTCTGACGAAAAACAAACAGTAGAAGAAAACGGAGACTACTATGTCGATGAAAAGACGAAAACTACAAGTCTCACATCAGCTGGTATCGCCAAGCTAGAGCAGTGGCTCAAAGTAGAAAATCTCTACAGAGATCTAGGTTACCAAGAAATTCACCATATCGAAAGTGCACTCAAAGCCTTTTCTTGCTACCACAAAGACAAAGAATACATCATCGTAAATGGCGAAATTTTGATCGTTGATGAACACACTGGTCGTACGATGCCAGGAAGAAGATTTTCTGATTGACTTCACCAAGCTATCGAAGCCAAAGAAAATGTAGCAATCCAGAAAGAATCGAGAACTTTAGCGACAGTTACCTACCAAAATTTCTTCAAAAACTACAAAAAACTTTCTGGAATGACAGGAACAGCTACTACTGAAGGTGAAGAATTTGAAAAAATTTATAATCTGGCTGTTATTGCAATCCCAACCAACAAACCAGTCATCAGAGTCGATAAAAACGATAAAGTTTTTTTCAATCAAACAGCAAAACGAAATGCCGTCATGAGTGCTATCAAGTTTCATCACGAGATGGGGCAACCTATCTTGATCGGAACATCATCAATCGCTACTTCAGAATTTGTTTCATCTCTTCTCACAAAGTCAAACATCATTCACAGCGTCCTCAATGCTAAATACCACGAACAAGAAGCTAAAATAGTTTCAAATGCTGGAAAAGAAAAAAGTATCGTCGTCGCCACCAATATGGCTGGTCGTGGTACAGATATCAAACTTTCTCCTGAGCTCAATCCAAAAATAGCTTCCAACTATGCCAAACGAATAGCTCAGCAGCTCAAGGGAAATACTTTTAGCTCGACAGCTCCAGCCTGAGTAATAGCTTACTTGTACTCAAAAGACGAGACAGAACTTACTCTCGAAGCTATCAAAAACGAATTTAGCCTCACAGACGACCAGATCAGACAAGCAGAAAAAAACTGGACGACAGCCTGAGATATCGAGCTTAAGATTTTGTTCAATAGCAAGAAAAAAAGCAACGATACAGTCTACGCCACTATCCATGTAAAACCAGCTCAGAGCAATCCAGACATGATAGAAAAAGATTTTCATTACGGTCTTTTTATTCTCGGTACAGAAAAACATGAATCAAGGCGTATCGACAATCAGCTCCGTGGTCGTGCCGGAAGACAGGGAGATGCAGGAATTTCAGTTTTTTTCGTATCATTGGACGATGAAATTATGAGAAAAATGGGCGGAGAAAGAATTCAGTGAATCGCTTCTATGCTCCTCAGTAAAAAAGAACTCGAAGAACTTGAACTCACTCAGAAACAGTTTACCAACTCGATCGAAAGAGCTCAGAAACAAATGGAATGATGGCACTTTAGCATCAGAAAACATCTTTTTGAATACGATTCAGTGATCAACAGACAAAGACAGAGAATGTATGGAAAACGCGACGACATTTTAATGAGAGCAGAAGCAGTAGATGAAGAAACCAGAAAACAATTTGTAGCTGACAGTATAGTAGAAATCAAAGGATTCATCGCGGATGTCACCAAAAAAATTCTTCTCGATTACACAGCACTTTCTTACTCGACCGAAGAATTGACCAACACGATCGAAAAAGAATTTGGGCTTACTTTGTCAGCATCTGACATAGAAAAAACTAAAAATCTGGATGAACTTCAGACATATCTCATAGACGAAGTCAGAGCTTACTTCACAGCTCAGTTCTCGACTCTAGAGCTCAATCAGCAGATCGATCTTATAAAAAATGTCTACCTCACGATCATCGACAAATATCGAATCGATCACATCGACGACATGCAAAACCTCAGAGATCAAGTCGGTCTTTACGGTTATGCTCAAGTCGATCCACTCATTATCTACAAAAAAGAAGCCTTTGAAAAATTTGAAAACCTGCTTAATAATATCAAACAGCACACTATCAGCACGCTTCTCAAAACAGATTTTTCTCTCCTCAAGCAATCTCATCTCCCTGCCAATCAGATCACCATGGAAGATAACTCTCTCATCAACGAGCTGATGCATCAGATCAATCCAGATCTTCAGGAGATGCCCATCTACCAGCCTCAAAAGCTACTACAAAATTCGACTCACTCTGATGACGCTGTAGAAATCATCGATCTCAACCAGAAATCAAACTTCCAAACCATTCCACCAGAAAACAAAAAAATCAGACCAAACGACCCTTGTCGATGCGGAAGTGGTAAAAAATTCAAAAAATGTCATGGTGCGAAATAAAAATTTTTTATTCTGATAACTACAAAGAGGAATGACAGAAGAAACCAACCTTACTGAAGAAAATATACCATCAGAAAACGACTCAGCTCAAGCCAATCAGCCATCATACGAAGAGCTGGTAGCTAAAGTTTCCGAGCTAGAAAACGAGAAAAAAAAGTTTGAAGAGATCGGAAAAAAAGCTCAGCACGATTATATTATGCTCAAGTATGAGTTTGACAGTCTGATCAACAGACTCGAAAAAACAGAAAAAGAGCTCAAGACATCTACGATGATAGCAAATCTGAAAAAAATCATCCCTTTTGTCGAAGAGCTCAGACAGACCATCGAGCATACTCCAGCTGAAATTGCTGACAATTCTCGAACACAGTGAATCAAACTCGTTTACGAAAAAACTCTCAAGACACTAGAAACGATGTGAGTCTACCAGATCGAAAGCATCGGACTCGAACCAGATGCCGAGCTTCACGAACCAGTTGGAGTCGAACCTACCGAAGATCCAGCTCTGAAGTGAAAAATCACGAAAGAATTTGAAAGAGGTTATATCTTGAAAAATGGAGACGAAAAAAACATTATCAAAACTGCCAAAGTTATCGTAGCTCAATAAATCAATCGTTCCCTGAGCCTGCCTGCGGTAGGCAAGACCTGTCGAAGGGAAATTTTATTTTCTGCCAAAAATCATAATGCAATTCAAAGACTATCTCGAACAATCAGAAAAAACTCTTTCAAAAAACGATCCTATAGACCTCACAGCTCACCAGCAAAAGCTTCTTCACGGAGCGATTGGACTTTCTACAGAAGCTAACGAAATTCTCGATCAGCTCAAAAAACATATCTACTACGGAAAAGAGCTCGACATCGTAAACATCAAAGAAGAGCTAGGAGATCTTTTCCGATACATGGCAATTTTTTATAGAGAACTTGGTCTCGATATGGAGCAGACTCTTCACGACAACATCGAGAAACTCAGAAAAAGATACGGAGAAAAATTCGACGCTCACAAAGCTATCCACAGAGATACGGCCAACGAACTCAATCATATTTCATCATAAGAAAAAACCATGTCTCACTCCAAAAAACCTAAAATTATTATAAAAACCCCCGAAGAAATAAAAAATCTCAGAGAGTGAGGTAAATATCACGCTGAGCTTTTACAGATGATCAGAGCAGCTGCCAAGCCAGGAGTTTCTCTGATAGAGCTAGAAAACATCTCAGCCAACTACATAGCCAAGTATCCAAATCTCAAAGGCTCATTCAAAAACTACAACGGATTTCCAGCCAATCTCTGCCTCTCTATCAACGACTGTATTGTCCACGGAATTCCCGATAAAACCATTCTCAAAGAATGAGATTTACTGAAGATTGACCTGGGAATTACTTATCAGAAAACCATAGTCGACGCAGCCATTAGCCACATAGTTGGCGGAGATCATACCAACAAACTAGCCTCCGATCTCAGCGAAGCGACCAAAAACTGACTCGATGCTTGCATTCATTTAGTACAGCCAGAGAAAAAAATTTCCGAGTACTCTCAAGCGATTTATTCGTTCATCACTGAGAGAAATTTTTCGATCATCAGAAGTCTCACCGGGCATGGAGTAGGGCGTTTTGTTCATGAAGATCCACCGATCTATAATTTTCCGCATCCCAAAATGGCAAATATTTCTTTTCTGGAAAATATGGTAGTCGCCATCGAGCCAATCACCGCCATCACTTCGACCGATTTCAAAGAAAAACCAGGCAACGAGCGAAATCTCTACACCAAAAATGGAGATCTCTGATGTCAACGAGAATATACGCTGCTTGTCACCAAAAATGGTCCAGAAATTCTGGCTGGTTTACCATAATTTTTAGCATTTTTCATACCCATGATACTCGGCATCGATCCAGGAGTTCGCAAACTTGGTTACGCTCTGATCACCAAAGAAAAAAAAATAATCGACGCTGGGATTCTCCTCCTCGAAGAAAAAAATCTCACCAGAGAAAAATATTTCAAAAGAATACTCGAAATTAGTAGTTTTTTCGACACTTTTTTTTCATCTCATCCAGAAATTAAATCGATCTCCATCGAAAAACTTTTTTTCACCCATTCCAATCAATCAAACGCCGAATTCGTCTACGGCATTAGAGCAATTCTAATCGAAAAAGCCATGAAACTATGAATCTCAGTATACGAATTTTCCCCTATCGAACTGAAAAAAAATATTACTGGTAACTGAAAAGCCGAAAAAATTCTCGTCCAATCGATGATTATGAAAATTTTCAACCTCACAAAACTTCCCGAATTCAACGACACCGCCGACGCCCTCTGACTCGCTTACCTCTGACTCCAAAAAACAAAATAATTTTCACTTCGTTCTCTAAATCTATTGTTCCCTGAGCCTGTCGAAGGGAATTCAGTCATTGCGAATTGAACAAAGCCTGCCTATCGCAGACAGGTGATATGTGGCAATCCATAGTCGAAATCAAGTATCGGATAGATTACCGCGCTACGCTCGCAATGACAACTTTACACATTCACCAGAAATTAAATTTTTTGAAGATTTAGAGATTTTTTAGAGTAAAAAAAGTTACTTTATAATGATGAAAAGCTTGAACAAGTAGACAAAAAAACTAGAGTAAAGTGAATTTTATTCTTTCATCAAATCAAAAATGGAAAACAAAGGTATCATCAAAACTGTGATTATCTCTTGAGCAATTATTATTTCAGCATTTTTGATCTCTCAGACAGGAGTTTATATTAAGGATACTTCCAATAATCAGCTTCCCAAAAATCTCATCTCAAACACTATCAGCGTCAACGGAGAAGGAAAAATTTTTGCAAAGCCAGATATGGTGATTTTGACCATCGCAGCCAGCGAACAAGGAAAAACTACGCAAGAAGCTCAAAAAAAAACCAACGATAAATTAGCTCAGATTCAGCAAATTTTAGCTAAGAAGGGTATTTCAAAAGATGATATCCAGACGAGCAATATTTCAATGTACCCAGAATATAACTACGAAAATAATTCTAGCAAAATGGTAGGTTACAGATCAAACCACACATTGACGATCAAAATCAAGAAAATTACAGATGAAAAAAATGGTTCTGACATCATTGATGAAGTATCAAAAATAGGTGACATTCAGCTCCAAAACATCCAATACGACATAGAAGATAAAGCAAAACTCTTTACAGAAGCTCGTAAACTCGCTTACCAAAAAGCTTTCACCAAAGCTCAAGAAATCGCAGCCATCAGCCAAGTAAAACTCAGTAAACCGCTCTCTATCGCAGAACAACAAACCAATATTTTCTCTCCTCAGCCAATGTACAGAAATATCATGAGCGCAAAAGCAGAAATGGCAACCGACGCCGTAGCTCCTACAGCCGATATCTCTGTCGGTCAGCTCGAATTCAGCATCAATCTCGATATCGTCTACACTATCGAATAATCACATTGTATAGTTCCCTGAGCCTGCCGAAGGGAACTATTTACTAAAAAAATTTTTTATTCTGCTAAAAACCAATCAAAAACATGGAAATCTTAGAAAAAATCATTGCTAAATTTTCTCGACGAAAAGTATCAATTACATTACTCATCGTGATTTTTTTCATCTCATTCATAAATCAGTTTTATTTTATCGTACAGCCAGGAGAAAAAGCATTTTTAGTAAGACTATGAGCTGTCAGTCAGACAATTTATGACAATGGTTTCTATCTGAAACTTCCATTCATCGAACGCGTCGTGACTATGTCGATCCAGACTCAAAAATACCAAGTCGAAGCGGATGCAGCTTCAAAAGATCTGCAAAATATCAAGACAGATGTAGCTTTGAACTTTAGAATCAACCCCGCGAGCGTCGGAGCTTTGTTTCAGCAAGTTTGAACGATCGAAGACATCGCCTTCAAGATCATCGGTCCAGCTATCCAGGAAACAGTAAAAGCTACTACAGCTAAATTTACAGCAGAGGAGCTTATCACAAAGAGAGAAACAGTAAGTTCAGAGATGAAAACTTTTATGAAAACAAAACTAGAAAATTTTGGGATAGTAGTAGAAGATATCAACATCGTGAATTTCAATTTCAGCGAAGATTTTGACAAAGCGATCGAAAGCAAGGTAAGAGCAGAGCAGGATGCTCTCACAGAAAAAAACAAACTCGAACAGATTAAGTACGAAGCTCAGCAAGCCATCGAAAAAGCTAGAGGAGCTTCTGAAGCGACTCTCCTTCGCGCAAAAGCAGAAGCAGAAGCCATTAGAATCCAGTCTCAAGCCATCCAGCAAAATGGTGGTGCCAACTATGTCAATCTCAAATGGATAGAAAAGCGAAACGGACAGCTCCCATCTACACAGCTAGGTGGCAATACTCCAGTGATTTTTAACCCTAGCAGATAAAAAATATGTCAGAAAAAAGTATTTTTACCCGCATCGCCGAAGGAGAAATCCCAGCAGCCAAAATCCGAGAAGACGAGCAATTTTTCGCTATCCTAGACCTATTTCCAACCACCAGAGGGATGACACTCGTCATCCCCAAAAAACAAATCCCTTCAGATATTTTTTTGATGGACGATCTTTTTTATAGCGACTATCTACTAGCCACCAAAAAAGTCGTCGAAATCCTCAAAAAATGATTCTGAGTCAGCAGAGTAGGAGCCATCATCGAAGGCATGGAAATCAATCACGCCCACATCAAACTCTACCCACTCCGAGGAGTCGGCGAAGAACGAAAACCCATGACTGGCTGACCAGCTACTCTCCGATTCGACATCTATCCAGGTTATATGCAAAGCGGCCACGGCCCTCAGCAAAACCTCTCCGACCTCCAATCTCTCGCCGACGAAATAATTTCTAAAAATAAATAATCAAAAAAAATTTTTATTCTGGCTAATCTCATGAAAAATATAAGAACAATCTAAGCGCTACTTATGCTAACCACTATGGTTCTCATTATCTGACTTCGTTTTCTTATTACTTCAAATAAAATTTTTATCATCAGCACCATTATTTGTCTGATTCTTTTCAATATCTCTTTCATCTCTCTAGCAAAAAAATTTGCCAACTGAGACCACAAAAAAACATAAATCAAACAGATTTCTCAGCTCGTAATTAGAAATAATTTACCACAACACATAGGTAATATTTTCAAAACATTAGAACTAAACAAAAAATCAGTTAGTTCCATTTTAGAACATACTGCCAAAGATGGTAAAACCTACAAAGTAAACTTTATTTAGAAACATGATGTCAGAAATGAATTACAATAAAGATTTCAATTGACGAAATACAGATAAACAATTGGTAGACAAAAGACCTATTATACATGGGAAAGTAGGACAAATTTGGCACTGTAAAATGGGGACAAATGTATGAAGCGAAATTGACGGGAAAGCTTGATATCTAAGACCTATTCTGATATTAGCAATCATGGGAAATATGATACTCATAGCACCAACTACAACACAAAAAAGAAATTTACCGTTTTTCATACCAATTACCTCAGTTGATTTTGGTCAAGACAAAGATAATAATAAGATAAACTCTTATGCCATACTATCACAGTGCAAAACTATAGACAGCAGAAGGCTAATTAAACACAAATACACCATAAACAAAGATGAACTTAAACTAATAAAAAAGCTACTCATTGATTTTATCAACAAGTAGCTCTTATAATTATTGTCGCCCCGCATTACTACGGGGTTAGGGACTTTCCTAAGAAAGTATTGTACACTGACTATAAAGAAAATTATCAATAAATCAAGTTTTTATACCTTCAAAAAAATAAATACTATGAAAAAATTCCTTATAATTCTTTTAATCCTGCTTTGACTTGCCACAGGCTATCGAGGTTACAAGACCGACTGGAGTTTCCAGCCGATGAGTTTTTTTGAGCAAACGGGGAACGTGATCACAGGAAGTATGAGTGGAGAAATAACTTTACCTAAAACTCTATCTTGACAACCCAACGACGAAGTTTGAATTAAAAAAAATCAGGAAATTATAGAATCAGTAAAGAATGATTCAAATAAAAAAATAGTTACACCAACGAAAGAAAAACGCGCTCTTCTAGACACATTACAAACTAAGCATGAAAATAAACCAGACATTACAAAAGCTTTTATTCAGGAAATAGAAAAAAACTTCAATGAAATTGATAAAGAACCGTTTTACAACGAAGAATCTGTGAATGAAGCACGACCAACCCTGGTGTGAAACGTTTCATATTTCAATAATATAAATATAACAAATACAGAAAAAATATGAGAATTTGAGCAGTATTTCAACATAGTGACAAATAGTTGAACAAAGAAAGTATATCCATATTTCGTCTCTGAACGATGAAAAAAAGTATGATCTTGCAAAGAAATATTAAAAAACGAGGATCCTTACTTTCATCCTGAGTGTCGACCAAAAGAGATTGCACAAATAGACAACGTTTCACCTCGTGCTAAATATGTTGTTTCTGAATATAGTTGCTATGAATGCTATGACAATACAACAAAAGAAATGTTATCTCTAACGGATGGAAGTAAAATACTCACCCGAGCCTCCACATACGAGAACGGAAATAAGATGCAACGAACTCCATCTTGAGATCAATTTATTTTTGCTCAACTTGAAGATTGAGATGAAAGTAAATGAAGATTAAATATAACAGAAAAATGAAATTTCCCCAAACTAATCAAACTATCAAATGATATAATAATAAGTTTATATGTAGATAAATTTTATATCTACGTAAAAGTCATTCCTGAAAGCAAAACACTAGCTACTACAGATGAAAACTACAGTATTAAAATTTATGATCTAAGTTCTCTCAAACAAGTTTATTAAATAATTCACAACTCACCATGTCTCTCACCTATTACACCTCGCAACTCCGACTTCTCAGCTCGATATAACGAACTTGTAGAACAGTCTTTTGATTAGTTCAAAATTCCGCAGTTCGCGGATGTATGGTTATCAAACCGTACTGATATGCTATCCGAGAAAATATGCAAAAATTTCTCGATCAGTCATTTAAAGTGACAAATCACCGACAGAATGATGAGTAACGAAAGAAACGCTTTCATCAATCCCATTAAATGTATCATGAGACCTCATAGAGTTTTGCTGAGCATCTGTGAAAATAAAATCAAAACAACCTTGAGAAAATAACGAAACAACAATCAGAAAATCACTATTCACAGGAAAATATAATGAAAATGAGTGTAAAATACTCACGAGAAAGCAATGAAATATGGAAATTTCTGTAATTTCAAATCAAAAAGCAATTGAACTATGAGATCAAAAAAAGCAAACGTGCAAAAAACGTGAGCATCAAAATAGAACCATGATTGCTAACATTAATCATTCCTTTTCAAAAACTCTCGAAGAGTGAATGGCTTTTTTGCATAAAAAAGCAAAACGAATCCTCAAATATTTTCATATCCTGCAAAAACCAAGAGTCGCAAAAGTCAGAAAACCAAGAAAAAATACTGCAGAAGAAAAAATTTACAAAGCAGAAGCGGAAAAATACTTCGCCGAAAACTGTCCGATCCGAGCAAAAAAAATGGGTGTGTCCTACAACAAAATCTTCGTCAAAGCCCACAAGTCGAGACGATGATCATGCAGCAGCCTCTGAAATTTGAACTTCAACTGCTACCTGATGAAATTCCCACCCCACATCATCGACTATGTGATCGTCCACGAACTCGCCCATCTCACCGAAATGAACCACTCCAAAGATTTCCGAGCCCTCGTAGAAAAATTCTACCCCGACTATAAAAAAGCCAAACAGTTTCTGAGGAATAAACAGGTCGGAATAGAATAACTTTGAATTGAAAAAACAGCGGTAATTACTATTTTTATTGTATGAAAAAAGAATTTCCTATCAAACTCTATAAATCACCTGATGGAGCAATCAATATAGATGTGAAAATCGAAGGTGAGACTATCTGGCTATCACAAGAACAGATAGCAACAATTTTTGGTGTAAACAGACAAGCGATCACAAAACATATCAACAATATCTTAAAAGAATGAGAACTAAACAAAAAATGAACTAGTTCCATTTTGGAACAAGTTCAAACAGAGGGTAAGAGAAGAGTTATAAGACAAGTACAATTTTACAACCTCGATATGATAATCTCTATCTGATATCGCGTCAATTCAAAAAAAGCAACTCATTTCCGTATCCGAGCAACATCAGTTTTAAAAAATCACATCATCAAAGGTTATTCTATCAATCAAAATAGACTGCAACAGACAGGCATTTCAGACCTTCAGGCATCATTGGAAATCGTCAAACGCGCACTCAAAAGTTGAGAACTCACCAACGATGAATCCCGTGGTCTTGCCGAACTCATGGTTACGTATATCCCTAGCTTAATAACACTCAATCAATATGATACAGACTCTTTGCCCAAACAGTGAAAAACAAGCAAACAAAAATATATCATCGATCACAACGAAGCTCAAGAAGTCCTAGCAAAACTCAAACAAACCATGATCCAGAAATGAGAAGCAACAGACTTATTTGCTCTCTCAAGATGAGCCGGCCTTGATGCAATCTTTGGTGCAATATATCAAGGTTTCAACAAACAACAGCTCTATCCAACGGTAGAAGAAAAAGCAGCAAACTTACTCTATCTCGTTATCAAAAACCATCCATTTGCTGACGGTAATAAAAGATCAGGAGCATTTCTCTTCGTTCGATATCTATCAAAAAATTGAATCCTGACAAACAAAAACGGAATCAATAAAATCAGTGAACAAACACTGGTCGCACTCGCATTATTAGTCGCCACCAGCAACCCCAAAGAAAAAGAACTCATCATCAAACTCACCATGGCCTTATTGGAAGAATAACTATAGTTTTTTACCAACTAAACACCCCACCTACCATGAAAAAACTCCTCATAATTCTTTTAATCCTGCTTCTCATTGCCGCGGGCTATCGAGGATGGAAGACGAGTTGGACGTTTCAGCCGATGGTGTCACTAATAAACATCTTTTCTCAAACAGGGACACAAGAACTCAGCTGAGAAGCTACTTTAAGCGGCAACGAGCTTTCATCGGATGAAACAATGAGCTGATCAGCAGTTTCAAGTTGAATACTAATATCACACAATGACCTCCCAGAGAATTGCAAAGAACGAAAAACATATCAGATCAAAGAAGCTTGATTTCAATTTGAATATCCAACGTGTTGGGGCATTGTGAACGAACAAGCAATCTCTGAGAAAGATATGTGCATGAATGATACCGACATGTGAGAGGAAAGGAATTGTGAGATTTATAGCAAGATGAAGAAAAATTTCACGATATCATTTTGAAAAAGCAATCTAGAAGTGCAAACACATAATAAATTAATTAAATATGAGCAATACCGAGCCTGAGATATCTGAGCTATGTCAGCATGATGTAAAAAGAATTGTATAAAGTTTTATAATTCATGTCCAAATGGTTCTTGTTGAGATATGGCTTTTTCGGTTCATCTTGATATGACCAAATTTATTACCAACAACTCTCAGATTATAGCATGACTGGCATTTAATGAACAAAAGCACTGCATTATTGGAGTAAAAAGCTGAACACAGGAAGAAGATCAAACAATAAAATTTTGTAACTATAAACCATTCATATATTACAATGATCGAGTACTACAAAATCCATGAAAAGAAGAGCAGCGATCCAAAATGGCAGAAGAGAAAATCAATGACGTTAATGCAAAACGAGAAAATAACGACTTCTGACCAGAATGAAAACAAAGTATTGCTATGCTTAAAAAATTCTATGACAGCATTCAAGAAATTAAATAATTTAAACCATATCTCTCATTTTTTATCTCTCATTTTTTATCTCTCATCTCCTATCTAACAATGACTCTTACCCCTCGCACCTCAGACTTCTCAGCTCGATATAATGAACTTGTAGAACAAGCTTGATTAGCTCAAAATTCAGCAGTTCGTGGCTGTATGGTTATCAAGCCTTACTGATACGCTATTCGAGAAAATATGCAGAAATTTCTCGATCAGGCATTCAAGATTACCAATCATCAGAATGCGTACTTTCCGCTTTTTATACCAAAAAGTTTTTTCACGAAAGAAGCGAAACATGTTGAATGATTTGCTACGGAAGCCGCTGTAGTCACGCACTATAGACTCAAAAAAGATGAACAAACTGGCGAAATGATCGTAGATCCAGCTGCCAAGCTAGAAGAGGAGTTGATAGTTCGTCCGACATCTGAGACGATTATTCGAAATACCTTCAAGGATTGGATTCACTCATACCGCGACCTTCCGCTTTTGATCAATCAGCGAGCTAATGTCGTTCGTCGAGAGATGAGAACGAGAGCCTTTTTGCGTACGGCTGAGTTTTTGCGACAAGAGGGTCACACGGCCCATGCCACAGCAGAAGATGCGATCTCGGAGACGAAACGCATGCGACAAGTCTATCAATGGTTTTTTATCAACGTGATGTCCATCGACGGTGTAATGGGCGAAAAATCAGCAAATGAGCGTTTTGCTGGGGCAGAAAATACCTTCACGATCGAGCAAATGATGCAAGACGGTAAAGCTCTCCAAAGCTGTACTTCTCACTTTTTATGACAAAATTTCGGGAAGGCATTCGATGTTTCGTTTACCAACAAGGACAACCAGCTTGAGCACGCCCGAGCTACTTCGCGAGGTATCAGCACTCGTGCACTTGGTGGGATGATCATGAGCCACAGCGACGACAAAGGTCTCGTACTTCCGCCAGCTCTAGCTCCGATCCACATCATCATCGTCCCTATTTTCAAAACATCCGACGACCTCGAAAAAATCCAAAACTACCTCAAACCAACTATCGACACCCTCCGTACTAAATCTTTCACTATAAAAAATTGAAATCCTGCTAGCCCCGCAAACACTGCGTGGGGTGAATTTCCACAAACTAATCTCCCAATCTCGTTCTCTCGCCCTCTCGAAATCAAAATCGACACCGACGAACACAAAACCAACTGACGAAAATACAACGAATACGAACTTCAAGGAGTTCCACTTCGTATCGCAGTCTGACCAAGAGACATGGAAAACAAAGTAGTCGAAGTTTTTCGCCGTGACACTAGCACAAAAGAACTCATCTCTATCGACCAACTCGCTGACTACTGCGAAAAAACCCTCTACGAAATCCAAGAAAACCTCCTCGAAAAAAACAGAGCAATGCGTCTAGCAAACACAGTCTCCGTCAACACCTACGACGAATTCAAACAAGCCCTCGAAGACGGCAAATTCATCCTCGCTCACCGAGATTGAACCTGAGCAACCGAAGACCTCATCAAAGAAGAAACAAAAGCCACTATCCGCTGTATCCCTTCCAACAGCCCAGCAGAGCAATGAACTTGTATCAGAACTGGAAAAGCTAGTGAGAAAAGGGTGTTATTTGCGAGATCATATTAGAAATTTTATTATTTAAAAAACAACATGCTTCATTCAAAAATAAGACAAAAAATTACTAAGAATCAAACTCATTTCATGCCACAGTAGAGAATGAATCTAAAGAACTGAAAAGAAATAGAAGAACATTTAAAGAACAAAGAGATACAAGAAATCATTAATGACAAAGAATTGTTAGAATTTTATAGCTTTGATGATATTCATAGCGAAAAGCATGAGAATTTGCTTCGAAAAAATTTCTCAAAATATAAAGAAATCTTAAAATTCTGTATAAAAAGATCAAAGAGAAAAAGGAATGTGCAAATTACGCACATCTTTTTTTTAATTAACTTGATTTCACATAATAAATTTAATATAAATTCATTATAAATTTATATTCTCTATAAAAAATGTTGACGACATCAAGTATAATTGGAATAAGTGAACTAAGAACACAAACTACAAGCGTATTGAAAAAACTGAAAAAACAATGATCACTTATTGCAGTAAGTAACAATAAGCCTATTTTTGTTGTAGTTTCACCAGAAAAGTGGGACGAAATTTCAGATGAAACAGTAGAATTTGCACCATTACCAAAAAGTGAAATTACAAAAGAAATGCTTGAAAAAATAGCAAAAACAAAACAAAAAAACAAGAAAGATTTTACGAATCTTTAAAGTGAAAAGCATGAAAATACCACTACAAATTATAGAAGACGATGAAGTAGAATCTTATATCATAAAAAGAAATCTTTCTAAGCAATATACAAAATCTAAACAACTGATTCTTTCATGAGACATTTGATGAACAAAATTTTGAATTAAAGAACCTAAACAACTAAATATTCGATATTTTAGAATCAACAAACAATATAGAGCAATAGGATACTGGGAAAATCAAACCTTCATAGTTTCTTACATTGACGATCACCAGTAAATTTAAAAATTCAATTACATAAAAAATCATTGCTTTTCTATACAAAAAACATACTCTAGACATACTTTAGATATATTTTTCTATACAATGACTACAACAATGATTTCGATAAAAACAAAGCCTGAAATCAAAAAAAAGGCGATGAAATATTTTGAGGAAAATCTTTGAATCAGCTTATCAGCTTGAATCAACATTTTTTTGCACCATATAGCACAAGGAAAAAAGATGGATTTCTCACTTTCAGATGAAAACAATAACTGGATTGAAGCAAACGAACCAGCAGAAAAAGTTGTTGATTTTTTGAAAAAAATTAAATAGTTGATAATGAGACTAAATTAATTGATTTTCACAAGGAATTACAAATTTTTTGGATCAATTATAATTACCGTGTCCAAAGAAATAAATATTTCAATGATATTTTTCAGGTAAAAATCAATTGAAGTATATAATAAAATTAAGTTATAAAAGGAAAAAACAGAATAGTCAGTTTGGTCATAATGCTACTGAGTAGAGAAAAAAAACTTTAAACATATTAAAATTTTATTTTCTATTTTTTGAATATGAATATTCCATGAAGTAACAATATAGAAATAGAAAAAAAATACATAGATTTATTTTCATCAGCAAAATTACTTTCTGAAGAAAAACTAAAAAACATGAAAGAGAATTTAGAATGAGAACATATATTTACTTTTTCATTTAGAAATAAAGAATATTCTATTTGATATGTAAACTGAAAACCATTTATTTCTGTTGAAATTTCTGCAGAATTACGATCAGATTTATCTGAAGTTGAAAAAAATAAATTTCAAAAAAACGAGAAAAAATGGTATTTTCAAAATTTTTGAGAATTACCTTTAAAAGAAGAAAGTGAAATTCAAGAAGAATACATCGTTTCAGATTCAAGAAGAATTTTTCCAGAAAATCAACTTTGAATAAAGCAATTAAGAGAATTATCTTTAAACGAATGCGTTACTTTAATTAAAAACAAAAAAATACTACTTTACACTTGAGCTTGAATTTCAATTGCTTCAGGAATTCACGATATGAAAACTTTAAAACAAAAATTATGAATAAATATAAACGAGGATAATTTTTTAAGAACTTTTGCATGAGACCCAGAAAAAGCTTTTGAACCTTGGCAACATTTTATTTACACTTCCAAATATAATTCACCAACTAAAGCCCATTATGCTCTAAAAGAGATATCGAAAAAACTTTGATGCCAAATTTTCACTGAAAATAGTGATTTTTTACAAAAAAACACATGAATAGAAGATCTACCAATTTCTTGACCATGGATAAGAAAAAATATTTCACCAGAACAGATAAAAAAAATAGATTATATTCTTACATTTTGATTAAGTTTTGATGATAGATGATTTTTATATTGGTATAAAAAAATCAATCCAAATTGAAAAATCATTGCATTCAACTTATCAAAACCAAGTTATTTATGAAAAGAGGATTTTTTATTAAAATGAGATATCCAAGAAACGATTGTCAAATTAAATTATAAAATTCTTTAAACAATTTATTCACTTGCACATTAACCTTTTTGGAAAAAATTGTCATTCCTTATGAAGGAAGCAAAAACCGACGAAGAGTCAGAGTTTGAGAACTCAGAATCCTTTTCGAAAAACTTTCAGATTGAAAAATCATTATTCGTAAAATTTGATCAAGATGAGATATTTACAAGTAAAAAAACAACATGTTCCATGGATAATGCGAGTGATGAAAAAAACAATAAAAAAACCTTGGAAACTCCAAGGGTTTTAGATCTTTTGAAAGCTAACTCCCAAGTCGGAAATAGCTTTTTTTTGAATACTAACATGTAATTTAATGAATCTACCTACCTGGTCTTCATTAACCAAATGCCAAACAAATAGTTTTTCTAATTGTTCTCTTCTCTCCAGCCAAACAGCTACTGAACTAGTAAAAAGCCCAAGCTCATTACCAAGAAAAATGTTATAAATAGTAGCTCTCTCACCGGGAATACTTCTGTTTATCACTTTTTTATGTTCACCAGATGAGGTGATTGATTCACAAAAAGCATTCAAAGCTCTCATTTCCTTTTTTAATCCGGCTTTCTTAAACAAAATAGATAGTTCAATAAGTTCAGATACTCTCTGGCTCCACGGAGATCGTAGATTAAAAAACTCAACAACAGCAAGCACATAATTAGAAATATTCTCAAACTTTTGTAATGCCTGAGCATACGCCCTCAATTCGGGCAAAATGCCTCTAAGTACTCGCTTTGCAACCAGCTTTGGAACCAGTTTTATAGCTAATTTAGAAAGCATTTTTTTTATACTATTAATCATTTTTTTATTTTTTTGTCCTTAGTGACAAACAGTTCATAAATTTTTTTCAAAAAAAGTCAATAAAAATTAAGTTTGCTATCACACTCATAATAAATAATCTTAAAGATGTACTCAAATAAAATTTATTTTTTCAAAAAACACCATGAAAAATAATATTCTGATAATCATTGCAATTGTCCTTATCTTAATAGGTGGAGGAGTTTTTTATAAGTTGTGAGAAAACCAGAAAAATAACTGAGAAGGAGAAACGACACAATCAGGAGAACAAAGCACTATAGCAGCTCCAGAGTGAAAAAAACTTGGTCAGTATCGAAGATTAGAAAGTAATTTATATACAGTAAACAAAAAAGACAGCGAGAATTATGAGATCTGTATAACCTGAAAACCAGATGTTTGTATTAGTTTATTGCAGTTTGGTTGACCGTTCGAGTTATACTATAGCACGATAGTTCCAGCAGAAGAAAAACAGCCTGAACAAAGCATCAATTCTACTATCCAGTGAAAAAAAGAGCGAAAATGCGTCCCTCACATAGAAACTGAAATCTGTTTCAATGAAAATACAAATTGAACACTAATCATGGTAGTGAGCGACCTGAGAGGAGAGTGATTCTTTTGATGAGAATATGATCCCAAAGATATCTTAAGAAATATAGATTTCTAATCAAAAAAACTCCCTTCAGGGAGTTTTTTTATTTTTTTAAAGCCATTCTAGCAACCACAGCTTCCACCACAGCAAGAATCTCAGTCTTTACTGTTTTTACATTCACCATCTTCACAATCGCATTCTCCACAGCCATCCTCACCATGAGAATGACCATGATTAGCCTCACCTTCCACCAAACTATCAATAAAACCATCCAGAAGGATAGAAAGAACATCTTCATCTTTTTCAATAGGCTTTCCAACCATATCAGAAAAAATAGTCTTTATTTTCTGGAAAGATTCATATAATTCAGGAGAAAGTTCTATAGTTTTGTTAGTCATAAGTAATGAAAAAATCAGAGATAAAACTAGAGAAAAGAGTAGTTTTGTGGAGAAGAAATGCAAGTCAAGATACAAAAAAGTAAATCACTTGAAATCCCAAGTAATTTAACCATAATTCTTAAAAGAAAAGGTAGAAAATATTTAGTAGAAAAGCCATAATGAACAAAAAAACAATTATCACACAAGACTATAAAGATACAATCATATTTGCAAATCAGATAGCAGTTACTTTAGGGAAAAAATCCCTTTCTGCTGAGATATTACTATTAGCTAGCTACCTATTTACTCAGCAATATGAAGGTTTTCATATTTTTCGAAAAATGTTAGGTATTACAAAAAATGAAATCATAGATACTTATATCAAAAAAAATATTAATTTTCCTGAAAACTATAAAGAAAAAACCAAAGAAAAACCATTACAAAAAAAATTAGAAAATGAGGTTTCGCCAGAAAAAAGAGATTTTTTTTATATCATCAATAGATCAGTAGAGCATCTATCAGGAGATCTAAAAAAACACCTTATAGCAAATAATATAGATGTCAACTCATTGCAAACCAAATCGAGAATTTTGACCACTAATCAAGCTATCAAACAAATGGGGATAGTTGCATTTATTAGTTTAATTTCTAAACTCATCAAAGCAATGAATTTAGATCCTAATAGCATCTCAATGGCACACTTTGAACCAAAAGAACATATAGACCAATTACTTAATTCTCTCGACCATGACATAGCCGACAAGGGAGATGAAAATAATGAAAATACAAGCAATGTAACCACTTCGCAAAACAACAAAGATGAAAAAAAACTTACCATAGAATATTTTGGAACAGATCTTACCAAAGAAACTAAAGACGGAGTGATCGACCCGGTTATCTGAAGAGATAAAGAAATCGAGCAAGTAATCTTCACACTTTTGAGAAAAACAAAAAATAACCCACTGCTTATCGGAGAAGCTGGAGTCTGAAAAACAGCCATTGTAGAAGGATTAGCAAAAAAAATCCTTTTAGGTGAAGTTCCAGAAAAATTAAAAAATAAAAAAATTTTTATGCTGGATATGGGTTCACTGGTTGCTGGTACCAAATATAGAGGAGAATTTGAAGCGAGATTAAAATCTATCTTGGAAGAAGCAGCAGATATTACAAATAATATCATTCTTTTCATAGACGAGCTTCACACCATTGTAGGATCTGGAAACTCAGAAGGAAGTTCAGATGCTGCCAATATGCTCAAACCACTGCTTGCAAGAGGAAAAATAAAACTCATAGGAGCGACCACTTTTGATGAGTATCAAAAATACATCGAAAAAGATGCAGCTCTCAAGAGAAGATTCCAAGAAATAACAGTAAACGAGCCATCTACAAACGACACAATCAGCATTCTAAAATGACTGAGACAAAATTTCGAAGATCACCACGGAGTTTCAATAAGCGATGAAAGTATTGAAAATGCAGTAACACTATCAAAAAGATATATTCTCAATAAACAACTTCCTGATAAAGCAATCGATATTATAGATGAAGCTGCTGCGAGAAAATCAACAATCAATGAAAAACTCGAAAATGATGAAGATTACCAAAAATACGAAGCAGACCTTGAGGTAATTCATGTAAAACTTGAAAAAGCTATCGAAAAACAAGATTACTTCTGAGCTGCTGAACTCAAAGAAGAGGAAGAAAATATTAAGAAATTGATGAAAACAGTGAGAAATAAAAAAAATCTACCAGCTCACCTCAGACCAGAAATCAATAAAAATGATATAGGAATAGTACTTGCTGACAAAATCTGAATCCCAGCCACCATGGTCACCGAGACTGAAATTGCAAGATTAAAAAGACTAGAAAGTGATCTTTCTCATAAAATTCATGGACAAAAAGAAGCTGTAGATGCTGTAGTAAAATCCATAAAAAGAAATAGACTTTCTATTATTTCTAGAAACAAACCAATTGCATCATTTCTTTTTCTCGGCCCATCAGGAGTTGGTAAAACTTACCTAGCAAAAACCATTGCCAAAGAATATTTTGGTGATGAAAAAGCTCTGATCAGAGTCGATATGTCAGAATTTATGGAAAAATATTCAGTTTCCAAACTCATCGGATCTGCTCCTGGGTATGTTGGATATGAAGAGGGTGGCATCCTTACTGAATCAGTAAGAAGAAAACCTTATTCAGTCGTTCTTTTTGACGAAATCGAAAAAGCATCAAAAGATGTACTGAATATTCTTCTTCAAATCTTAGACGAAGGACACCTCAAAGACAGTAAAGGAAGACGAGTTGATTTCAAAAGTACAATCCTTATATTGACCTCAAATCTTGGCTCAGAAGAATTTGCAAAAAAAATAAGTAAAATCTGATTCGAGACACATGACAAATCAACAAGCGATCAAAAAAGTTTTGAGACAACCAAGACTAAAGTAATGGAGCATGTAAAGAATTTCATGAGTCCAGAACTCTTAAACAGACTCGACCACAATATCATCTTCAAACCTCTCAGCAAAGAAGTTCTCAACGAAATATTCCAACAAAAACTCAGTGAATTTGAAAAAGCTCGAAAAATAAAAGAAGAAATTAAAATACCAAACTTCTCAGCCAAAAAAAGAGAAGAAATTATCGACAAAATATACGACCCACAATTCTGAGCAAGACCTATTGAAAGATATATCTATGATGAAGTCGAACCTAAAATCATAGAACAAATCATGAAAAATTCAGACTAAATCTTTTAAAATACAATCCAAAGATCTCATGTCAGAAAACACAAACATGGAAGAAAGTCAAAGCATCTCGCTAAAACCAAAAAAAAAATACTATGTAAGTAAAAAAGAAAAACTTCTTGAAGAAAGAAAGAAAAATTTTAAAGAAAAATTTACATTCTGGTTAATATCAGGAATTTTTCTGCTAACAACACTTACTATTTGAACCTATTGCATATCAATTCTCTTCTGAGATACATTTATAGATTGGTGAACAATTAAAGCAAGAAAAGCTTCTCTCCAAGGAGAAGAGCAAAGTAAAATTGAAGAGCTTATAACAATGTCATGAAAGAAAATGGAAAGCGCACCTCTCAACGAATGAGAAGACGGCAAAGTAATAATTTCTGCAGAAGAAACCATAGATCCTTCAATGAGCTGATTATCAGAAACAGAAAAAATAGTCTCTCATTTTTATGAGGCAATAAACGAACAAGACTTTGAAAAAGTCATGGAAACATTTGCTCCCTGAACAAGAAATACACCAACAATTCAAAACTACTTTAGCACACCAGCTCTACAAACATTCGTAAAAAACCTAAAATCACCAATTAAATTAAGTAATATTCATTCAGAAGACACAAGTAAAACAAATCAAAAGAAAGTTTCTTATACAATTACCTATGAACTCCTTAATAATGAATCACCCTTCTCAGAAGATCGATCTATAACTCTAAGACAAAAAGATAACCAACGAAATATAGCTGAAATGACCTGTCTCACAAAATGATGTTCAAGACTTCCATTCTTCAATCCAGCCAAATATGAAATCAAGTAACTATAAATGAGAATCATCAGAATAGATGGTTCTTTTTTTATTTTAAAAAACCAGAATAATTATTTTTTTAAGAGGATTATTTTTTTCTTTTTTTTGTCCATAGTTTTCATAAGAGATAATCAATAAAACCCAAATCGTGATGATGACGACGAGTACTTTTACACCTTTCTTGTATAGTACGATGAAAAAAGACTTCACAGAATGAATATCACGACAAAAAGCCAAAGAGCTTTCTAGCACTGTTTTGAACAACCGAAACGATCACTACGAAAATTGTTTAGTACAAGAACTCTGTTTGACTTCACTCAATGTAACAAACGCTATAGCTGAGTGATTCGATCAACCAGGGAAAACAGAGCTGATCTGCTCCTTAAGAGAAGCGAAAACATTGTTATCTCGTTTCCGCTCACTAACAAGTGTAGCACAAAGTTGTCAATTATTAGACAGAAAAACGAGCGACCAATGGATCGACTCGTCTGTAGGAATCAGTAAACTAATAGGGGGGTTTATGAAAAAAATGACAGAACAGCAAAACTAAAAAATCAAAACTCGTCGTCTCATCTTTAATTATTTTTGCGCTTCAGAAATCATACTTGCCATTTTACCTTCCAAATTTTCATTAACAAAGATCACTTTACTATTATTAGTATAACCTATTTTTTCAAGTGTTTCAATTCTCGAAGAAGCAAGCAAGAAATCGAGAATTTTTTCACCTCTCAAATTATTATCACTAGCCTTAATTTCCTCTATAGATTGTTTAAATCCTTTAGCGATCGCTTCTCTTTGTAAAGCCATACCTTCTCAGAGGAGGAGTTTTACCTGTTTATCAGCCTCAGCTTTGAGAATATCAGATTGCTTCTGAGCTTCCGCATTTTTGATCACAGCAAGTTTATTTTTTTCTGATGCAATAACATTATTCATCGCTTCAACAACTTTAGGATCAAGAACAATATCTTTCACCTGTACACTATCAAGCTCCATACCAAACTCTTGGAGTTTTTGAGCCAAAATAATCTTTATTTCATCACCAATCTCATTTCTTTTACCAAAAATCTCATCATGTTCAAAAACATAAATCTTAGCTCTTAATTGCTCTTCTACCATAGCTCTAATAACTTTAATAGTATCATCAACACTAAAAAGAGAATCAGCAATAGCTTTATCATCATTCTTTACTCTAAAAATCACATTAAGTTCAACAGTAGTTTTTACATTATCTCTCGTAATTCCATCTACTCTGACATCAAGATTAGTCATAGAAAGCCTTTGTTTAATAGTTCGTTCAATAAACGGAATAGTAAAATTAATTCATTCTCTCAAAACTCTGCTAATCTTACCAAGTCTCAAAACAACCAAAGCTTGCTGGGGTTTTACAATTTTAACACCCATAATCACCAAAACCAAAACCACTAAGACAACAAATTCCATCTTTAAATCAGAAGAAAGTAAAATAAATACAAAATAAGCATAAAATTAAGAAATGCAAACACAACTAAAGAAAAAAAGCTGAAAATGAGATCATTTTTTGACAAAAAAATTTTTTTTATCATAATAAACATGAAAAAAACTTTAATCTGTCAATTAGAGAAATTATGGAGTCAAAATATGGGTTTAATAGTGAGACAGAAGCAATCATCAGAAACTATACGATACTTTATAAGCTTATTTTCAAGCTCAGTATTTTTGTAATTCTTTTTTGAGCCAGTCTAGCTTTGAATATTTCAATTTTTCTACGTTATGATACTACAGCAGCTCTTTCTAACAATATATCAATGTCTACCTCATCAGGCAATGCTTTCTTGGCTCGCAATCCTGAGCTCCAAAAAGTCCTTTCTGAAGAAAATTTTGATCTGATGATTCACAATGGCTACCTAGGAACAATCGATAAAACAATTCAATCTTCAGATAATTTACTTTTTTATAAAAATTTCGCTCTACCAAATACAGTCTCTTTCAATTATAAACTGCCACTGAATTCATTAGCATCATTTACCAATCCAAACTACGATCCAGCTCAATTATCCCTTTTCTTAGATAACATAGTTCTCATCGATAACTCCAGCATACCAAAACAAGAAAAATTCAAACTTCTACCACTTGATACAAGTCTTGATATAAAAATTTTTTTCTGATTATCGTGCATAAAAAACCCATTAAATAAGTTCAATATTGTCTGTCAACAAAAAATACGCGAATTTAATCAGAAATTCTTTGTATATGATCTATCAAAAAGCAGATCTGATGTAAGAACTATTTTCGATTCTATAAAAACAGATCCTGAAGCCAAAAAATCCTTTTGTAATAGCTTAAAAGCCTATGTAAATTATTCAAATGATACAGATCAAATCATAGAGTGAATGATGGGGGAGTGCGATATGAGAAATTTTTTCAATACAATAAAAGGATTTATCTGATTACAAACAGAAATAAAAAATAATTTTTTTGATGTAAGCACCTATTTTGACAAAAAACTGAATGAAACTAAACTTTTATCAATGATGCAAAGACTCTATAAAAATCTTAAACAAAGAAAGATAGATGAAAAAGAACTTTCAATTTATATAGAATTTACAAGAAAAATCCTCAAAGAGAGCAATCGTCTCATAGACCAATTTTATATTGATCTGCTTTTTACTTTTAATAATGCCTACCTTTTACCACTCATCACCACTAACCAAAGCGCCGGAGGAGTGAACAACACAAAAATACTATCAGATTTCAATCAACAAATCAGACAGCTCAATATAGGAGACAAAATCCTTTGATTTTCTGGTCTCAATGAACTTATACTTCAAACAGGACTAATAAACTATTTTACAGTAAATACATCAATTAGTTCTTGAGTAATAGAAACTCTTTCTGGAACGACAAACTATTTCCAAGAACTAAGCTATTTGCGTCTTACCAAACAAGAAATTCAATGAGAAAAATGAAATTTTGAAGGCATCATTCAAATGCCAATCACATCAACGATTAAACAAGCTAAAGTCAATTTTAGTGCTGATCTCAAAGTCTCTCCAGCCACTATCACAGCAATAGAAGTAGAAAACTATAATCAACTTAATGAGCTACTTAATACTTTCGTCCAAAATGGAAAAAGAACAATACCAGAAATATACAACACATTTCTCACTCAGATTGACCTCTACAAACCATGAAATTCAACACTAGGAGATATATGTAATCAACTAAAAAAGAACGAATCTTATCTCCAAATTTCATTATCTGCTTGCTCTCCAAGCATACTATCATTTACAGATAAGAAAACCTCATTTTCACTCACAATGAGTCAACGAACAATCAATAAAATTTCTACACCAAAAACTGAAATACAAGAAGCATTATCTCAAAGTATCATAGGAATATCTCTTCAAGAAATAGATCCAGTAGAATTTCTGAGAACATTGACAAATTTCGAACCAACACCTCAAATTACAAACGATCAAGCTGCAACAATACAAAATGAAGCAAGCTTTGTATATGACCTTCTATGACGCTACTTCCAAATCACTCCAGAAGAAGTATGAAAAATAGGAAACAACTTCCTTGTTAAATTTACAATAAATAACATTTCTTTCATTTGAGTATTTGAATCGAAAACAAATAGCATTTCTTCATTGTTTTTCAGTCAAAAAAACGACCAAGGACAGCCGATAAAAATCAATGGGGTAGTTCTCAAGTTTTCGACAGAAAACACAATCGATCTGAATAATTTTGCATTAGATCCATTCAACTATATCAAAGAAAAAGATCCAATATCAGCGCTCGAATACGAAAAAATTATATGACCATCTCAATAAAAAATTATTTTCTGATAACTAAAAAAATCCTCTAAAGATAGAGGATTTTTCATTAAATATTTTATTGAGGATCTTTTCCCATTCGGAGATTAGAAGTAACAAGTTCTGGTCTCCCAGCTTGTTTCAAGTATAAGAAAAGTTGCATACGATATCCCACCAAGTTTTTGAGCATAAACAGTATAATTTGCTTTTGCTTTTGTGGAACTCCACCAAAGAAGGGAATCTCTTTTTCAAAACTCTCAACAGTAAGCTGACCAAAAATATCGCTAATAATAGAAGCTTGCTCGTCCATAGTTTCGATAAAATTTCACAAAGTAACATGAGCCTCAGCATGGTCACTATTTTTTTTGAAATGATCCATTGAACCAGTAGCTATCAAAAGAGCATATGAACCTCAAATATGGCTAATATAATGAAGAAGTTCCAAGAGAGATCTTTGACCTTCAGTAGGTTTCCAATCAAGCATCTCAGGGGAAATCTTAGTAGCCAAATGTTTAATAATATGAACTTCATGAAGAATCTCCTGCAAAATATCTGTATGAGTAAACATCAAAAAAAATTGAAAAAATAAAAAAATAGAACACTCAGAATAGCTATTTTACTACAAAAAAACCAGTCATTTTTTTGACAAAAAAATGGAAAAAAGTACTATGTAACAAAGCAGAAATAAACTTTTTATAAAAAAAGAAAAAAACATGAGAAAAAAAAGACAAGAACACGCTAATCAGATCAAAATTTTTGTAAAAATAGGAGTAATAATTTTTATAGTATTTTCTAGTATTTCCTTCTTAAAATTAGGACAGAAAGTCAGCGCTCGATGATCAAATGATGATTTTTTAGATGAGTCATTTTGGAACAGTTCTCCCTCAAACAGTCAAATAATTGAAGCACTTTATGGAGATGGTATAGGAGATAGCGATCGCACCGCTTATACCAAACATCGAGATTCAGTAGGCTGTGACACCAACCTCATGACAATTGTGCCCGTGGACAACTATGAAAACACTGCTGCAATAGATATGATACCAGCTAGTCCAATGGCAAACACTATCTACCTATTGAACTCTGGAACACACATTATATCGTCAAACATCACAATAAACGGTAACTGTACAGCTATAGTAGGAACGGGATTAACAAAAATAAGAACTCAAAACCAAATTTCATCTGCCACAATCGATGTAAACTGAAATTTCTGAATTTTGGACAATCTCGATCTTCACGCAAACGAGAATGGGATAGGAGGACAACATCCAGCAAACAATACAGGAATTTATGAAAACTGAATCAACTGAGCAAGAAATAGTTTTAATAATATCGCTCTCACATTTTTCAGTACTCATTGATTATTCATCGGAGGGACAGGAAATTCAGCAATCACAAATATCTCATGAAATAATAACGCGATCACAATAGGAATTGAATCAGAAAAGACTGTCCTGCAAAATATCTTTATAAATAACAACCAAGCCGAAGCTATCAGCATCAAAAATTCATCAGGAGGAATAATAGAAAACATTCAGGGTAGTAGCACAGTAAGTTTAGTAAAAATAGAATCGAGCAGCAATCTGATTTTTTCATGAATCACATTAGACACAGCAACTTATGGTTTCATTATAGAGAATTCTACAGGTCTCATCATAGAAAATTTTTCTCTTTTTGCTTTACAAGAAGGTTTTTCTCTGATAAATAACGATATTTTATCACTACAATCATGAACCCTCTCAAGTAATATAATATGAATAAATGACAACAGTAGCTCATTATTCATAAGCGGCTTGAGCATAAGTAACTCTACTAACATAGACTGAGCAATAAAACTACAATGAGGAGGCTATGGCAATAAAGGATATTTTATAGCAACAGGACTAATTCTCAGCAATAACCTAGAAGGGATAAACATACAACAACCAAGAGATACCTTCTCAGTTTTTGATTTCACAGTAACCAATCAATCACAATGAAAAGTCTTCAATTTCAATGCCTGACCACTATCATGATGAATCACAATTAACAGTGGTACAATCACAAATTCTCCCAATATAGGAATTATGGTAGATCCTACATGAGTTTCAGATAGTTTCGTAAACATAAAAAATATATATGCAGAAAATCTTGACGCCTGAATCAATATATCAGCAGGAAGTAACCCAACTATAGAAATTATTCTAGAAAATATCACATTAAGTTGACTTACCACAGAAAGCATAATTTTATCACAGATATCAAAATTAACAGCATCTTGAATATCGATAGCAAACGCTCCTTATGGAGTTGTAGTAAACCAGAATCCACTAAACGGAGTGAGTATTACTAATTCAATATTTCAAAATATGCCTTGAGCTTCTGATGCAGCGATAAGTATTCTATGAACCGCTTGAGCAGGAAGCGGAGTAATAATAGATAATGTAATAATTTCATGAATAGCAACACAAGGAATATACCTAAATGGTCTACAAAATTTCACAATAAAAAATTCTTTTATCAATAATATTGGATGACCTGGATGATTAATACTAATCAATAGCAAAAACACGACAATAGAAAATAACACAATAAGAAACAGCAACTACGGAATACTACTAGGAACAACCATCATTCTACCAGATGACACAGTGCTAATCAGGAATAATATTATATACCAAAACACAGCAATCTGAATAAAATTATGAGGTACAAACAGAGCATTCGTAGATAACAATTATATATTTGGCAATAATCTATGAATTTGACTACAAAGCTCCACAAATCCTAGCAACATAACTGTATCAAATAATCAGATTTTTAGAAATGGAAATGGAATAGAGTGTGAGTCAAGCGATAGCAGTTTAATACAAAATAATTCAATCTATAGTAACGACCAAAATTGAGTAACACTCAATAATTGTTTAAACACACTTTTCAATCAAAATAAAATTTACAATAATGCAAACACAATCTCCAAACAATGAACAACGGCCTGAACAAAATATTACGGAGAAAATATTTTTTTCTGAAATGACAACGGAAACACTCATCCAGGAACACCAGGAAATTGATCAGACATAGAAGTAATAGCAGCCTGACGAGCAAATGGTTCAATTTCTGGTACAGACGAACGCATGAGATGCAGCTATACATCAAGAATGTCAGATAATTTTTTTACCACCTGTGATTGTAGCGAACGCTGAACAGCAGGGACAGACTTGTTTACAAATACAGGAGAAATTTATGTATGAGTCCATATCCCTTACCAAGTGACGGGCTACATCATGAACGACACAGCGATAGGAACTCAGTTCAATACAGGATTTACACAAACAAACTACATATGAAACAGATGGGCTCAAGCAGACGCAATCGATTTCAGTATCTGTAAAACAGGTCTCAATTATAGCAATCAAACAACCTCATTCGAAATTCGATACGAAAATAATGGTCTCACTCCTGCGATTTGATATTATCTCAATGATCTTTTTCATACGGGATTACTTTTTTCCACCTCTTCAATAGCACCAACAATCCAAATAGGGAAAGAAAGTAATTTTCTGCTAGCACCTGCTTGGAACGGAAATCTAGAAACACTGGTTATCACTTGAACAATTGAAACATGAGCAGCTATTTTATGATGAGATCCTTTGATCAACGAAGCCCGAATTAGTTTATGAATAGGAGGCCCAGCGATAGTCAGCCGATCTTGATTTTTCTCATACAACGCCCCCACAGATTTTGATTTAGCTATTACATCTACAGCCACTCCCGTCAGCATAACTTGTGAATGAGACGCAGAATTTACATTTAATTACATCAACAATTGACCAGCTCCAGTAACCGATATTTTTCTAAACTTCTGAGTTGGCAGTGGTTTTCAAACATGATTCTTTACACCAGCGATCTCCTTTTCTCAATGAGCACCATTTGGAATAACATGAGATGTTTGTTTTGATGATTATCTTTTAGAAACAGGAGCATACTACAATGAATTAGAAATACGATCACAAAATAATTTTTGATCGGATTTTTTTGGGGTAATGACCTGAGCTTTATGATATACCTGACCTTTCGAAGAAACAAGTGAATTTTGGTTAGATTATTGTATAAATGATCTATGAAACATAGACTTTAAGTCGTGCTTGCTAAATGTATTCAATATAGACATAACCACAATTCCAAACTGTGGAACAAAGTGATACATACAACAAATATGAACATTATATCCTGGTCAAACAGGACAAGTAAAATTCATAGGCCACGTAGTAGCTGACGGAGATTTAACTGTTACAGCAGCCATAATAAACACAAGCTGATCAGACATACTCCCAACAAATAATACAACAAGCAAATTAGTAAAGTTTAACGCTTGTACAACGCCGGGCGGAGGAGTCATGAACGGCGGAGGAGGACAAGTTTCAGTAGCATGTGGAAATTGAATACTGACACTAGGAGAACAGTGCGACGACGGCAACAAAATAGATTGAGACGGCTGTTCATCACAGTGTAAAGAGGAAATGATTACCAATAAAGCTCAAAATTCATTTGAACAAAAGTTTAATACAACGAAACACAGTACATGACCGACTATGAATTGTTCATACAGCGATGTACCATATTCAAAACTCAACTTTTTCGACCTAAAAAATCATCGAGCAAGCAATTACATTTCCGTCTTAAAAAATAACTGTATCGTACAAGGGAAAAATGAAACAGAATTTTCACCAGAAGATGCAATTACAATAGGAGAAATTATGAAAATATATGTCAAACTACGATGAATAAAAAATTATTTCTGATTCATATCGGAAAAACAATCAATAGAGACGCCACAATTCTTAAGAAATTCACATCGATCAGCCATATATCTCATCCAAGCACAAAGACTTTGATTTTTGGATACATTAACAGCAAATAAAAAATATATAGATCCACAACAAGCAATAAGCAGACAAGAAGCAATTAAATTAATGATGCAATTTTACAACGCAATTCATCCAGTAGAAATCAAAGACTACGGTTCTCCTTATGCAGATGTAACCAATACCAAAGGGAAATACTACAAATTCATCTCCACAGCAACACATCTAGGATTCATATCGGGATTCACCAAAGACTGAAAAAGATATTTCAACCCGACCCAAACACTCACAAGAGCAGAACTAAGCAAAATAGTCGGCCTGCCATTCCAAGATCTCTTACTTATTCCTCAAGAAAACGGCAAATAAATACATAAAAAATAAAAATTTTTATTCTGACAATATAAAAAATTTGGAAAACATTTGGTTTTATCACAGTTTTTTGGTAGATAAAATATAAATTTCTTTTCTTTTGATAGTAAGGCGTTTTATTTCGATTTATACGATTTATTTTCGTCCATTTTTTGTAAGATCCTTAAGTAAAATAATTATATCGAGCCTTCTTGTATCTCTTTGCGTGGGATTTATCGTCATAATATATTCAGTAGAACCTGATTTGGCAAAAATGATCAAAGAAAATATATGACGAATATGATCAGGTATTGGAAATTGTATAGTATTTTTTGGTATCGTCCCTGCCCTGTGACAATTAATTCGCCTATGCGGATATTTCACCATCCCATCCATGATATCAAATATAATGTCCATCATGCTACGATATAATTATATAAAACTTTGCCAACCAAAACAATAATTCTCAATATTAATCAATCACAATTCGCAACATAAACTTCGCCGACCAATTTTAATCCACACCTTTTTTAATCATACCTTGCACAAGATATATTGTATAACCTTGCAGATAGTATTAAAAATTTGTGCAATATTATTATCATAGGCTTATTTTTTGTTTTTGATTATATCCTTACAAATATTGTAAAATTCTTGTTCATTTAAAATATTTTTCATCTTATTAACGAGGGTGCAACAGAAAACGATATTTCATTTGATGTATCACTTTGCAGGATCGAGCCTATCACAAGAAATCTGCATTTTAGTTTTATCAGAAAAATTTCATTCTTTGAAATAAACAAATCAGTATTCCATAGGATATCATGTGTAGTAACATTTGCCTTTTTGTTGATGTCGCATGTTAAGAAGTTCAGTTTCGGTTACACTAAACGTGAGGTTTCTCTTCTTAGCTCATCATTCAAGTTGTTTATAAATGAGGGATATAGCTCCTTCCACGCTTGTTCTTTTATCTCCCCTTTTTGCATATATTCTTTTTTTCTTGCACTCTTTACATTCATATAAATAACGATACTTTCATACCCGGTAATTTTTCAATCGGTGTATAACAAAATCTGTGGGATGTTTATCTATTCCACAGATTTTACAAGGATAGGGATCGTTCGAAAATACACGACTCTCTCGTCTTTTTTTGCTTTCCTCTGCTTTTTTTTTTGCTATTTCAGAATCGTCAATATACATCTTTATGTGAATAGTGTTATGAACTAATATTTCAATAAATGTTTAACTTTATCAAAAAAGAATGCAATATGTTTGCTCATTTTTTTGTAATTTTGCACAAGGGAACGATGCGATATTATTGATATATCTTATAATATTTTAATCGAGTTCAATTTTACTGTTCTGCAAAAAAACCATTCCGATAGAAAAACTCAGCTTAGCTCTGAAGCTTGACAATAGCGGCATTAATAGCTTCAATATTAGCTCAGATAACAGTCTCAATAAGCTCACCGTCTTTAAAAAATTTAATGGTCGGCATAGCAGAAATATCTTGCTGTTGAGCTAAATTCATCTCAGCATCAACATCTACCTTAAAAAAAGTTACTTTACCTGCAAGTTTACTCGCTAGTTCTTCAAGATAAGGTTTAAGCATTTTACACGGACCACATCGATCAGCATAAAAATCAACAACAAAAGCTCCAGTTTGAATAGATTGAGAAAAAGTAGTTTGTGTAAGATTTTGCATACTATTTGAGTAAGAAGAGATAAATCAATATAATTTTTTAAAAGTTTTCAACACTCGGCTTAGGAGAAAATAACTCCTCCCCTCCTTTTAACAATGACAAGACGCAAATTTATCAATAACTTCAGCCACTGCTCTACCGTGAGAAGTTAAGAAATATCTAATCTGAATAGGCTTCTCAGAAATAATTCTCCTCTCCACAAGCTGAGCAAGCGTAAGCTCATCAAGCCTTTGAGAAATAATTTTGGCACTAGGAGATCAGACTTTTATTCTAATAGTAGAAAAAGTATCTACTCCTTCATCAAGTGCCTTTATTAAAAATATCACCCACTTTTTACCTAAAAGTTCAAAAAGCTTAGCAGTTTGAGGACATTTATAGACTGGCGGTTTCACCATGTAATAATCAAACCAGGATAAAATTTTTTTTATTATAGAGAAATAGTTTTTTTTTGCAAATAATATATTTTATAAATTGAATTGATTTTTTAAACTAATTTGATTATAAGAACAATATTTATCATTTATACACTACTCTACAATGAAAAACCAAGTAATAAAAGCCCTCAATCGACGCTATGCCACTAAAAACTTTGACTCAAGTAAAAAAGTTACAGACAATGATCTGGAAATCATTTTAGAGGCTGCCAGACTAACAGCTTCGTCGTTCTGATTACAGCCTTATGAAATTCTAGTAATTAAGAACCAAGCAACCAGAGAAAAACTTAGACATGCAAGTTACGGACAATCTCAAATCACAGAAGCAAGCCACCTTATTGTACTAGCAACCAGAACCGATATCAATGATAATCTAGTAGAAAAATACATAGAAAACATATCAATGACTCGCAATATGCCATTAGAAAATCTAGAAAGCTTCAGTGAAATGATAAAGAATAGTCTCAAACACCTCGATGATGAATGAAAAATCAAACGAGCACAAAAACAAACTTACATAGTATTAGGAAATATGCTGACTACTCTAGCTCTCTTAGAAATAGATGCTACACCAATGGAAGGATTTGCAGTGAAAGAATACGATGAAATTCTCAATCTGAAAGAAAAAAATCTGACCGCTACTCTCGTCTTACCAGTATGATTTCGTTCTCAGCAAGATCCTTATATCTCTCTGAAAAAAGTAAGAAAAACACCAAACGAAATTATCAAATTTATAGACTAAAATTTGCCCCTCCTCTCTTACGAGAAGGGGTTTTTTTAATAAATATTTAAATAAAATTCATAAAAAAAGCTAGGAGAAAACTCCTAGCCAACAACACTACAAAACTTTAATTTGATGTGCAATATCCAATCTTCTCTGAAAAATAGAAGAAAGAATTTGAGAATATACTGGTGATAAATCGTCAGACAATTCGCTAACCGCACCAGTATTTTTAGCTAAAGATAGCAAACGATCCTCAATTGCTTTTATTAATGCCATTTCAGCATTACAAAAAGGATTAATTAAAGACTTGGAAGCATATTCATCCAAATACTTAATGGTGAATGCCAACTGAATCTCCTCAGACCATTCCTTTGAAAATGGAATAGTCTCAATAATATCTTTCAGTAAGTTCTCAATAGAAATTGACATATTTTCGTCATTCTTACTGAGAATTGCGGTCTTGAAGGACGATAAATCATCTTCGATGATAAAACACTTCAAATCGAAAGATTTTCTTGTCATTTTAAGATGCAACTCCATGATTGCTTCTTTAAGATGACTCACTACCTCTTTATCCAGTTTATACTCTGGATAATGGCGTGTCAGAAACTCATACATACTATATTTTTTTTATTTTTGTACTACAATTTATCAATTAAATTTAAAAAATCAAGCAATCTATTTAAAAAGAACTTGCCTTTCTTTACTTAATGCCATTTTTTCTTGATCAGAAAATCATTTTTGTTTCATTGCTTGTCTAAAAAGCAAGTCAACCTCATCGAGAATAATCTTTGCAATAGCTTGTTTTCTTTTATCAATCTCAGAAAAAGAACGAAGCTGCTCCTCCCACCACAACTGATAGCTCGCCAGCTCATGAGCAAGTTCATCAGAAATAGAACCATCAAGAACCTGAGCTAAAGGATGCTGTGGATCAATCTGCACAATTTTTTTGAGAAAATCAGAAAAAAAAGAATCCTGGGAATCAGTCTGATTGTTATAAAAATTTTCATACAATAAACTCGCAATTAAAAGTGGCTTTGCAGGTTGATAAATTTTTTGGGCTGTACTATCATTCTGACGAACTTGTTTCATTACCATTTTACCATGAGTTTTTGTAAAACTCTGAAACTGAGCAAAAAGAAGCTCATAATACATTCCAAATTTCTGAGCGAGAAGATGCAAATAATGATCCAAAATCGGAAAATTCTGAATATGAATCAAAATTTCAAATATCTTCTGCAAAAGAATATTCTTCTCAACAGGCTGATCAACACGATAAAGAGACAAAAAATGTTCAAAAATAGCTTCTATTGCATCTTTAGGATTTGATAAAAAGTTTTTTTTCTGCTCTTCTTCTGAACTATTTGCCAATTCATCGATATCTTTGATACCATCTGGCAAAGAAAGTACCAATGGAAAAATATCATTCTCATAGCAAAGTTTTAGTCATCTCACAGTCGCATCAAATCAAGCCTTGTCATTATCAAACAAGAAAAAAATATTACTTGTATATCTTTTACAAAGCTTAATATGACTCTGAGTCAAAGCCGTCCCACAGGTCGCTAATCAGATGGGAAATCAAAGTCTATAAAGTCAGATTACATCCATATAGCCCTCGACAATCACCAGCATATCATGGTTTTTGACATTGTTTTTTGCCACATTCATTCCATAAAGAACATGAGATTTTTCATACAAAACAGTATCGCTCAAGTTCAGATATTTTGGATTGTCATTTGGATCCAGAGCTCTAGCTCCAAAGCCAACGACATGGCTATTTTGATCCCAAAGAGGAAAAATAATCCTATTTCTCAGAAACGAGTACAGTTCACCACTAGAAGATTTTTTTCCTAGCCCTGATTGTAAAATATCTTCATCAGAAAATCACTTTCCTTTCAAAAGCCCAATCAGTTCATAGTGGCTATCTGGAGCATAACCAAGCCCAAAAAACTCTATAGTCTCCAAATTCAGTTTTCTTTTATCAGTCAAATAGCTCATAGCTGAACTATTTTTCTTGAGATTCTCAACAAAAAATTGCTGAGTAAGTTTATTCATATATTTCAGTTTTTCCTTGTCTCATTGTTGAGCATCATCAACCCAGCTATACTCTATCACTTTCCCCGTTTTTGGATTTTTTTTCTGATAAGTAGTCAAATCAACATGCGCCTCCTTAGCTAATATTTTGAGAGCATCAGGAAAATCAATTTTTTCAATTTCCATCAAAAATTTAAGAGCGTTTCCACCTACTCCACATCCAAAACATTTAAAAATTTGTTTACTCTGAGAAACGGAAAAAGAAGGAGTTTTTTCATTATGAAAAGGACACAAACCAGAATAGTTTGATCACATTTTCTTTAAAGAAACAAATCTGCCAACGACATCGATGATATCGATACGAGACAAGACATCATCAGTCAATCCCACTTTTTAGCAATTACCAGAATAAAACTTTTAAGATATAGTAAAAATATACCAAACTGCCCTCTCTTTACAAAGAAAAATAAAAAACTCTAATTGATCTGAAAGTAAAATTCAAAAAATGCTGTTTTCTTATTTTGATTGATTTCAAGTTCATAGTAAATTCCCTGAGAAAAAGGAGTTTTAAACTGTTTTACAACTTTATGAGTTCATCAGATTTTTTCGACAGTGAAATCAGAAGACAAGTAAATCAGACCTCTTGTCGCCCAGGCAGGAATCAGTCAAAGAATCCACTGCTCTCTTTCAGTAAGTGAAATAGCATATTTCTTCTCTAGCTCAGCAATAAAAACTCTATAACTATCAGGGACATTGAGTCCATAAAAAATCTTCATCTCGTAAGAGCCCTTGGGTAAACTAGAAATATCAACTCTATCTTTATCAGTCTCGATAAGTAAAGTGCCATGTGAATCTGAAATCTGAACAACTTTACTCACAAATCTATCTATTTTATTAAACGAGTCATTTGAATCCCAAGCATAAATAGTATTTTTTCTAAAAGTTGTCGTAAAATGATTTGCAATCAAAAACTGCTGAAAACCAGAATGTACATTTGATAAATAAATCTGTAAACCATAACTATTTTTTATTAAATCAAAATTGTTCACAAATTTTTTAAAAATAGTGAGCTTATTGTCTTTTAAAAATTCATTGATACCTTTTATATAAAATTCTTTTTTATTAGGCAAAGATGCTCATCTAATAAGATCGATTGATGCATTAGCAAATTGCCATTCTCGAAATTTTTTTTCAAAACCAGGAATCAAAAGTTCAAGTAAATCAGATCTCAAAAAAACAACTCACTTCACATCTTGATGATAAATTTTTTCATACAAATATTTGATATTTGCACCATCAATAGCAGTAAATCCAATTTTATTAGCTGAGATAAAACCAACTTCCAATGATGGCAAAAAAGCACTAGCCCACTCAGGAGCCTGAACAAAAGCATGTGGAGCCAAAAAATTAGGATAATAGCTATCGACAATTTTCATATCTTTCAAAAAACCATTCTCTACTTCTATCACAGCAAACGAACCAAAAAATCAGCCATTTGGCCTTTTTTCAGCTGTATTCATCAATAATACTAAATATCTTTGAAGTTTTTTTTGTCCCAATAAATCATAAAAAACATCTTTATACTGCACCAATTCACCGACAAAAGTAAACAAAGACGCATGAGCTGGAAACCAAAAGCCACCAAGTTTTTCAGCATTAAAATAAACATACTGAAGAGCCTTATCAAGTTCATCACTATTTTTTAAAACACTTACTCAACTCATATAAGATTGAGCAAGATCATCTACCCTCAAAGTAAAATCTGAAAGTTGGGGGTCAATTCACCAAAAATAAAAAGCAACGCGCTTCATATCCACCTGAAAAATATCTTTCCCCGCACTAGTGAGAAGAAAACGAAACGAGCTGATAGTACCAAAAAAAATCAAACAAAAAAACAAAAGTAATACATAAGAAAAATGTATTTTATTCAAAAAAAATTTTTTTTCTGGTGAATGAACAATAAATCAAAACTTCTTCACAATCAGATCTCTACAAAATAAAGTTCACCCCATCATAAAAAATGGTAAATCTAATGCAAGCAACTCTCTAGAATTTTTTAAAACAAAAAACCCCAATTGGGGTCTTTGTCTTTTCCATAAAAATTTTTCTACTTAATAAGTTCTTTAATCGCAGCTTCAAAGCTAGCAAAAGGCAAAGCACCAGAAATCAATTTCCATTTACCAGTCTTTGTATTAAGAACAACAGTAGCTGGAGTTCCTGTCACTCCAAAAAGAGTATTTCATTCAGTAAGTTCTTTTTCCACTCTCTGAGCAATAGCTTCATCACTCATACAGTTTTCTAAAGTAGACTGGCTAATACCTAGTTCCAAAGCAACTTTAGTAATACCAGCTACACTAGGATCTTTTGAAGAGAAAACTTTATCTACATAAGAATAATAAGCATCAGCTCACTTAATTTTAGCCACACAGAGAGCTCCTTCCGCAGCTTTTTGAGCCAAAGGATGAATACTATTCAAAGGAAAATTTTTAAATACTACATTAACATCCTTTCCATATGATTTAAGAATTTGATCTACAGTACCAGCATCATGAAATCTTTGACAAAATGGACATTCAAAATCAGAATATTCTATCAAAGTAATCGGAGCAGATTCATTACCTTCTACATAAACATCTTTAAGAACAGCACTCAACTGATCTGAACTCAAAGTCGCAGAAGCAGCAGCTGGTTGTTGAGCATTGTTAGTATTTTGATCAGCTGGAACAGCAGCTCAGATCTGAGAAAGCATAGCATCTATTTGCTGAGTTTGTTGTTTTCTGAAAGCTTCAGAACCATAAATTTGTTTGACTTTAGCATAATTATCTGCTCATCATACTTTCATAGCTTCGATCTCTTCCATAGATTTCTGAACAGCAACTGTCGTATTGCGAAGCTGAACACTTGCATAAAGAAGGAGAATACCAAGAGCCAATACCATAATCGTATAAACGATAAAAATATTTTTTGGAGTCATGAACATTTCTCTTACTGATTGTTTTTTCATAGTGTCAAAAAAAATAAATTAAAGAAAAAGATTATTGTGTTACTGTAGCACCAGTTTCTTGAGGAACAGATCACTGTTGCATCATAGTAGTTTGATCAAGTTTTTTAAGAGAATCTTCAATAAACATTTTTTGTTGTTCTCTAAAACCTGTATGATTATAGATTTTTTCAAGAAGTTTGTAATTTTCTATTCCTCAAACTTTCTTAGCATCCATAGAATTCAAAACAGATTTAGTTGTGAAAAGCATAACAGCCAATGCAACTGTATTAAGAGCTAGCAAAACGATAATAACAATATGCAATCGACTTTTCTTTCACATACCACAAAATCAAGCTGAATCTCCACAGCAAGCACCTCAGCAACAAGCACCTTCCATATCAAAAGCATCAGCCATTTCATCATCAAAAGCATAGTCCATTACTGGAGCTTTTACAGCTTTAGGAGAAATAATTTTTTTAGCACCTTCAGTCTTTTTTGTTGTAGTTTTTTTCTTTAATTCTGCCATTGATACAAAATAATTTAAAGAGTAAAATTCTCCCAACTTGTAGTTATTTGAAATAACTAATCAAGAACTCAGCACAACTATTGCTTGACAAAGAGAAAGTTTGGTTTTTAGAAATTTAAATAAAGAACAAAAAAATTATTTTTTACAGACGATTATTTTTGAGATACTGAGCATATCAAACCAGTAAACCAAACGGTACAAAAAATAGATAATTAACCATACTATCCTCAAAAACATGCAGAAACATTCCTATCACCAGCAAAGCAACTCATCAAAATAAAAACGATTTCATCACACTAAGCCAAAGAATCGTATGAGCATTTTCTGACTTTTTCATATAAGAAAAAAGTCCTTTAATCGTATGAAAAAAACTACAAATAAAAGCAATCCACAATCAAAACCCCACAATTCAAATATCAATCAAAAGCTGTAAATAATAATTTTCTGGTAAAACCTTACCACCAAAATGAACAGCTGGACCAGAAAATCAAAGTCAATAACCAAAAACATGAGCAAAAACAAATTGGACACCATTGAGTGTGGCACTAAAATGTTCCCAAGATGATCAGCCTTTATAATAAGAAAGTGCGCTTAATCCAAAGAAAAAAATGAAGAGTAGTCAGAAAAATATTTTTTTACGATTAATAAAATAAGAGTAAAAGATAGAAAATAAAATCAGCACAGAAGCTAAAATAGCAGCCCTAGAAAGTCATCGAATGAGTGAAAGAGCAAACAAAAAAAGAATTGCAAAAGAAAGCTCGCGACGAGAAACTCAACGAATTTGAAAAGTTTTTTTAGAGTAAGAAACAAACAAAGCTACCATAGACGCGAGAAAATAGCCGTAGTTGTTTGGTCACGAAAAAATTCAGCTCAGCCTAGGAAATCATCAAGGTCCAGTACGATAATAAAGTGGCGGCTGCTCTCAAAAAATAAAATCCCCAACAGGTCAGTATCAAAAAGAAAAAAACAAATCAGGAAACAAATGTTTAAATACTTGCCAGATCAAACCAAAGACAAGAATTCATAAAACTAGCTTCCAGAAATAACTCATAAATTTTTCCAAAAAAAGATGATTTTCTTTTTGAGAAGCCACATAGCCAACAAAAGTAGCACTCATCAAAATAATAAGATACCAAAGTCAGTATTTCAAACCCATCAAAATCGCAAAACTACTAGTGCCATACAGCCAAGAAATTCAAACCGCAAAACCCAAAAGAACAAATAACAAAATCCAATTTTTACGAAAACTATGTCGATACTCTCTAAAATAATTTCGCCCCACAATCAAAGAAAAAATCACAATCCCTCATCGCAACAAATCTTTCAACACACCAATCAGCAAAAAAGATTCATTCCAAACCAATCAGTAATTCAAAAAAACAGAAAAGAGGTGATTCAAAGAAACAAAAGCCAAAAATCAAATTACAAGCTCTAAAATCATAGCCTACTTTTTGTAAAAATAAAACATCACTTTCAAAGTGTTATAACCTAGAGAGATATAAACAGTATCTATATCGGAATTTATACTATTTTTTCTTTTTAATTCTTCGTGAAACTACCACCACAGAAAAAATCATAAAAAAAATCATAAAATACTGAGATTTACTAAACCAGCCAAAAAATTCAAGTGAGCTATCATATCTCAAATACTCCAGAAAAAATCTAAAAAAACTATAGCAAAAGAGCCAACATGCCGCAAGAACTCAAAAATTTATTTTTTGATAAACCAGTTTTTTCCAAAAAATCAATTGCATCAAAATCAATAAAACAAAGCCCTCAAAAAAACTAGCCAAAAAATTTGTATTTACTCTTAGCAATGAATCGACTTGAGGATAAATATGAAAAACTCAAATAGTTTGAAGAAAAGTAATAAGTCTTTCAGAATGCAAACCAATCTGTTGCACTGTCAAACCATACAATTCTTGGTTCAAAAAATTTCAAATCCTGCCAATCAAAACACCAAAAGGAACTATTGCTGTCATCAAATCATAAAGTAACCACTTTTCATCACGAGAAAATTGATACCAATACTGAAAAAACCAAACAGCCAAAACCACTCAGATTCCTCATCACACAAACGACATCCCTCCTTCCCAGACTGCAAAGATTTTGATCGGATGAGCCAAAAAATAAGCGAAGTTGTAAATCAAAACATCACCGAGTCTCCCTCAGATCAAAACTCCAGCCACACAGACCAGTAAAAAATCATCGAGTTTTTTTTCCAGCACAAACTGCAAACGAGAATAATCAGAAAAATATTTTTTACGAGCCACAAAATTCAAAAACCAATACGCTACCAAAAAACCTATCACATAAAAAATTCCATACCAATAAACTGAGACTCACCAAAAACTAAAAGCTACCATCTCTTCACAAAAAATAATTAAAAATTTTTTATTCTGGATAAACTAAAAACTTTCTTTTCCATAAAATTCTATAAATAATTCACGAAGCATTTCACCAGGATTATAATTTTTATCAGACTTAAGAGTTTGCATTTGATGAATTCGATTGAGATTTTGTTCATAAATTTGGTTCATCAGTTTATCATCCTCCCCTACTGGTAAATTTTCATAAAAAATTTCCTGACTACTTCCAGAAGATTGATCACTTTTTTTTGGTTCTTGAGCACCGAGATTGTTCATCAGTTCATCAAGGCTTTTTTGAAGTTCAGACTGGTTTTCTCCCATACTATCTCATTGACAAAGTTTCGTCAAAAAATCAGCATCTTTCTTTTTCAAGGCAAGTAGGATAGAATCATTTTCAATCATCAGCTGAGAAAATTGGTTTTTGACTCCACTAAGAGATTCTATCAGACTATCACTCAAAGGCTTGAGACAAAGAGATGGATCATCAACACAATCAACCATAGTTTTGAAATACAAAGTACGCTTCGCACCCAAGAGTTGAGAAAGGCGACCAAAACTTTGAAGATTCAGCTGAATATTTTTTCAGTACTGCTGGAGACACTCTTGATAATCAGATGAATACCCTCCTACAGAAATCAAAGCCTTTTGTTGAGAAAAAAGTGCAGTCATATAAGTTATTTGTCTAGAAATCAGATCAATACTATCCACCACAAAACGAAGCTGAGCAAGAACAAATTTTACTGTAGTCACAGTCGCCAAGTTACGAGCCATAGTCAAATGAGTTTCTATTTTTTTACGAAGAAAAGGGTCAGTCGTAGCTTCAAATGCTAATTGATAACCAGAAATACTCTGATAAATTAATCAAAAAGATTCACGAAGTCCTGTATAAAAAGAGCTCTGAGCTACAAGTTGATACGAAGCTACAAGCTGAGCATTAGAACGATTATACAATCACTCTGCATCACCACCCTGAAAAAACTCAAGAGATTTTTTGGCAGCTCCCTGAGCAAGATAAGCACTTCCAAAAGCCTCACCTAAATCACCTCCAAGCCAATGAGTTCCCAAACTACCAGAAACAGAAGCTACCAAATCATCTAATCTAGCGATTTTCCCAGAATTCAACTGAACATTCAAATCCAAAAAATCAACTTTTTCAAACAAGTCAGCATTCTGCGAAACCACATCACTGAGAAACCACTGTTGACGATAAAGAGAACTATTAAACCAAAAATAGCAAGCAAGAAAAAAAGCTATCAGAAAAAAACTCACAGCATAAACCAAATAATGAGTAATTTTTTGAGAAAATAAGTGCATCAAGAATCCAGAAAAAAGATAAAATGTCTTAAAAATTATTTTTTCAGTATTCACCTAAAATCAATTGGCAAATTTTTTCAAGCTCCTGAGCCTCTTTTTGCAAAGCCACTATCTTTTCCACATCAATCATTTCATCCGACTGAATTTGACGAAAAATTTCTTCTAATCTTCTATAAGCATTTTCAAAAGTCATATTCTGGTTTTCACTGCTTCCTCATTTCTTTTCTCTCACCATCTCTCGTCTATGAAAAATTAAAAGTTTTAAAACAACAACCAGAAAGTTATTTTTTTACATCCATATTTCATTTTACATGCGTCTACATTTTTGCATTCGTATGTTTTTGCATCTCTATTTTTCAACATTTACCAGAAAATTATTTTTTTGAAAATTACATAGTTTGTTTCCCTTCAAAATAGGGCTGCAATACTTCAGGAATCATGATCGATCCATCAGCCTGCTGATAATTTTCCACGATAGCCGCCAAAGTTCTACTAACCGCCACAGCTGTTCCGTTGAGAGTATGAAGAAATTCCTTTTTTTCAGTGGTTTTATATTTAATCTGAGCGCGTCTAGCTTGAAAATCAGTACAATTACTACAGCTCGTCACTTCCTTATAAGTTCCCAGTCCAGGAAACCAAGCTTCGAGATCATATTTTTTGGCAGCTGGCACACCGAGATCTCCAGTACAGATCAAAAGTCTTCTATAAGGAATCTTAAGCTCCTGAAAAATCTCTTCCTCGATCGCCAAGATCAGCTGATGCTCTTTTTCACTATCTTCAGGTTTGACAAAACTCACCATTTCAACTTTTTCAAACTGGTGAACTCTAATCATTCCCTTCGTATCTTTTCCGTAAGTTCCAGCCTCTCCTCTGTAGCAAGGAGAAAATCCTCCATATCTAAGTGGAAGCTGATTTTCATCGATCATCTCGTCACTATGCTGAGCCACCAAAGTCACTTCAGAAGTACCAATCAAGTACTGTTGCTGCCCTTCTTCATCCATAATTTTATAGATAGATTCTTCACCATACGGCAAATATCCAGTAGACATCATCGCATCTTTTCTGACAATATTTGGCACGATAGTCGGCTGAAAACCTTTTTTCTGAAGTTTTTTCAAAGCCCACTGAATCAGTGCAAACTCTAGCATCACCAAATCACCTCTGAGAAAAAGAAATCTAGAACCAGAGATTTTAGCAGCTCTCTGAGCATCCAAGAGATTTTTTTTCTCCAAAAGCTCCCAGTGAGGCAAAGGCTGAAAATCAAAAACTCTCTTCTCACCTATCTGAGCCTCCTCGACATTTTTTTCATCACTCTCTCCAAACGGTACTCCATCGAGGACAATATTTGGTATTCTCATCAAAATTTGCTCAAATTTTTCAGACAAAGGAGCATACTCTTTATCAAGTCTTTCCAGCTCAGCTTTATCATTTTTGACGCTCTCCATCAAAGCATCAGCATTTCAACCACTTCTCTTTATCTGTTCGATCTCTTTTGAAGCCGTATTTCTTCTCGCCTGAATTTCTTCTATCTTCTGCTTCATCAAAACTATCTCCTGATCAAGTTTTTGAAATGTCGGAAAATCAATCTCAAACTGTTTATCCTGAGCTGCCTTGATATAAAGATCTGGATTCTGTCTAAACGCTTTTAAATCAATCATCTATAAATTTTTTAACATATAAATTTTTTTATTCTGGTTTATTCTAATGGTTGTATCTTATTATAAGTTCAATCCTTTTGAATTGTCTGCCAATTTTCTTCAAGTTCTTTTTGATGAAGAGCTGCCCATTCAACCACCAATGTATGAGCTTTGGGAGGCAACCATCACTGCAGTATTCCAATCGTCCTAAGATCAAATAAAGCCTCAAATTCTCAATATGTAGCATGAAAGTGAGGTGGATTATGATCTGCAAAATAGATGGATATCGATATTCCATAAAAACTACTAAGCTGTGGCATACTTTTCACTTTTAAAATATTCTAAAGGATTTATTCACGACAATTTAAAATAGCACGCCATCACATCCAAATCAGCACTATCATTCCAAACAATAGCAGATCCAGTTTTATTAAGTGAGAACGAAGAAAATGAATCAAAGTTTTTTAATTGAGAAAAAACAGTGGCTCAAAAAACATATGAACTCATATCAATCTCCCCTTTCACTCCATCATCAAACTCCAAATAAAGCTTATAATCTGGCAATGCCTTAACTGTCGTAAGTTTAATCATCACAAAATATTGAAAGAGCTAAAACTTAAACTATACTACTTCCAATTTATACAAATAATTCAATCAACTTCAATGGAACCGCAAACATTTTTTCTCATCTCGATCGGAATCCTCATCTGAATATGTATCGGCTATCTTTTATGAAAAATTTTTTTTCTGCAAACAATCAAATCTCATCGCAAAGACGCAATCAATAAATCAAAATCTGTCATACTGGGCTGAGTAAATGAAAAAATCGCTCCTCTCCTCCCTCAGTTTCCCTACTCTTATAAAGATCTCTCTTTTCTCGGAAAATGAATCGACTATGTAGTCTTTGATGGTCTTTCTCAGTGAGATCTCAAAAAAATAGTCTTCATAGAAATCAAATCCTGACAATCACAGCTTAACCAAAACGAAAAAATGATAAAAAATATAATTGATGCAAAAAAAGTCAGTTATGAAGTAATCAGAATATAATTTTATTGAAAAATAAAAAATATTTTTCTTCATAAAAAAATAATCTGCCTAAGTTATTTTCCAATCAACGAAACAAAAAATCGATATAAACAAAAATATAAAAGAACACTAATAACTGCAAAAGAAAATACTTGACATAAAATAGCAAATCTATAAAATAATCTAAAATAAAACCACCTCAAAAACAAAAAAAATATGAAAATTGTAGGAAAACCTTTTTTGGCATGGACAGTAGCGAACATCATTCCTGGTGAACAATTCTACATCAGACCGGAATCTATACAGATTTCTACCAAAGGAAATCTTTATATAGATCCTCATGGACAAGCATGTAAGTCAGAATTGGAACAATTCGAAGTCCCTATAAAAAAGCTATCACAGCAGAAAAATGACTACGAAATCGACCTTAATCTACCATTCGGATTTTTTCCGATCGCGGAAAGTGCTATCAATAAAAAATGGTTAGGCCCGTTCCCACTAGAAACGATAAATCCAGATGAAGTTACTAATGAAGAACTATGGAACAGAATGAGAATTGATGAGCTTGAGGATCAACTCAAATACAGCGAAAATGTTCTCTCCAAAGAAGGTCTTGAGATTCTTATCAAAACAATAGAAAAAAAAGAAAAAGAGTTTTGGGAAAGTATTGATGACTTAGAAATATTAAACGCAATACTAAAAGACCTAAGCACCAAAGAAAAGTATGAAAAAATACTTATCCTCAAAAAAATAATTGAGGGAAAACAAAAAAAATAATTTTGTATTTCTAAAGCAAAACCTACCCTTCATCAGGTAGGTTTTTTTTACTTGTTTTTTTCACTTAAGGAAGTTTTCTGGCCTCCACACCAGGATAATACCAGTCGATAATTTGCTGAGCTAGATAGCCATGATCAGCTAGAAATTGAGCTCATTTTCCACTCAGTCCGACACCATGTCACTGAAAATCTTTTCCAGCTCCGCACTGAGAAAAATCAAGCCTTGACTGGAGATACGGCGTATCAATCCATCACCATTTTTCCTGGGCCGACCAGATAAATCCAGCGCTACAGCTATAATACGGCAAGATCGGCAAATAGCCACGATAAAGCAAAACCTGATCAGTCGTAGCGTCGAGAGCTTTTTTCCAGTTTTTAAAAGTTTTATCAGCTCCAGCTCCGACATATTTTTGGAAAATATCTGGATCATCGACAGCATTATAAAGCACTCCTTGAGGCAAAGACGGATGTTTATTTTCCTGAGAAAGATAAAACAAAGCATATCACTTCGTCAGCAAAGCCATGACTTTATGTTTTTCAGGATGGTCAGCATCAGCTATCTCAGCCAATCATCTCATATACAAGTCAAACGGCAACTCATTTATCACAGCAAAACGATTCTCCAGCCCTCAGTTTTTCAGTTTGACACTCTGAGAAACGATATGAATAGCTCAATAGAAACGATTTCGAGCAATCCCAGCATACGATTTTCTCTGATACGTAGGGAAATCGACAGTCTTTCCATCACCAGCAGCGACAGAAATCTGAGCTCCAGTACTAGCCATACCATCAATATCAGCTCTCAGATAGCCATTAAAAACTTCGACAGAAACACTATGAGCATCGAGAAAATCTCTCGATCAAAAACTCACCGTACAGCCATTTTCACAGACCATAGACCAGCCCTGAGATTTAGTCGTCAACTCGTACAATAAAACTTTTACCTTCTGAGCCTCCAGCTCCGCCACACGAGAAAACGGAATTTTCGTGCTTATTTTAGTAGATCCACTCTGTGCCTCTTGAAAACCAAACTGCTCCTTATAGTTATTTTTTCTGATCGTCAACAAATTCGTCACATCACTCTTCCACAGGACCGAAAAAATCACAGAAAAATTTGATCCATCATTTTTCTTCAGACTAATACGTTTTCTTCAGCTCGTCAGATTTTTTAATTTCTTCACCGTAATCTCAAAAAAATTTCAATTCTGGTTACAACTCACAATCGCATAGCTAGGACTATCAGCCAGACAGCTTCCATCTTTTCCATTTTGTAAAGGCACAGACAAGCGAATTTGATCATCCAGAGAAATCTGAGGCAAATCAAAATAATATGAAGCTTCAGAGACAAAAGGCTGGTTAATAAGCTGACTACCAGCTCTTTTTTTCACCTCAGTTCTGACAAAATCTAGTTTTTCATACAAAAACTTCCCAGGACAAGAAGTCGTTCCACAGTCTCTATGTCAGATCAAAGAAAAATCTGTCACATTGGAAATATAAGGAGCTGTTGCAGATTCTTTGTGCCAAGTAATTTTTTTGAACGGATCGATATGATATTTTTTAGCCAGCTCTGTGCTCAAAACTATCAAAGACTCGAGCTGTGCAGCTGTCGGCTTTTCCACCTCAAAATTTCCCATCAAAGAAATTCAGATACTCGAGGCATTATTCCAGGCAGCATGAGCAGCGATCACACCCTCTCAGCCAGCTCTTCACTCGTAAATTTTCCCAGCTGGATCAATCAAAAAATTATAGCCAATATCTCACCACCCTCTCGTAAAAGTATGAAAATAAGCTGTTCACTTCAGATAATTCACTATCGCCTCTCGAGTCGTCAGCTGCGAACCATCAGTCACTGTATGGTGAACCACGATTCTATCTTTGTGTTCCTTATAAGACTGATTCCACCAAAATTCTTTCCCATTGACTCAAGTGACAGTCTTATCTACCAGCACCTCATTTGGAAAATTATCAACCAGATACTCATTTCTTGTTTTCGAGATCTCGCGAGACAGCTCTTGAGCTTTGATCTTTTTCTGATAAGCCACTGGATCGCTCCCCGACAAAGCCACCAACTCATCAGCACTTTTTTTCCAGCCATCACGAATCGGCTGATAACTAGCATAATCATCATAAAGCCAAGCTGGATTTGCTCATCGCTGATCACGACCGATAATAGTCAAGCCAGGAAAAGACCATGGATCTCCCATAGCTCCCAAGCTCACTCCTCCCGTCAAAACAGCAAGAAAAAAAATAGAAAAAAAATATTTTAAAAATGACATTTTTACATTCACCAGAAAATAAAATTAGATGGAATTTTTTTTATTCAGAAAAAATATAAATATTTCTCAATTTTTTCCAACCAATAAAAAAGTTTTTTTAAATTCCAATTGCATTACCACAAACAAATCACTAAAAAACTGAAAAAGTTTTATTTCTGCTTTTGAAAAACGAAATGTCTACTAAAATATTTATCAATCTCCCCACCAAAGATCTGACCAAAGCTACAGCTTTTTATGAAGCGCTGGGATGCATCAAAAATCCAAATTTTAGCAACGAGACAGCGAGCTGATTAGCCTTGGATGAGACGATTCACATCATGATTTTGACGGAGCCTTTTTTCAAATCATTCATCCCTCACAAAGAGATCTCAGATTCGAAAAAAACTTGCGAAGTACTCAATGCGATAAGTAGAAACAGTAAAGAAGAAGTCGACTCATTTCTCGAAAAAGCCCTCAGCGCCGGAGCAAACGAGTTTAGACCAGCATACGATTTAGAATTTATGTATGGCAGAGACTTCGAAGATCTCGACGGTCATATCTGGGAAATTTTTTGGATGGATCCAAACTACAAAGGATAAAACTAAAAAAAATTTATTTTCTTTTTTCAAATAACGATGAAAATTCTTTACGCTCTTCTTATCTTAATTGCTATACCACTTATTGTTGCAGCGGCCTTACCAAAAACTTTTTCACTCTCAGTAGAAACAGTCATCAATGTACCAAAACCAACTGCTCGAGAATACATCAAACTCATCAAAAACCAAGAGACTTACAGCGTCCGAATAATGAAAGATCCGAATATAAAACTAGTTTACAGCGGAATAGACGGAACAGAATGATTCACAGCTTCTCGATCAAGCGACGACCAAAGTGTTTGAGTTTGAGCTCAAGAAATCACTAAAATCGTAGACTGAGACTCTTACGAAGTAGAACTCAGATTTGAAAAGCCAATGAAAAATACAAACTACGCTACTACGACTCTCGAAGCTCTAGACATAAGCCAAACCAAAGTCACAAGTAGTTTCAGAGGAGAAAGTGCACGACCTTTTAATCTTCTCACCTACTGTTTTCTCCCTATGGTAAGAAAAGACATGGAACAAAATCTCGCCAATCTCAAAAAAAATCTCGAGACAAAATAACTTTCTGCCACACTTCCTCAAAAAGCTTTTGTTGTAACAGTCAAAGAAATGAGTATAGTAAAAACAACTAAATTTTTATTGTTTCATATTTGAACAATGAGTACAACTGTTGCTATCGAAAAAAAACTCACTCCAGCCCTGATGAATAAAACCATAAAAGAAATTTTTCCTGCATATAAATCAGGTAGAATTATTTTTCTTACTGAATGAAAAAAAGAGAAAAAAAATGAAATTATTCCCTATCCAGAAGATCTAGTTGCCCGTAAAAAAGCTATGAAAGAACTAAAAGAATGAAAAACTTTTAATGTAAAAGATGTCGCAAAAGAATTATGAATTACACTATAGAACTTTCAAAAGATGTCAAGAAAATTCTTAAAAAATGTGATAGACACATTGTTATTCACTTCTTCGAGAAGATTAAAATTATGTCTATCAACCCTTTTGATAGTAGACTTGATATAAAAAAACTTCAAAATTCTGATGATTATAGACTAAGAGTAGGAAAATTTAGATTTCTTTATACTATCCAAGAAAATATTATTCTCATTTATTTCTACAAGGCTGATAGTAGAGGCGACATTTACAAAAACTAAATAAAATCTATTAAAAATAATTTTCTGCAAAAAAAATAAATTTATCGTTTTACCAGTTCTTAATGTATATTCCACTCCACGGCCATAGCTCATTTTCGCTCCTCGAAGCTATCGCAAAAATCGGAAAAGTCGTAGAAAAAGCAAAGGAATTTGGCATGACAGCAGTTGGATTCACAGACTACAACTGATTATACTGATCGATTGATTTTTATGACTACTGCAAAAAAGCTGGAATCAAACCAATTTTGTGAATAGAAATCCCTCTCGTACAAGATTTTTCACAAAAAATTTCTTCTCCTGGTACTGTCTGTATTTTGGCAAAAAACGATGAATGATATGCTAATCTCATCAAACTTGTTTCAGCAGCAAACACCATAGGTTCTGAAAATGGAGCCAAAATAGATCGAGCTACCTTGAAAGAATATGCAGCTGGTCTGATGGTTTTTCTATGATGAGAAAAAAGTCTCATAGCTAAGATGCTAGAAACCAATGCCGAACAGAAAAAAATTCAAGACACCATACAGCAAATCATAAATAGCATCTGAAAAGAGAATTTTTTTCTAGAAATAAATGCTCAAAATGAGAACAATCTACCAAACATCAAAACAATCAACGAAATAACTTTAAACCTCTGAGAAAAACTAGATATACCAGTTTTTGTGTGAAACAACTATCACTACATCAAACCAGATGAAAAAGAAGCTTTTGAAATGGCATTAGCGATCAAGGATTGACTCAAGCTCTATGACGATCAAAGAAGAAAAGTAGTCTGAGATTATCACTTTTGCGATGAAAATAATATAATTACAGTTATGAAAAAAAATAACTATTCTGACGAACAAATCAAAAAACGAATTGATCAGACTCAGATTATAGCCGACCAGATAAATCTATCCATAAACCTCTGAGCTACTTATTTTCCCAAGTATCAAACACCAGATCGTATTGAGAAATTATACAATCAACAAAAAGAAAAACTCATCATAGAATGATAAACTACTTACTATTTCTCAGTACTTCAAGTTGTTCTTTAGTGAGCATAAGATTTTTTACTCACTGAAAAAGAGATTTTGAAGAAGAGTAAATAGCACGATTAATCATCAAAATAGTAGAAAAATCAGCTTCTTCTAAGTTCTGAAAGAAATTTTTTTCTTTACCATAGCGATAAAAAAACAGATCTGAAAATTTCATAGCAGAAAGTAAATTTTTTAGTTCAAAAGCATAATCCAGTTTTGATTTCTTTTCGATAAAAGATTGAAGAATTTTATAGTAAGTAGAAACGTTTTTACGCACTACAGCAAGCATTTTTTTTAAAATAATACTATCAGATTCTTGAAGATCGAGAAGATTATGATAAATATCTTTAAAAATCTTGGCACTATAGAGAATCACATTAATTTGAGAAACAATCTGTCTATAATGTTCCAAAAAATCCTGATCTTTACTGAGTAATTGACGCTCCATCGTAAAGGCTACTAGCCTTTGCTGAATTTTTTTCAATAAAAAATACTCTTCCATCATATGAGAAAAAGAAAAATTTCAATTCTGAGATATAATCTTCCCATTACGATTACTCAAAGAAAAAAGAGCAAGATTGAAACTGATAACTTTTGATAACAAAAAACGAACATCTTTCTGCAAAGCTCAAAGAATTTCTTCATCCAAATCTGATCCCAATCAATCAATCGCAAGATCAAGCTTCTCTTTCTTAGTAGAAAAAACTCTCTGAATATATTCAGTAAACCAATTCACAAAAGGCAAAGCTAAAACTCCGGTGACTATATTAAAGAGTATGTTATACAAAGCCAAACCAGTTACTGGATCATCACGATATCAAAGTACTTCTGTAATAAAAATTAAAAATGGCGTAAAAAAGATAAAACCAATAAAACTAGAATAAAGATTGAAAAAAAGATGGGTAGCGGCCACTTGTCTTTTACCACTCTTTCCACCCAAAGATGCCAAGATAGCTGTAGAAGTAGTACCAATATTCGTACCCAAAACTACAGCCATACCAATTGGTAGTGAGATAATTCCAGCATGCAAAGCAGATAAAGTCAAAGCATTTGCTAAACTACTAGATTGCATCAGAGCAGATAAAAAAATTCCCAAAAGAAAAAAGAAAAAAAGACCATAATCACGAAACTGTTGAAAGTCAAAACTACGAGCAAAAGATTCAACACTAGCATTCATAAAATCAAGCCCCAAAAAAAGAAGACCAAAACCAAAAAGAATCAAAAAAAGTTTTTTTATAGTTTCATAACGAGAAAAAATCAGATGCCCAACTCCACCCAAAGCCACCAACGGTAAAGCAAAAGAAGCGATATCAAACTTAAAACCAAGAAGAGCGATCATGAGACCCTGAAAAGTAGTACCAATATTTGATCAGATAACAATCCCCACAGCAGATTTCAAGCCAATAATTCCAGCACCCACAAATCAGATAGTCAGCAAAGTAATAATACCGCTACTCTGCACTGCCATAGTCGATAAAGTCCCAGCCATCAGTGATTTTCAGAGCGAATTAGTCGAATACTGTAAAAGATTCTTGAACGATCTCGTCGTCAATCCAGCCACAGTTTCTTCAAAGAGAAACATCCCAAACAGAAAAAGTCCCAATCCTCCAAAAAAACTCCCCCAATCACTAAAATACATCACAATTAACTCAAAAAATAAATTAACTGGTAAAAGTCTATAAAAAAACAAAAAAATAGCAAAAAATAACAATCTGCTATACTCGATGAGCATGAAAATTGAGAAAAATTTAATCGATAAATAAAAAAAAGAACAAAGCTCAAAGCCTTGTCCCTTTAGTAAATCTCTGCTATTTTCTTATCGTCTTAAATTTATCACTTAAAAGTTTTAATTTCTGGACAGTATCTGGAAATTGAGAATCACGAGTCTGCTCAAACAAATCTTCCCAGCTCTCATCAGCCGATTCAAATCTCCCTCACTGCTCTTTAGTCAAAACAACAAGGAGATTAAGAGCTATTTGCCTCTTCAATCAAACATCAGCAGTGTGATCTGAATAAGAATTTTCATGATCATGCAATTTATCAATATATTCTCCAAATTTTTCAACTCTGTTCTCATCATCAGCCCTCATCAAAACCACCACTTCAGCTCTCTTCTGAGCAAGTGTTTCAGGTTCTTCAAAACCAAGCTCTTTCACGAGCTCCATAGCCAAAGTATCTGGCGTAGCTTCCAGTATTTCCATAAGCTCTTCAGCTTTTTGTTCCGAAAACTGAGTACTCAAGAAATTCTTAAACTCAACCCAAAGCGTTTTTATTTTATCAGAAAATGATTTATTCATGAGAAATATCTATTAAATAAAAGTCTTACTCCTGATTGTATTATTTTTTTAAAAAAGTCAATAAATTTATGAGTTTTTCTTTGTTAATATTGCAGCAATTAGGTTTACAGATTAGAAGATAGATAGGTATAGTAGG
>CALMTC010000004.1 GCA_937872535.1 uncultured bacterium
CCTACTATACCTATCTATCTTCTAATCTGTAAACCTAATTGCTGCAATATTAACAGAGAGGTGTGCCTTTTGTTCTTGACTTTTTTGAAAAAAAATTTATTAATCTGTGCCACTAATGGCTAAAAAAATGGAAAAAAAAGAGAAAATTGTTTACTCGCTAAGTTTTATTCTTAGCCTTATTATCCTCATTGTTGTTAATTTAAAGACGAGTAATTTTGATGGTCTATTAGATTATTTGGTAGCTTTTATCTTTATGTTTTTAGGAGTTTCTGGTGTTTTCTCAGTTGCATTGAGATTGGAAGATGATAGTATGCCAGTGATTGCCAGAGTATTGCTAACTTTTTCCTCAGGAGCTATTTTGGCTGCCTTTGCGGTGGGGGTTTTCGGTCCAGAAAGGCCAAATCCAAAGTCTACTGAATTAGACTTCCAAACTTATCAAGAAAATCTTAGACTGGTGGCATTGATAACTATTTCACTGATTTTTGTTTTTACTCATGTAATGAGGAAGTTATCTCTGAGATTTAATTTTGTTTAGTGTGTTTGACTTAGCTGGTAAGCCGGCTAAGTTTTTTTATTTGTAAAAAATATCTTTTCTTATGTTCTGTCGAACATTTTATCGATAATTTTTTTGTCGATAGAGACGAAAAAAGGGCGGCCGTGTTGGCAGACAAACATGCCATCGATGTGAGTAAATCAGTCTTTGATGAGATTTTGCATTTCGAGAGGAGAGAGTTTTTGCCCAGCTTTGATGGAAAGTTTGCAGGCTTTGGTAGCAAAGATTTCGTGAAGAATGGAGTCGAGCGTGATGGGATCCAGAAAAATAATTTTTTGAAGAATAAGATTGAGATCGATTTGAAAGGTCTGGAGGACTGTTGGTACTGCATAGATTACGATTGTGTTTTCTCAGAGAGGAGCAATGTCAAATCCTAGACTTTCGAGCTGAGTAATTTTTTCATCAAGATCTGGAAGTTTTTGGATCGAAAGAGAAATGGGAGTCAGCAGGATAGAAGGTTTTTTCCCGTTTTCTTCAAAATTTTTTTTCATTTTCTCGAATGCAATTCTCTCGGCAAGGGCGTGCTGGTCGATGAAAAAAGTCTGATCGGCTTGTTCGAGCTGGATATAACTTTGTCGGAGCTGACCGACAAGCTTGTACTCTCCAGAGCTGTCGCGTAGCGAAAAACTTTCGTCGACGGTCTCCTGAGCTAGTGAGTTTTGCTGAAAAACTGACTGAGCTTGGAAAAAACTTGATTGTGCTGGGAGTGTTGATGAAATATTATTTGATTTGATTGATCATTGAGATTGATAGGATGGGGTACTAGAGTGAGCTTGATATTTAGAAAATTCTTGGTTCATAGTCATGATTTTTTGTTCACCAAGTGTTTGCTTGATGACCATATTGACCAGATTATAAATACTTCCTGGATCTAAAAATTTTACTTCAAGTTTGCGAGGATGCACATTTACATCTACTAAATTTGGCTGAATATCTAGAAAAACACAAGCCAGTGGATATTCTCCTGGTTTGATTTGTCTGTCGTAAGCTGAAAGAATTGCTTTTTTCATGATTTTATCGTTTACAGGTCTTTGATTGACAAAAAGCTTGATGTTATCTGGAGCTCAAAAACAGAGTGCTGCATCTCAAATGATTCCACTGAGACCAATTTTTTCATCGCTATAATCTAATGTTTTTATCTGGTCTAATCGATCTTTTTTGAAGAGGTCGAGAAATCTTTGGCCTATAGAGTCGGTGGCTTGGAGATTGAATACTGTGTTGTTATTTTTTTTCAAGATCATAGCTTTGTCGAAATGTACCAGAGCGAAATCTACAAAAAGTTGGTAGATATAAAAATATTCTGTCTGGGCTGATTTCAGAAATTTTTGTCTGACAGGTGTGTTGAAAAAAAGTTCCTCGATAATTACTACTGTGCCGTGATCAAATCAAATTGGAATTCTTTTCAGTTCTACAAAATCTTCGACTTTTTGAATCTGATAACCAGTTTGACTTCCAGCTGTTTTGGTTTGGAGAGTAAATTTACTAACTTCTGAGATACTTGCCAACGCTTCTCCTCTAAATCCATAACTGGCGATATTGTAAAGATCTTCTTCCTGTGTTATTTTACTAGTGGCATATCTTTCAAGTACAAAATCTAGATCTTCGATATCTATTCCAGATCCGTTATCTTCTAGTCTTATCATGGTTTTCCCTCAATCATTGATATCAAGAGTGATTTTGGTAGCTCCAGCGTCGAGCGAATTCTCGAGAAGTTCTTTTACTACTGAAGCTGGTCTTTCTACGATCTCTCAGGCTTTAAGTTTGTTTATCAGATATTCTGGTAATTTCTTGATACTCATTTTTTTCCAAACTTTTAAAATTTATTGTTCTGATGATAGTAAAAACTTTTTCAGATAAAAGACTAAGTCAGAAATTTATAAAGAAGTGTTAGAAAAATTATAGAATCATACATTTATTCTCTTTTTTCTTTTATCAGAAAAAAACTTTTTTTTATTTTTTATCTTGAAAAGTTGGTATTTTATCCTATAAGTTAGATGTTTTAGTTTTTGCTGAATTTATGATGACATTATCAGAAAGAGAAGTTCGTATGAGTAAGAGAGAGCAGATTAAAAATTTTGGTATTTTTCCTTATGCTCAAAAATTTGATAAAAAAACTCAAATCTGAGCGTTGATAGAAAAATATTGAGCTGAACTTACTTCAGATTCTAGTCCTTTTCGCGATATTGATCAAATTATCTCTTTATCTGATAAAAGTATTTTTACTGCTGGTCGTTTGATGCTTTTTCGTTCGCATGGCAAACTTTCTTTTGGAAAACTCATGGATGAGACTGGAGAAATTCAGCTTATGTTTCATAGAGATAACTGTGGCATTATTTCAGCTGATGAAATTGTTTTGAAAAATTTGTGAGAGTGAGAGCAGGAAATTTCAGCTTATAAGTTTATAGAGAAATTTGTGGATGTCTGAGATTTCCTTGGTGTAAAGTGAGAACTTTTTTATACTCATAAGTGAGAGTTGACTATTTTTGTCGAGGAGTTTAAGCTTTTGAGTAAAGCAATCCAGCCACTTGGTGATAAATTTCATGGGATTGCTGGCCAAGAAACTGCTTATAGACAAAGATACTTGGATATGATTTTTAATCGTCCAGTTTTGGAGAGGATGAAGTTAAGATCAAAATTTCTCAAGGTGATTAGAGATTTTTACGATCAAAAATGATTTATCGAGCTAGAGACTCCAGTGCTTGGAAACTCAGCCTCTGGAGCGGCAGCAGCTCCTTTTGTGACTCATCACAATGATTTCGATCTGGATATGTATCTTCGTATTTCTCCTGAAACTTCTCTGAAAAAAGCGACTGTTGGGATGCTTGAAAAAGTTTTTGAGGTGGCAAAGGATTTTCGTAATGAAGGTTCAGATCCTAGTCATATCCAAGAATTTACGATGATAGAGCACTATGCTGCTTATCGAAATCATGAAGATAATATGCAATTTACTGAAGAGATGTTTGAGTATATTTTTGCTCAGATACCTCAGCTCAGTAAAACAGTTTCGGTGGTTGATAAGGAATGAACGGTTAGACAAGTTGATTTTCAAACTCCTTGGCAACGCATCGATTATGTACAGCAGATTAAGAAAGATAGTGGTATTGATGTCTCATTGTATAGTTCAGCTGATGAACAGAAATTGAGGGCTGATATTCTCGAGGCTGGGCATCATCGAGTTGGCATCGAACAGCAAGGGACGGCTACTATGATAGATTATCTTTATAAAAAAGTGACGAGACCCCAGATTATAGGTCCAGCTTTTATTGTCAATTATCCTAAAACGATGCAACCTTTGGCTCGTGTTAGTGATCAAAATTCTCAAATAGTGGAGCAGCGACAGCTTTTGATCAATGGTCGAGAGTGTATCAAAGCTTATTCTGAGCTTGTAGATCCAGTTCAGCAGCAGGCTAATTTTGATGAGCAGGCTAAGGCTGTGGCTCAGTGAGATGAAGAAGCGACGAAATGAGATGACGACTTTGTCAAAGCTATGGAATATGGAATGCCTTGTCAGTCTGGTCGATGAATGTGAATAGATCGTATTTTTGCTTTATTGCTTTCAGATGGACAGCCGATTAATATTCGTGATGTGGTGCTTTTCCCTTTGATGAAGCCAGAAGTGAAATATACTAGGGATGAAGAAAATGGAGAAGAGTAGAATTGTATTATGTCGCTTGAGATAAGCAGAAATTTTAAATTTTTATGAAAAATAAGATGAAAAAAGTAGAAAAAGGACACCATGTTATGGTTCATTATACTGGAAAATTATTGGATGGGACAGTTTTTGATACGAGTTATAAAAGAGGAGAGCCATTGCATTTTGCGGTTGGAGCTGGGCAGATGATTAAGGGATTTGATGTAGCGGTCGAAGGGATGATTGTCGGAGAAAAAAAGACGGTGACTTTGCCGCCAGAGGAAGCTTATGGTCATGCTCGTGAAGACTTAATTCATGAGCTTGAAAGAAAAGTTTTTGGTGATTTGGAGCCAGTAGTGGGACAGCGTTATATGCTTGGTCAGTATCCAATTACTGTTTCAAAAGTGACTGAAACTCATGTGATTGCTGATTTGAATCATGAACTTGCTGGTAAGACACTGGTTTTTGAAATCGAAGTGGTCGATGTTCACGATCATCATCATTAGTAAATTTTGTACCGATAAGCTTTAAAAGTTTTTATGCTGGGTGAGTATATGAAAAAAATCTCTTGGTTGAGATTTTTTTTCTTTTTAGGTGATTTTCTTTTTTAACTGATTTACTCAGTTAGATTTTTTTTAATGAGATTTTCTATTGTCTCTGCGACTATTTTTGTAATTTCTTCGATGTTTCCGCTTCCATCTATTATTATATCACAGATCTGATTTGCTTGAATGAGCTCTTTTGATGAACTTTCTATACGATGAGCCAGTTCTTCTTCGCTGATAGGAGCTCTATTGGTGATTCTGTGAATCATTGTTTCTTTATCGAGATTCAGAAAAATTGATTTATATGACATTTCACTCAGATTTTGTTTTTTTAAAATACTGAGTCATTCTGTGTCGATTTCTTTGAAGGCGATTTTTTGCTGTTTGATTGCATCAATGAGTGATTGTCTTTTGGTGCCATAGTAGTAAGAATGATGAACAAAAGCATATTCTATAAATTCATTATTTTCAATACTTTTTTCAAATTCTTCTGGTGATACAAAAAAATATTTTTCTCCTGGTTTTTCTCACATTCTTGGAGGTCTGGTGGTGTAAGACTGAATAAGCATGTATTTTTCTGGGTTTTCTGTGATTAATTTATTGACGATGGTGGTTTTTCCGCTTCCTGAAACGCCTAATAAAAAAATAATGATACCTTGATTTTCCATAAGATAAAGCCAGAAAATAAAAAAATGTCTGAATTTGTATCAGGTTTCTATTTATTTACTTGATGTTTTCAAATGATATAAGCTTAGAAACTCATTTGAGTAGAAAAGTTGTTGAAAAGAGTGCTATAAAAGCTATTATTTATTTGTAACGATAAGATTTAGAAATTTTCATCTTCATTCACTAAGTTTGAAGATAAAGCGTCTAAAATCATCGGTATAAACTCTCACATCCATTCAAATTTTTTTCTAAAATTTTCATGGTGGTCGAGTTTATTTACTTAAGATCGAGAAAAATGTTTAAGGTGCAGGATCATTATTTTCATAAAGCAAAACAGCAAGGCTATATGGCTAGGAGTGCTTTTAAGCTGGAAGAGATTGATAAAAAATATCATATTTTTGATCGTGAGACGAAAAATGTCCTGGATATTGGCTGTGCACCTGGTAGTTGGCTTCAGTATGTTCATAGTCAGATTAAACAACTTCATAAAAAAACTTCTGATGAGGGTAAAATGCCTTGGCATATTATTGGGATGGATTTGAAACCTGTGGCTTTGAATCTGCCGGGACTGCATACTTATGTTCAAGATATTGAGGACTTTGATGGGGTGAAAAAAATTTTGGATGAAAACCAGATAAAAAAATTTGATATTATTATTTCAGATATGGCTCCAAATACTATTTGACTTCGTGATATTGATGCTTTGAGAAGTGTGAAATTGCTGGAAAAAACTTTGTGGATTTATGAGAATTTTTTGAAACCAGAGGGGAAAGTAGTGATTAAAATCTTTATGGGGCCTTGATTTGATCAGTTTTTACAGAAAATGAGAGCTATTGTTTGAGCCAAGGGATTTAAGACATTTAAACCACAGGCAGTGAGAAAAGAAAGTAAGGAAATTTATATTGTGAAATTCTAGGTAAGAATCTTGTTTTTCTGTAGATTTTAGCTATAGTGTAAGAAAGTTTTGGCTTATTATGTTTGAATTTATTTTTTTGAGAATGTGTGATGAAAGTGGGTTTGATAGGTGCTGTAAATGTTTGAAAATCTACTCTTTTTAATAGATTGATCTGACAGTTTAGAGCTATTGTGACAGATATTCCTGGTACGACCAGAGATATTTTGTCTGAAGAGGTTGATTTTGCTGGTTTGTGACCAGTAGAATTTTTGGATAGTCCTGGATTGTTGGATTTTACCTTGGAGCTTGAGATGATTCATCGTATTATTCAGGAATCAGATTTTTTACTTTTTGTGGTAGATCATGAGGTTGGTTTGTGACCAAAAGAGCATGAAATTCAGAGTTTAGTCTTGAAACATCAGAAAAAACTGAAGACTGTTTTGGTGGTTAATAAACTTTCTCAGGTGCAACTTTATCAGCAGTATGATGAAACTTTGGCTGATTATTTTAGCTTGTGATTTGGCCAGGTAGTGTGAGTTTCTGCAAAACAAGGTGAAAATATCGATGTTTTACAGACTATTATTCAAGATTTTGCTCGAGAAAATAAGCTCGATTCTGATAAAAAAATTATTGATGCTGATGTTCATTTGGCTATTGTGGGGAGACCAAATGTCTGAAAGTCAACACTTTTGAATACTTTGGCTGGTGAAACTGTAGCTAAGGTTGAAGATTTTGAGTGAACGACTTTGGATTATAATGTGACGACGATCAATTTCTGACAACAGAAGATGAAAATCTATGATACGATGGGTCTTCAGAGAAAATCAAAAACTCATGGGATCGAAAAAATAGCTCATGATAAGACTTTTACGATGCTTCGTTTCGTGAAGCCGATTACTATCTTGATGGTCGATGCTGTGGAGTGACTAACTCGTAGAGATCTAGCGGCTTTGAAACAGATGAGTGAAATGAATTTGCCAGTGATTATTGCTGTCAATAAGATCGATAGAATCCCAGCGATAAAACATAAGGCTCTTTTGCAAAAATTTCGTCAGCAGTTCGGTTTTGCTCCGTTTATTCCATTGGTCGGAATCTCAGCTGCTGAGGCTCAGTGACTTCAAACTCTTCTACAGTGTGTCGGTAGAGTCTGGAAAAATTGGGATCTGAGAATTTCTACTAGCTCTTTAAATAATTTACTTCATAAGGCTTTACTGGTCTCGCCACCTAGATTTCCGAAAAATAAAGCTTGTAAACTTTTTTATATTTCTCAAACAGATACAAAGCCTGCTAGGTTTTTGGCTTTTGTAAACAATAGTGATAATGCTAATTTTTCGTATAAAAAGTGGCTTGAAAATGCTATTAGAAAAGCTTTTCCTTTTGAATGAGTGCCGTTTGTTATAGAATTTAAGAGTAGAAAACATTTGAATGAAATGGATAAAAAGGAGTAATTTTCTGTCTTTTGGTGTTATAAACTAGAATATTCTAATATGTTGGGAATGCTCATAAATATTCTAAAACCAAAAAAAAATTAAATTCTGCTGAAAAATAGAAAATCTTATTTCTGAAGTATTGGAGATGAGATTTTTTTGTTTTGGGGTTGAAATTTTTTTCTTTGGAGTAGTATGCACGGATAAATACAAAAAAAATGAATAATAATGTGAAAATTTCCCATAAAATTGATGGGAAAGTAATTGCGAGAGCTCTTAATCAAGAGAGTTCAAAAAGAGTGAAAGATTTTTTTAAGGAACATGGCTATATTCCCAAGCTCAATGTGCTTTGGATTGGTATGGATTTTGTGTCCCGATCTTACTTTAATGTAATTCAGAAAACTTCTTCTGAAGTAGGTATTAGATTCTATAAAAGTAGATTTTTTCCTGATGTTTCTCAGAAAACATTAGAGGATGAAATTAAGTTTCTAAACGAAGATAAGCAGATCTCTGGCTATATTATGTTATTGCCACTTTCTCAGAATTTAGATGTCTTAGCTTTAAGAGCTAAGATGATTGAATCGAAAGATGTTGATGGGATGTCTTTGTCTACTACTCAAAAAATAAAAGATGGTTTAGAGCCACTTTTTTGGCCAGCTACAGCTTTAGGCTGTATGGAAGTGATTAAGAATCAATTTCCTGGATCTTTAAAAGGTAAAACTGTTACGGTTGTTGGGCTTTCTGATATAGTCGGTATGCCTATAACTAAACTTTTATTGAAACTTGATGCTAGTGTTTTGACTGTAGATTCAAGGACTCCCTTGGATCAAAAAGTAGAATCTTGTCAGCAGGCTGATATTGTCATCAGTTGTGTCGGTCGACCAGATCAACATAAAATTCTGGAAGAACATGTGAAGTCTGGAGCTATGCTGATCGATATTGGTATGTCAGCTCAGTCTGATACGACTAAGAAGGGAAGTTTTCGACTTGTGGGTGATATTGATCCCACTGCTGAAGAAAAATCTTCGTGTTTTGTTCCAACACTTAATGGTGTTGGGCCAGTAACGGCTGCGATGCTTGTGAGAAATCTTATTGACGCTGCAATTCAGCAGAAGTAACTTAATTATTAACTACCTGTCGTGAAATTCATGCCAGGTATTTTTTTATAAAAAATCTCGGCAAAAGACCGAGATTTTTTGAAATTGTTTTTATTCGATGAACATTTTTGTGCTTATGATTTTTTTTGCCATCATTCTCTGGCGTTCTTTAGTAAATTTAGTGGAAAGGGATGGCGTTATTGTATTTTTAACTACTACTGTATGAGAGTTATAGTCTCCAGATTTGTTTTGGAGTATTGCTCCGTAGAGCATATGCTGAATGAGTTGTTTGATGAGTTCGTCTCTTATTATTTTTGGAGTAGGTTCTAATGTGATCGAATTGTTATCAAGGTTGCTTTTCAGATTTACTCATAGGTTTTTTGTGAATTGATTGAAAGAATTTTCTGTGAGTGGGAATAGCTGGAAATTTACTGGAACTTGTACTGTTGTGTTTTTGAAATAATTGAAATAGAGTGAAATATGACTGTACTTTTTAGTGTCGATTGCAGAAATGAGGAAAGTGTAGAGGGTAGATAGGTCGTTTTCTGAAAAGTTATCGTTGATGGTAGTTTCTCCAGTGATAGAGTAATTTGATTTGACTGCAAATTCGAGAGATTTTTTTCCTATACAAAAAACTTCAGTGTTTGCTTTTTTTTCTTTGAAGTCAGAGTTGAAATTTTTAAGTACTTTTGTGTTGAGTCAACTTCATAATCCTTTGTCTGAAGTGATGAGAATTACTAGTTCTTTTTTTGCTGATTCATATAGATTTGTTTCTCAGAAGAGGTTTACTTTTGTTCTGATGAAATTTGTCATTGTGAGAAAATCTTCCATGAAATCTTTATAAGATTCTGTCTTTTTTTTGATTTTTATTTCAGATGATTGGTCTAACTTCTTGATTGTTTTCTGTAAACTTTTTTCTGATTTTCTTTTGTTTTTTATATGTTTAAGTCAGATCATTTTATTTTAACGACAAAAATAAACTATTTTGCTTATAGTTATTTTTATTCGTGTTTTCAATAGAAAGCAAGGCTAAATATTTTTTATGTTTTTTGCCGCTTTTTTGCTATTGATACAATCTCTTCGTAATCTCTCGTACCTATAATTGTCTCTACTTCTTTTCAGTCTTTGAAGAATGAGAGCTGTGGTATTGATGCTACTTTATACTCAAATGCTATAGACTGATTTAATGGGTTATCTATGTCGATCTTTAGCAATGTGATCGTATCTGGGTGATCAGCTGCAATTTTTTCTAGTACTGGTTTGATTACTTTACAAGGAGTGCATCGCTCTGCTCGAAAATCTACTATAACAATCTTGTCTGATTGAATTGCTTCTTTAAGAGTTTTTTCTCAAATGATGTCTTGGGTTTGTGGGTTTAGTGGTGGGGTGCTGGGTGTTTTATTCTCTCAGTTTGTAACTTTTAAAATGTGCTCGAAGACTGTTTCATAGTCTTTTTCTGATCTTACCCCCATGAGAGGTTCTGTGATTTGTTTACCGTCTTTGAAGATTAGAATGGTGGGTAGTCACTGGATTTGATATTGTAATGATGTAGTTTGATTCTCGTCTACATCACATTTTCAAAAATTTATTTCTGGAAATTTTTTGCTAAGATTATCAAAAATTGGCGAAAGCATTTTACATGGCTGACATCGAGTAGCTCGGAAGTCGACTACATAAATTCATCTGTTATTTCTGATTTCTTCTTGAAAATTTTCATCTGTTAGTACTTTGTGGCTCATTATTTTTTGATTTTGGCAGGATAATAAATTTTTTATGCAAAAGTTTTTTTGTACATAATTGAAATAATCTCTTTTAGCGTATGGAGGAGGCGATGAGAGAGATCTATGAATCCTTTGATAGCGATAAGCTCGAATTCTTTGATCTGATCGGCTCGTATGTTTACTGTGGCGACAAATTTTTGAGAGTTTATCTCTAGTGTAACGAGAAAAGCATTTTCTTCTCGATTTGTTTTTTCAAAAACAGCTGTGACATTGTCAAAGTTTGATACTCTTGTTTTAAAGTGTGTTTTTTCGAAGAGAGTGTGCTGTGTCATTTTCTGTCTTTGAATTTTTTTAGATAAACCGTTTGTCTTGATTCTTTGAATAGACAAAACTCTATGGAATGCAACGGAGACATTAAAAAAAATCTTCTGGAAAGATTGTATTGATTTTTATGGAAACTTTAGTAAAAAGTATTTGTTTTTAAAACCTAATCTAAAGCCACTTATGAAGAATCAGTATTTCCACACTGTTGTTAAAAAATTGTCGAGATATGAAAATAATGTCATCCATTGTGATAAAGTGAAATCGATGATACAACAAATTTTGGATCACGAGTATTCTGATAAGAAGGCTTACAAAATGATTTATTATCTGAAAAACAGATGATACATGCTTTCTGTAAAAAAGGATATTTTTTATATCAAAGATCAAGAAAGTAAAGTAACTCAACAAGAAATTATAGATCAATTTTATTGGACGATTGTGAGAAATCACTGTAAAGAATATTTGAGATGACCTTGGTACATAGCTGGAATCAAAGCTCTGGAGCTTCATATTTCTAATTTTGATCAGCCTGAGGAACTGACTATCGTGAACTGAGAAAAACAATCTACTGAAATTTTGATGTTTAATAAAAAAATTATTTTTAAAAAATACGCTTCTGGAAATGCTGAATTATTTTCAAAGCTTAACAAATTTTCTAAGAAACTGACAATTGGGAAATTTTCTTTTCAAGTTTCTTGTCTGGAACTGGCAATTTTGGAATCACTTTATAGTCCAAATTTATTAACTGAAAACTATGTTAAAGAGATTTTAAAAAAGTTGATAAAGAAATATTCAAAAATTATTGATGTCGCGCTTTTTGGTCAGATTTTGAGGTTAGGAAAGCACCATAGTAGTGTGAATAGACTTTATCAAATTGCTCAGTCGGTTGATCCTGATTTTGCTACTTTGATTTGAGATGTTATCAGAAAGTATAGTTTTCAGATTGATGTGTAGTTTTTTTTAGAATTTAAGAAAGCACTTCTCTCTGAGCCCGTTTCCCTTCGAAAGGCTCAGGGACCGGGAGGCAGCTAGCTTAGGGACTGCAAATGGATTGCCACGACTCATGCCGTTCGTCTCGCAATGACGCATTCATAGTTGATAAGCTTAGATGTAAACTTTTTCTTAATTGTCTAAAAAAACTTTTTTATAGTTTTTGCAGAATTTAAATTTTTAAAGTTATGTTTTGAATGAAAAAGATTATTTGTTTTTTGATAGGAATTATTTTTTTGGGGTGAGTTTTTGCTCAGAATTCACTGGATCCAATGAATTTTTCAAAACTTCAAAACTATATTACTGATTATTCTGAAGTTTTGACAGCTGGACAGAAATCTGAGCTGGAAAAAATAGCTCAAGACTATGATAAAACTACGACCAATCAGATTGTGACTGTTTTATTTCCGCAGAGAAATTGAAATGAACTTTTTGATATTGGTATGAAACTTTTTAGGGAGAATGGTGTGGGGGAGAAGGATAAAAATAATGGACTTCTTTTGCTCATAGCGACCGAGGAAAAAAAGATCAGAATTGTTGTCGGGTATGGTTTGGAAGGTGTAATTCCTGATGTGAAGGCAAGAGATATTATCGAAGAAAAAATTCGTCCTCGAGTGAATTCTGGTGATTATTTTCAGGCGGTAAAAAATTTTTATTCTGCTAGTAGTGAAGCTATTGGAACTGGGGAGTGGAATGAGGCAATGCAATGAAACCAACAGGAAAATTCTGAGTGGTATGGTGTGTGAATGGGTTTCTGAGTTTTAATTGCTATACTTGCGATCTATTTTTCTCGCTCCTTTCTGATGGGATCTGTTTTGTTGTCCTGAGTTTCTAGCTTTTTGGCTTATTTTATTCAAAGTTCTTGGCTTTGAGGTGAACTTTATCTTGGTTTTCTTTTTGGGTTGCTTTTTACTTTGGCTATGTTTTGAAGTCGCTGATCAAGAGGTGGTGGCTGACGAAGCTCTGGCTGAGGTTTTTCTTGATGATGATTTTCTGGTGGCTGAGGTTCTTCTGGCGGAGGAGGAGCTTGAGATTAGAGAGATAAGCTCTTCGGCTTTCCTGAAGCAGGTGCAATGACGGATGTTTTTTATTATATCATTTTTTTAAAATAATGTGCTAACTGATTGCTAGTGGTTTTTTCGTTTGAGTTATTGTTTTTAATAAAAACTATCGTATAGTGACGGTGTGATAATGAATAAGTGTCTCCAACACAAAAATTATTGGTCCATTCCCTACCAAGGGTGGTGGTCAAGCCCGGTTAGGTGCGAAGTCTAAGTTTACTAGTTTTCTTGAATGGCGATTGCTATCTTGGAAAGCTAGTAAGCTTGGAATCCGGGTTTGTATTTCTTTCCCCTCAAACCTAACCATTCCAAGCTGAGAGTATTTCCTCAGCTTTTTTTTAAGTAAAAATTTTTTATTCTGGTTTTTGAAAAACTCCTCGTAGCAGAGGAGTTTTTTTATTTTTTTAGCAGAATTTAAATTTTTTTTATGGAGTGATGATGACGAAATTAGTGACTAGATAACCAGCTCAAATCAAAATGATTCACATAAAACCATAAATGAGACTGTTTCTAATTTTTGATACTTTGTCTTCGCTGTCAGGATTGGCTAGGAGCTGTATAGTCTGGACGATGATAAGAATCAGGATTACTAAGAGAATGAAGCTCATTGCTCGATTGATAATTTCATAAGCAAATGAGAAATCTCTATCTTCAATAACTGAACTACCAATGTCTCCTAAACTTGCTACATTTCCATTGATTGATGGGTTGGTCACTTCTGTTCTTTTTCCGTATATGGCTTCGACAATTGATTGAGATCCGATGAGGAGTAAAATTCAAATAGTATTGTAGATGATAATAGTCCTTGCGTGGCCTTTGATTTTATCACTTGGAGATAATATGAATCTAAATGCATGGATAAGAAGAATGACAAATAGTAATCAAACAACTAAAAATAAGGCTAGTTTGATAAATGGATATAACAAGAGAGTATAAAGTTTTTCAGCTGTTGCGACTCCTATAAATGTATTTGATGTTCCTTGTCCAACTATTTGTTCGAAGAGTGTATTTCAGATAAATTGAGCTGAGACCATTAAAATTGTTCCAACTACTCATCAAACGAGATAATTTGTTCATTTTTTGATTCCGTCTTTGTCTGATGAGCTCATTAAAGTATAAAAACCAAGAAAACCAATTAAAATTCCAACGACGATAGCAATAGGAATTATTATCTTGATACCAATGTAGAGCATGAGATCTGCAACTCATCTGGCTCAACGAGTTACGATTCAAGCATTGAGTGCATTTCCTATGAGTGGACTGACAACGCTTCCCATTACAGCATCAAATCTTCATTGAAATTGATTTCCAGAGAACGGATTTGTTCCTGTATTCTGAGCAAAAACTCCATTGATAAAGAAAAGTGTGCTGAACAAAGACCAGATAAAAATATTTTTTATGAATTTTTTCATTGGTTTTTTGATGGATTGTAAATCATTATTTTTGAATTTTTCATTTTATTCGCATCCCTGCTGATCGTCATAATGCTGTTATTTCATGGATAAGTGGAATTTTTGGTAGTCCGTGAACTGGAAGCATAACTAAAAATCTAGCAATAATGAGTAATCGTGGGATATACTTTTTGAGAGCGAGGCTATTGAATGATGCATCTTGGTAGATTATAAAAATATTTCGACCGATACATAAAACTAAAATGACATATTCTGTATATAATTGTCGATTGTTTTTGATCGCATAAATTGCTCAAAAATCTTTTTTAATTGACTGTATGTAGTCGCTGAGTTTTTCTGTCTCGAGATTTTTTCTCATCTTGTCTATGATAAAAAGGATAGGACCTTTGATGTAAGCTCGTAGTTCTTCGATATTAGTTGTAAAAAGATTGTTGAGAAGTTCTTTGATGGAGTCATTTATAAGATCGATGCCACCGAGTAGGGTAGCGATTCTGATGATGATAAGCAGTAAAATAGCTATATCAAAACCTCAGTATGGAAATATCAATGAGATGATGATAAAAAGTGTTCGTCGTAGAAGCGATTCTTTGAGCCATCGAAATGGTTTTTCAAAACTATGAAGCTTATATCGTAGAAAAAAGTTATAGAATGGTAGAAATGCCATAAAAATATTACTATCTCCTTTTTGAATTTCTTTGAATTCAAGTTTTTCATCTGATTCGAGAATATGTTTATCTGAGAAAATCATCAATGCTCCCGTGATAATTGTCGCTATAATTCAAACTGTTAGTGCGATGTTTACTCGTTCAAGAACGGCTGAGTTCATAAAGAATCCTATGAATCAGTTTATGATCGCTATAAAAAGTGCAAAAATAATGAAATAACCTAATTTACAATATCATTCTATAAATTTTTTGTCTTCTGCATTTAATGTGAGATGACTATGTTCCAAAAGATTTTTTACTAATGGAGCAAAAAACATAATAGCTGATAGTGATAGAAAAACTTTGTTTTGATTGTTTTCTTGGAGCATTTTCATGATGAAGTCTTCAGAATAATAAATTTTTTTATTTTATTTTTTATGTTGCAGTGATATTAGTGGTAATGAAATCTTTTTCTTCTGGTGATGCCATGATTTTTACTGCTACATGCTGAGAGCCTGCAAAAAGTAATCACTCTCAAATATTTGCTGAGACGAGAGTTTGTTTTTCTGTTTCGGTGAGTCCTAGGATGCTACTCAGTGATTTTATCGATGTAGTGGACTGTTTCAACAGAATCTGTACGGCTGAGTTTGAGACAATTGGTTTTCCGTATTTACTCTTTACAAAATCTTCGATATCCTGAGAAATGGTCGTGATTCCTAATCAATATTTTCTGGCTCTTTTGATAAGTCAGAATAAAAAGTTTGCAGATATTTCATTTTGGAGCATAATCCACGCTTCGTCCACAACTAATAATCTCTGAGTTTTTTGGGATCTAATTTTTGTTCGGATAAAGTTCAAAACATTGTACATTGCTGGAGTTTTGAGAGCTTCTTCGAGATCTCTGATACTAAATACTGTAAACTGGGCTGAAAGATCTATATTTGTTTGATTATTGAATACTTTGGCAAAAGTTCCTGTTACATATTTACTGAGTCTGATGGCTAGATTTTCTCCTCCTTCCATTCCTTCTAGGACATTGAGTAGGTCTTCCATGATCGGAGGTTTTTTTCCTGTATAATCGTCGCTGTCTATTGTAATTCATTTCAGAGCGTAAGTGTTTTGGAGTGCTTTGTCGAGAAGAGCCTCTGATTCTGGTGTAAGTCAGCCTACCAATATGCCAATCATTCCTAAAAGTCCTGATATCTGACTTCTGAGAAGATCTCATTTTCCGTATTCTATGTCTTCAATTTTGGGTGGGATATCGAAGGGATTGATATGCTGATCTGAGTTTGTAGCTATATTTACATACGTTCCTCATACTTTTTCTGTGAGGGCTTTGTATTCATTTTCTGGATCGATTACCATTACTTGAATTCCCTGAATCAGATATCTGAGGATTTCTAATTTGACTGTAAATGATTTACCAGCTCCTGATGTGGCTAAAACAACACTATTCATATTTGGGAGTTTATTATTGAATCTATCGAAAACAACGAGAGCTCCAGTTTGCATGTTTAGACCGTATAAAATTCAGGTTTTTGAAATAATATCTGAAGAAATAAATGGAAAACTTCCTGCTAATGACGAAGTTACCATACTTCTCGTGATACCAAGGTCATCAATACAAAGTGGTACATTGCAGTTCATTCCTTCATCCATTCTTTGATTTGCTGCTTTTATTTTTATTCAATAACCAGAAATTTTTTGTTCAAATTTTTTTCCTTCTTCAACTAATTTGTCTGCTTCTGGATTATAGAGACTCATATAAAACCCACTCTCAAAGTATCTTTCTTCGCGAGTTGCTAGTTTTTGTCTAATCATTTCAACATCTCTGTACTGTACTTCGAGTTCTGTATCGATTGTGATTCTTTTGGAAGCTGCTTCGTTGATTTCTGCTTTTAGCTGAGTAGCTTTATTTTTAAGCATTGTTTGAATAGCTGAATCTTCTTCTGGATAGATGAAAAAACTCATATCTCGTTTGCTATGAAAACTTAAGATATCTCTTGTCCAAAGCATATCTATGTAAGAAGGATAGTTGTTGGCATAGTATGTTTTTCATGTCATTCCTGAGACATTGAACTGATTTCCTTTGATTTCTCGATAACTTGGAGCGATGTGTGTCTTGATGTCGCTCATAGAGCTATGAAAACTTTTTTCTGTAGCTTGTATATATCTTCTTAGTTCTGAGGTGAGTAATTTATCACTGTAGTCTTTATCTGGGAGCTCGAGCATTTTTTTGATCTGATCTTTTAGATCTAATGCTCCTTTGAAATCTTTTGGATCACTTTGTTTAGTGGTTTGTTTGGTTTGGTTTGGTGTTCAAAAAATCCAAGCAACGAGTCTATCTAGTCGACTTTTTTGCTCGGTATTGGTTGGTGTTTCTGCTGCCAAAAAAGGGTATCAACCTCATTTTACGAAATTGGTGTAGTTGGTATCAAAAACTTTATTTATGTTTGTTGTCATGGAGATTGGTAGAAATCAAATCTTATAATCGAATCTGATTTATACTATCTAAAAAATAAATTTATGCAAAAAAGCCTTATGATTTTTCTGTGCTTTTATTGACTTTTTTCTGTTTTTATTTCTGGTTCTATTTTAGGTTTTTTGATGATGGGTGTGTCTAAGCTACTGAGATCTATTTCTTTTATTTTTGGAAAATCTCTGTAGTTTTGCTGTAGAAGTAAAAGTTTTTCAATTTGATCAGAAATAGATTTATTGTTATCTAAATAGATGCTCATTATACTGGTTTTTACTATGATTTTATTTCATCCTGGAATGTAGATTATTTGCTGAATTCATGGAATCTTTTCTTGGATAAGCGTTATTTGATTGAGTAGTGTCTGATGGTCTATTTTGTGAAAAATGCCAGAAAGGTTTGTATTGTTTCAGTAGTCAGGAAGATATATTTTAATAGCGTTTTCTCATCGTATGTCTCCTGAAAATATTGTAAAGATCTTTCATTTTACTGCTCCTAATTTTTTATCTTTTTGTAAAAATATAATTTCTGGTTCTCAAAAAATAATTGTTACAAGAATTGATGATGGTGTTTTTGCAACGATATTTAGTTTTTCTATAAAAGGAAAACTTTCTTTCATTTTTGTAGTCAAAGTACTTTTGCCAAATCGAGTTGCAATGATGCTATTTTTTTTCAGTAGTTCTTGTTCTAGGGTTTTTTTAAGTAACGGATTGTGATAGTGATTTTGGGTTTCATCTGCGATGATGATTTCACTGATAATGTTTGAAGGTTTGAAAATTAAGTTTTGTATCAGTAAGTAGATTCAAAAACTTAATGATCCTAAAATTATGACTCAAAGGAGAAAAAATCCAATTATTTTTCGATTTCATTTTTTTTTGGTTTTGGATTTTTGATAGTTTTGGAAAGAAGATCTCTTTATGGGAGCAGGAATTTTTTTTTGTACAAATGTTTTCATATTTGGCTGATTTTTAGTTATTTTCGAAGTATGAGATCGTATAAGATTACTGTGAGTGCTACTCCCATGATAATTCATCCTAGAACTTCGATTGGTGTATGTCCTAGTCTTTCTTTAAGATAATGGTATTTGTTATCGAGGTCGAGAACTGTCTGAAGTTCAGATCTGATGTCATTGATATATGAAGCGTGTTTTCCGGCTTCATATCTGATGTTCATCGCATCGTATCGAAAGAGAAATGCAAAAGTGAATGAAATGGCAAATTCTGGGCTATGTAGTCACTGAGTAAGAGCCATCAGGGTAGTAATGCTACTGGAAAGTCATGAATGAACTGATGGAAAACCTCACGCTGCTCGCAATATCTGAATTGTTCGTTTTCTTTTTTGGTAGAGATCAAGTAATAACTTAATAAGCTGGATTAGTGCTCCGACTATGATAGGCACCATAAATAATGGTAGATTTTTTAGCATTGGAGGATACCAGAAATAAAACTTTTGATGAAATTTGGTGTATAGACTTTCTCTTTTGCTTTTATATAGGAAAAAATTATTAAAAATCAAATGGAAAAGTCCTTTTCAAATGCTTGTTTTACGATTTTCTCTTGTTTATCAAAAAATCCCTTGAAATGAGTTTCATAATGGCTACTCTACACCCGTGGCCTCCGGGCATACTCTTGTTTTATACTCTAATTTGTTCTTCAATTATGAAAAAATTACTTGTAATCGCTAGCGTTCTTTCATTGACTGTTTTGGCTGGATGTTTTAATACTCCTTCTACAACTACTGACTCAACTATGAGTGGAGAAGTTATGACTGGTGAAATGATGACTGGTGAAGCTATGGTAGAAGAAACAGCTACAACTGATGCAGTTACAACTGAAGAAACAGCTATGACTGGAGAAGTTATGACTGGTGAAGCTATGGAAGCAACTGGTATGGCTCAATAGTTTTTGATACAGTTATAAAAACTGTTTACATCAAAATCAAAAAAGATATTATGACTCTGGTTGTAGTATCTTTTTTTATCTTTTGAAAATAAAAATGATTACAAAAAAAAGTTTTTTACTCTTTATTTTCGTTTTTTTGGCTTGATGTAGTTCGTCTGGGTCTATAGGCTGACTTTCTGGTCAAGTAGATCAGCCTGATTTGACTGAGAAGACTACTGGGCTTGATGATTCTACTGTACAGCAAGTTTTGAGTGAAGAAGCTCGTGTCGAGGAGTTAGATACTGAAGAGTCAGATGATGTAAGAGTAGCTAATGATCGCCTTGCTGAATCGATTTCTGATGTCTCTGATAAGCCGGGTATCTATGATACTTTTGACCAACAAAAACTTGATGACTATCTTAAAAATTGAAAAAAAGTACTTCTCTTTTTCCATGCTTCTTGGAATCCTACTTGTAAAGCACTTGAAAAAGATATTCTGTCTAAAAAAAGTTCAATTCCTTCTGAAGTAGTTATTTTGAAAGTCGACTATGATACTGCTGTTGAGTTGGGAAAAAAATATGGTGTGACTATTCAAAATACTATCATCGCTCTAGATAATAATGGTAAGGAAATCGGTAGAAAAAGTATCTGAATTACTCAATTGAAGGAACTTGAACCGCTTATGAAATAATCATAAAAAAATATTTTCTTGATTTATAGGTGAAAAAACTCCTGAGCTATCGAGCTCGGGAGTTTTTTGTATGGTTGATTTTATTCCGATAGTGATCGGGGGGTAAAGGTCGCATCTTTATTTTTCTTTACTTTGTTTGAAAAATAAATGCTTAACTTAAGTAAATGCTGAAAAAGTCATCTTAAATAAAATTTATATGTCGCCATAATTTGTTTCCCTATTTCAGCATTTACTTGTGTTTTCTCTTAATGGCGCCCTAAAAATTTCTTTCATAATTTTGGGGGCTTATTCATCGTTTGCTTTACAGTCTTCAGATTTCAAGTTTTTTAAGAGGTTGTTTGTTTTTTATTTTATTTTTTGCTCTGACAAAGAGAGCTGCTTTGATGATTTTTCTGACTGTTTTGATTTCATCGATGAGGTCTTGGTTGATGTAGTGAAGAGAGTAATGTGGAAGATAGCCTAGATGAAGACTTTCGTTTTTTGGATGGAGTTTGAATTTCTGGATTTTTTGGTGCAGATGTTCAGAGATGAATGGTGCAAACGAACCACATGCTGCTAGAAAATCAGAAAATACTCCAAAAAGTGTGTGATATGCAGATTGTTTATCGAGATCAAAGCCGGCAGATCGGAATCTTCTTCTTGATCTTCTGAGGTATCGATTTGTCAGCTTTTCTATGAATTCTAAGAGTGTTTTAGTGGCTGTATCTATAGCATATTTGTTCATAGCTGTTTCGAGATTCATGAGCGTACTATGAAGTTCAGCTTTGATTCGTCTATCAAGTTCATTGCTTATTTGATAGGTAGGAATCTCAATTATTTCTGTATTTTGAAAATTTGATCGATTGTGTTCTTCTTGGTAGAAATGAGTTCGTAGTGGGCTCAAAGATTGTTGATGTCATACCAGAATAATATTTTTTCATGGATTTTCAGCGATGATTTTTTCAATTCGATCATTATTTGCTGATTCTCGTAGGCTTTTTTCTGTGATGATATCAACTTTTTTTCCAGAGTATTTTTCCAAAACATTTTGTACTGCTTCTGCTGTTTGCTGAGATCTGAGTAGATGAGATTGTACTATAATGTCAGGCTGGATTCTGATGACTTTTTCTTTGAACTCATCTGATTGGATAGATTCTTTCCCAGAGTCGGTGAGTGGAGCAGCTTCTTGCATGCTTTCAGCTTTGGCATGTCTCATGAAAAAAAGTTTCGTACCTGAGTTTTTGTAGTTATCGACTGAAGCATATGTTTCAAAAAACTTGAACACATTTTCGAGAGGTATTGTGAAGTCTTTGAAGATTTGTTCTACTAGTTTGTCATTGAATTTCATTGGTTCAGCTCTGACGACTGGAGAGCTAAGCATGGCTAATCTAAACGCATCTCATCCGAATTGTTCTATGAGAACTTTTGGGTCTGGATAGTTTTTTAGCTTTTTTGACATTTTTTTCCCATCGGCTGCCAAGACAAGACCGTTTACTACTACATTTTTGAAGGCATTTTCTTTTTTGATCGCATGGCCAACGATGTGAAGCGTTCTGAATCGGCCTCTTGTTTGGTCGAGTCACTCTGCGATGAAATCAGCTGGATATTCTAAGTCTCCTTTATCTTCACCTAGGAAGTGTGATTGTCAAAATGGCATTGCTCCTGATTCAAACCAGCAATCTAATACTTCTGGTATTCTTGTGTATTTTTGGTTATTTATCGTAAATCGGTATGAGTCAATGTATGGTTTGTGTAGATCTACTTCTGTTTTTCTACTATTGTCATAATAAAAAATTTTAATTTCTGCATTTTTTGGATAGAAATTATATTTTTTAGTGTCGTAATCGAAGTTTTTTACTGCTTTTTGGATCAAAGTTAGGGGATCTGCATGACCTACTGTGACGATAGTTTTTCACTGAAATTTTTGATTTATCTCATGAAGATACTCTTCTGTTCTTTTGAATGTATCTTTTATTGATTCACCGTCTGAACTTATTGGTGTATCTGTTCGTTTGATTGTTTTGCAGTCTAGGTGCTGATCTTGGAGTGATGGAGTTATGAGATCAGTCAATCTCATGTCTACCCAGATGAAATCAGAGATTTGAAATAATTTTTTCGTAGACTTGTCATTGATGTGATTTTGGAGAGAGTTTCAGCTTATTAGTTTCAGGTATTCTGTTTTTATAGAATCATATTCTTTTTCCAGATTTTTAAATTCATCTTCTCAAAAAAGTTTTTTGAAGAGAGGAGTCATTGTTTGGAATGTTCTTGAGAGTGGGGAAAGTACGAATACTGATTCTTTTAGATTTTTACTGAAAAAATCGAGATGGTCGTTTGCTAGTTTTTCTGCTTGTGATAAACCTTCTTCGTTGAGATTTGCTTTACCTTGAAAATCAGCTCGATGATGGACATTGTAGTCTGTTTTTCCGTGTCTGATAAGCATATTTTTCGTTAGATTGTTTGATCCTGTTTTGGTTCGTGAAAAAAGCTCGTCGAGAGATCCGATGATGATTTTTTCTGGTAGTTCTTCAGTTGGATTATTATTGATAATTGACGCATTTGGATCAATAAAACGCTCCCAAACTGGAAGAGGTGCTCATCGGTATCTATTTCTGGAAATATTTCGATCTGGTGCAGAATCTAATCCATTGATAAATCTAGTTTTGATGTTTTCTGGGACGAAGTGAATTTTTTCAGCTTCTGTAAGAGTATTGAACTGACTTTTCATGTCTTGTTCTTTTACAAATCGGCTCGTCATTGCTTTATAGATGAGTGGAGAATCACATCTTCGGCAATGTGGATAACTATGAGAAATCTGTTCTTGTTTTACGATTTTATTTTCGTTTTTTAGTCTCTGAATAATTTCTTTATTGGTATCTAAAACTTTTTGACCTTCGTAGTCTGGGACGAGAGATGTAAACTGACCATAGTCGTCAATTGGTATAAAAAGCCACTGAGAAGCAGTATCTTTTCCGAGATGCTGGGCTGAGACGCTAAAATCGTCCTCTCCAAAAGCTGGGGCTGTATGAACGATACCAGTTCCATCTGTTGTTGATACGAAATCTCATCATAAAACCTTGAAAAAATCTGCTTGGTGGTCGACTGCAAATGGAGCATTTTTGATGTATGGGAAAAGTGGCTGATAATTTAATCATAACAGTTCTTTTCCATTGAGAAGATAAACGATCGTGTATTCTTCTTTTACTTTGAAATAATTTTTTATGAGATCTTGAGCAAGAATGAAATATTCATCAGCTTGATGATCAAAAATAATGGCATACGAAATATCTTTCCCAACGGTGAGAAACATATTACTTGGTAGTGTTCGAGGTGTTGTGGTTCGAGCCAGAAATGAAATTTTTTTATTTCCTAGTGTTTGAGAATTTTGTTTGAAAGTATTTTCTACTCTTACGATATCAACAAAACTTTTTGTAAGTTCCTGTTCATCGTCTATAATATTGCCATCAATATTTACCTGAAATCAAAATTTATTTTCTGATGATTCAATACTGATTCGCTTTAGTTCTTCGTGTTTTTCTGGCTCTTGAATTGCAGGTTCACCGTCGATTGTGATGTCGAAATAATTTATGTGATATAGTTTTCCAAAATGAATAATTTTCATCGATCCGATATGTTTTTCTTGAGTAACAGCTGTACCGATTTCTTCTTTTATTTCTCTGTGAAGAGCTTGATTTAGTGTTTCTCCTTTTTCTACTTTACCTCCTGGGAAAACTCGCATTTGTTCTTTTTGGTGGAAAATCATGCAGTATTGGCCCTTGAAATTTTTTATGACTCCAGCAACAATCTCTGTAGCATTGTTATCAAGTTCAAATTTGATGGTGAGAGCTGGATCATTTCTGTCAGCATAACCTTCTTGGATGTCACGATTTGAAAGTCAAGTAGCACAGCTTGGACAGTAACCTTGGACCTTGAAACTTTTATAGATGAGATTTTGATTGTACATCGATGAAAAAACATTGATGATTGATTCCATGAAATTCAAATCCATCGTGAAATATGCGTTTTCAAAATCTACTCGTCTTCCAATATGATCAATAAATCGTTTTCGATTGTCATTGACTTGATTGACTGTGGTTCTGCAGGCTTCGACAAATTTTTCTGTACCGAGCTTTTCCTCTATATCTTTTTTTCACTTGATTCAGAGTTGTTTTTCTACGAAACTTTCTGCTGGCATACCGTGGCAGTCTCGTCATCGTTTTCTTTTTACCTGAAAACCTTTCATAGTCATGAATCTTGGTACGACATCTTTCAGAGCAGAAGAGAGAAGATGTCAAAAGTGCGGATCTCAAGAAGCAAATGGAGGTCCATCAAAAAATCTATATGGTCTGAGAGAGGATCTACTTGAGATTGATTTTTCGAATGAGTTGTCTTTCTCCCAGAGGTGAAGTACTTCTTCCATTAGTTGTTTTTGATCCATAGTAGTTTTCTCAAAAAAGTAAAGGAGAATAGCAAACAATTATTTTTATCATAGTAGTGAAAAGTCGCTTCATTTCAACAGAAATCGGTGTATATTTATCAGATGGAAAATTTTGACAGGAGAAGTTTTTTTCGATAGAATAGTCTTGTTAGATATTTTATCTTTTTTCTTTGTGTATTCACAATGAACAAGTCAATGAATAGATTTGATGACCAGGATTTTGATAGTATGTTGCATAGTTTTAATACGGCGGGCGGAGTTGGTGTAGACGAAGCTTTGTGAGAGATTGATGAACGAGATCTTGCTCAGCAACAGTCAAAAATTGATGATGCAAAACAAGAATCGAAAAATAATGTACTGAAAAATTTTGAAGCAAATAGTCCTGAAGAATTTTTCTGGAAGCACTATTCTCAGAGTAAAAATGTAGCTGCCAGCTTAGATGCTATTGAGAAAGAAAAAATTTCTCTCCAAAAAGTAGAAGCTTTGGTAGAAAAAAATAATGTTGATGATCTTTATGAAATGGTCCAATCTTTCAGTTCTTATATTAAAATTTTGAGAGAACTTTCTCATGGTGAGTTACCTACAGTGCCAACAAATTCTAAGGTGAAAAATTCTTTGAGAGATCAAAAAGCTATTGATCGTCTGGAATCAGCTTTTTTTGCTGAAGATTTTTTACCATCTCTTGGTATGGAAGAGAGAGTAGAAAGACTTACTGAAATTCATGATTTCTTATCTGATCTTTATAAAAGTCATAACTTTTCTAAGAATTATTCGCTATGGTATGGAGAACTAGAAAATTCTCTCTATAATCTCAAAAAAGATTTTTCTGCTGTGGATTATTCAATTGCTGCATAGTTATTTATTGCGGATCTCATTTTTCTTACCTATAAAAAAACTCCTTGGCTCGGTGGCTGGGGAGTTTTTTTATGTGTTTGGTAAATGTTTTTGCTTGACTATCCCTTCGACAGGCTCAGGGACCGAAAGAGCAGTGAGGGATTTTTTTACATTTACCAGAAAAAAATTTTTTAATAATTATTTTTTATGATTTGTAGATGATTTTATAGAGGAGGGAAAGTTGGATGAGATTGACTATGAGAGCGGTTCCTCAAAAGCTGATGAAGGGGAGTGTGAGACCGGTGTTTGGTAAAATTCTGAGATTGACGCCCATGTTGACGAAGGCTTGCATGATGATGAGTGAGATGATGGCGACTCAGAGCATTTTGTAGTAGTCGTCACGAACTTTGTGGAGCTCGGAGAGGAAGAAAAATGCTAATCATAGGTAAAGTGCTAAGAGGACGGCATCTCCAAAAAATCATATTTCTTCTGAGAAGGCTGCGAAGATAAAATCACTCTGTGCTTCTGGAATGAATCAGAATTTTTGTAATCATTTTCCATAACCTTTTCCTGTAAATCAGCCACCTCCTATGGAAATGAGAGCTTGTTGAGTTTGCCATCAAATTCATCTATTATTTGGATCGATAGTCGTATCCAGGAAGTAACCAAGTCTATTTCTGATGTATGAAAACTGGCTTCATACCAATAAACCTATTAGCAATCAACCTCAAAGAATTGCTCCGATAATTTTAGCTCTGACTCAAGCATATCGAGCCATTACAAGAGCTACTAATCAGAGAACAAGTACTGTTCATAAATCAGGGATGAAGAGAAAAATTCCTAAAATGAGTCCGTTGATAATGAAAAATGAGGTGAAAAAGTTTTTGGTTTCAAGGCTTTTCTTTTTCCTCAGCAACCAACTGGAGAGAAATATAACATAGCCGAGTTTAAAAAATTCTGAGGGCTGAACTGTTCAAATTGGTGGTACATAAAGCCATCATTTTGCTCCATTGAGAGATATGCCAATCTGAGGAACAAAAACGAGGAGCTGAAATAAGAGGAATAGTATGAAAATCAGTACAATATTTTTTTCTTTTTTGAAAAAAGGTAGTGGGATCTTGTAGACTATGAGAGCTAAAACAATTGCTACTACAAGGTTTCTGAGTTGTCTGAAAAAGTAGAAATAGTTTGATGGCTCGGTATATTGTCAAAGCTCCACGAGTTTCAATGTTAATCAAAAAGATTCGTGGATACTTACGCTGTAAATGGCTAGTATTCAAAATAAAATCAGTATCGCTCCTGTTGCTAAAATTGGCATATTTTTTCTTTGCAATTTTTTAATAAAAAATTTTTAATCTGATGATTTTTTATTTTTTTTGAGCTGTGATGCAATAAGAGCTGAATTTTTGACAAAAAGGCGAATCTGACTAAACTGAATTCGAACACATTGAATAGAGATATGTGATTAATCGTGTCTCTAATATGAAAAAATTTAGATGGGTTAGCAGTTTCCAGAAAATTTAATTTTTAAAAAAATAGAGATGTTTGATATTAAAAAACAACCAAAGAGAGTGATGCTAAAATTGTCTGGAGAAGCACTGAAAGGAGCGGGAGAGTATGGTTTTGATATAGATTTTTTGGATCAGTTGGCGAAAAAAATTGTTTCGTTAACGAAGAGAGGAATTGAGATAGTGGTGATTTTGGGGTGAGGGAACATTTTTAGAGGAGTGTCGGGGGCGTCGAAGTGAATGGATAGAGCGACGGGAGATTATGTTGGGATGCTGGCGACGGTGATGAATGGTATCGCACTTGGTGAGGCTTTGGAGAGAAATGGTCAACCCGTTAGTGTGCTTTCTTCACTCGAAATGCCAAAAGTAGCAGAACTTTTTGTCAGAAAAAAAGCACTTTCCTACTTGGAAGATAAAAAGGTCGTGATCTCGGTAGCTGGTACGGGAAACCCGTTTTTTACGACTGATACTTCTGCGGTGCAAAAGGCTCTGGAGCTTAACTGTGAGTATATCGTCAAGGGGACTAAGGTCGATGGAGTCTATGATTCTGATCCGATGAAAAATCCAAATGCTGTGAGATTTGACTCGATTGCTGTGGAGGAGGCTCTGAAAATGGGCTTGAATATTATGGATCATAGTGCTATTGCTATGGCGATGGATAATAAGTTACCGCTTTATGTTTGTAGAATTGGTGATATTGATCAAATAGGGACAGAGACTATGAGGGGAACTCATATTTTTGTGGATTAAATTTTTCGTCTGATAAAAAATATTTTTCATTCTGGAAACTGATGTACAACAAGGGGTTGCAACCCCTTGTTCTATAGAGACGCAATTTATTACGTCTACACTTTTTGCCCTGCATGTAGATGATAAAAAAATTATTTTCCCTGTTTTTTGCTCTTAATGTATTGTTCTTCTCGTTTTTCGAGATCGAAAGAGATCTGATTTCACTTTATTTCTGGAGATTTGGTGTTTTGCTGAAAACTGGAGAAAGCACGAGACATTTCATTCATTCAGAGTTTGAAAAAATCGAGAGTGTTTGCTATTTCTCATGAATATTTTTTATTGCTGGAATTTTCCATTCATTTTTTTATCAGGATAAAAATATTTTTTATTATTTTTTTATCAAGAAACGCTTATTCTGATTGTTCTGACTAAAAATATTTTCATCTGACCACCAACTTGATATTTTTGTTTGATCATGAAGAGAGCTGTTTTTACATCGGGTACTCAAACGGTGTCTGGTAAAATTATCCCGCTTTTGGAGCCATCGAGGCTTTCTACGAAAATGCCGTACTCTTTCATTGATGTGTTGAGGATTTTTTGTGTATCTGATTCTTCATGAAAATCGCTTACGATGTCGCAGATAATTCTTTTAGGGTTTTTCAATGGTAGTACTACTGAATTGTAGAGAGTTTCTATAAGTTGAGATGCTGGGCGGTCTGTTTCTAGTAGTCCTTGGGAGCTGAGAAGATTATTTTTTTCATCAAATACTGAAAGGAAAAGGCCTTTCGTTTCTTCTGGTTTTATTTTATCAAAGAGTTTTTTTTTGAGGAGTTCAAACATGAAAATGCAGAATAATAAATTTTTTTCTTCTTATTGTTTTGATTTTCTAATTCAATTGAAAAAAATCTATCAGCGTTACTGATAGATTTTATTTTTTCTTTTCGTTACTTTTACTTTTTTTTGTTTTTTATTTTTTTGTTTTTTTAGCATTTCTGCATATTCTTTGATTGTCATATCTTTTGATATGTCATCAGGTTCTTTTAGAAGACCTATTTTCTTTAATGTTTTTCTGTCCATGTAATTTTTTTATTTTCTTGATTTTAGTAGTTTTTTTGAGAAAGTCAATCTTAATTTCTATAGATTATATAAAAAAAATCCGCAGTCGGAATACCGATGCGGTAAGACACCTAGTTTGGAACAGTGATGAACCAAATGACCCAAGCATCTCATTTTATATGCTCGACCTTCTGTGTAGATGGTCTTAAGCAAGTTTTAAAGAGTAAATAACTCTTAACACTTGACCCTTTAGTGGTTTTTGTTGGTGAAGCCTACTGTTGAGTTTCTGTGTTGTCTATAGTATATGACTTTTTTTGATAACTACAAATCAGGAACAACCATTTTTTTTAAATTTCTTTTAAATTACTGACATTTTCTTGTAATTATTTATGATAAATGTTTTTGTTCTGGTTTTTTCTCAAAATTGATAACTATGAGTTTGCAAGATGACTTTCCACACTTACTTTTTCACAAAATTATTGTTGTTTTTACATTTTTTCTTGTCACAAAGATCAAAACGATTTCTTCGATTTTTATCTTATCATACAAAACCTTTTTTGGAAGCTAGTTTTTACTGATTGTTATCAAAACTTTATCCTGAATCTCTTCTGAAAAAAGTCAATGTAAGTTTTCAACAAACTTTTGACATTGTTCATTGATTTCTTATATAGTTCGTAGACCTTCACCTTCTTATTCGATGATATACTTCTTAAAATGCTCAGACATAAGCCTATTTTAGCTCCAGAGATTTATGAAGCCCTGTTGCCTTGAATGAAAAAGATCGTGGACGGTACATTTGGACATGGTGGTCACACAGAATTTATTCTGTCTCATCGCGAGAAAATGAGTCCTGTCGGAGTAGCCAGAAATAAAATTTTTGATGAAACGAATATTATTGCTTTTGATCGTGATTTGAATGTAGCTTCAAAGTGATTAGAGTTTACAAGTTCGTATAAAGATAAGATTACTTTTGTTCACCAAAGCTATGCCGAGATTGAAAAAGTCTTGGAAGAGCTGGGAGTGGGGGAGGTAGATTTTATTCTCCTGGACTTGGGTGCTAATATGGAACATTTCAAAGATGGAGAACGCTGATTTTCTATCAAGACAAGTGGCCCGCTCGATATGAGATTTGATCAAAATCAGTCTATGACTGCTGCTGATTATCTCAATAAAATTCCGTTGATGACGATCAAAAATGATTTGATGCAGTATGGTGACTTTAGTGAAAAAAAATCTCTTTGGATGGCTGAAAGTATTGTTACTCAGAGGAAGAAAAAACTTTTTTCTACGACTGGTGAGCTTTCAGAATTTCTCTTTGGGATTCACTGCAATGCTAAAGTGCAAGCTGTTATCTTTCAGGTCATCAGAATTGCTGTCAATAAAGAACTAGAACAAGTTGAAAAGTTTTTGGCTGTGTTGCCAAAAGTTCTCGCTCCTCATGGGAGATGTGCTATTTTGACTTTTCATAGTATCGAAGATAGAATAGTGAAAAATGCTTTCAAAATGCTAGCTGAAGAACAAAACTGGAAGCTCATTACCAAAAAAGTGATCAAACCTAGTTATCAAGAAACTCAAAAAAATTCAGCTGCTAAGCCAGCTAAACTCAGAATAATAGAACGCTAAAAAAATATTTCCCTTCCCTTCGACAAGCTCAGGGACCGAAGTTATCTTTTTATTTCTTTACCTCCGGAATGAAGCAGCTTTTTATAAGGACTTTGTTTTCTGAAAAGTACCTCGAGATAAAAAGCAAGATGAATAGAAGTCACAAGACTATCGACTTGATGAAGCGATGAGTTTTGGGACTTGGTTTTTTGATGAGTTTTGGAATCTATGTTTTTTATGTGAATGCTGCTTCTACCAAGGGATATTATCTCAGAAAGGAATCTAAAAAACTCGAAAAAATTGAGTTTGATAGAAATATTCTTACTTTGGATGTCGTGCAGGCAGAAAAACAACTTCGAGATAGTATCCAGTCTTCTCCTAGAAAAACTGAATTTGAACAAATTAATACTAATATTGTTTTTGTTCCTGTTACTCAAAAACTTTCTTTGAATCAATAATTTCTGACTAGATGATGAAGCTTCACTGTTGTGATCTTCATTTTTTTAACCAGAAAAAGAATTTTTTTATTAAAATTTTCGTTTGAGATTAGTGAGAAAAAGAGAAATATTATAGGTTCATTTGAGCACTTCAAGAGCTTTGGTGGTTGTAAAAAATAAGTGAATAGTTTCTGGAGAGCTGTTTATTAGTTCAAAGTTAGATATGTATTTTTTGAGAAATGCAAAACGAGGTTCAAATTGTTGGACTGAAAGAGCTGAATTGAATGGAGAGATAAGGTAATTTTGTGTATCGAGTTTTTGATCTGCTCCTTGTTTGAGGTAGAGATTTATGAGATTGAGTGCTTGTGGAAGATTGGGAGAGTTTTTATTGATAATAAATCATCGACCTCTTACTGGATAACTTGTCTGGTCTCGAGGAATATTTTTGATGGTGGTATCTGTTTGGGAAAGAGGAGCTTTGGGAAATGAGACAGATCGATTTTCTCGATCAGATAGAAAACTTAGTACTGTTTTTGTTTTTCCAAAAGCAAAAAGACAAATGTGTGGAAATAATTCACAATCTGGATTATCTTTGCTTAGCTGAGCTACTGTTCTTTTAAAGTTTGTATAACTTCGAGGCCCGCCAGTTGTGTTGCTCATATTTATAAGGCTACTTATGATTTTGTTGTTTTTATTCTGGTAGGCTAGTTTGAAAAACTGGTATAAAATCTGACTATAATGAGGAAATGACTCTTGATTTGTTTCAAGAAGTTTGATGTCATTTTTATCCGCACCAAATAAAATTGGTATGATTGATTTGTCTTTTTGGATAGTGAAAAGCTGAGCAAATGAGATGAGCTGTTCAAATCATATTTCTGTAGTTTTAGGGTTGCTAGATGTATCATGAATTGTGATGAGAGGGTCGATTCCAACTGGAATAAATGTTTTTTTAGTATCTGTGATGCTTTCTTGAAATATTTCTGAAAAGAGTGACTCTACACTAGGACTAGCATTTGAGAAAGCTATTTTATAGATTTGTCCAGAGAAAAAATCTAATCGTTCATAAGGGATAAGTGCAATATCTATTTCTTTTCCACTTCCTTCAAATCATTTGTTTAAGAAAATTTTATATTCTGCTTCGTTAGTAAACTTTTTTGTCTGAAGTATGATGTTAAATTTTTCTTTGAGAGGTAATTTTTGTTCTTGTAATCGTGAATTTGCAATGACAGCTGGATAAGAAATTGTAAGAATTTTTCTTTGCTGAAGAGTTTGAATTTGATTTCAGCTTGATTGATTGTTTGTAAGAGAATTACCTGAAATTATTGACGGTTCACTAGATGTCGTGGTTGATAAAAGTGTGTTTTCACCAGAAAATGAATTTTGTCATGAAAGATTTTCAGGAGATGAATTTGGAAATAAAAGATTGTAAAGCGCAAAAAGAAGTCAAAGTATAATGACTGCTACGATGAAGAGAAATATTTTTTTTTGTGTTTGAAATTCCATAGATTATGTGTTGTTGATAAAGGATTTTTTCTTTCAGATTGGTTTTTTTATTTGAATTATAACTTGATGGGCTCCTATTTTTGCGATACCTTCAATGGTATAAAAAATGTCCGGAACTTTGACTGTACATTCTCATCAGTTACAGAATTCGAATTGATATTCAAGTAATGGATACTGATTTTGAAATTGAGTCCTGAGCGGATTCGCTATAGCAAAGAAAAGAGATAGATTGGTGAAGCTTGAGTTGCTCAGAATTGTTGAAAATGTTTGTCCAGAAAAAGAATTATCGTTTCCAGTAACGATATGATATTGATTAGTACCATTATTGTTTATTATTGGATTGATGACATTTGAAAACCAGATAATTCAATTTTCGTTGATAGTATTTTCTCTGATATGAGAATCATCGCTCATAATCGTTTCTGGTTTGCCTCCAGTATTAATTGCTTCGTTTGGTAGAATAGTGAATAATTCTGTCTGGTATTGTCCATCCATCTTTCGATCGACAGCGGTTTCATTGAAAATGTCATCGCTTTTTATATCGCATTCTGGTTCTATGTCTGTGTCACATAGTTCACTATTTCCGAGTTGCGAAAAAACTGATTGAACTAGTGGTGGTGTTCTAAAAAAAACTCTGATATTATCTCATTGGAAACGAGTCATGATAATGTTTGAGTTTGAATAGTAGTCTGCTGGATTGATTGTATCGTCTCTGTCTAATCTGATATCGAGGAAAGAAAAATAATCTAGTTTATTGAAATTCTGACTATCTCATGATCTTAATTCTAGATCTGTGTTTCCTAGAGTAGTTGTTGGCAAGTTTCCTGTAACTGTTGAACGAATTTTTCGTTTGGTACCATTATTTGGCTGAGAGAGTACTCCAAAATTATTGATTTTTTTATCTGATAATGATCCTGTCTGAGAGTCAATTTCTCCTGATTCTCCTTCGAATCAGGGATTGTGAAATTTGATTGCTAATTCGGCTCTTTCTACGGATCCTAATGCTCAGTAATATGCTATGGTATATGTTTTTATATTTCAGAAATTCTCGATAAATGGAGTATAGAGAGAATAGATGCTTATCACAAAAGCAGTGCAGAGAAAAAAAATAATGAGTGAAAAAGCAATCAACATCTCTTTGTTTTTATAAAAAATTAATTAAATCTGGTTGAATCCCAGGGTCTCATTTTTCTATTTTTTTCTATTTTTTGACTATCTGTTCCACCTGCATATAAATATTTTCCACCAAATAATTTTTCCATAAATTGGTATTTTTTTTGGAGAACTGGATTGTCTTGTTTCATCAGATTAAAAGCTTTGTTATCATGGAGATAGAAATTGAGGGTTTCAGCAAAATCTTCAAACGGATTGGTCTGAGCATAACCACTTACAAAATCAAGATAGGTGATTCCTTTTTTTTGCGTTGATTCACTTACTCGAGATAGTCTGTAAAAATTGAGAGATGGGTCATCTGTACGAAAGTTTTTTTGACCAGCTTCTGTAAACTGTTCATCAAAATAACGAGAATTCCCTATCAAAACATCGATGTCGATGAGATGTCCTATTTCATGACTTACAATTTCTATGAACTCGAAGTATGATTTCATAATGCTGATGTTGGTTGTGATTTTTTGGTTGGTATAGTATCATCTGTTGTCTGATTGTACTCCATTGATGGTTAAGCCGTTTATTTGACTGATTACTTTGGTTTCTGTGACTAGTAGTTTATCGATTTGACTGATTGTATAGATTGCTAATGATAGATAGATGTACTTTGTTTTGGTGGTATGAGTCGAATCGAAGCTAACAATCGAGCAGATAAAAGAATATTTTTTACAGATTTCTTCATGTTTTTTTGAAAAATCCTCTTCTGATCCTGTTGGCGGTAGATTTTTTTGGGCATTTTCGAGTACTTCATTTATATATTTATCGGTTTGATCTAGAACGGCTAATTTTTCTATTCCCAATGCTGCTCCAGCTGATGAGCTCGATGATTCTGTTGATCTTCTTCTGAGAACTTTAGTTGTACTTGGATTAGTAAGAACTTTTTCTTCACTACCCGACGAGTGAATTATTCCTTCATCCTCGTCTTCTGTATTTTGTATGATTATTTTATTTTCTTTATGAAAAGAAACTGGATTTTTTATTTGTTGAACATTTCATAAGAGAGAGTTTGTTGGCTGTTTTGTTTCAACAATAGATTTAGTTTCCTCGCTTTCTTGAAAAAGTTTGGTGAGCAAACTACTGAGAGGTTTTTTTTCTTGCTGATTTTTTACAAGCTCAGCTTCTAGTGGATCTATGTTTGATAAATCTATTTCAAATCATGGGTTTCCTACTTCGGTAGCTCATCGAAAAAGTCAAAGAGCGAAAATAGCACTTGCTAACAGTGCTTTTATGAATATGAGTAAGAATCTTTTGCGGTTATTGACTTCCATAGGCGATCACATCATCTAAAACAAGTTTTTGGAACGCATTTATGGTAGTCAAAATCAAATATTTGTCAAATTTTATCTGATGAGAAAATGAGTTTAAAATAAAGTCATAACCTCAAATTACTATTTTTTTTGGTGACTGTTTGCACATAGCAATACATTTTCCAGCTGAACCAGTTATGTTTTCGACGATGATTGTATATTCTTTGTGTAAATTTTTCTTGAAAAGTTCGTCGAAAATTCATTGAGCAATTTGTTTAGAGTTTGCTAGAATGAAAAGTGAATCTCCAGTAATGGTACTCAGGATGCTCGACTGAGAAGATAAAACTGTTATATTTGGCTGTCGATTTACTGTCGTTTGATTTGGTCATTCTACTAATTTTTCTACTCATAGCTCTTTTTTTTCATGATGAGAAACAAAAAATATTTTCTGGTTTTTAAATATATGTAAAAAATCTCAAAAGTTGGTAAACTGGTTGTTTTTTTGTAATAGGAAGTACATTCCAGTCTGATTATATAATTTTTTTTCTATAAAAACTTCATCGTTTACTATTGATTCAAGATGACCTAGATTTTTCTTGATAAGCAAGAAATCTTCTGGAGTTATTTCAGATTTACAATTTTTTAGGTAAGTTTGAATATGTCAAAAAAGTTTATTTGTTTTGTGAAAATCGTGATTTTCAGAGATGGAATGGACAGAAAAAAAATCGTTGCTTTGATTTTTACTGATGGCTGCTATTTCAATGAAAATGGTTCCAGTTAAAATCTGTGAGAAAGAGAGAAGTTTTTCGATATTTTCAGTAATCAGATTTTTTAATTTTTGTTTATAGAGAATATTTTCAATAAGCTGAATGAGGTAATAAAAGTCGTATTTCTGGTTGAGATAAAAGTTATATGATTTGTATCGTCGATCTGAATCTGCAAAAATAATCGTGTGATCGGTTGGTAAATTTCAGCTTTCTTGCTCGAAATAGAGGCTGCTGTGAGTTCAGAGAATGATGTTTGGTTGTTGGTTTTTTTTGGTGTTTTTGAGAGCGAAAAAAATCTGATGATCGCTAGGAGTGTTGAGATCTAAAACAGATCGACCTTTGTCGTAAAGTGAAAAATATTTGATACAAAAAAGAATTTCTTCTGGAGTTTTTTCTTTTTTGGCGATGAAGCGAGCTACCATATCTTCATCAAAACTCGTATCATCTCTAAAAAATCAGAGATTTTTTTCTCATCGGCCATGGAAAGCATTTTTTATGATATCTAGTTTGAATTTATTGCTGACGGCGATGATGTATTTTTCTTTTGTAGCAAGCAGATTCTTGAAAAAATTTTTGAGCTTTGTAGGTTCGCTATAAAGCTGAGTGGCTGATGGAAGTGGTAAATTTTTGGTCTGATCTAAAAGTGGTATCGTAGCTGAATTATTTGTTTTGCTGAGAGTTGGTAGAGAAAGCTCGCTGTCTGAGTGCTGAGTTTTTAATAATCTTATAATTGGTCGCTTGGAGTCGTGGAGGATGGAACTAAGAAGCTCGTATTTTTCAGCTAATTTCTGAGTTTTTTCGAGGAAAAACTTTAATATCACTGTGGCTAGTTTACTGTCGTAGAGAGCATCGTGAGCTGAAGCTGAACCATCTAAGAGATAGGTATTTTTTTCTTTGAAGTCTGGTGGGCAATGCTGAAGCAAAGTTTCTAGTGAATAACTTGGTATGTGATGAAAAATAGCCTGAGAAAGTGGATGAGTGTCGATTGAGAAAATGCCTTCTATTGATACATATTTTTTGAGCATTGCTAGATCGAAAGCTATATTGTGTCAGATTATCAGAGTGCCAGGAATAAAAATTTTTTGAAGAGTAGGAATAAGTTCTTCGATTGATGGTGCTGTTTCTAAGTCTTTGAGATTGAGACCTGTGATAAATGAGACGATATTTTTCAGCTCTGATATATTTTTTTTTGGTTTAATATAGCTTTGAAATTCTTGAATTATCGAAAAATTTTCGTCGTATTCTATAAAACCGATCTGAATAGGTTCATCTTTGGTCGTATCGAGACCTGTTGTTTCGCAGTCTAGTGCTATTATTCTCATTGGTTGGTGGAACTGCTAAACTCGGTACTAGGGCTTGGAATATAGAGTCTCTCTGTCTGGTAGAAAAGATAGCTGAGGACGATATATGATCCTAAAATATAAAGAATAAGCAAAAAAGTTCGACCGTTGGTAAGGGTCATATTGTAACCTCGGTGAAGAACAATTCATAGACTGATTCATGGAATGAGCTTCATTATATTTTTGGTTTCGATGGCTTGGAGGGCTGATCGTCAGATGACTCCTGTAAAAATGGCATGTAGAAAAAAACTGGTCATACCCCTGGCGAGAGAAAGTGAAATTCCTGATACAATAGTAGTTTGATTGCTTATGATGTATACAAAATTCTCAAAAAATCAAAATCATAATCCTGCTAAAACTGCATAAGCGATTATATCGCTATTTGTTGTTTTGGTGTGGTCTCGTATGGTATATCCAAAGAAAAATTTCATAAATTCTTCACTCGATGCTATGAAAATGAAATACAAAGTGCTTTTTTCTCGTCAAATTATAATTCCTAAAGTCACAAAAAGTCCTATAATAATCAAAAACTGAAATGCTTCGAGTATTTTTTTTCGCTGAGGATCTGATCGTTTGGAAGCTATAAAGATAATAATCCAACTGAGTAGGTATAAACTTAGAAGTCCCACTACTGTCAAATTGAGAGGGCTTTGGAGATGAGAAAAAATAAGAGTATCGAGCTGAAAAAAATTTCATCGAGCCGGATATAGTAGCATAGCTCCTGATGCTCCACCTCCAGCGATGAGTGATGAAATGAGTAGCTTTTTTTGCGAATGAGATGTCTGAAAAAGTGACTGAGCTATCCAGAGCCAGATTCAAATAATGAAGAAATTTACTAAAAATAAAACGAGGAGCTGGAAGATCATTTTTTAATCTGTAAGTAAAAATCAATTTTTTGGTTTGAGAGTGGGAATTTTTGTGGTTCGATTTTCGAAGTTGATCCCTGTAGAGAGAGGTACTGGGAGCTCCAGGAAAATACAGTGATTTTTTTTATTGAGAAATGATCGTATGTTTTCTAGTTCTTTATTTCGAGAAAGTCCATCTGAGAAAATAATAATTCCATGGCGTTTAGTAAGTGTTTTTTGCTTGATAAGAAATGGAGAAAGAGCAGAAAAATAATTTTTTGGAGATTTTTTGGAAAGAGAAGAGAGTCGGGAAAGAGAACCTATGAGTCCAGATCGATTTTTTCTGAGTGGTTTAATGACTAATTTTTTTTGGCTGGGATAGTAAAGAGTGACTGGGCAGTTTGTTTTTTTTGCGATGAAAATAATTTCCTGCATGTAGTGTTTGGCTATTTCGTGGAATGGTTTCGTAGTGCCTCAGAGCCGATTTCTGTTTATATCTCGCAGGATGTGTCGTTCGATATCTTTTTCTTGTCTGTAGAGATCGACGAATAGCTGGTTAAATTTGGCGCTCATTTTTCGATTGATAGATCTGAAGTCGTCTCCATCTTGGTATTTTCTAAAATCTATAATTTCTAGACCGCTTCATTTTTGCAGTGATTGAAAAATATTGCTATGAGAACCTTGTATAATTTTTTTTATTTTGAGCAGGTGGCGGAGCATTGAGAAGAAACCAGAATATAAATTTTTTGGAGATTTTTATTTTTTTGCTGCGAGTTCTAGGATTTTTTCTTTATCATTTCGTTCTCTTTTTCAAAAATTTGTAAGCTGAATTTTTTCGTGGCCTTTACCAGCAAGAATTATAAAGTCTCATGGTTTTGCAATATCGAGAGCGAGGGTGAGAGCAAATTTTCTTTCAGGAATGATGAAGTAATTGTCTCCTTCTTTTCTTTTGATGTTTTGGATAATTTGGCTGATGATGTCGAGACGATTTTCTGTATCTGCATCGTCGTCGGTTACAATCATGATATCGGAATATCTGTCAGCGATTTCTCCCATCAGAGGTCTCTTGTATTTGTCTCTTTTTCACGGAGCTCAGAAGACAGTAATAAGTCTACCAGATTTGTTTGCTGTTTTGAAAAACTTTAGAGTGCTTTCGAGAGCGTTTGGGGTGTGAGCGAAATCGACAAAAACATGGACTCCTTTGATGTCTATGTATTCTAGTCTTCCGCTTACTCACTCGAATGACTGGATTGATGCTATGATTTTTTGGAGGTCGATTCCCATCAAGATGCCCATAGCTGTAGCTGCCAAGATATTATAGACATTATGTTCTCAGAGGAGTCAGGTCGTGATTTGAAATTCTTTTCCTAGATACTGGAGAGTGAAAACTGTTTTTTCTAAACTGAGCTGAATGTTGGTAGCTCTGAGCATAGAAGAACTGTTTATACTGAAAGACATCATCTTATCGAATCAGATTTCGTCTGCTCGTTTTCTTCCAAACTCGTCATCTTTTGGTAGAGCGGCTCGTTTGTTATTTTTCGAGTTAGTCGCTACATACTCAAAAAGTTTTCTCTTGGTATTTGCATAATTTTCTAATGTGCCGTGGTAGTCAAGATGTTCTGGAGTGATGTTGGTCAAGACAGCTCCATCAAATTCTACACCTTCAAATCTGAACTGATCGAGAGCGTGAGAACTTACTTCTAAAACTGCGTACTGACATCAACTATCTTTGGCTGTGCTGAGATATCCTTGAAGATCAAAAACATCCAGTGAAGTCATTTTGGTTTTGTTAAAAATTTTTTGATCTCAGAGTTTGATATATGCTGTGCTAATCATCAAAGTTTTTCCCAGATTATCGTTGATTATTTTGTGTAGAATATTGCTGGTGGTGGTTTTTCCATCTGTACCAGTAACTCCGATAACGACAAAATCCTTTGATGGGAAACCACTCATCATATTTGCAATTTGAGCGTATGTTTTTTTGATGAACTGATAAAGAAAAGATTTTTTGTAGAAAGGATATAGGAAATCGTACAATGTAATTATCTTTAGAAATTTTTTCATTGAATATTACCCATTAAATTAAAATTTTTTTATTCTGCCAAATATATTCTACTTGTTTTTCTTCTCTCTCGTTGGAATTTTTTTTCCATTTTTATTCTGCTGGTTTTTCATAGATATAGATAAAGCTTGGTGGAATATTGAGCAGTTCAAATCAAAGTTTTATTTCCCCAAGATGAGTTTCTATCAGTTTTTTTGCGATAAGTGAATACTGAATTTGAAGAAACAGTCATCAGATTTGAAGATTTTTTTTCACTTCCAGAAGAATGTTTTTTACGATTTTATTATCAAGCATTGTTAGTGGAACTGTTGATACGATTACATTTGGTTGTTTTCATTCGCAGTATTTTTCCATGTTTTCTGCAGAGTCAAAGATGAGCTTTACTCTCTGGTCATTGCCAATGATTTTTTCGAGTTCTTTTTTATAGGATTCATTGATTTCAAATATGATGAGCTGAGAATTGGCAGACATATTTTTTATGATTTCTTTTGTGAAACATCAATCTCATGCTCAAAGTTCAATGATGAACTGGTCTTTGGAAAAATTAACATTTTTTAATACACTATTGATGAGAAGAGGAGATGAAGCACAGATTGTTCCTGTTTCTTTTGGTTTTTTTATGAGTTGTTTAATGTAAGTTAACATTTTACTTTAATTACCACTAAAAATTTATGAAATATTTTTTGGGATTATATTTTTTTAAATTCTGTTTGCTATGGAAAGTTAATGGTATTGTTGGCGAAGTTATGAGGTTAACATGTTGAACTTTTTATTTATTTGCTTATACTTACGGAAGTGTGGATTTTTATTTGAGAAGAGCAGAGAGATGGCAAAGCATAGTAAGTGGCACAATATAAGACATAAAAAAGCTATACAAGATGCAAAAAAAAGTAAAATTTATACGAAGGTTGCTAAACTAATTGAAATAGCTGCAAGGGGTGGAGCAGATCCTAAAAAAAATCCTGCTCTTGAGATGCCGCTGAGCAAGGCAAAATATTTTTCTGTTCCAAAAGATGTTGTCGAGAAAGCTTTGGCGAAATGATCTGGCAATCAAAATGCTGATCAGCTTCAGGAGATGGTTTATGAGTGAGTCGGAGCTGGAGGAGTAGGATTGATAATCAAGGCTATCACTCCCAATAGAAATAGAACAGCTGCTAACTTGAAAGTTTTACTCAATAAGTGAGGAGGTAGTATCTGAGAACCTGGTTCTGTACTATGGCAATTTTCTGAGAAAGGTCGTGTCTTGGTCGCTGGTACTAAAAAAATTTCTGTCGTAAAGGGTAATCAGATCGAAGAAACACAGCCGCTTCAGGAAGAAATTTTTGAAGAATTTTTATTGAGTTTGTCAGTTAGTGATCGACGCTTTGAAGAGTGACTGTGTGAAGTTTTTTCTGAAAAATCAGACTTTTTTGCTCTCAAAAATGGTCTGGAAGCTGCAGGCTATGTTATCGAAGATGCTGAAATAGCTTTTGTCCCACAGTCGACTGTGGAGCTTGATGACGAAAATTCTGAGAGACTGGAAAAACTTCTCGAAAACTTGGAAGATGATGACGATGTCGATCAAGTTTTTCACAATACTGGTTAAATTTTTTCATCCGACACTTGAAAAAATAAGTGTCGATCTTTTTCTGTAAAATGCTGAAAATAGTAAAAAAAATAATATAAATCCTCGCCGGGTGGGCATACTTTTTTGGCATTGCCACAAATCCCGCATAAAATTCTATTACTATTTTTGCGGGGTCGAAAACAATGGAAATCGAAAAGTATGCACACTTCGTAAGTAAGGTCGCATTCTTATTTTTTCTTCGTTTCCCTTGAAAAAATAAATGCTCATCTTAAAAAAACTCTAGCCAACGCAAAATCTCGTCTTTACTCTCCTCCTTACTCCTTGACTACTCACTATGTTTTTTCTTGGTTCTACCGACTCACCCCGATAGTCATCGAGGGCAGGCCATCAAAGGATCGTCTCGTTCATTTTTTCTACAACGAGGTTGGACCTCAGACCCCGCAGTCCTGCGGGGCGTTGGCGAGGATAATCAGTGATTTTTTGTTGCTCAAATTTCTTTTAGAAAAAGCTAAAAATTTTTTTTATAAATAAAAAGCTAGATTATTCTCTAGCTTTTGGTGGTTATTGTTTTTTGATTAATTTTGCTTTTACCAATGATCCTATTACTATTGAATCGTTGTTAATGACATTAGTCATTCTTGCATTTCCACACTGGTTTGAGATTTTCCAGTTTTTTTTCATGTCAACATTGGTGAGACATATCCAAGTGTCGATCTCGATGCTTTCGATCAATGGATCTGAGATGATGAGGCTTTCACCGTTTTCGGTGATGGCGACACCAGTCATTTTGTAAGGATCAGATTTTCCACAGCTAACGAATATTCCAGCTAGAATAATTCCGATCATCAGAATAAAAAGTTTTACAGTGTTCATATTTTTGTTTTTTGAGGTTTTTAGTGTATTTTTTGGAAAAGTCAAGTTTGTTTTTGGTTTGATTTTTGTTTTGGGATTGAAGGTTTGGTAAAAGAGGGTGTTTTTTGCACCAGAATAAAAATTTTTTAGTATTGAGGAGAAGAATTTAGTTTTTTTGAGAATGTGCGATGCAACCAAATCAAAAGTATCAGGGTAGCTCATATACGATTTTTGTTATTTTACTGGTGGCTTTTTTGGCTGGAGTGGGGCGATATGGCTATATGTATGTGATGAATTATCAAACTGCTGCAAGTTTGGAGAGTTTTAATACTGATAAAACTGAGAAAGAAGCTCAGTTGGCTCGTATCAAGGCGAAGCCGACCTACAGAAAATATCAGACTGCGAAATCGATAGATCAGACTGTATCTGCGATTCCTTGGTCGATTCAGATGCGTATTATCAAAAATATGCTGACAATCTTGGAGAGATTTTCCACTAGTACAATGGAACTTTCTGACTTTAAGGTCTCGCTCAGCACGATGGGACTAAAGGGAAAGGTGACTGATTTGCAGTATGTTTACTGAAGTGGTGGAGTGATAGATACTTTTATCAGACCAAATCTCGTGAAAGGTCTTCGTATCAAGGACTATCAAAAACTTGGAGACTATTATGAATTTATTTTACAAGCTAATATCAACATAGATGGTATCGATCAATCCCGCACAATCTGTAGATAATTCCTTTCAAAATTATCGTCTGGTGGCTATTAAGTACAGAATTTATTCTGCTGTTTTGCTTGTTGGGCTGTATTTTCTCTGGACTTATATCGATGCTATTTTACCAGAGTATGAAGCTTTGAATGTCACTGCAGCGACGGCTGATGAGACTTTGATGAATCTCGATAAAGAAATCTCTCAGGCAAGACTTGATGATTCAATGGTGACTTCACTTTCTGGTAAAACAGCTGATATTTTGACTGTCGTAAACTCGCAAACTGGATGCTCGATTCTTCCAAAAAATATTTCTACGAATCTGAATACGATCAAGTCTTATATGCTTTTGAGTGATTTGGAATCTGAAAAAATGAAATACGATGAAAAGAAAATATTGGCTAATATCAATGAGTTTCTGCTTAATGATGGTAGAGGAGGGAAATATGCTGATATTACTTCGATCTCGATAGGAGAAAAAAAACAAGATAAAGCGAAAAATAATTTTATTCCTATTACGATCTTGATGAGTGTCGATTATCGTGGTTTGTCTCAGATACTCGATGCTGTGGAAAATAAAATTAATCCTGACTTCCCGATCTTGTACACTATCGAAAGTATCAACTATGATCTGGTTAATGATCAACAAACTCAGGATGTTACTATGGTTTTGAATGCTTACTATTATAAATAAACAATATTGAGAAAAAAGTATGGATTGCCGTGTCGTTTTACTCCTTGCTAAAAATATCGGGACAGGTGCAATGACAGAAAAAAGCAGAAAATTATTTTTTAATTTAATGATTGATTTGAATGTTGGACGGTTTGATTTCTCAGTTTTTGGATTCTAGGGATAAAAGTAATTTTGGTGTCAAAGATAAGATTTTTTTCTTTAGAGAAATGGGATATTTGCTGGAAGGGTGAGTGGCGATTTATGATGCTGTGATGATCGTCAACAACGGTACTGATAACTATGCTTTGAAGGAGATTACCAGGAGTATTGCTGAAGGACTCAATGGTGGAAAAACTTTTTCTTATTGCCTTTCGAGACTGCCGAGATATTTCAATGCTGGAGATGTGAATATCGTAAAATCTGGAGAAAAGTGAGGGAATATGAATGAGATTCTCAAGTCATTGGCTAGAGAGTATGATTATATTGCTGCTGTGCAGAGTAAATATCTGGGAGCCTTACTTTATCCAGCTATTTTGCTAATCGTTTCGGTCGGTGCTATTTTTCTTCTTTTTACTTATGTTTTACCAGGTATTTTTCAGATCTTGGTGCAGTTTGACTCGGTGCAGATTCCGCTGATGACTCAAATTCTGATGCAGACAACTCAGTTTGTTAATACTCATGCTTTGAGTCTGCTTGGTGGGCTTGGTGGCTTGATTCTTTTTGCTGCTATCTTTTTTTCTACTGAAGTCTGAGGAAAATTTTATTACTCGGTACTTTTTGAGATACCAGTTATTGGATCAATGACAAAGGCTTACTATCTGATAAAATTTTCGAGATATATGAAAATCATGCTCGGAGCCGGGATGAATTACTTGGATACTTTTTTGCTCCTGAAAAATATTCTTTGAATTAGTGCTTATCAGGATCTGCTCAATAATGTCATCGAGTGACTCAATAGAGGACAGACTATTTATGACAGTATGAAGTACAATATCGACTTGATTCCAGTCAATGTGCTTGTCCTTCTTAAAGTGGGTGAAGAGACAGCTCGTTTGGAAAATGCTCTGGACAATATCATTACCATCTATGAAGCTGAACTGAATGATATGCTCAACAATCTTTCAAAAGTAATTGAGCCGGTCTTGATCGTTTTCGTCTGATGAATTATCGTGGTCGCGGCTCTTTCTGTCTTTGGTATTATCTGAAGTATTCTCGAAAGTATTCAAGTGGGCTAGTTTTTCGCTCATTTTCTAAAAATAATTTTCTGGTGAATGTAATGTGATAGTCAGTTTTTTCCTATTTTAAAAAATTTTTCACCCTCGCCGGGTGGGCGTTTCTTTTTTTCTGCCAGGAAAAAAAAGAAACCAAAAAACCCCTCTCCACCGCAAAACTCGCAATTATTTTATTGTAATATTTCGATACTGTTTTTTTTACGAACGCCTCAAACCCATCTCGTCAAATACACTCGACGGGGCCCATTTCGGCTTGTGGTTTTTTCTGTTTTACTCATGCTCTAAGGTAAGCTCAAACAAGGTTGCGGTGGAATGATATTCAGCTTTAGCGAAGCTGTAGTTTTTTAGTTTTCCAGATAATTACTTTTTGTAAATCAGCGTTATATTGTGTTTTTTTTGAAAAACGTTTTTTTAGCAATATTTTTGGTTTTGAATTATAAAAAAACAAGTGAGACGAGCTCGCTTGTTTTTTATTAGGCTTCACCAACATTTATATTATATATATTTTTTATGATTTGTCAAATAAATGGTGTGCTTTTTATTTTTGTGAATGTAAAATATATATGTTTTTTGTTTAAAAAATCTATTACTTTATTTATTTTTTAGACATTTATGGTGTCCATTTTTTTTATGAAAAAGCCCCCATATAATGAGGGCTTTCTGTTTAATATATTTGACACTTTTTAAGGTGTGTTTTTGGTTTTTCCCCTGGATTACCACGAATAACTAATTTTTTTAGCTTTTTGAGTTTTTCTAGAGGACTAAAATCTTCTATTGAGTTTTCTGCAACTTCTAATTCACTTAGATTCTTGAGATTTTCGAACCTGGCAATTGTTTTTAATTTATTCGAACAGATTCTCAGAATCTCTAGATTCTTTAGTTTAGATAATGTTTCGTTGTCATTGATTAAATTGTTTCTAAGGTTGAGATACTTTAGATTTAGTTTTTCTAGAGGTTGAATATTTGTTATCCAATTGTTCTCTAAATCAAGATATTCTAGATTTACTAAGTCGGAAAGTCCTCCTATGTCTCCTATTTTGCATCCCATGAGATTTAAAGACTCAAGATGAATAAGATTTTTTAAAGCAGAGATATCACTTATTTTATTGCCCAGCAGACTTAATTCTTTTATGTTGGACAAATTCGATAAGGCAGAGATATCATCAATTTTATTACCTCCCAGATCTAATTCAATCAATTTTTTGAGACTTTTCAGAGCGTGAATGTCAACTATTTGGTTGCATTCTAAATTTAACTTTTCTAGTCCTGTTAGGGATGCTAGAGGGCTGATATCACTTACTTCTGTTAATTTGATTAACAGGCTTTTCAACTTTTCAGGGTTCTTCAGGGTTTTTATATTCTCGATCTCTTGAATCGATCTTGAGTTTTGGATAACTAAGATTTCTAGGTTTTCGAATTCTCCTAGATCGATGATCGGTACTCCAAATAATACTAATTTTTTTACAGATTCCATTTTTGGAATTTCTGAGATCTCATAGTTTTTTTCATGGTCTCCATAAATCTCTAGTACTGTTGGTTCTTGATCAGAAATCTCTTTTAGATCGATGCTTACCTTTTCAATGACATCGAGTGAAACTTCTGTTTCGCTGATCGTGCTTTTTACTTTAATTGCCATTTTTTTTATGTTTTTTATGGTCTTGTTCACTATAATCTGAAAAATAAAAAAGTCAAGCCCAGTAAGGTCTGATGTTTTAAAATGATGATAAGAGGATCATAATTTCGTTTCGGAGAGAGCCAGCTGTGGCGTAGCCGCTGTCTTTCATGGGCTGGGCGTTATAGTTTCAGACTCGGATGCAGAGTAGTTTTCAAGATTTGTGGGCTCAGCAGACTCGACCATCGACGAAATTTCTGGATGTTCAGCTTTTGACGAAGGTGTCGGGGAGGTCAAATCGGTTGAACTGAGGGAAAGAGAGCAGTCTGTTTGAGTTGATGGAGAGAATGGACTTGATGGTTTCTCTGGCTGATTTGTAAGTGGTGAGAAAGTTTTTTGCTCAGACAGAATCTGTGTAATCGTAAGAAAAAATCGTTCGCATTTTGGCAAAATCGAGAGGAGAAATTTCTTTGACTCAGAGGGCGAGAGCTAGACCGTACTGAGATGGATCGTCTTCTCGTTTTTCTTCTGTGCCGACTATTTTTCCTATCGTTCTCAAAAAATCGTAAAAGACATCGACTTTGACTTGATCGAGGAGTTTGACAGCTGGGATATTGAGACTACTTCACAGAGCCTGGCCCATCGAAACTTCGCCGTGATAGTGCATCGAAAAGTTTTTTGGCTGGTATTTACCTCCGTTGTCGAGAAAGTAAGAAACTGGCTCATCTTTAATAATTGTCTCTGGTGTATAGCCAAATTTCTGGAAAGCGATGGTGTATAAAAATGGCTTCATAGCTGATCAGACTTGTCTTTTTCTGAGACAACCATTGATATATGAGCCTTGAGAGCCGTAGACTTGGAGGATATTCATGCTGATAAGTTTGTTGCCATCGAAAACTAAAATACAAGTATCGTTAGCGTTTTGAGTTTCCAGATAGGGTTTCATTTTTTCCAGGATAATTTGGATTTTTTCGTAGAGAGCAAGATCAACTGTTGTTGTGAGATTTGACTGTGTCGGATTGGTAGAAAGTATGTAATCAACCAGATGAGGAATTTTTTTTTCGATAAAAAGTCAGCGATTTTGCTGGACGATTTGAAAATCGTTCAAAGTGTAGCCAGTGATTCAGTTTTGGAGCATGCTTTGGTAGGAGTAGTCGGCGAGATCGCTTTTGCTAGGATATTTTGATTTGCTGATGAGATAGATGAGATATGGTTTGGAAAGCTGGTCACAATCAGTGTTGAAATAGATTTTACAAGCAGTTTTCAAGCCTCTTATCCCGTTTCCAAATGACAAATTATTTAGATAAAAAAGCAGAATTTCATCTTTGGAGTAGCGAAACTGGAGTCCAATAGCTCAGAGTCATTCGCGGATTTTTTCTGAGATGCCTCTACCCAAAAATGACTCTCTGGAGAGCTTGATGGCTTGCTGATCGATTGTCGAGGCTCACTGGACGATTTTACCAGCATTGAGATTGACTCGGAAGGCTCTGGCGATGGCTAGGAGGTCGATGCCTGGGTGGCTGTAAAAACGCTGATCTTCTTTGGTGATCACGAACTGTAAGAGCCGACTTGGTAGCTCGCTGAGCGATTCGTAGGCTGTCTGTCTGTAAGGAGCTCTGATATCAGCTAATAAAATGCCGTTTTTGTCGTATATTTTGGTGGATGGCTTTTGGTCTAGGTGACTGAAAGATTTTATGCCGCTTGCTATCAAAGCAATGAAAAAAAGTATATTTCATCGTATGAAAAATTTTATTACTGGTTTTTTGGCAATTTTCATTGGGAGGTAGGTGTCTAAAAAATGATTCAAATTTCCCTTCCCTTCGACAAGCTCAGGGACTGGGAGGCGACTATTTTATTTTTTTCTGGCTTCTTCGAGCTGTCTTTCGGCGAGTTTGGTAGGGAGATCGAGGAGCAAGAGAGGGATATTTTTATGAGCTGAGGCGATGGTATAGTTTTTGATTGCTAGGATGGTGTTTTGGAGAAAATAGGAGTAGTGGAATCAGAGGAGATTCGCATTTTGGTATCGTAGACATGGGTTTTGAACCAGAAAATTATTTTTTATGGATGAGAGATTTGAAGATGAGATTTGATTGATGAGAGAAATTTTTTCACGATTACAGGTGTTTGAGATGGCTAGTTCTCAGAGCTTGATCGCTAGATTTCGAGATTGTTTGGCTGTAGAGGCGGAGATTCAGTGGTCGGTTTTTCAGAAGGGTAGCAAGAGACTGCCAAAAAAATAGACGAATGGCTGATGGGGAGAGAGGACGAGCGTTTTTTGCAGGAGTCAGAAAAAAACTGGTGGCTCGAGTCTGGTGCTGCCTGCGTATTGGACTGTTTGGAGTCGATATCGGTCTGATTGTCGTTCTTGGTAGGGCAGTGAAACGCAGGATAGTCAGCTTTTTTTACAGGATTCTTGGTGGGAGTTTACGAGTGATAGTAAAGTTCAGAGCTGGCTATCGTACTCACTTTTTTGAGTTTGCGAAAAAAAAACTGGTAGGCTAAAGCGTAGCCCAGCAAGAGCTAAAAGAGTTATAATCCATAGATTTTTTTTCATCTCAGTCTAGTTAAGTATTACTATCCTGTCTCTTTGACCTCCCTTTCCCTTCGACAGGCTCAGGGACCAGGAGGCAAGCAGGTTCAGGAAACGAATTTTTTTTAGTCGATTGCCATCCTCGCAGTACTGCGGGACAATGACGACTCTTATTTTTTTTGCTTATCCATCATTTACTGAAATTTTTTTTTCAAGCAATGGAATTTTTTTTGGTTGCAGTTCAGCTGCGATTTTTTATAGTGAGGCTATGAAACTTTTTGCTGATAATCATCATCTTCTCAGTGTTCAAGAGCTGGAATCTCACAAGGAATTTTCCAGGAGTTTTGGTAATCTCTCGATCTCGACGGCTGACAAAATCGTCGTAGGATACCATAAAAAACAGCCACTTTTTCTCAACTGGAAAAATGTCTGAGCTGGTATGGGAGTATTTTTTTTCATTTCAAGAAAGGTTTTTTTTCTGGAAAATGTGAATGTGAAATTTTTTGTTTATGGGCTTAGTATTTATCAGATTTTTGATGAAAACCAGGGAAAAAATTTTGTATGATTTTATAAAATTTCTCAGGAAAGAAAAAATTTTCTGATGAAGAGTGTCGAAAAAATAGCACCTGAGTATAGTTTTCAGCAGGAGCCTAGTTTTTCTTTACAGTGAAAAACTGATGATCTCAAGAGTATTTTTGCTGAGCTGGAAAATGCTGATGGAGCTGAGAAGCTGAGTTTTTTGTTTTGATTGGCGGTGGCGTATGGAAAGCGAGATACCAAGGGAGATTCTCTCTTGGCGTTGAAGATTTTTGTGCCGTATACGATGGAAATTCGCAGATTTGAAGACCAGATTAAAAATTTTTTTAAGAGTTTGAATGATGAGTTGTTGATAGTGACATATGATTTTGTGAAAGATGGATTTGGCGAGATAATTCAGGTGAGTATTACAGATTGGGAGATTTTGTCGCAGTTTGGGAAGTGGTTGAGTGATTATCAGATTGAAAATGTTTCTCAAATCACTAGAAAGGAGACGCACGCTAGAGTTAAATCTCAGCTCATTTCTTTTCTGGAAACTGAAAAAGTTGACAGCTCGCTGCTCGACGGCTGAGTGCTGAAATTGCTCGAGGCTGATTAGTCTTTGCTATTTAGGGCGTTGGTGTAATCGGTAACACAACGGTCTTCGGAACCGTTTTTGTGGGTTCAAGTCCTGCACGCCCTGGTTTGTTCAAAACTCAGTCACTTAGATTTTCTGGTATCCTCCAATGCTAAAAAAGTCAAAAGGTGTGATTTCAAGGCAAGAAATTATCAAAAAAGCTTTAGTTGAAATCTTTCAAGAATTGAAGATATCTTTGGAAGTGTGTTCGTTAAATATCCACCAGATAGATAAATTTTAAGAAAAAAAGTTTTTATTTTCCATTTTATCCTAGATGAATGAATTAGAAGTCAAAATATTAAAAATCGATAAAGATGCTATGATTGCTAAGGTGGAGTCTTTTTGAGCTCAGAAGATTTTTGATGATACGATAGTGGCTGATTTTTATAAAAATGCTGATGGAAAGAAGCTGAGATTTAGAAAATATGGGGCTGAAAATATTCTTACTTACAAAGAAAAAATCCAGACTGAAACATTGATGGAAAATCTAGAATACGAAGTTGTTATCGATGATTATGAGACATTTGAGAAGATGCTGGTGGCTCTTTGATTTGTGAAATACGGACATTCATCAAAGCATAGGACAGTTTATAAGCTGGGAAATATTGTTTTTGATTTTGATAAATATGAAAATATTCCTTGGTTTGTGGAAGTAGAGTCAGATAATGAACAAGATCTAGTAAAATGAGTAGCATTATTGGGGTATACAATGAACGATACTCATACTTTGACGGAAAGTCAGGTGAAAAAGCATTATGGAGTGGAGTAGTTGTTGCTTTTTTTCAACGAAAAAACTGGAAGAAAACTCCCAGTTTTTAGAGCTAGTATACTAGCTCTTTACGATCATTTTTTAAGGTATCGCTTCCGATTTTTACCGTTATTTGGTAATGAGTTGGAAACGATGTATAGCATTGGATGCTTTTAGTGGTTTTGTTTATATCAATACGGGTATTGTGAGTGGTGGGAATACTCATTCTGTGGCGTTATCTTTTGTCCCAAATAGTGCTGATCTTGTTATTCAAAAAACCGGATCTGTTGATTATGCTTCGTCAGGAGAGTTAGTTTCGTATGCTATTACTGTAACAAATAATGGTCCAGAGGCTCTCAATAATCTTACCATTAATGATATTTTATGAACAGGTCTTGTTTATATTGCTAGTTCTCTTTCTCCATCTGTAGTTGCTCAACCGGTAGCGGGTTGACTTCTCTATGGCTTTGAAGTGCCAGGACTCTTTATTTCTGGTGCAAATCTGACGTTATACTTGACTGCTATGGTTGTTGATAGTTCTGGGTCATTTGTGAATACTGTTTCTGTGACTGGTGATTTGATTGATATGAATGAAACTAATAACAATTCATCTCGAACAATATTCCCTTATATTATAGACTTTTTACTTAATGGTTTTTCTTAACCTACTTCTTTGCTTTCGGGAGATACTATTTTCTATACTCTTACTTATCAGAATATTTGATCTCACATTATTTCAGGCTATACTCTTTCTTTTATTTTGTGAACAGGATTGGATTTAGTATCTGTCTCAACACCTCTTGTCAGTAGTGGGTTGGTATCTTCTGGAATCTTGTTTTCTTATACTACATCTGGCTCTCTTGCTGTTTGACAAACTTGAGTACTTTATCTTACAGCTCTTGCTCTATTTGATTTATGAACTGGTAGTTCTTATGATTTATGGGCAGAAATTAGTGGTTCTCAGTTGGAGATTAATACTGGTAATAATGCCATTTACCAGCTTGCTCCTTGGTTTACGGCTCCAGTCTGTGGAAACTTTGTTATAGAGGCTGGAGAACAATGTGATGCAGGACCTTGATGATCTTCACTTTGTTCTATAAGTTGTACTGCTATCATTGTGATTCCACCAGTTGCACTGGTTTCACCATCTGGAGGAGGAGGTAGATCGAATCTATCACTGGATTATTGTCCAAATGGCGATGATTCTCCTAGTTATTATGACAAGAGTTGTATTAGCAATGTGTCTTTTGAGCCTGTAATTGATCAAAATATTTTTACATTGCCGACTGTTTTATTCCAATCAAAATATACAGAACCATTGATGCTTGGTTGTAAGTATTTTGATGTAGCTTATTATCTGAATGGAACTTTTCGAGATATGGATAATAGCCCTGATAAGCGAGAATCTGAGATAATGCGTTTGAATTGTTATCGAAAATGAAGATATGATGATTGGCATTCATATTCTTCCAGACCTGTTACTTTTGGTGAAATGGTAAAAACACTTACTAAGGTTTCATTACTTTATGACTCAACTTATTTGCCCCAAGAGTGATTACTTTATGAAAAACCATGATATTTTTCAGATTTAGGTCCTGCTTCTTGGGAATCTCATTATGCTAATGATGCTTTGAGAATTGGATTGATTTCTGATAGTGATTTTGCTCAGAATAGTGATGAGCTTTTGAACTTTGATGGAGAAAGATTTGTCTCTTTGATTAAGCTTTTACCTAAAATGGTCCGAGCTTATGAGTATTTGAATGGAGAAATTATTCTTGATGAGTCTTTGAAAAAATCTAGTTCATTGTCTTTGGCTCGTACTCAACCAGCAACTTTTGAAGCTATCTTAAAGGCTGGAATTATTGGTATGATTGATCCTACTATAGATTATAAATGGAATAAACCAGTAACCAGAATAGAGTTTGCTAAAATGTTTATTAAGATCTTTGATCGTCATCTTACAATAAAAGTTTCTCCTGAAGTCGTAAAAAGTGAACTTTATACAACAATCAATAAACAATTGAGGTTTAAGAAGGAATGAGATAGGATACCTTTTCTGAGTGATATGATTGACCAAATTAAACTGAGTGATCCTGATACTTTTCGAGAAAAAACTTCTGCTTCTTTGTCGGAATTTATTTATCTGATGCAAGTAATTCGCGTTAATCCTTATAAAAAACCTTCGTATAAAGAAGTCGTAACAAGAGTTATTCAAAGTGATCTCTTTATCCTGGCCAAGAGCTTACTTGATAGGTATCCTACTAAACGAAATGTGCTTTTACCAAGAATTGGTGTGCTATTGTCTTGATTTGATAAGGCTACTTTCTTTCAAAAGTATGGTTTGACTGAACAAGAGTATTTTAGATATCTGGGTAAAATCTTTGATAGTCTTTATAATCGTTAATCTTTTTTAGTTTTATTTATTGAAAAAACCAGTTTACATTTATTGTAGACTGGTTTTTCGATCTTTATTTTTTAATTTTTCTTTGATAGAGCCAGAATAAAAATTTTATCATTACGAGAGCGCCTACTAATAACCAAAATCGTTGAGGGAAGATAAATATGGTCGTGCTAATTACATATTCACTGATTGTTTTCTTTTCTGAGAGATTTTGTCAATCAATTACTCCTGAAGTTGGTTCATAAGCTACTACAAATGAATAGTCAAAGAATCCATAGTATCGAGGCAGTTTATCTATTTTGTATTTGAATTGAATTGTATCTCCAGCTACTATTTGTCTTGGAGTATCTATGATGGAATAACTATAGCCGAATCTGTTTGATAGAGACCCACTTATTGATACTTTGTAGGGGATTGAGCCTGAGTTTACTGCTTCCATGATTGCTACTAGTTCGTTTGTAGTTGGATCTCGGTAAGAGTAAAGCTTTGGTTCTCTTGAAAGTGAATGGCGAGGAAAAGCATTTCAAGAGAATGATCTCAGAGAAAGTCACATTGTCACTTCTCCAGAGATGAGTGCGTCGATAAAATGAGCTTTACGCACTTTTATGGTGAACATTTTGCCGCTTTCTTGGTGCTGAATATCTTGTGAATCGATTTCTGAGTATGTTATACAACCGTTTATGAGTCCAGCATACGAGTCAGGAAACTCAATACTTGCTTTTTTGATTAAAGTTGTATTTCCTGGTAGTTCAAATGAGTTTTCATATCAAGTTACAAATTGTCAGAATATTTCTTTTTCTCCTTCGTTTTTACAGGCTTTTTTCTGATCGGTGTCGTTTGTGATTGTTCCATCTACGAATCAAATACTGAGTTTTACTTTTTCACTGGATTGATTGCTAAATGCCATACAGATCTCTTGTTTTTGGTTTTGATTTAGCTCTAAAACTAATGATTTTCACTGTTTTCAAGTACCTTCTTGGCAAAATGACATAGTGACAGATCAGATCGCTGCATAGCTTATATTAGTTACTAAAAAGCTAAGAGTAGCAATTAATGTGATGGCAAGTTTATTATTCATTATTCAGGATTATAAATTTTAAAATATTTTTTTAATCAGAGATTGTATTGTTGAATATATTTCTTGAATCATTTGAATAATCCAATCTCGTAGTCATTGTGAAGATTGACTATTATAGCGAATTATTTTACTGATTTCTTCTGACTTTTTTTCTATTGTGATAATAAGAGTATTTTCTTGATTTCTATCATTATATTCTGTGATATATTGCGTATTTTTTTCTATGACGGTGGAGATGAACTCTGGGGTTTTTAGGTTCAGGATTGTTGTTATTGTTTCGATTAGTTGATTTGGAGGTTTGTCTGTCTGGTACTCTGTTCTTGTTGTTTCTGGTGGCTGTGGTTTTTGAATTACTGGGATAATTCGTACTGGCAACCTCGGTGGAGAAACTGTGTCGCTTCCTGTTTTTATTGTTTGTATTGAGTTTATTTTTACTGTGGAACAGAGTCCGTCGTAGTAGCTTGGCGAGCTATCACCTCAAGGACATATATCTCGAAGTGATTCACTCAGACCTCATCCTCATCAAGCAGTAGATGAAGGAGAGGATGGGGTGCTAGGCGGTGGCGTTACTGGAAAGAAATTGATCGTAAATACTTGAGGAGGTAGATATTCTATGCCACTAGAAAAATTGATGAAAATATATTTTATTCCATAGCTGGCAGTTAATTCTGTCGAAACTATTCAGCTATATGCTAAACCAGAACCTCATAAAATCACTGTTTGTATGTCTCCAGTAATTGTGAATTGGCTTGCATCTGATGATTCTAGGAAGAATGAAATTGTTGAATTGTTCGTTTGGTATATTCAAGAGCTGAATGTACCTGATCAAGGACCGATACTGGCTAATCCTGAAAAGGTATTTACTACTGAAAGAAAAACTTGTGTCTGCGATTCTGATGCAGCAAAAATTTTATCTTTATTGGCTAATAAGATACTCAGAACTATAAGTCATAAACTCATTCACATAAAAAATTTTCTCATCTGCTTTTTTTATATTTTTTGATTAATTATCCTAGTTTATTTTTTTCCTCTTTTAAGTCCAAGAAATCAGTAAAAATCTCTATGAATGGATTGACAATTTTTGATATCTTTTTCTATTGTGAAAAAAAATCTCCCTTTTTCAAAAAGGAGATTTTCTCTGTTATTTTTTTAATTCTAGTTTTCTATCAACGTGTATGTCAGTGTGGCTGTATAGTTACCAATTGCTTGGAATGCCGGTACTGACACCTGTAGGAATGGATAACTACCATATTTTCCAATTACTCCCGAGTTCGCTGCTGTATCTCTTTTTATAAATGTGACTGGACTGTTGAGAGCTTGATAAGCAACTAAGGTGTCCGCTACTACTACTCTTGGATTTGCTGCTCCTGTAAGGAGGACAGTTCCTGTAGAAGTTACTTTTACAGCTACATTTGACGATGCTATTGTTCCATTTGGTCCAGTGAGATTCGTCGATTGAAGTGTTGTGTAGTAACCAGAATTGGCACCTTTAAGATCTTCTACGAAGAAAGCGTTTGCTGCTCATGTGAACTGAGCTTCTTTGGTTGTCACTGTCGATGCAACGGTCACTGATCCGAGATCAAAATTTCCAGTGCTTCCGATTGACACTGCTCAACCAGATATGGTCAATGTAATTGCTGTATCAAGAGCTGCACTTACTTGTTTTACTACTCGTACGACGCTGAGAAGGGCACATGTTGCTCCTATAATAGTACCTCGTTTCACTACTTTTTTGTTGTTGTTCATCTCTTTTGTTTATCTCTATATAAATAAATTTTTTTATTTATTGTTCTGTTTTTTCTTTTTGAACAATGTCTTATTATATATAATATTTTCTATTTGTCAATTTTTCTATAGCAGAATATAAATTTTTTAATATTCATAGATGGTAAATGTGAGAGTTCAATTATAAGATCATGGATTTTGGTATGCTGGAATGAGGATTTTTATTTGTGGTGTATTTCAATAGATTCATCTTAGATAGTTATTTGGAGCAGTATTTCTCATGATATAGGTAAATACTCAACTCATTGCTTGAAAGGATGAAAGTCCAGTCGAAATAGTAACTAGAGGATTGGCTGAGCCACTGAGAAGCTGTATGCCTGTGGCTTGTATAAAAATACTTGAACTGGGAATTGTGCTAAATAATCATGAAAGAGGGGTGGCTGATAATGTCGTATAATAACCACTATTTAATCCTTTTTGATCACTAATACTGAAAGGAATGGTTGGAGACTGAATAGCTTCCTGTAGTATATTACTTGCTAAAAGTCCAGTAAATTGAAGCCCGGATGCACTATTTATAGTTACTGTTCCAATTCGTTCTACTGTTGCTGTGATTTCTCATGTAGAGCCATCAAGATTTAGGTATTCAAATGTAAATGTCCCGTTATTAGTAAAGGTATAGACCCCTGTCGCATTATTATTTGTAATGATGGTGGTATTTGGTAGTCAAGTGACTGTTGCTTTTACTGATCAGGTCGTGGCTCCGGTGGTACTATAGTTTATAGATGGTCATGTTACGATACTGAGGGCTGAAGTGAATACGAATGAACCAGAGTAGCCATAGGCGTTTATTACTTTAAGTGTTACATTGTAGGTTCAGTTGGCGAAAGGACCTATTGTTTCGTTTGGTATTGTTCGCGTTCAGTTACTGGAATTTACTGTGCCTGTGTAATTTATTCAACTGATCGTAACTATAACTGAAGATGTTTTTGGTCATACTGTTCACGATAATGTCGGACTGTCATTATTGGTAGTCAGGGTTTGAAAAGTTCCTGTTAGTGCTGATAATAGTTGTATTCTAGGAACTGGTAAATTTATATTGTAAACACGAGTTTCGTCTATTGCTCATGAAAAATATCTTGTTGGGGTGCTGGTACTTTGTCTTCCTATTGAAACGACATTTGCTGCATTACTAGAAAATGTGACGAGTGGAGACGCTGTCGCTTCGGAGATGCCGTTTACATAAAGTCTTATATCTGTAGTGCTGTTAAAAACTCATACTATATAATATCGCTGTCCTGTAACTAGACTTGACGATGAATTTGTAATAGACTCTAATGTATTTCTTAAAATGACACTTGCTTTATTACCATTGAGACCGATTCCTCGATATCTATTATTTGCTGATGATCTTGCAAGTCAGGCAATTCGTTGTACTCCAGAAAGACGACTTGGTCTTACTCGGGCTCCAATTGTAAAAGGGAATGCTGTGACTATTTGATCATTTCTTTGAAGATATGCATTTGTTCCATTAAAGTTTACTATAGATTCTGCTCACAGAGTAGTGACAGTGTAACCTCCAAATCAAGTTGCATTATCTCCGTTAGTAGAACTGTCAAAAAAAACTGCACCACTATTACTACTTGTGATATGTCGGATTAATCAGGATGCCATTACTACACTATTTGTGTCTAGGTAAATTCTATCAGTAGTAAAAGCTGTAGTACCACCGGAATTACTGAATGCAGCATAGACTGTTTTGAGTTCATCTGTTCCTGTAAGTGTCCAGTTGAAGCTGCTAGAATATCCTGTCCAGTTTGCTGCATCTCTTGCTGCTGGTGTATTTCCAAATTTCATGAGAGTAGCTCCTGTTACATTGTTTTGGAGAGTAACATTGAATCCGGTTGCTGTGGTTGCGTCATTATTTATGACAAATGATCCTGTTGAAAGTCAGAATGAAAATATTGTAAAATGTGTTGTGTTGAAAGAAATCGTTGTTTCTCCATCTTGTTCTTTTGCTTCGGTAGTGGTTTGGTGTGATCGAGTTTCTCCGTTATCTTCTGAGAAAAAGACATCAATTGTGTTCCCTAGAAAAATAGAATCGACAGTGCTTGTGATTTGAACTGTTTTTGGGGTCATATCAATTTTATCAATAAAATCGATATTTTCATCTGTTTTTACTTTTATTGTTTTGAAAATATTATTATTTTCATCTGGGTAAGATGTCGTTTCGATGGTTTCAGGCTTATAAATGATTCACTGATAGGCTTTTCTTTCTCTTGTCAGTGCTTTTGTACCTGCGTTGATTTTAATTTTTATGGTTTCATCATCTGATACGAGGTCGATACTTTCTGTTATAATTCCTTGGGAGTATTTTGTTCTTATATTTTTCTTAATTTTATTATTTTCTTTAAAAAAGTTTTTATTCTGACTTTTGAAATTATTTCCAGTACATGGCTCAGTGACTATACAGTCTGTTCATGGAAAATCCATTTCATTATAAAAATCAAGAATATTAGTATCTTCTTCAATTTCTTCTCAAGTATTTATTTCTGTTGTTCTGTCTTTTGTTATTAGGGAGATTTCTTTGTTATCTGTATCATCAATAAGTGATTCATTATTTTTTCCACTTAATTCTATTGAGTTTCATAGATCTCAACTTCAAAACTCATTTGTGATGATTTCTCTTTCTTGATTTTCTCAAGTTATTATTGATCAAGTAATTTCTAGTGGACTATTTATTGTCGTATTATTTAAGCTATCTCATGATCCATTTTCCGAGGTAGAAATATCGAAAGATGTAACAGTTGGTTGACTATTTTCAGTTTCATAAACTGTGATTGTTTGTGATTTCTCTTCATAAGTGGGAGGTGGAGTGTCTGTTTGTTCATAAACTGTGATTGTTTGTTCTGGTAAACTTACGGTTTCTGTTGTTTGTGTTATTTCTGCTTCTTGAGCAAATGTACTTTTTGAGCTTATCGATTGTATGATGATTTGTGAAAAAATAGCAATAGTGATTGCTACTTTTATAACTGTCCCGTATGATATCTTTTTTATTTTTTCCATCTTTTGCTTTTATTTAGTTTATAATTTTCTCTTGTGATTGAGTATAGGAAAAAATTATAATTTAGTCAAAAAAATAGTGTTTTTATTAAATAGAATTATTGTCATTTTGATAAAAAGATATTTTATAATGACTGAGAAGAAGCCAGATTAAAAAAATTAAGAAAAAAAGTATTTAAAAATTTGACAGATTTAAAAAAATATTTATAATTATCGTGTTGATGAGGGATGAATGTTTTCGTTTCTGTATCGGTCATTAAAATGGAGTAGTTCTTTTTCCTAGTAGATGGTTGAGGCTTCATTACTTTTCTGAAGTTTTGCTGAGATTTGTGTCAGGTTTGTAGGTGATAGTGAAAATGGTTGGTAATTCGACCGTTGGAGGTATGATTAGCAGCCTTATTGTCTCCGCTGATTTGAGATGGTTTTCGGTTTCAGTCGTCTACTAGGGGGAAGGATATCTCAACTTATTATTGTGCGTGGCTTTTGAGGCTGAAGGTGCTAAGTCTTTGACTTGGTGCTGTCGGAGATTCGAGCTTTCCATGGACTTGTAGATTTCTGAGGAGAAACGGAACTTTTTCTTCGGTATCTAGCTTTTCTTTGTGATTGGTCTTTATATGAGGCTGATTATAGAGGGAGTTTCAGGGGAGTATTTCGTAATCTTTTCGATCTTTAGGGAGGAAAATACAATAATTGCGATGTTTGTTTAAAGTAGAAATACTTTTTATCAATCTTTGTTATCCTGGCTGATAGCCGTTGTCTTCGTTCTTGACTGCTTTTCTTAATTTTTTCATCATAGAGGTATTATATCTTGATGGTGGTAAAGTCGAGTGAGTAGGTAAGAAAAAGATGATGAATGAAAAGACTTTTATTGAGAAGTACTGTCTGACTTGTTTTCAGAATCCTATTGGATGATGAGGATAGGGGATTACTATACGATTTCGTATCGTGTATTATTTCAGTTTGGTGGGTAGTAAAAATTCTGAGTGCTGACTCTTCGTAGTCTCACTGTGAAACCTGTGTGTTGTCGGTGAAAGTCGACTTGCTAGGGTGGTGTGAACTTATCGTTTTCATCTTTTTATTATCGGGTCTTGTATGATAGTGGGTAGTGGTGTCTTTTCTCCTTTTTTTGTTCTTACATTATGCCAGATTTTATCTGGTGTTTTTTTGTGCTGAAAAATTTCTTACTGATTCGTTCCACTTTACCCACTTTTTTATGATGGTTGAGTATGTTTTACAAAACTCTTGTAGTAAGAACTTATATTCATACATTTAAAAAAAAATTTTTTTCTGGTGAATGATTTATTTTTTTGATTAGTGAGTGATGCGTGTGGTGATAGGGAGGGGAAGAGAAGTGACTTTGATCGGTGAATCTTTTTTGATAGCAGTGAACGGGAATTTTTCAGATTTAAAACTTTTTGATGATGAAAAAAATCGTTGTTCTTTGAAGATTGAAATAAATGATGACTGTGTTTGGTTTGATGATAAAAATAATATTTTAGACGAAAGCCAGATAAAAAATTTTGGTATTGAAGTGAAAAAAATCTGGAATAAATCATTTTTGATTATGATTGAGTGAAAAAAAATCATCTATCATCAGCCACAAAGTGAGCTTTATCAGCTAGATTTTAAGAGTGATGTGGTGCTTATTGATGCGCGTGTCGGTGAGAAGGAAGCTCTGGAGAGTGCGAGATTTGCTCAGGCTACTATAGTGACTGTTTATCATGTCGATGGTGGGTTTGATGCGGTGGAGTTTTGTAGAAAAGTAATGCTCAATCACTTGGGGACACCAAAATATCTTAAATTTTCTCAGTATGTTGTGCTTTAATTTTTTGAGGCTGGAATTTTTCTGGAAAGCGTTCTTGACTCCTTGTCTTGAAAAATTATAAGCAGAAAAGGTTTAATTTTTTACTTGAGGGGATGGCACATACTGGTTCACCAAGTATTGCTTGGATGGTGACGAGATTTTTAATTGGCTCTGTGTTGCTTTTTATCTGTTGGCTTCATCTTCAACAAAATGAAGCTGAAAAAATTTCTTTGGTTTCTGGTTTTAAGGTTTTGTACCAAAAGTCAACTATTGTGCGAGAAAATATAGTGGGACAAGATGGAGATATTTTGTCTGAACAGTTTTCTCTTGTGAAGAGTTATGAAGAAGTAGTGAGAAATGCAGAAGCGAGATGTGTCTGACTTCCACTTGTTGAGACAGTTAACAAATCTTATCTAGATCTTAAGACACAATCTTTGGCTGTTTATAAGGAAAAAAGACAGTACTATGTCAATCATCTTCATGAAATTATGGCTCAAGTACAAGAAATCTGTCCTGATAAAGGAATGAGTTTGAAGTAAAAAAAATTTCTATCTGTTTTTTTAGTGTATAATTTTTTCTGATGAAACTAAAAATTTATAATACACTTTCTCGTATTAAGGAAGAATTTCAGCCACTTGATCCAGAACTAGTGAAGATCTATAGCTGTGGACCGACTGTCTATGGAGATCCTCATATTGGAAACTTGAGAGCTTTTACTTTTGCTGGTTTGCTTGGAGATACTATCAGGCATGTGCTGGGGCTCAAAGTGAAGCATGTGATGAACATTACTGATGTTGGACATCTGACGGACGATGGAGATCATGGTGAAGATAAAATGGAAAAATGATCCAGAAAAGAATGATTGACTGCTTGGGAGATTGCTGAGAAGTATGAAAAAAACTTTCATGAGTATTTGACAAAGCTTGGTATTCACTTTGATGAATTTCCAAAAGCTACAGACTATATCTCTCAGCAGATTCAGATCGTAGAGGAGCTTGAAAAAAATGGTTATACTTATTTGATTCCAGGAGATGGAATTTATATGGATACCAGTAAGATTGAAGACTATGGAAAGCTGATGGGCGAACACTATAAAAAAAATATAGCTGGGCTCAATGCTGGTGCAAGAGTCGAGAATGATGGTAAAAAAAATCCTACAGATTTTGCTCTGTGGAAGATTTCTCCTGCTGGTGAAAAAAGACAGATGGAACGAGATTCGCCTCGAGGAGTCTGATTTCCTGGCTGGCATATAGAGTGTAGTGCTATGTCGAGAGCTACACTTGGAAACTTTTTTGATATTCATACTGGATGATACGACCATATTTCGGTTCATCATACCAATGAAATTGCTCAGTCGGAGTGTGGTTTTACTGATCATAAAAAATGGGTAAACTATCGAATGCACTGTCAGTTTCTCAATATCAAAGGTGAAAAAATTTCTAAATCACTTTGAAATACTTTTTCTCTGCCAGAGATCGAAGCTAGGTGATTTAGTGCTCTCGATCTGAGATATTTTTTTATGCAGGCTCACTACAGAAGTTTTCAAGATTTTACTCGAGAGGGGCTAGAGGCTGCTAAGAGTGCTAGGAAAAATTTATCTAAAAAACTGAAAAATTATTATTCTGGATTTTCTCTTGGTGACTGAAATTTTGCTGGTGACTTAGCTGAAGAAATAGTTTCTCCACTTCTGAATGATCTTGATATGCCTACTGTTTTGGCTGTGGTTCATACATGGTCGACTCATTTGGATGAAATGAAACTAAAAAATATTTACTTTCTGGAAAAAAATATTCTCAAGCTGGGGATTTTTGATGAAGAAATCGAAGAAAAAATTGAGATTCCAGAAGAGATTATCTGATTGGCTCAGCAGCGTGTCGAGGCTAAAAAGGCTAAGAATTTCTGACTGGCTGATGAACTGAGGGAGAGAATTAAGGAGCTTGGCTATGTTGTTGAAGATTTGAAAGAGGGAGGCTTTGAGATAAAGTAAATGCTGTGTGTTCCTTCGACGAACTCAGGGACCCTTCGGAAGGCAAACAGCTCAGCGAACGGGATCGATGCATAGAATTTTTATAAAAAAATCAGAATAAAACTTTTTTAAAGAGTTTTTTTGAGTTGCATTGGCGTTTTAAAAAAGTATCGTTCTTTTGGTTTTACTATTTTTTTGTAGAGATGAAAAAAATTATAGTGGCAGTGGCTGCTTTGGTAGTGGTGGCTTTGGGAATTTATTATCGATTTGAGCAAGGACGCCGTTATGATTTTATGGGTCATATTTCTTATGATCAAGTTTTTCAGACGAGAGAGTATACTGGTAGCTTGAAAGCAATCTTGCCAGATACTGTGTTGCCGGTTCAGCTTGGTAAGCGTTATATAGCAGGAGGTACTATTTTTCAGTTTGTGATGCAGCCTACTCATACTTTCCCGATTGCTGGTTTTAATCCTATGCTTCAGAAAATTCATTTTGCTGGTATATTGGTTTATGACCCAAATGAAAATAAACTTCAAAGATTGTTTTCGATTAAACCTCGTTATGTTGGTGGTACAGGCTTGAAATACAATCCTATAGCTCTCTTTAAAGATGATCTGAGTCTGATTGTTGATTTGGCTGATGATGCTATGAGCTGAAAAATTGCTGGGAAAATTGTGAGATTATCTTATAATCTTACTGATAAAAAACGAAATCAAGTTGGATGTTATGAGTATTATTCTTTGGATGGAAATTATAACCAAGGTGGTATCGCTTTGCCTTATAAATTGGTTCAAGCTACGGGCTGTGTTTACTAATGAAATTAAATATTTATTTTTCTACTGAAAAAAATAATGAACGCACAACGATTTATGGATGTCTTGATAGCTCTTGGAACTGGTATGTTTGTTTGAGCTTTGTTTACACTTTTAAAACTTCCTCTTCCTGCTCCTTGAGTTTTTGCTGGTGTTGTTGGTATTTTTGGTATTTTACTAGGAGGTTTGTTGGTGAATTATTTTATGGGAAAGTAATTTTTTAGTGGTTACCAGAAAATTTATCTTCAAGAAAAACAGTATGATTGGTATTTTTGATAGTGGGTTTGGTGGATTGCAAACGCTTACTTATTTTCAAAAAAATTTTCCTGAGCATGATTTTATTCTGTTGGCTGATAATTTACATGCTCCTTATGGTGTAAAATCTCCTGATGAAATTCAAACACTTACTTTTAGGTGATTGCATTGGCTTTTTGATCATGGTGCTAAGATTGTTATTCTGGCTTGTAATACTGCTTCTGCTTATGCTATTAGAAATTGGCAGACTACTTATCCGAATAAAAAAGTTCTCTCTGTTAGTATTCCTGGGGTAGAAGCTGTGATAGAGTGAAAATATTCTTCGATTGGTATTTTGGCTACAGATGCTACTGTACAGTCTGGTATTTTTGAAAAAAAATTTCAGGAGCTTATGGGACAAGAATGAGCTGATATTCATATTGTAGCTGCTCCTGAGCTGGTTACGATGATTGAAGCTGGTTGTACTGATGAGAAAAAAATTGAAACAGTTATTAAAAATTATCTTGAAAAACTTCCTTCAAAGATTGAAGTTCTGCTTTTGGGTTGTACACATTTCCCTGTTTATGAAACTTATTTTAAAAGATATTTTTCAGGTGCTATTGTTGATCCTGCTCAAGAATCTGCTCTTAAATTTGTGAGTTATTTAAAGAGACATAATGATATTGCAGTTTCGCTCTGATTGACTAAAAAGATGGAAATGTTTACTACTGGAGATACGAAGACTTTTGATCGTATTGGCGAAGCTATTGTTCATTATCCTTTGAAAAGTAAACGTGTTATTGTTTCTTAATTTTATATTGTTTTTAATTTTACTACCATGAAAAAAACTTTTTTATTCTTTGTCTGTATTCTTTGTATTTTGTTTGTTTCTTGATGTTCTTCTCAGAGATCATATTCCACGACGAATTCTTCTGATAAAAACTTATCTGGTGTCGTTGTAAGTGGTTCTCAAATAATTCTTACTGGATATTCTTTGGAGATTGTAGCTTTACATTCTGGTAGCTCTTCTTGTTGGTCAGTTATTGATGGTAAAGTTTATAATTTTACTGATTGGGTAGGAAAACATCCTGGTGGAGAGAGAGCTATTTTGAAAATTTGTGGTAAAGATGGCAGTATGATGTTCCATGAAAAACATGGTGCTGGTAAGAGAATGGAAGATATTTTTGCTCAGTATTTGATTGGTGAATTAAAATAAATATAGTTTGAAATTTTTTATGAAAAACTCCTGTATATGGGGTTTTTGTCAGAAAATAACTTTAGATTTAAAAAAATATCTAAAACAATATTTTTGCCTACTTTCTATTGACTTTATATATAAAAACATTATTTTTCTGTCACCATTGTAAATGGTAATAAAAAAATGAGAAAGTTCTTTAATAGTTTTTCTTTCCTTTCCGTTATTGTAACGATGTGGATGAATTTTGCTAATGCTCAAGTGAGTATTTCTGTTTCTCCCAATACGACACCTTCGACCCAGGTTCCGAAAGGCGTCTGGGTTGAAGTTGGGAGATATCAATTGAGCTCGACTGTTGATACTTTGCTTACTGATATTGAAGTGAGAAGGTTTGGTGGTTTGGGTGCCAATACTGATATTGAAAGAATTTGTTTTGTGAATACAAGACATCAAAAGATTTCAGCTATGCAAGCACCTGGTTCAGATGGCGCTGTTTTTTTGCTTCTTGATAATTTCATGCTGGAAGCAAATACTCCTCAAGAAATTTTGCTTATGGTAAAATTTTCTGATAGTAGTTCTACTGTAACTCAACATGCTTTTGAAGTATTTGGTATGAACGGATTTACATGGAGTTTGTTGTGTGTTGGTTGTTCTTTGACAACAAATGTTATGACGACAACGAACTACATCCCAGGCTTGATGAGTGTCAATGCTCTTAATTCATTGACTCCTTTACCTGTGCAAACTGGTGTTTTTGAAGAATTTGGGAGATTTGTCGTTTCTGTTGATTCAATAACTACTATCCGTGGTTTTAATGTCTTCATAAATAATTTTTTGGTTGTTTTTGATTCTATTGGTGTTTATACCACTACTGGAGAATTAATTTCCCATAATTATGGACAGACAGGACCTGCCTTATCTTTTATGTTTGATAGTACATTGGTATTAAATAATTCTCTTGATACTTTTGTTGTCAAAGGAATTCTTAATTCTTCTAATCATTTGTATCTTCTTTTGGCCATTAATCCAATAGAAATCTATGTTAGACAGTTTGGACCTTGGATGCCAAAATTTGCTTTAAATAGTACACTATACTTTAGTCAACTTCAAGTTAACAATATGACTACGGAAGCTGATTTACAGAAAGAGTCGCAAAATAATTTAGTTATTTATCCAAATCCGGCTTGTGATTTTATTTCATTTGAGGGAACTGATGATAGAATGAGTTATTTTGAGGTCATTGATATTTCTGGAAAAAAATTTTATTCTGGAAAAATCTCTGAAGAGCAGACTGTTTATATTGAGAATTTATCTGCTGGACTCTATCTACTAAAATGTAGTACAGAGCAAGGAAAAATCTTTACAAGAAAATTTGTCAAGAATTAGATTATGTTAATTGGAAACCCTACGAATCTCGTGGGGTTTTTTTGACATTTTTTTGATTTTTTTTATGCTTTTACCAGATATTTTATTTTTGAGGAAGAGATGGTGAGAAATGCTTTGTCCCCTGTAATGAGGTTATTGGAAATGCTTTTTGGTAAGGCGAAAAAATTTCTAGGTTTGCAGAAAAGAGTTGTTCAGCAAGCTATGAGTGCATTGGAGATGGGAGGGCGTGTTGATCAGCATTTACCAATGCCTCAGAGTATAGAAACAACTGCTCAAAAAGAGTTTCTAGAGAGTTTGATCTCTCAGCTGGATGAGATCTGGCAGGAAGAGTTTTTTTCTTACTATCCGCTTGGTAAGGTTTGGATTAAAACCCAAGAACTAGAGAGAATTAAGTCCAAAAAAGTGAACTTAACTGAAGAAGAGGAGCAATTTTTGATAACATTGAAGCAGAAAATATTAGTTAGTGGTGACGATGAAGTTAGTGAGAAGGCTATTCAGAAAGCTTATGTTCCAACTGCTGCCGAGCTTGAACAGTTGGTTGGGATTTTTGGAGTCAAAGATGAGAAAACTGTTCTTGATATGCTTAAAAAAATGTGACTTAGCTCTGAGTATCGTATCAATAAGGTTCTTTTCGGAAATGGCAAAACAACTCCTGTTACGATGGATGATGTTCAAGAAAAGACTATGTTTTTTGAGGCAAAGATTATTAAACTGGGTGTGCTGATGAAAGATTTGCAGGCTAATACTCAAATTTCTCAAGCTCTTAAGGACTTGTATTTATGAAGAATGCACCATCTTTTAAATCAATTAAAAATGCATCAACTTTCTTTGATAACTGAATGAGAAAAGGGGGGGCTTCATATAGAAGCTGATTTTTTGAATGATATTAATCAAGAGGTACAGAAACTTGATAAGGAGGTAAACTTTGGGGAGGCTGTTTCTGATGTACCAGAAGAAAGAAATCTATGTATTCAGGAATTTTCTGACTACTTTCAGCGTAATAGTAAAAAACTTTCTGATGAAGAAAAAACTATATTTCAGGAGTTTCTTACTGATATGAATCAAAAATATAATTTTTTACCAGAACCATATAAGAAAAAATCTGATAAACTGGAAACTGTTCAGAAAGGTCTTGCTAAACTGGAAAATTTTAATCTGGCTCTTTTACAAGAACAGTTTGAAAATGCTGGTTTGGCTGATGAAATTATTGTTTCTCAGCTTCTTGAGAATGGTGGGAAAAAGGATTTGCAAAGTTTTGTTGATGAGGCTTATAGGACTTTTCGAAGTAGAAAAGAAAAAATTTCTTCTGAAGAAAGTACTGAATTACAGAGTTTTTTATCTGAATTCGTGAAGAAATATTGATTGACTGAACTTACGGAAAGAAGCTGGGTCGTTAAAAATGGTGAATCAGTTTCTGCTCAACAGATCAAGGAAATTATGGAAAATACGATGCAACTTTATCAAGATTATCAGAAGAGAAATTTTCAATCAGAATTACCAGTTTGGGATGTGAAAATTGATTCAGAGAAAAAAAATATGGATGTTGAATCTTCTTCTCAAAGTATTTCTTTGCCTTCAAAATCTCGTACAAGAGAGGCTGTTATCAAAGTTTGAGTTGGTCATGAACTTGAAAAACACTGGTTATCGGGTGCTAATACTAGTAAATTTCTTGGAAAGAGTTTTAAATGACCTGGTTATTTGGACTTTGAGGAATGAATGGCAAAAATTCATGAGGCTTTTGTGGTAGGTAAAATCTCAAATCTGGATGATATAAAAAATCTAGCTGAAAAACCTGGAATTGGGTTGTTGACTGTTTTTGTTTGTGAAAATTATCCTCGCGAAAAGGCTTTGGAAATTATGAATTTATATAGTCGCATGGGAGCTGGAACTAATAATCCTGAAGTTTTGGTTGATAGGCGCAAGAGATTTGTAGCTGATAATTTGCCGTGAGCAAGTATCAAAGATGCTGTTTACTATAGAGGACAGAAAAAAGTTATTGAGCTTTTGATTCAGTGAGGAACATTGGAGGAGGCTGTGAAACAATTTGAATCTATGAATATGAAACTTTGAGCTCAAGATCTCCCGAAATTGGAGACTTTGAAGACAGAACTTGGTATCAAAGAATGAGAAATTACTTTGCCGCTTTTTCTATCGAAGGTTATTTTTGATAAATTGATGTATGGCAAAGGAAGTCAAAAAGATGCTAAAAATTTATTTTCTGATAACAAACCAAAACTTACTTTCGCTGAAAAACGCAAGCTTGTAAAAATTATTCAAGATTCTAGAGGAGGTGATGATAGGCTTGATTTGGCTTCTCAAAAATAATTATCTTGAACGCTGATTATGAAAAATCTGGCTTAGGTGCTAGGTTTTTTTCTATTTCTTTCTTGGTTTATTTTTGTATTGTAATTTTGATTTTAAAGTATATAAGTTTTACAAGTATAACTTTTTATACCAAAATAAGAAAATGAAAAAAATGGATGATAATCCTGAAAAGGAGTGCGGAATGAAAATTATAGGACATGTGACTATTTGACCAAAGGGCCAAGTTGTTATTCCAAAAGAAGCGAGAGAAACACTTTGATTGAAACCGTGAGACGATCTTTTGGTTTTGATGAAATGAGAGATGGCTATTTGAATGGTCAAGTCTTCGGATATGAAAAAAGTTATAGAATATATGCAAGAATTCATGGCGAAATAGTTTTTGCAGTTATTGTTATTAGAGTTGTCAGGATAAAAATTTTTATAGTTTTTGGTAAGAAAATGAAGATAGAGAAATTATTGATTGTGAGTGGTTTTATTTTTTTGGCTTGATGTAGTCAGTCTACTAATCAAATATCTTCGACTGGAGAAGTGATAAGATATCAGAAAGAGCTTAGAATTACAAGTTCTGCTGGTAGTAATGAACAACTTTATGCTACGGTAGTGGCTGAGAATACGACTAATATTAGCAGTTCTATAGCTGGGAGTGTAGAACAATTTTTCTGTCAGCCTTGAATGACTGTAGCACCAGGTACAGTGATAGCTAGAGTTGTCCCAGATCCAGACGATCAGAGTACATCTAATTCTATGATTCAGAGAGATTCACTACAAGGGCAGTTGGTTAATTTTGCTAAAATCTGAGAAGCCACTACTTTGAGTTTTGATGTTCAGAGAGATATTTTGCTAAAACAACAAGAGAGCAATAAAACTCAGCTTGATCTTTTGAAGAAAAGTCTGGCTAATTCTACTCAACAAAAAGAATTAACTAGCTGAGATACTGCTTTGCAACTTGCTAGTTTGCAGGATCAACTTGCTACTTTGGAACTAGCTCAAAAAACTGATCTTGATAAGGTTTCAAAAAGTGTAGAAAACAGTAGAAAAACTTTGTATAATACTGTCTATGATGGTATGAGAACTATTGATGATACTTTCTGAATTACTGCTGCTGGAAGACTCAGAAATAGTACTTTTGATATTTATGTTTCTTTTAATGATGGACCTTTAGGTTTAAAAGTTGAAAGATTATATGATGGCTATTGGGGCGATTTGTGAAGAATTGTATCTGGAATGAGTAATGATGAGGTAAGTCAATATGCCGCAGATCTTTCTACTTATTTTACTGATGCTGCTACAGCGATTAGCAAATCTGCTACGAGCTATAATTTTACTCAAGCTACCATTGATAGTCTTTATGCTTCTCTTCGTGCTGCATCAAATAGTCTTTTGGCGACGAAAACAAGTTTCGATTCTGTGGCTGCAAGTGCTGAAGCATTAACTAATAGCTATAAAAATCAGATTTCTACTTTAAAAATTAGTATTCAAAATCTTTCTACGAATAAAAGTCAGAGTGCTACTTTGTCTCTTGATACGAATATCAATACTTTAAAAAGTCAGATTTCTAATTTAGAACTTGGCCAGGCTAATGTTGAACAACAATTGAAAAATCTTGATAATACTAAAACAATTCAACTTTCACAGATTTTAAATCAAACTCTTTCAACGAGACAAAGTGCTGAAGTTTTGAGAAATAATTTAAATGGTGAAACGCTCAGAAGCCCAGTAGCTGGAGTTATAAAGGCTAGACTTGTTAGTCAATGAAATAAGGTGGCAGCTAGTGCTTTATTGTGTCAGATTTCTCCTAGTGATGTTACTAACTTAAAATTACAGATATCTTCACCAGTAAAACTTTCTCAGTGAGCATCGTTTGTTATTCTGAAAAATGATGAGATTATCTGATCTGGTAAAGTTGCTTATGAACTTCCTATTACTGATGCTGTTACTCAGAGCTTTTTATATGAAGCAAAACTTAGCGGTAGTTGATCTGGGGTTCTTAAGGAAGGTGAAAGAGTAGAAATTGCAGTCATGATGAGTGTTGGTGCTCAGGAAATTTGGCTGCCTCTTCAGTTTGTTACTCCAAAGATTGAATGATATTTTGTTTTGGTCAAAAGAGGTGGTACGGTTATTGAAAAACAAGTGACGGTTGGGCTTATAGATAATGAACAAATTCAGATTCTTTCAGGTTTACAGCTTTTGGATGTTGTTGTTTATTAAATTGAGATTTTCTTATAGCGAAGACATTCTCAGATAATTATAGGAAAAGAGGAGTAGAGCTTTGCAGAATAAAAATTTTTATAGTTTTTTGATGGAGATAGATGAATTTGATAGAAGTATTGAAGGGGCAGAAAACTTTTTTTAGACTCTTGGTGGTCTTATTTTTTCTGCTGGGTTGGTATAGTATTTCGACAATTACTAGGGAAGTTACACCTTCTATCAATATTCCAAACTATATTGTCTCTGTTGTTTATCCTGGAGCTGATCCGAATCTTGTTGATCAACAGGTTGTTCAGAAGCTTGAATCGAGGATGAGATCTATTAGTTTAGTGAAAAAAGTAACTACTTCTGCTACTTTTAATGTCTGAATTATTAATGTAGAGTTTTCTGAAAATAAAAAAGAGGTCGATGCAATAAATGATCTCAAATCCGTTATCGATCAGGTTTATCCGACTTTACCAAGCGATGTTACTTATCCTACTTTTAGGAAAGTAGATATCAGTGATACTCCTATTTATACTTTCAGTATTTGAGGAACAATTGATCTTGTGAATCTCTATAAAAAAGTTTCTTTTCTGGAGGATGCTTTAAAAACTATTCAAGGAGTCTCTGATGTGCAACTTCTTTGAAAACCAGTTCAGCAGCTTAGAATTCTTTTTGATTACGAAAAATTAGTGTCTTATAATGTTGATATTTCTTCTGTAATTCAACAATTGAGAGCTGCAAACTTTAAGATATCGACCGATAAAAAAGAGCTTAGTAACCAGCTTTATACTGTGGAGCTGAAAAATTATACAGATGAACTTTCTACGGTTATTGATAATATTAATAACTATTTGATTGTGGTTGGTAACTGAAAAACTGTTAGACTTAAAGATTTGGGGAGGTTGTATAATACAATTAAAGATAATGATAAGGAATCTTTTATTGTTCAGGGACTTGATCCGAAAAAGATTTATAGTACGCTTAGTTTTCAGATTAAGAAAATTCCTGGAGCTGATATTCAAAAAGTGACGCAGGCTGTTCTTGAAAAGATAGATATTTTTAAAAAGCAGTATCCAGAATTTTTATATTATGAGACATTTAATCAGAATGAAGCTTCTGAACAAATTTTTTCTAGTTTTGTCTCTAATTTCTTTCAGACTTGATTACAGGTTTTTTTGGTAATTTTGATCTTTTTGTGATTGAGATCTGGTTTTGTTTCTCTCATTGGGTTTATAGCTGTTTATGCTATCACTTTTGTGGTTTTGTTTTTTATGGGCGAATCTTTTAATAATATTACTTCGTTTTCTCTCATTTTGGTGCTTGGAATTATGGTTGATAATATTGTTATTATTGTGGAGTGAACAATTGAAAAACTGAGAGAGGGGGAAAAAGATATTTGGCAAGCTATATCATACTCTTTGAAGAATTATGTCTGGCCAATTGTTACTGGTACTATTGCTACTGTTTTGATTTTTGTACCGATTCAGTTTTCTTTGACTGGTATTATTGGTCAGTTTATGAAATCTTTTCCTCTGACTGTTAATTTGACATTGTTGGTTTCTCTTTTTGTGACTATCGTTTTGGTGCCAGTATTGATTGTCTGGTTTATTCCTATTCGTGATGCAAAGGAGCTTGATGAAAGACCTCGAAGAAAAGTCTGGGGAGTAATGCTTTATCAGATGAAGTTTCATTTTCGAGGGAAGACTTTTTGGTGATTACCTCATGTCAAACCTTCTGAAGCAATTAGCTGAATTTCAAAAATGGGAGTCTGGTTTGCTGAAAAATTTAATAATTTTACTCAGACTAAGAAAGGTACTTGGAATATATTATTTGTTTTTTGGGCGCTTTTTGTAGCTGGTATAGCATTGCTTGGTACTGGTTTACTCAAGGTTGATTTCTTGGGTAATTCTGATACGAACAATGTCTGGATCAATGTAAAATATAAACCTGGAATCACTTTGGAGGACAATAAAAAAGTGACTTATCAGATCACTAAAGACCTTGTTGATTATCTGAAAAAAAATGATTTTGCTTACTGAATAGAATCTTTGACTATTGATATTGGTTCTCAAAGAACTACTAATAGTATTGAAGCAGCTTTTAATGCTGGAGGAGGTAATTATAATGTCATGTCTTTTAGTCTGAGACTTTTTGATAATGATAAGCTTGCTAAGGATGGTAGAAAAAGGACTTATATGTCATTTTATCTTACTGAAAAACTTCAGGAGTTTGTCTCTACGGAAATAAAAAATAAATATCAGGATATTGATGATATTTCTACTGTAACTCAGAGAGGTGGTCCATCTGCAGGAAAGCCAGTTTGATTCTATATTTTGAATAATGATCTTGATGTGATGGGGAAGTATGTGGCTACTATTTCTCCAGAGATTCAAAAAATTCATTGAGTATATAATTTTTCTACTTCGATTCAGTATACGAACTGAAAAATACAGTACACTATTGATGAAAATAAGGTAAAACAATTGGGAGTTAATATGCAAACTCTTGGATTTATTTTGGCAGCTTTGAAAAATTCAGCTTATTGGCCAAATGGTATCAAGGTGACTGAATTTAACGAGTTTGCTGATGATCCAATTGAACTTAAAGGATATGTTCTTTTTTCAGGAAATATTGATTCGGTGCAAGTCAATAATGTTTATCTCCAACAAATTGTAAAGACTGTTGGCCTAAAACCTGAGCTTAAGACTATTAATAGAATTGATGGCTTGAGATCTATAGCTATTGAAGCTGATAAGTTGACTGATGTTGCTTTGAGCGATATTACTACGAAAATTGATGCTATTATGAAAAAAAATCCACTTCCTGCTGGAGTGCAGTATAAACCATCAGCTGATATTCAAACTCAAGCTGACACTGGAAAACAGCTTTGAAATGCTATGCTTATGGGATTGATTTTTATGTTTCTTATTTTGGTGTTGGAGTTTAAGAATATCAGATATCCTTTTTTAATTATTTCGTCTACTATTTTATCGATTGCTGGAGGATTGTTTTTCTTGTTTTTATTTGGTTATAGTTTTTCTTTCCCTGCTCAACTTGGTATGTTTGGAGTTATTGGAGTCTGAGTAAACCAGTCTATCGTGATTATTGATTATCTCCAAGAACTTATTGGTTCAGGAAGTTTTACAACGATGAGAGAAGCCTTGTCTCAAGCTATTCAAAGAAGGTTTGTTCCAATCTTTATTACTAATATCACGGGAGTTTTGTGAGTAATTTCTATTATTTTTTCTGATGAAATTTTTGGTAGTCTGGGTATAACTTTTATGGGTGGACTTCTTCTTTCAGTCTTTATTGGAATGCGGTATGTGCCTGCTTGTTTGCTTCTTATGGATAAAGCTTTTGATAAGAAAAACTCATAAATGTGCTGTTGCAGCGAAAAGTTTACACTTAGTGGATAAGATAATGAAGAGGT
>CALMTC010000005.1 GCA_937872535.1 uncultured bacterium
TTTGATATTTTTCATACAGATTTTGTAGTTTCATTTCTCTCTTTTATCTATTTAAGAATCTTTGTCAATATGTTTTGTTTGTGTTTTTTGTTAATATTGCAGCAATTAGGTTTACAGAATAGAAATGTATATAGTGGTAGATAATTTATCTACTAAGAAAAATTTAAATGATAATATGTAATCAAATGGTACAACTATTTAGTATTTATATAAATTAAAATAATGAAATATACCATAGTAGGATTACCAGAAACAATTATTAACGATAAACCGATAGAAATCTATAATAACGGAGATATGTTAAGAAATTTTACATTTATTGATGACATTGTCCAAGGAATACTTAAAGCCATAGATTATAACTGAGTAGAGAGAATATTTAACTTATTCAACCTCTTTATTTAAAAAACTTTGTGCATACTTTGGAGTATACACTATGAAAAGAATCAATTAAAAAATACATAAAAAACGAAAAAGCAGGTTATGGTTAACCTACCTTTTAGTGAAAAAGAGAATTTTATTATACTAGTTTATCTTTCAATATTTTCCAGTTATAAGTAGCCACCGCACCAAGAGCAAAGAATCCAGCTAATAAATCAACGCCATTAATAAGAGTAAAAATGATGCTCAAAACAGTAATAACAAGAAGTTGTAGCAAAATAGTGACAGTTCATGGGTTTCTTGTAGAAAAGAAACGATTTCGAATCATATGAGAAAAAAGAGCTACACAGACAAGTTCATAGAGAAGAATAAAAAATAAAAACCAAGCAAAAAAGAGACCAGCAAAAGGTAATCAGATGAGTGTAATTCCCAAGAAAATACAAGCTATTGGTAATAAAACAAAGATGAGAAGTCATTTTAGTCACATGCTTCGAGTATTATGAGAGAGGATTGTTCAGACTTTTCTCAGATAACCAGGGAAAAGATAAAAGAAAATAATTCCAAAGACAAAGAGAAAAAGAAAGTGATATCAAGCGAATGCAGCGACAACTCACCAAAATATTTTTTGTGTGTCAGCACTAGTAAACATCTCTTTTCATAGATTTTTTCTTGTCATAGACCCTGCAGTAAATTCCTTAGTGCCCTGAGTGATAAGCTCAAGTCCTTGATTTTTTTCAGGAAGCGTATAATTGATATTGCCCTTGATCTGAGTATTTGTCCCAAGAGTAAGTTTTTCAGCTTCCAGAGTGACAGCACCACCAATAACGCTATTGAGAAACACATTCCCTCAATAAATCTCTACATCTCAGTCGACATTCCCAGCAAGTTTAATATTTCATCCCATAATAATCAAATCTCATTTAATAATTACTCATTCTGGTATTTCCACATTTCCACCAGCTACGATCAAATCTCATCAGATTGTTTTACTAAGAATATAAACATTGCCACCAGCTACTCTGAGGTCATCACCGATTGATGCTCTGATAAATAGAGTTCCTCCAGCAACAAATGCATCTTGTTTTACTTCATTATTGAGCGAGAGAGTGCCCCCAGCTCATAAGAAATCTCCACCAAGTACTGTAGAAATATCAAGAGTATCGCCAGCTACATAGAGATCTTGATTGATAGGCTGAGAAATTGAAACTGTTTCATCAGCAAATTTTTCAAGTGCAAAAGTCTGAGTTGTTAAAAGGACAAGAGCCAAAAGGAAAGATCAAAGAATTTTTTTCATAATTGAGAAGAAGTGATAAAATTAGTTTTTGAGACGAGATAGTCTGAGTGAATCAACTATAAGTAGAAGCGAGGCTCAGAGAGTAAAGAGAGAAAAAAATCGATCAATTCGCATTATAAAAGTACTTAATCAGGCTAAAGTTATAATACAGAGAGTCTGAGAAAACTTGTGCTGCCAGCCAGTGCCATTAAAAAAGCGAATGCTAACAAGATAGGTAAGAGTCAGAACCAAGAAAATTTCAGAAGAAAGGACTACAAGCCAATACAGAAAAAAGAGGGGTAGTGCCACAGGAATTCAAACTATGCTAAGTGTGAGAATGAGAATCACAAAAGGTATACCAACAACAAAGACAAATCCAGCTAAAAAACTTTTCCCAGGATGAGAAAGAGTGGTGTCAGTAACTTTTTTCCAGAAAGCTGGTGCAGAAAAATAGAGGATGACGCACAGTAAAGAAACAAAAATAATATTCCAAGCAACTAAATGTTCCAGTATTCCCTGTCAAATAGCAGTAATATTACTATAGTCTACAGGTCTGATTTCAGATGTTCCATCCACGATAGATTCTAGTTCAGAAAGTTTCTTATTAGTGTAGTAGGTAAGATTTCCTTTGATGCTTGCTCATTGTCAAAGAGTGATCTCTTTCGCATTGATAATTGCATTTACATTCACAAGACCATTGAAAATAAGCTGCTGCACATTGATTCTGGTAGTTCCATTAGCTGTTCCATGAAAAGTAAATTTCTGGGCTGTAATTACCATATCTCAGCCAATTGTGACGCCATTAGAGATTTCTACTTCTCTTGCTATTATAATTGCGTCACCTTTTATTTGACCAAATATTTTTACCGTATCAGCGACAACAATGAGATCGTCTTCAATATCTCCCTGTACCGTTAAAGTTTTGCTGAAACTATGTAAATCTTGGTTTACAAGTCATCAAATAGTAATATTATTTCAAAAAATATTTAAATCCCCATCGATTGTGGTTGTTGTATCAATATCCTTTCAAGCTATGTAGCTATCGTCATTGATTGGAACTGTTAAATTGATAAGTTCATCAGACATTGATGAAAAACCATAAGAATAATCTCAGAAAAATCACGATACAAAGAGAATCAAGATCAAAACAAAAGAGGAATAGAGATTTTTTTTCATTTGTGTTATTGTTTTGCAGAGTAAAAGTTTATTTTGATAATTTTTTGAATTGCCAAGTGATAAGAGGCATAAAGCGTATGAGTTCCATAATTTGAAGCCCAGTATATTTTCAGACGAGGATGAGAATAACGAGAAAGAGTAAAACAGTTTCTGGATAGATGAGGAGAAAATTACCTAGTCTATCAGACTGTAAAATAGCGGATAAAATAAATGAAAATACAAGAAAGTGTCCAGCAGAAAAAAGTGTTTTACGAGGAGAAAAAATAATTTTGTTCAAAAAAAGTTTATGAGCTATTGTCAGAACATAAAGATGAGCAACTAAGATAAGAGGCTGAGAAAAGATAGAAAAATCGGCAAAGATACCAAGTTTTTTCGACAGACCCAGTAAAGCAAAAGTCAGGAGAAAGTAAAGGATAATAGTTAAACTGATTTTTGAGCTATAAAGAAAAGTAATTGTGCTGGAAAGAGTAGAAATTAATAATACGCTTAAAAAAGCGACGAACATAAAAAAAAGTCAGACATCAAATCCAGCGAGATGGCAGATAAGTGCAAAGATGATAGGCTGATAAACCGCAAAGGAAGATAGACCAATAACTTGTTTGATGACAGTAACTATCACAAGTAAGAAACAAACCATCAATAGGATCTTTATTGAATTGAGAGGAAATCAATGGTATACAATGTAATCAATAATCCAAGACACACTATAAAAAGCTCATCTTCCAGAAAAGGAAACCTGTTGTAAAAGAACATCGGGATTATGAAAAACATCTTGTCCTATAGAAAGTCCAAAGAGAATGCTTTTAAATTCTTGGCTAGAAATGATATAAAAATCATTGATTCAGTGTTGCTTGAGAAAAGAAGCCATAATTTTTTTGAGCAATCATTTGTCCACATCGCTTACCAAAAAGAGTGGTTTTTTTTGTAAAAGACTACCGCTGTGTACTCTTTCAATCTGATTAAGCCCCTCAAAAATAGTGCTATATTGTTCAGTATGAATGAAAGTAGCTTTTGTAGAAGCGAGAAGATGAGAAATATCACGAACGCTTTGTCAGAGAGTTTGAAGATTGGATGCGCTAATTCTTTGAAATCAAACCATATTATTGGCAATATTTTTCTCCAAAACAGGACTAAAATACTGATCGCTATCTCCCAAAAAAAGATATAAATCCTGGTAAACAACCACAGTAATTGTGCTTTGGGAAGGGCATTTTCTTGATGATGAAGCCAGGGTAAGAGAGTAAGTGCCAGGAGTAGAAAAAGTATGGGAAAAACGTTCTCCAGCCACTGTCTTTACGAGAGTGGAATTTCTTTTTAGTGTTCGAGAAAGGGAATTGGGTTGGGCTATTTGACCAGAAGCAATATAAGATTCGCTAAAATTTTTGAGGGTAATTTGTTGTCCGATGATTGCAAGACTAGCAGGACAGCTATCTTGTCAAAAAGTATATCAGCTCATGAAGAAACCAATGATCAAAAAAGATATACTTAATCAGCGAGATCGATTGAAAAAACGCATCACAATCCTTATAAGTAAAAAACTTTTAACAACCTATGAAAAAAATGAGTAAACTTCAGTTTAAAATACTCAAAAAAAAGTGAAATGCAAGAGTATGACAGATTACCTTGAATGGAATTACATTGACAACACCAGTTTTTATGCCAGTTGGAACGAGAGCTACAATCAAGGGTTTGATTCTAGATTTGCTTCGTGATCCGAAATATATTGGTGCTTTACCAGCTATCAATCTTATATTAGCAAATACTTTTCATCTTTATCTTCGTCCAGGAGATGAAATTGTCAAGCAAGCGGGCTGACTTCACCAGTTTGAAAATCGAGATCAGCTTATCTTGACCGATAGCTGATGATACCAGGTTTTTAGCCTTTGATTAGGTCAAAAAGATCGCCCAAACAATACATCTCAGAGACCTTTTGCCAAAGTGTCAGAGCAGTGAGTAAAATTTAGATCTCCTTATGATGGTTCAGAGCATCGATTTACGCCTGAAAAAGTGATCGACATCCAAGCAAATCTTTGATCGGATATTATGATGGTTTTAGATGTCTGTTCTCCAGCGTGAATCTCAGCCAAAAAATACTACCAGCAAATGCAGCTTACTCATCGCCGAGCCAAGAGAGCTTTCGACTATTTTTTGCCTCAGTACGACAGCATCAGATGAGTCCTTTTCCCAATTGTTCAGTGAGGAACAGATCACCAGCTTCGTAAAGAATCTCTAGACTATCTCAAGCAGTTTGCTATCGACTGAATCGCAGTCGGAGGAGTCAGCGTCTGAGAATCAAAAGAGCTTGTCAGAGATATAGTTTCGTTTATTGGGCCACAGCTTCCTGAAGATAAACCAAGATATTTGATGGGAGTTTGAACGCATCAAGATATTGTTCACGCAGTAGCCAATGGTTTTGATATGTTTGACTGTGTTTTACCGACCAGACTCGGCCGTCACGGTCTTGCTATGACCTCTCAGTGAAATATCAAACTCTCCAATGCTCAATACAAAAATGATTTCACTTCACTTGATCCTGAGATCGACTCATTCACTTCGAGACACTTTACCAAAGCATATCTTCATCACCTTATTCGCACCGATGAAATTCTGGGTGGGATTCTTCTTAGTCTTCACAACATCGTCTATCTTCATCATCTTGTCAATAAACTTCAGCAACAAATTCTCGACGATAAAGAAATAATCTGCTAAATTTTCAAAAATTTTTATTCTGAAAACTGATGAAAAAAGAAGAAATTGTGAAAAATGCTAAAACTAAAATAGAGCAATTCTATGAGAAAAATAGCCAATGAGTTGTTTTGATTTGGTGACCTACTGCTACAGGGAAAAGCGATTTATCTCTTCAGCTCACAGATTTTTTTGATAGTGAAATTATTTCTTCTGATAGTAGACAAATATTTCGTAATATGGACATCGGTACAGATAAAGTCTCGGTTGAGACCAGAAAAAAAATCCCCCACCATCTCATCGACATAGTGAATCCAGATCAACACTATACTGCTGGGCAACGAAATTCAGATGCTAAAAAAATCATCTCTCAGATTGTAGATCAAAAAAAAATTCCTATTGTCGTCTGATGAACAGGACTTTATATCGATACTTTGTACAAGAATTTTTCTATGCCAGAGGTTTCACCAGATTATGAGCTGAGAGAAAAATTATACGCTGAGGAAGAAAAAAATCCAGGCTCATTACACGAAAAACTTGCCAAAGTAGATCCTACTGAAGCTAAGAACCACCATCCCAATTCTATAAGATTTATAGTCAGAGCCTTAGAGATTTTTTACAAGACTTGAAAACCAAAGGCTGAGTCTTTTTTTCAGCAACCAGTAGAGAGACCTTTATTAATGATTGGACTTTGGAGAGAAAAAGAGGATGCTAACAGGAGAATCGATACTAGAATTGATTGGATGTTGTCTCATGGACTTATAGAAGAAGTTCAGAGCTTGCTAGCGAGCTGATACAGTCCAGATCTTCAGTCTATGCAGTGAATCGGTTACAAAGAAACAGTCGCTTATCTTCAGAATAAGATCTCTTTTGAAGAGCTTTCTGATCAGATAAAAACAAATACTCATCATTTCGCCAAGAGACAAAGAACCCGATTTCGTCGCTACCTTCACGATAGTATATCATCTCCAAAAAAAGATGTCAACTATGTAAACTACGATCTTAGTTAACTAAACTTCTTATCGTCATCGTATCTTTTTTTGGTCCCTGAGCCTGTCGAAGGGAAATATGAGTTTTTCGAGATATACTTAAAGAAAAATTTCTTCATAAGCTAAATTATCTCTATCACTCGACTTACAAATATCTCATATAGACCATTTATCGATACTTATTCTTCTGAGAGTTGTCAAAATACCTCCCATGCCGAACTCGCTTCCGAGCCAATGAGCTATAGATCTTATATAAGTTCCAGATCAGACGGTCAGTTTGACAGTAAGGATTGGAAACTCATAAGAAACTATCTCAAAAGACTGTGTCGACATTATTTTATTCGTGGAAATAATATTTCATTTTCTGGCTTCTTCATAAAGTTTTTTTCCTGCTACTTTTTTAGCACTAAAAGGAGTAAGAGGTAATTCTTTTTCAGGAATTAGTTCTTGTAGTTTTTGCTCTATCTCTTTTAGGCTGGGAAGAGAGATTTTCTGTCATTGCTTATTGGTTCGTCAGTCGCTCGAATGAATCAAAATACTTTCGAGATAGTCTCGATAGTCAATATCTCGAGTATCTGAATCCTGACTAAAGTCGATAGTAGTAATGTAGCTTTTGTCTTTTCAGGTAAGCTCAGTGAGTCTTTTGGTGTCTTTTCCAATTCAAATCAGCATAGCTCCAGTAGCGAGAGGATCAAGTGTCCCAGCATGTCAGATTTTTTCTCAAGGGAATTTTTTCTTCAAAACTCTGATAATATCATAGCTTGTAATTCCAGTTGGTTTATCGACGAGTAATAGCATTTTTTACAATAAGTATTAAATTCTGGAACACCAAGAGAACTTCAATCGCTGAGTGACTGACTTTCCTCTGGCGTCATTGCCCCGCAGGCAGGCTTCGTCGTTGCGAGGAGCCACGACGAGTTTTGCCTATCTCATCTTTCCGGTCCCTGAGTTTATCGAAGGGAAAGGAGAGTCTGACTTTTTCAGTATTTACTTAAAGAAGAAGTTCAGAAATGATTGAGTTATAGACATCCATTCACTTGTCTGTCAAAGTAAGTTTATTTTTTGAGTACTCAATAAAACCATCACGATTGAGTCAAGAAAGTTTTTCTTCATAGTCTGGAATCAAAATATCTTCAAAATCAGCTATATTACGGATTCACTGATTCGTTCTCAGCCTCAAAAAAAATTCTTCAAACAGCATATTTTTAGCATCGAGTTCAGAGAAGGAATTTTTTTTGATTCGCTGATTATCTGATTTTTCAGCAGCCAGAATATAATTTTTTAAAGATTGAGTATTTGAGAAACGAGCTCATAGAGTAGTTGATTGGATCTCAAATCAGCTTTTCCCCAGTGTTTCAGCCTTGAGAAATGAGGAAGCGCTTGGTCAGAGTCAAAGATAGTCTCACATTTCTCGGTAGACACAGTTATGAATGCTTTTTCCTTCTTTCAGAGCATAGTTTGATAGCTCATATCTTTGATATCAAGCTGACTGGATGATTTTTTTGAGCTCTTCAAATTCCTCATAAACTGCATCATCGCTGCCATATTTTCTCAGTCCAAATCATTCTTTGGCTCTTAGCTGTTCTCCATCTTTTTTACTCGTAAGTTCATGGTATCGCTGACTTCCTTCAAAAAGTTCCAGAGTATAGAGAGAAAAACTATCTGCTAATTTTTTCTCCACCAAATCTTTAAAAAAAGATATTTTCTGATAATCTCGTACTTTTGCTCCATTTTTTCAAAAAGCAATAAAATCAAAATTATACTTGAGTCAAGGTTTTTTTAAGTGTTGTAACTGCTGGAAAAATCAAAGAAGACCAGTGAAATTATAAGTTCTTCCAGATTCTTTTAAAATCTCATCATCAAAACTTTGAATTCCATAGCTGATTCTAATCGATGGAATTTTTTTATGAAATGTTTCATAAAGCTGTTCAGTGATGAAAAAAGTTTCATCAAAGGGATTAGGGTTGAGTTCGATTCAGAGTTCTTCTATCTCAGAGCAGTCAAACGATGTGAGAACCAGATGAATGATTTTTTTTAGTTTTTCGATTCAAAGCTTTCAGGGCGTTCCTCATCAAAAATAGAGAGTCTTAATTTTTTTTCAAGAAACAAGATTGCTCCGCCATTTGATCTCTTTTTCGAGAGATATGGTATACTGTCCTATGAGATTTTTTAATCCATCAGATCACTCTGGTACGACAAAAAAACTACAATAAGAGCATTTTTTATCACAAAAGGGAACATGAATATATAATGAAAGCATCGGCAAAAGGGGTAAAAAATAGTCTAGTGAATTTTAGTACTGAGATTTAACGCGAAAGCTTGTTTGCAGAGTGATGTTTTGATTTATTAGTCCTCAAAGAAACTGCTTTCAAAGTTTTTTTCAATAGGGATGGAAAGTTATAATAACAGTTAAAAATGGCTGTATCTGAGATTCTTGATGATTGTTTGCAAGGAGGGGGTCTTTAAGCGGACTAAGAGAAATACTTCGAGAAGAAATAGTTATATCTCAGTTAAAAAATGAGACCCATCCATCATCACCATTGACAGGCAGTCTATAACCAGAAAAAAGTCAGCCAATTGAATTTCAGTTACAGATAAATCACTGTCAAAAATCACAAGCCCAAGTGTCAATCTGTCAGTCATAAACACCAGAGCTATTAGTGAGAGAAAAATCGTGATTATCTCAAGCATCAAAAGATTTGAGTTTCAGTATCTGAAGAGCATAGAGATTATCAACAGGACTATTTCAGACGATTCAATCTCAATTTCGATCTCAGCTCTCAATAAGTTTTCTTCTTAAAAAAACTCTCTGTTTTTTATCTTGAGATATGAGGTAAAGTTCCTGAGCACCAGATTGTCAAAGAATAGTAGCCATAGGTCAGTTTCAAATGAGAGCATCGTCATCATCTCAAACAGATCAAGCTTCTCCATCTGCATCATCAGCTACATCCAAAAACTGCAAAGCATATTGTCCAAAAGATTGCCATCAAGTATTCATCGACGCAGTGACACAGCCATCTCAAGACAAAACGGTTGGATTCTCATTGACTTGTTGGGGAGATATTTGAGACGGCCCTATAGAACTACAATAATAAAGCTGGTGACGGTTAGTGTCAGATGAAAAATTATTGAAATTTCCATAAGAACTAAAAACATCACAGCTTCAGTCTTTCTCTATGAACATCACATTCCAGGAAAAAAAAGATGGGTTTATTTTATCACATCAGACAATTGATCTATTGAAGTACTCTTCATAATCTATCGTATAGTCCTTAAAAAATTGATTTATCTGTTCTACGATTTTGTATGAGTTCTGGACCAATAATTGTTTGATCTCTATGTCTCTCTTCACTTGAAAAAAATTTCTATAAAGCGAAAGACTCACTGCCACCAATGAAAAAAAAAGGACAGCAGCGATAATAATCTCAAGCAATGTAAAGCCCTTATATTTTTTCTGATGGTGCGATTGAGCCATGATTGACCAAGAAATAAAACCACTTAACCGGTCCCTGAGTCTGACTGCTTTCCGAAGAGATGGCTAAATTAATGACTTTGAAGATACTGAGAAAAAGCTTCTTGGATATGTTTGAGGAGAACTATTTTTTTCTGAGGAAGACGGGTAGTAAGGAGCGTGACGATTTTTTCTTGAGCAGTTTTGAGGCGGTCAGTAAATTCAGTTTTTGAACGATAAGTTGCTCAGATTTTTTCAAGAGCTGCCAAGATGCTGTCTATAATTTTCTGATCAAAGCGGAAAACTGAATCGGCTTGAAAAAAAGTTACGCTTGTATCTCACAGAGACTGTAAAAAAGTCACAATTTGATTTTTCTGAGTGATAGTTGGAGCTTGAGGGATAAGAAGTTTACAATTTTCTATGATAGACAATCTCGTTTTTTCTTTTCCTCCGGCTGAAACTCTTGGGTTTTCTAGTATGCTTTTTCTAGCCACCTGTTCATCAAAAAGTTTTTGTACTGCTTCTTGTTGAGTTACTATCAAGCTTCTGCGTTCAGTAATTTTTTTGATAAGTTTTTGAGAAATTTCTTCACTTGTTGTAGTATGAAAATTTTTCAAAATTGTGTTCGAATTTTCAATCAATTGGTTGATTGTTTCTATATTGTTGAACTGAGTAGTATTATGGTTGAGTGAAGCGATGAGTCCGTCAAATCAAGCTGATATGCTGCTCAAAAGATTTGTTAATTCAGTTTTTTTATTGAGAATGCTTGTACAGTTGATGACACCAGAATTAACAAATCCAGTCTGAAGAGAGATCATTTGAGATTTGATGCTCGCATAGAGTTTCTGATCCACAAATCCATCGAGTAAAGTCGCGACTTGTTCTTGGAAACGATTTTGATATTCTTTAATAAGAATTTGAGTATAGGTATCCATCTCAGCATAAAGTCAAGGAGTTTGGATAAGTTCAGAATAATAAGTTCCTAAAATTCCAGTAATTTGTTTTTTGAAAGTAAGAACTGGAAGTGATTGAGTTGCGCTGAGTTTTTGAGAAAATTCTTTGTAGTTTCCAGATAAAAAATTTTGGACACCAGATTGAAATGCAGAATTTTGAGCATAAGCAGATTCTATACCAGTTTTGAGAGTTCTCATTTCAGTCAATAAATTTTTATTGGTAGAAATATAGTTGATAATATCATTTTCAAAAGAATTGATCTGAGCAGTATTTTGGAGAGTTCGCTGAGATATGCTACTCGAAAGGCTTTGTTCATAGTGAGTAAGCTGCTGAACAAGTCAATTCATCGTGTTTATCTTTTCAGCGTCGCTGAGAAGTCATAAAGAAACCTTATTTTCATAAGTAGAGAATGCAGTCTGAAGAGTAACATATTGTTCCAAAATAGTAGTGGTAAGCTGCTGGATGCCAGAGCTTGTGTTACCAGAGAGCTGGTCGAGCGATGAGATCCCGAGACAGTGAAGCGTCTGATAATCAGCATTTGAGTTATAAGTTTTGTTTACTCCAGCCACTTTTGTCTGAAGTGTCACACTTGCTCAGCTGAGCGTTTCAAGTAAGCTATTTTTCTTATCAAAAAGACTCGTAGTGAAACTATCTCCACTCTGGGCAGCAAAAGTTTGAGCACTAACTGATGCCAAAACTCCAAGCAAAACGGTAAGAAATTTTTTTTTCATTTTGTACAAAAAAATAAACGAATCTACTCGCTTATCCTTTATATTTCCAAAAGATAATTTCAAGTTGAAATGCTCATTGTGATAACTACTATACAAAAAAATCATTAAAAAATTTTTATTCTGCTAAGCTACAAAAACAAATGGTACTAATCCCAACGGTCATTGAAAAAACGAGCCAAGGAGAAAGAGCATACGATATTTATTCTAGAATGCTCGAAGACAGAGTCATTTTTGTCGGTCAAGAAATCGAGCCTCACATGGCCAACAATATCGTCGCTCAGCTTTTGTATCTCGAAAAAAAAGACCCAGATAAAGATATCATTATGTATGTTAACTCTCCAGGAGGTCATGTTACTGCTGGTTTTGCTATCTACGACACTATGCAGTATGTCAAATGTGATGTCGCTACAGTTTGTATGGGACTAGCCGCTTCTTTTGGAGCTATGCTTCTCATGGGTGGAGCAAAAGGTAAAAGATTTGCTCTCCCAAACGCTGAAGTTATGATCCATCAGCCTCTCTGATGAGCTCAAGGTCAAGCCACTGACATCGCTATCGTCGCTGAGCACATCCTTGCTACGAGAGACAGACTCAATAAACTCATCTCAAAGCACACTGGTCAAAAACTTTCTCAGGTCGAAAAAGATGTCGAAAGAGACAACTACATGATGCCAGAAGAAGCTCTCAAATACGGTATCATCGACAAAATTATCTGAAAATAATCTCAAAAAAATATTATTCTGCTCAAAAAAACTGCTCAAGCTTGGGCAGTTTTTGTTTAAAAATCATCATAAGCATCTTTTCTCTGGAGAATTCTATGAACTATCATAATCTGGTTTCCTGTATCGATTGAAAAAATGACTCTATAAAATCAGACTCTTAGTCTAAAAATATTTTTTTGCTTAGGTTCAAGTTTCTTGATATCACCAAGAGTTTGAGGATAATGTGAGGCAAACTGTTCTACAGAGTTTTTTACTTTTTCAGCATATTTTTTCTGTTGCTTGATATCCTGAAGATCTTTTCTAAGACTGTGGGTATTATCATACAAAATCCTAAGCATTTTCTCGGGCAGTTTCATGAGAAATAAATGCAGATTTATTTTTTGTACGATAATGTTTGTGAGATTGTTTTATCTGTTTTTGTAGATCGCTTCACAAGTCAGTGAGATTGATTTTTTTTACATCTCGATCAGTAAGATTTGGTTCGATAGCTTCGATGATGACTTTACCACCCACCAGCGATGCTTTGACATTTTTTTTATCAATATTAAGAAAAATTCTCCACTCCTGAGGTATGGTGATTTGTCAGTTTCAGATTGGTTTTAAAATGGTTTCAGTTGTCATTTTGAAAGATAAAGCGTGAATTAAATTAATTAAATTGATACCGATAAAAAATAAAAATACAAGCAGAAAATGTCAAAAATTGACTTTCCGAGCTTTTTCCACTACAATATTTTTTTAGCTTCTCAGCTTTTCAGATGAGCCAACGAGATCAGATCATGAGTCAAGAAATCCAGATCAGACATAGTAAAAGTGGCTGACATGGAGGTCAAAATGTAAACAAAAGAGAAACCAAGGCAGAGCTTTATTTTTCTATCAAGAACTCTCAGTTTTTGGATGAAAACCAGAAAAAAATTTTTTATGAAAAAGCCAAAAATCACATCAGCGATGAAGGTGTTTTGAGATTGACAGCTCAGGAGCAAAGGTCTTTGGGAGCCAATATTCAGATAGTGAAACAGAAATTTCTCAGACGACTAGAGAGCATAAACCAAGAATCCAAGCAGAGGATCCCGACTGTGATTCCGTTTGCGATTCATCAAGCTCGTCAGATTAGTAGGAAATACCATAGTGTTCTCAAAAAACTCAGACGCGAAAAAAATTTTTCCTAGAGGATGATAAACTCGAACACCATGAAAATTGAGAAAGAATTTGAATGGATGAAAGAGTTAATACCGATGATTTTAGACACTTTAGCTTCAAGTGAAATGAAGAAGATAAAGATAAATTGGACCAGCAATAAAATCAAAAAAGATTTTATGATAGGTCCAATTATATGCATCTACCAAGCTACCCTTTCGGAAGCTTAGTACAAAGCATTTCTAAAACTATCGGTATAGCTAGCACAAAATATCCAGATAGAGGAGTACCTCGTCATCGGCTTGGATATGAAGTTCATGACGAACTTCAGCCTTGATCGGCAGTAAATAAGTCCCAGTCTTGCCCTCAGGAAATATGCTCGTCACTCGCGAAAAAAATCAGATTCTGGCTCTTATTTTCATTGATCATCGTCACTTTTTCGGCATCGTAGCTGAGATTTTTTTGATCTGCTGAGAAATATCCCTCGGTACATTCACAAAGTGCCAGGAAGCTGGAGATTTTCCATTATTCCACAGCCAAATCTTCGCAGAAAATTCAAAACTTCCTGAAAGTTTTTTTTCTGGCATATAAATTTCTAAAAAATAAAAATAAGTAACAAATAATCTCTAAAAAAGAAAAGTTTCCTAGAAGAAGATAACTATTAGTCAACGCCAACGCAACCTTGTCTGAGGTCCAACCTCATGGTAGAAAAAATTGAACGAGACGATCCTTTGATGGTGAGTCGGTAGAACCAAGAAAAAACATAGTGAGTAGTCAAGGAGCAAGAAGGAGAGTAAAGACGAGAATTTGCGTTGGCTAGATTTTTTTAAGGTGAGAATTTATTTTTCAAGCGAAGAGAAGAAAAATAATTTACTCACCTTACTTACGAAGTGTTTGGTTTCTTTTCGATTGCCAGTGTTTTCGATCCCGCAAAAATAGTAAATATAATTTTATGCGGGGTTTGTAGCAATGATAAAAAAGAAATGCCAACCCGGCCGAGGGTTGAAAAAATGTGATAAGAATCTTTTCTATTGTAGGTGAGTTTTACTTATAAAAGCGAACCTTTTGTTGTAGAATAAAATATTTTCAGTATAATTAGAAACTTACTATTTCCATCTTTTCAGTCTCGGGATCTGATACCAAGCCATCATTCTCATCGGTCGTCGAAATCATTTTTCTTTCATTTTCTCCCAAACTAGCTCCTGCATCCCTTTCACCGTCGCATCTGGTCGACAAAACTTCCCATCTTTGTAACACAAACTACAGTACATCGTACTTTTGCTACCATCTTTCTCCGTCCCTCCTTTCTCAGAATCCTGATCAAAAGGCATTCCACAAGACTGACACTGTCGTTCACACGGTAGTGATTTTTTCATCGTTTCTCAAAAAAATAAATCTCCCGGATTCTACAAAAAATCTGCTTGATTTCCAACCAAAAATCTGCTTGATTTCCAACCAATTAGTCTGTGATCTGAATTTTCTCTACTCCCCAAAATCCTGCATATTTCTCAGCTTCTGCATGAATAGCGTCTTTATCAAGTTTTACTCACGGCAAAGCTGTAATTGTGAAAACTACAGTATCTTTTTTCCAAGCACGCTTCCAGACTCCAGCCACTTTCCCATCTACTACGATCAGCGGGAAAAATATCCCATTACTGGTGAAAAGTTTTCCATAATGTTCAGTGTCTGCGACTATGGATCTATCTTTATATCACAAAAAATATTCATCAAATCCTCACAATAAAAAAATTTTTCATTCTGCTTTTTTTTGTCAGCTTACGAGATCACCAGAAAAATAATATTTTTTACCGTTATATTCAAGAAATTCAAACTGATCTTCCACGAGCGAGATAGCTTTTTTGCAGTCGGTTTTGCTAAGTCCAGATCGTCGAGCGAGATCATCAGCCGTCGCTGGTCAGTGCCCAGTCAGATAAAGAGTCGCCAGCTTTGCGAGCTGCTCATCACGATTCAGGCTTTTTATATCGGCTGGCACCCACTCATCGAGTAAGACAAAGGTCTCTTCTTTCTCAGTCGGAGCTCAGAAACAAATCAGTCCGAGAGTCGCAGCATAGCAAGCCAGATGATAGACTCGCTGACTCTGCATGGGGATTCATCACTCTTTGAGGGTCTCACCAAGCTGTGTACGAGTCAGATTTTTTCATCATTTGAGAGCTTTCGACATAATATCGAGAGCTTTCTCAGCATGTTTGCTGTCCATTCAGAGATAATCTCTGCGTTTCTCAAATCATCCCAAAGTCTTGGAAGCACATAGATCGAGCATCCATCTGACATTCTCAGGTGCCAAATAATGCAAAGTCCCTCTCATCGGTCGAGTACGCACGATCTCTCAGCTTCTCAATGCATTGACGATAGTTTCTTTGGTCGCACTTTTCATACGCGATCCCACACACCAGATCGCCTGACCTATATCCTGAGCCTGCATCGCCCCCATCTGAGAAACGACCTCATACACACTCGTGTGGCGAGGTGAGATCAGTCAGTGAGATTGAAGACGAAGCGAGATTATGTGTGATTGCATGGGAGAAGGAGAAATAAAAAGATTTTAGTTGTTAGATAATGATTGTTTTTCAAGAAATTCTTTGTCGTAAAACTTATTCATTCAAGAACAATAATGATCAATTCAAAAAACTCACGGAAAAATTTTAACCTCATAATCAAGCTATCTTACTTAAATATTCTAAAGATTTACTTATTATAGAGAAACAATCCTCTTGAGTTATTTCGTACGATTTTAATGAATTATGCACTAATGTATTTCTTTTTTTTCTCAATCAATCTAATATTATATATTCTTCATTACTAATTTTTCATAGAAATTTTTCTGGTAATATAAAGAATCAGAAATAATTTTTTCATCAATTTACAGCCGTCATTAGTTAATTTATTTTTTTTATGTAAATCTAAAATTATATACATTTGAATTTTTCGTATTTTATAATTCATTCTAACAAAAGTTTTTCATTGCTCAATGAGCTAAGTTTTTCTACTCTCCAGCTCTCCTCAACGCTTCCACATCCAGCTTCACCATCTTTAGCATCGCTTGCATTACTTTTTCGACTTTGGCAGGATCTTTTTTGGTCATGAGTTCTCCTAAAATTTCAGGGATAATCTGCCAAGTCACACCGTACTTATCCACAAGTCGGCCACATTGTTGAGCTTGTCAGCCTTCGAGAAGTGCGTTTCGATATTTGTCAATTTCTTGCTGATCTTTACAATTTACGAGAAACGAAATTGCTCAGTTCATAGCGAATTGGTGAGCATAAGTGCTTTCCAGCGCTCCAAATTGATAGCCATCGAGAGTAAATTTTGCGTGTTTGATCAAGCCAACTTTATCACCATCTCACTCTTCGTAGCGGGCGATCAGATCAGTTTTTGAATTTGGGAAAAGCTGAGTATAAAAATTTACAGCCTCTTCGACTTTCCCAGCTTTGTCTCAGATAAACATCATAAACGGAGTGATTTTTTGTTTCGCAGGAGCCAAGCTCACCTGTCGAGAAACTCCATATTTATCAGAAACTCGGCCAAATTTTTGGCTAAACGGATACTGCTGATATGGCATCATGACCACTCATCCATCAGATAATTTCGCTCGAAGCGCATCGATTTCCTCTTCACTCTCGCAGTTCACAAAAAACGATGTCGCAGGCGTGAAACTCATGTAAGGTCCACCATTGATCGCCGTAAATTCCTGCCCAGCCAGCTCAAAATCAATGGTCAAAATTTTTCATTCTGCAATCCCAGAAACCTCAGCTCCAGACTTACCATAGCGAGCAGTATAAGTAATTTTTGAACCCTTAAAAAGTGAAACATAAAAGTTCACTGCTTCCTCGATATTTTTTTCAAATCGGAGATTAAGAACGATCTTTTGCATTGTTATATTTTTGAAATGATAAAAACTTAATAATTTCCAGTATTTTAATTTGCATTTTAAATATTTTTGATTATCATGGAGTCACTTTTGGGGCTACCCACCGATCTCCGGCATACGTCGGAGTGATAATATGATTTAAGGAAGTTCAAGTAAATACTTGAGCTTTTCTTTTACTTGAAAAAAATCTTTATCATCCAATGTTGCAAGACGACGCTGAAAGCGATTTGTACTCATCATGCGAATTTGGTATAATAATGCCCAGCTTTTCTCGTCGTGAATTGTGATTTCACTAAACCATGAACCATCTTTTGGCTTTGAGGTCAGAGGAATAGCTATACAGCTTGTTCCAGAAAGTTTTTTTATAATTAGTACTGGACGACGAAATGTTTCTCATTTACCACAAGACTCTGAACCAATATTAAGTCAAATAGCTGTTCGCCAGATTTCTCATTCTTTAAAAAATATTTTTCCATCTTTTATCTCCAAATCTTTTTTATGGCTATTCCATTTATCAAATTCTTTAAGCATTAAGTTGTTATTATAAAAATGCAAAATCAATACATCATTTCATGAAAAACTTATTCTGACTTTCAACCACTCTTTTTCTCCCCATTTTCTCTCACTCTAATCTGTACGATCTTTTTCACCAATCCTGCTGATAAAGGTTTATCCACTGGAAAACGAATAGTTCATTTTGAAACATCATATTTTGCCAGCTCATCACCGAGTTTATCAACGAGTGTCTGAGTCGTACCATATAAAGCACAGTGTTTTTTCGCCGCCCCCAGTCAAATCAACATACCGTGATACGAAAACATAATCACCCCCCAGCTAATCTTAGCAGTCGCTTCTTTTGGCACTGCCGCTCTGATCATCTCATAAACTTTCTGCACCGTCTCGCGTTGTCCATCTTGTAGAAATAAAATATATTCATCTATTGTAGCTGGTTTTTTCATCGGAACTTTGTTTTAGTAAAAAATCAGCTCTTGTAATTGGTAATTCGTTCAATAATCTGAAGATATAACTGTTTTCAATATAGTATCAAAATCTTCAAATATTACAACTTAAATAAGGAAAAAATTTTTATTCTGATAAAACCTCAAAATATGAATATGTTCAAATCGGTAAAGGCAACTACCGTAAAAGAATACTTAGAATCTATACCAGCAGATCGCAAAGACACGATTTTATTTCTTCATGATTTTATTCAGAAAATATCTCCAACATTCAAAAGTCACTTTGCAGCAAACATGCTTGGTTATTGATCATTTCCTTATAAAGGCTACAAAAAAGAAATGCTAGAACGACCTATTATCTCACTTGCCAACCAAAAAAATTACATCAGCCTCTATGTCTGCTCTATCGAAAACAGTGAATATTTAGCCGAAAAAAACAAATCAAAACTAGGCAAAGTCAGTGTATGAAAAAGCTGTATTCGCTTCAAAAAACTTGAAGACCTAAATTTACCAGAACTCAAAAAAGTTTTAGAAAAAGCAGCAAAAAGCCCAGGATTAGTTTAGAAATTTATAAAATCACATCTCCATGTCTCCGCGCCTAAACATTCCCATGCCTCCATGATCTCCACGTCTGCATGTCTACCCTCTCCACCAGTTCCACACAAAACCCACCACAAACCAAGGAAAAATGACATATCCGCCATAAAATCTCGTCAATGCAAAAAAGACCTCTTTACCTGTAACTCATGGCTGATCAAAAGCAAATGGTACGACAAAAGGCAAACTAAGCACGCACAGAAAAAGTATGACCGCTATAAATTTCATGGTTTTTGTGAGTATTTTTTTCATAGTCTAGCATAGCCAAAATAAAACTACGCAGCTTTTGGCTTATCCCAATTCAAGTACCAGCACACCCCAAACTTATCAGTGAAACCAGCAAATTTAGCTCACCAGAAGGTGTCCTGCAGAGCGATTCAGATTTTTTGAGCATCAGCCGAAAGTTTAGTGTACAAGTCTGTGATTTCAGCATCGCTAGTGCAGTTGATTGAGATGTAGTTGTTTGTTCAAAAGGCGACATCACTGCCTTTCACATCAGAAAACATCAGCTCATTTTCTCATCGTCTGATATACGCATGCATGACTCGATTTCCCATCTCTCAGTCGACTGGATATTCAGGAGTTTCGCTATATCTCTGGAGCATCACCAGCTCTGCGTGAAATATTTCTTTGTAAAACGAAAGTGCGTTTTCAGCTGTACCGACGAAGTGGAGGTAAGGTGCGATTTTCATTGTTGATATGTGGGTAGAAGAGTAAAAAACTACTTAATCAAAAAAATTTATAATTATTATTCTGACTACTTCCACCGCAAAAATTTTTTTTCCAACAAAAAAAGCGGGAGAGGACTCCCACTTCATAAAATACCTAATATATAAAAAGTTTTTTTACTACAGTAGTCTCATAAGAGGCTACCGAAACGATAAATAATCCAGCCGGTAGAGAAAAATCTCTCATAGTATGATCTTCCAGGAGAATTTTTTCCTCACTTACTTTTTCACCACTGACCGAATAAATATCGACCAGTAGTTCAAGTTTTTCAGCGCTTTTGTTTTGAAAAACTAGTTTATTACCAGAGCTATAGAAATCCCAAGTTTTTTGACTCTGAATTTCTACGACTTCTGTATAATTTATGGTGCCATCAAGGTCAATAGCTGCGATACGATAGTAGCAGCGATCAACTTGAGTACTTGCTGTGATAAACTCATAGTTCATTCTAGGAAAAACTTTCCCCAAAGCTACGAAATTGTAGCCGTCAATACTTCTCTGTACTTCAAAGTGAGTAAGTTTTTCTTCTCGTTCTGTACTCCATTTTATTTTGTCTTCAAGATTGTCTCGAGAGACAGTAAATGAAGTAAATTCTACAGGCAGAGGAGTACTTCCAAGCACAGCAAAGGGAGAAAAGTTTGTAATGCCAGCTCGAGTCCTTTGAAAGTAACCAGAGGTAATTGTCGATGCACCAAGTGCTTGACTATCCCATGTTGGTCCGTCAAAGTGGCTCACATAGCACTGAGCTCTATTAAAGCTAGGAAGCTCCTGAGCTGTTTTCCAGCGTAAAGCCATAGCGATAATAGATCCGCCAAGAGTTTGTTCGTCAAACATCCAGGTAGCATTTACTACTCCAGAAGTATAAGCAAATCCACTCGTCCCAGCTGTAAAAACCTGATCAAATACTCTAGCACCAAAGTGATCTCTCGTCCCAGTATTGATGACTGAAATCGGCAAACAAGCCGTCAGTGTGCCAATGGGATAGAAAACAGCAGTACTCAAACCACCAGGTCCAACCTCTCTTTGAATGAGTCGCCCCATTCCGTTAGTAATGACATAACTTGGAGTAGGATCTGCTGCTGCAGTGATCGAGTATATATGTCTATCGTTTCTGATCGTAAGATCAAAATTCCCGATTTGTATATACCCAGCACTGAGTAATAAACCACCTCTACCAACAATAACATTACATTCTAAAAAAAGTTTTTTTCCTGTTCCATTCATCCCCAAAGCTCTAATGACAGGTATCCCATCACTTCTTAAGGTAATGTTTTTAGTCACAATAGAACTCAGAGTATCAAAAGGTGCTACGCTACTCAATGGTTCATAGTAACCGATTGAAGATCCACCGCTTTTCACATTGAGTATCCAGCCATCCTGACATTTAGCCAAGACTCTATTGATACTAGGAAAAGTTGTATTCGCAAAGCAGCTTCCACAAGAGAAAAAACTATTGGGAGTGATATAGGCTTGATTGTCAGTTACTTCGACAAATCCAAATCCAACTTGTGTGTCAGTCCAGTGAAGAATGAGATCTTCCACTTGGTACATATCAGTAAGATTTGTTCCATTTACTCTCCAAGTATTCCCAGTAGTCGCATCGATATCTCCCGTACTAACCGACTGATTGACGATAAATAAGTTCTGAGAAGCAGGAGAAATAACTCCTGTTAACTCAAAAATAGTATTTGTCATAACCAGCGGTGTTGCTGGATTGATAGTTGGTGTACAGCTCAAGTAAGTCCCTATATCATTGAAATAGAAACAAGCTCGAGTTCTGCCATCAGCTAGTCCATTGCTAACGAAGTGATTGCTATCGACCAAAATCTGAGCCACATCAGTGTAAGAGGTAATTCGAAATGGTGTAGCAGGAGCTCCATCATAGCCAGGAGCAGCAGGATTGACCCCCCAGGTTCCAGAAATTATATTGTTTTTTATTACCATCTGCTGAGCAGGGAGGAATGAAAAAACATAAGTTGTGGGACCACAGGGCGGTGTTGTATTGCCATTATCCCAGCCTCTTAGATGAAGACCAATGCCGCCATCTCCACTCGAAATGGTGTTTTTTTCGATATATGCTCTGCCGTTGTAACGGAAAAACATAATATCTCCAAGTCCCATTTGAATATCAGAGCCATTAGACTGAAACTGAGAATTTTTTAATGCTACAGAATCTAAATCTACTGGATTCTTAGTGGGATGTCCACAAATACTTACTCCATTGAACGCATTACTTGTAAAAGTGCAGCTATCAATGGATATTCTTTGTAACTTCGTCACAGGAATGTTACTAAAGTTACCAAATCCAATGCTATTGTTGCTTAGATCTGAGTGTTTTACCACCAGATCAGTGACGGTACTATGAGCAGCATAGCCAACACCGATACTGCAGCCATTAGCTGAGATGCTATCGATGAAGATTGCTGAAACAGTGCCTGTCGTGACGCAGCCATAACTAGCAGCAGCACCAGTCAATCTCAACTTTTTCACTAAGATTGGTTGAGATAAAGTTCCACTTGCTGTTATAGAAATAGCTGGAGTACCTGTTCCAGGAGGATCAATGATCGTGCTGTTTCCAGCGCCGATTATTGTGAGTTTTTTACTTACAGTCACAGCTTCTGGATAAGTTCCAGTAGCTATGCTGATTGTATCACCATCGACAGCTTGCCCTAGAGCATAGCTGATAGTTTGACAAGGAGAACTGAGACAGTTTCCTGTATTAGTCCCCGTAGTTGCTACCAGTCTTTGCTGGCAAAGAGCAATGCTAGTCATGGAGACTAGAAATGCCAAAATTACAAGATGCTTCATATTTTTTTTATTGTGGTCCTTTTGAGTCGGTATTGAGCCGACAAATGCCTTATAGATAAGTTTTTAAAAAAGTCAAGTCCTGGTTGGTGTATTCTGATTATAAGCCAGAAAAATATTTTTAAAAATTAGTTTCCGTCATAGTTTTTCCTCGTATACGAAGAAATCCAGTTTTGCTGACCAATTAATTGATTATCGAAAATACTATAAACAAATTTAGTAACCTCAGCACTTTTTACACCAGTTTGTTTCCTTTCGATGACCACTTTTTTCGTTGAAAGAGCTGGTGAGATTCAGATCAGATATTTTTCGTTTTGGCCGTCTCGAGTCCTGAGATAAACCTCTTGAGATCAGTTATTTTTCACCTCGAGCTGTTTGTTCATTTGATAAACCGCCGCATCATCACCAAAAATATAATCGCTGTAATATCTCACATATCGCTGAGAGTGTCAGCTTCTTTTCGTTACTTCCATATCCGGCATCAGTAGAGAAAGTCTAAAAAGCTGCGTACTTGCACCACAAACTCCACCATAAAACATTAAATCCTGCTTGGTCTGGCCAGTACAGTAGTCGTCGATTTTATCGAGCGTTTTGTTGATATTAAAATATTCTCATGGCTGGATGAGAATTCCATCCAGAGAGCCAATAGCCAGTAGATAATTAGTTTTTGAGCATCTTCACCAGTTTCTCATATCTCTTTTGACAGCATATCGAGATAGTTCACCGAGTTTTTCATAGGCAAAAGTTTTTTTATGAAGTCTGATAGAATATCCCAGAGATTGCAATAAATTCATCAGAAATTTAGTTTCGAGTCTTTTTTGATACAGCATATCAATACTATTTTTTTGCTTCGATAAAATTGGCCTAGTCGACTGGTATTCAAACTCCTGAGCCGACATATCATAGCTTTCTTCAAATCATTCAATATCGTTCCAGACCAGATCAATAGCTCTTTTATAGTCAAAATCCAGCTTCATCGAACTCAAAAAACACAGCGGACTCATGATAATAAAATCTCCATCATGGCGATAATGACAAATCTCTTGACTATTTTTTTTCTGCAACATCAAAAGTTTTTTTTCTGAAATACGCGACTGCTTAGTCTGTACCTCTCTAATCATCGCTTCAAGTTTCTCGCTCACTTGCTCAAAACTCACCACCTTCTCAGCCCACACCCTTCCTCCCACACCAAAAAATTCCAGCAACAACACTGTCCAAATGCACCAGAAAATAATTTTTTTTCAGATTCATATTTTGATCATAGCAACACTCTACTGATTTTTCAGATTTTTTGCAAAAATTTGCTCCCGTTCCCTGAGCCTGTCGAAGGGACAACCAGAATGAAATTTTTTATAAAAAACTTGAAATCTAAAAAATTTTATCTATAGTAGCACCAATCTAAATCAAGTGCTATTTTACTCTCAAACCAAAACAACAATGAACTTCGAAAAATTTACAATCAAAGCTTCTGAAGCTGTAGAATCAGCTCGTCAGCTAACCCTTTCGTACCAAAATAGTGCAATAGATGTCTTGCACTTAGTTTTTGCAATTATCGATCAAAAAGATGGCTACGGACCTTTGATTATGAAGAAACTAGGCATCGAGCTACAGAGCTCGCTCAATACCTTGAAGCTCAAGTTGTCATCGCTTCCAAAAATTCAGTGATCGACTCAGATCGGTATCACTCAGGATCTTAATCAAGTTCTTGGCCAAGCTCTTTTTATAGCTCAGTCGATGCAAGACGAGTTTGTCACTACCGAGCATCTTTTGCTAGCTTTGATCAAACACAAGTCAGCTTTACATCAGGCTTTTTTTGATGTGTACGGAATTTCTTATGATGCAGTCTTGAAGATTATTCTCGAGATCAGAAACGGAGAGAAAGTTACCTCTCAAGATCCAGAAGTTTCACTTGATGTGCTCGAAAAATACGGTAGAGATTTGACTCAGGACGCTAGAGATGGTAAGATCGACCCCATCGTCGGAAGAGAAGACGAGATCACCAGAACCATCCAGATTCTGTCTCGTAGAATAAAAAATAATCCAGTTCTAGTTGGAGATCCGTGAGTCGGAAAGACGGCTATTGTCGAAGGTCTAGCCCTCAAGATCGTCAAAGGTCAAGTTCCAGACTCTCTTTTAAATAAAAAAATTTTTGAGCTCGATATGGGAGCTTTGATGGCGTGAACCAAGATGAGAGGCGAGTTTGAAGAGAGATTAAAAGCTGTCCTGAAAACAGTCGAGAAATCAAATGGTTCGATCATCATGTTTATCGACGAGCTTCATACCATTATCGGAGCTGGAAAAGCTGAGGGGAGTATGGATATGGGAAATATGCTCAAACCAGGTCTTGCAAGAGGTCAGATGAAAGTTATCGGAGCTACGACTCTCAACGAGTACAGAAAATATATAGAAAAAGATCCAGCTCTCGAGAGAAGATTTCAGCCAGTGCAGGTCGACGAGCCGTCCAGAGACGATGCGATCAGCATTTTGAGAGGTATCAAAGGCAGCTACGAAGCTCATCATGGAGTAAAAATTTCTGATGCAGCTGTGGTCTCGGCTGTTGATCTCGGTATCAAATATATTTCCGACAGAAATCTCCCAGATAAAGCCATCGATCTTATGGACGAAGCGACTGCTTCAGTAAAAATGTCGATCATTTCTATGCCCGATTCTATCGTAAAAATTGAGAAAAAAATTTTAAATCTGGAGGTTGAAAAAGAAGCACTCAATATCGAACGCAAAGATTCAAAGTCATCAGACGAAAAAATTTTAATGAGATTGCAGCAGATAGAAAAAGATCTTTCTGAACTGAAAGAGGAGTATAATACGAAAAAAAATAATCGAGAACAGGAGAGAAAACTGCTTGTCGACTCGAAAGAGATCAAAGAAAAGCTCCAAAAACTCGAGCACGAAGCAGAGCTCGCAGAAAAAGCTACCGACTACAACAAAGTCGCCGAGCTCAGATATGGAGAAATTCCAAAGCTAGAAAACCAAGCTCTCGAGCTAGAAAATAAAATTCAGCAAGCGAGAAACGACTGAAGTCTGATCGTGAAAGATGTAGTTGGTCCAGAAGATATCGCCAAGATTATTGCCAAGCGAACCGGAATCCCAGTCTCCAAACTCATAGAAACCGACAGAGAAAAATTAGCTCACCTTGAAAGTTACCTCCAGAAAAAAGTCATCGGCCAAGATGAGGCGATTCACAGCGTATCAAACGCGATCAGAAGAGCAAGAGCAGGTCTCCAAGACCCTCACAGACCGATCGGTTCATTTATTTTTGCTGGTCCGACGGGAGTCTGAAAAACAGAGCTAGCAAAAAGTCTAGCAGAATTTCTCTTCAATGATGAAAATGCGATGGTCAGAATTGATATGTCGGAGTACATGGAAAAACATTCTGTCGCGAGACTTATCGGCTCTCCTCCAGGGTATATCGGCTACGATGAAGGTGGTCAGCTCACTGAAGCGGTTCGTAGAAAGCCTTACTCGGTCATACTTTTTGACGAAATCGAAAAAGCTCATCAGGATGTGTTCAATGTCCTGCTTCAGGTTCTCGATGACGGCAGACTGACTGACAGTAAAGGAAAAACAGTAAACTTCAAAAACACGATCATCATCATGACAACCAATCTTTGAAGTGATCTCATTATGGAAAAATTATCTTCTGGAAACTCCTCAGAAAAATCAGAAAAACAAGTTTTTGTAGAAGAAATTCAGAAAAAAATTTCCAAGAAAAAAGTTTCAGAGAAAAATTCTGATACTCACTCAAAAGAAAAAAATTCTCTGATCAGAAAAGAACTAGAAAATGAACTTTTAGCTGTTTTCCAGAATTTTTTCAGACCAGAATTTTTGAATAGAGTCGACGATCTCATTGTTTTCAACCCTATCTCAAAAGAAGTTCTCAGAAATATCGTCTCGATCCAGCTCCAAGTCCTAGCTCAGCTCCTCAAAACCGAGAAAGAAATTACTCTCATCGTCACCGACGAAGCCAAAGACTATCTCGGTTCTATAGGATATGATCCTCTCTTTTGAGCTCGCCCTCTCAAAAGAGCCATCCAGAAAAATATTCTCGACCCTCTCGCTCTCGAAATCATCAACTGAAAAATAACTGAAAATTCTACAGTGACTATCGATTTTTCCTCTTGAAAACTTACAATCTCCTCTTAGTAGAAAAAAATTCTGGATATTTTACAAAATCACTTGCTAAAATAGGTTTTTTGTATATGAAAACGGTGTTGAAGTATTTATGTTTTCACCTTAAAATATATGAAAAAACTAATAATCCTTTTAGTGTTAGCAATAGCATGATTTTTGGGATATAAATTATATATAAATGACTGAACTCTAAAACAATATATGAACTTTTTCTCTAATAATTCTTGAGAAATTATTACTTGATGAATAAATAAAATCGACTCTGGGGCTGTGATTGCTGAAACATTGCATATAGATTATAAAATACCTGTCATACTAGACTCTGAAAGACAAGAAACATTCAATGTTAAAAGAGAAAACTGAGGAATGTGAATAGCTTGAGAAGTAATTGTAATCTGATACATAAAACCATTTGAGGGAATTGTGAATGAAACTATGGGTTGGGAATGTGGAGCAAAGATGTATTGAAAGAGCGGAGAGTTTATTTGAATTAATGAGTGTGGAAAAAAGGAATTTTACTGACTCGTGGTAATAGATTCATCAGATAAAGATATCTTTAATAAAGATTTCTACGCTTATTGAAAAGGTCGTATCGGGTCTATTTGCTTAAATGAATGACAACTTAACTTCAATGCGCCATATTGAAAAGCAAGTAAAGACTTTATTCTTTCAAAAGAAAAATCCCAAAAGCTTCTTGATAGTTCAAAAGATAGACCACTAAAAATTAAGTTAAAATCTTCTGTCCCTGGATGATACGATTGATGATTTAATTATTGTCACTTCGCATTTAACGAAATTGAGATCATAGAATAATAGAAAAACCCCTCTCTTCCTTGGGAGGTTTTTTTCTAGTGAAAATTTATTTCTCCTTAGTAAACCAATTATCGGAGGGAGAGAATTAGTCAGAATAAAAATTTTTAAAAATAAGTGTTTTTTAGTATTTTCCTCGAGTTTTAACCTTGATTGTTTAATGAAAAAAATTATCATCCAACCAATGTAGTTTTTTAATTTTGCAGTACATAAAAATTATGTCAAAAAAAACCACAGCTTTGCTTGTTATTGATATGCAAAATGATTTTGTGGAAGGAGGATCTTTAGCGGTAAAGTGAGGATTATCGATAGTTCGTCACATCAATGATCTCATGGATGAGTATGAAACTGTCGTAGCTAGCCAAGACTGGCATCCAGCAAATCATCTTAGTTTTGCCTCTCAGTATTCAGATCATAAAGTTGGAGACTTTGTACAGCTCAATGGGCAACCACAAATTCTGCGACCAGATCATTGTGTCCAAAAATCACACTGAGCAGATTTCGTACCTGAGTTAAATACAAAAAAAATTGACCATATTACTCGCAAAGGAACGAATCGTCAGATAGACAGCTACAGCGCTTTTTTTGATAACAATCACGAACAAAAAACAGATCTCCATGAGTATCTCCAGAATAAAAAAATTACTAATCTGGTGATTTGTGGAATCGCTACGGACTATTGCGTCAAAGCTACAGTAATCGATGCTTTGCAATTGTGATACGCTGTTGCAGTGGTATCAAAAGCTTGTAAAGCAGTGAATATAAATGAATGAGATGAGAAAAAATCTTATGAAGAAATGGAAAAAAAATGAGCAATGGTGATATAATTATAAAAAGCTATTGACATAATTGTAAAAAACATTAAATCCGCAAAATAAAATAATTTAACCACTATCAAAAATACGAAACAAATGGCAACAAAAAAAAGCTTTATGGTATGAATAGCTCTTACAGCGCTATTTTTTGGTTCATTAGCGAGCCAGACCACTTTTGCGAGTCCAATAATGTGGTTGACGACTGGGGCTCAACTAGATAATATAGAAGAAGCGGTCGATGTAGTCTCAGATTCAGCAGGTAATACTTATGCTGCTTATGTTTTTGGTACAGCTACTACGATCTGAGGGACTACAGTTACTGCTATTTGAGATGTAGATTCTCTCATAGTGAAACTCGACTCACAGGGAAATGTAGTTTGGACTACTAGTATGGCAGGTATAGGAGAAGATAGACTAAATTCTCTTGCTATTTGAGATGATGGAAATCTTATTGCATGATGAAGATTTACTGATACAACAAACGCTTTTGGTACGACTCTTACGAGCGTGGCAAGTTCTGACATTGTAGTAGCTAAAATCGATGCAACAAATGGAATGTGACTTATGGTGACGGCTCACGGTTGAATTTGAGCTGATACTATTTGAGAAATGAAAGTAAGTTGATGATTCGTTTATATCGTGGGGCATTTTGATGGTACGAGTCAAATCTTTGGAAGTTCATTAACGACAGTTTGAGGTTCTACAGATATTTTCTTTGCAAAAGTAAGCCAATCAGATTTCACGACTGCTGTGTGGGTTAAAACAATTGCTGGAGTTCAATTAGATCCTTTTGATCCACCAGCAAATTGACACGAAATCTGAAAAGATATAGGGGTAGATTCAAATGGAAATGTTTTTATTCTGGGAACTTTTACTGATAATTATATCGAACCAGCAACAGGTTTTCTTTTGACGCTTAATGGAGCAGGATTTTCAGATTCTTTCGTAGCTAAATTTGATCAAAATGGTGATGGAGTACGAGCTACTAAGCTTCACTCTACATCTTGGTACGACGAAGGAAGAAGGATTGCAGTGTCTCCAAGTGGTGAAGTTTTTGTAGTTGGTTATTATGGTGGACGCACTGTACCAGTTTCTATTGCTTGATTTACACCATTTTTTGCTGTAGCAGAAAGAAACTCATTTTTCCAGAAACTAGCAAGTGACGGTTCAGTTGTACTAACAAATCTCTGAGTTGGTGCAAATACAACAGCAGGATTCGAATATTTGGATAATTTTGGGCAGTGAGTAGAAATTGTATGAAATTATGTCTATCTCTTAGGAAATTTTGGTGGAACTATGGATTTTTTATGAACCACTCTTTCTGGATTTGCAGTAAGACACTGATTCATGGCTAAATTACAGCTTGATGGAACTCCAATCCGAGTCAAAGAAATTTGATGAACAGGAACTGAGCTTAACGGAATTGAATGAAAGGCACTGACTAGTTTTTCAGATGGTACGCTTGGTTTGGTAGGGCATTTTGGTTGACAATCTTGGCTATTTGATCGCTCTTTAGCAAATGATGTTACCTTTTTCAATAAAAAACCAAATGTCGATGCATACATTGCAAAGCTTTGTTTTGATTCAGATCTACAGGTTTCTATTTCGGTGGCAAGTTGAGTGATGACAGGTCAACTTGTTCCAGTTCAGTTCTCATTTTTTAATAGCGGTTCTTGTTTCGTAGAAAATAGCGATCTGTCATGGACATTATGAACTTGATTTTCTGGTGGGTTTACCACAGGAATGACAGTTTCATTTGCTCCTATGAGTGGCTATACTTTTGTAGTGACAGGACTAGTGGATGCGTCTTTACTATCTTGAGATTTAGTGTATCTTGGAGCATCAGTTGGGACTGGCGATCTACGACTAGATACTAATATGGCTAATAATACTGCTACAGCTACAGCAATAGTCTCAGCAACTACGGGATGATGAGGATGAGGATGATGAGGATGAGGATGATGAGGATGATGAGGATGAGGATGATGAGGATGATGAGGATGATGAGGTTGAGGATCTACATCAGGATCAACAGTTTCCACAGGATTTATAGTTGGTAGTTGAGATGTTCTTACATGATTGAGGGAACAAATTATTGCTCTAGAAAATGTAATCAGTGACTGTGCTTACTCAGATCTCAAATATAAAGATATCGTTTTTGCAGATATTGAAAAACACACTCAAAGACCAGAAATTCAAACTCTTCTTAACTATTGTATTGTGCAGGGAAGAGCTCCATTGCAGTTTGTTCCAGAAGGGGAAACAACTCGTGCTGAGCTTATAAAAGTAGCTATAAAGCTTGCTTTATCGAATCAAAGATTCAACTTTAAAGAATTCAATCCAAAATCAACATATGTTGATGTGTCACAAGATGATTGGTATTTGCCTTATATTATGAAAGCAGATGAACTTAATCTTCTCGGACCACTAGCAGAAAAACAAGCAGATGGCTATCATATAAGACCAGACGATGCCATCAAGACGAAAGAAGCTTTGATTATTCTCGGTAAGGCAATTAGTTTTCATGACAAATCAGTAGATTTCAATACTATGATTAAAGACATTAATCAAGACCTGCCGTTTACAAGATCGATGATGTCAACGATCTCAGTAAAAGGATTTAATCTCAGTTATGATATCTGAATGTCAATGAGATCAGACAACTACACGCTTTTGAGAGTTCTTTTTAAAGCTATTAGAGATAAAAACTTTGAAGATCAGGTTAAATTTATTAATCTGCTTATCGCAAAAATCTCACCAATTGATGATGAAACTCTCCTTACAAAGTATAATATCTATAAAAAAGGTCTTATAGAAGTACTCACTTCGACACTTGAAGGAAAGTAAACTCGATTACCATTAAGTCTTATCGGTATAATAAAAAAAAGCTAACGAGCCATGAGTTCGTTAGCTTTTTTATAAAAAAATATTATTCTGGTTCTCAACGAAGAGAAGAAAAAACAAGTAGGAGTTTATCTCGATATATACAGGGAATCTTACATATTGGATGAAATTCTTTTCTAATTTTTAATCAAATACCTCTTGTTGTAGTAGGTAATATTTTTGAGATAGCCTCTGAGCCAGAGAATATCTTCTCATGTCGTAGCTCCCAAGATTTGTCACTGAGTTTTTCAGTCTGCGAAGAAGAGCCAGTTTTCTAGACCAATGTGGAGGAAATTTTTGTTATCGTCTGTTTCATTTCGAGCTTGTAAAAAAGGTAAGAAAAAGCGTTGAATCTCTTTAATGATACGAATAAAGAGAGGCTGAAACTGCTCAGAAATATTGAGAATATCACTGACATAAATGAATAGCAATGTTTCAAGGTGAGGAGTCATGGGCGACTGTTCCAAAAAAGTGAGATATAAAAGAAAACCAAAAAGAGTGTCCCTAGCACTTGCTAAAATTCCCATAATACTTTGCCCAGAATATTGAATGATTAATTTCTCTTTATCAGTATTGAGTAATTCAACGAGATACTGGTAAATCCAAAAATCGAGTGTATAAAGACTTTCTTTGATATTTGAAATATCTTTCTCGTGTAGGTATTTGACGACATTTTCTAGGAAAGGAAGCTGATCACCTAGCGTCTCCTGAGTGCTTTCATAGACCTCCTTGACAAAGTGAGTATCTTTCTTTCCCAGCATGGAGCTGATTTTATGTCAAAAGACATCTTTAAAGTGAGTTAAAATTTCTTTCTGTTTAAGGTAGATTTTTACATCTTTGGTATTGATATCTTGCAAGATCGTCGCCAAAAAATTCTCATCAAAAAGTTTGAGAATAAAAATATTGGAGTAAACTTCTCTCAGCTGAGACTTGAAAGGAAGCTGAAATTTTTCCTTACCAGCTCTGACATTTTCATAAGCAAATTTGTAGTAAAAAACATTTTTACTATAGCTATAAAGCAAACTTCCATAATAAAAAAGTGCATCCTGCTTTAAATGAGAAATATCAGCTTCTCAGACAATAGAAGAAACGAGTTCTGGTTTCATAAATCTGAGAAAAAAAGTATCTCCTCTGGAAATCCAAAAACCTCCCAAAAAAGTCAGATAAAAGTTGATGAGTCTTTCAGTCACTTGAGATTCTTTTTTGATTCTCTCAGGAATTTTAACCTCATCAATACTTTCATAATCTCCAATCGAGGAAATAAAGTCATCTAGCTCCTGATCGATCTCGTAGTGAGTCGAGCTTTTAAACTTATTCATAATAAATTTCTGAACTCCTTTGAAAAAGTTTTTTTTATAGTGGCTGTAATCGGTAATATACGAAATAAATTCCTCAAGTTTATCTCCATTTTTCAAGAAACTCATTGTAAACTCTTCGATCTTATGTTTATCAAAAATCTCTCAAACAATAGTTGAAGTAATCAGAAAAATATCTTTCCCCTCAAAAAGATATCTGATTAAAATATCAGCTGGTAAAATGAGATTGATAATATTTTTTTCAGTCGTCGAAAAAGTTTCGCTCGTGGTATAAGCCTGATAGTTTTCTACAAAATCAGTGACGAGGTTTTTATAAGTTCACTTTTTAAGTTCATCGTAGAAAAGCCATTGATAGAACTCTTTTTGAAGCGACCCATCTGCTTTAAATTCCAAAGATAACTGTTGGTAAGTGTAAAAGAGAGTGAAAAAAATCTGAATATTACTCAATAAACTTTTTTTAATCTGCTGAAAATATTTTTCATCAATATTTTTTGCGCTTTGTTCAAAAATCAGACGATAAAAATTGAAAAAAAGATCAATAAATCGTTTATAATTTTTTTCCTGATTCTCGTAGGGAAATACCTTGATCTGAGCGGCAAACAAAAAACCAAGGAGATTGATAGCAAACAAGAAGTTCATGAAATAGTAATGCGGATACTGAGAAAAGAGAGGAGCTGCCGACATACTGAGAGCAATAGTGAGACTGTTAGTAATGTTTGCTGGACTCAAAAATCTATATCAGTTGAGATTCGCAACAGCACAGTAGCCATAATAGAAATCAATATCTTTCACCTTGATAGAAGGATTCTCACCAAATCAGACTTTCACTTCAAAAGGATCGAGAGAAATATCAAACAAATTCAGCTTATAGTTTTCGACTATTTTTCTATTAATCACAGAAAAAAATTGCTTGGAAGAAATAAGTCCTACAAACATCGAAGCAGGATTGATCTGCTGATTGATCATCTCATCAGGAAAAAGAGAAAGAAGAATCCTTTTGAAAAGAGTCATCCTAGAGTTAGTATGCTAAAATAAACGGTTCGTCATAGGGAGGAGTGCGGATTTGCTTACCTATCTCTCGCTCCCTGAGTTTACCTATCGCAGACAGGCTGTCATAATTTAGTTTTTATCACGAATAATGACTTCAAAAACTACTGACTGACCAGCCAAAGCGTGATTTGCATCAATGATTGCCAGCTCGTTATTCTCTCCTGTCAAAGCTACTACTTTTTTCAGACCATTGCCATCATTGATTTCAACACCAGGTTTGATTTCGATGCCAAGAGGAGCCAAGAACGCTACAGGTATAGTCTGTAAAGCCTGATCTTTTCTAGATCCATAAGCTTCTTCAGTAGCCAAGCTGATAATCTGGTTGTCTCAGACTTTTAATCCTACGAGTTTAGTTTCAAGACCCGCTGGAAACATTCCAGATCAGAGCGTAAAAGAAACTGCTTGATAAATTTTTTTTGGATCATAGTTTATAGACTCAGGAGCTAGTTTAGGGTCTGTTGTATCAAAGATTTTTCCATCTTGAGTTCTGATTGTGAAATCCATAGTTACGCTGTCTCCTAGAGAAAGAGGTTCTGAAAGAGATTTTTTTGACCACCATCGTCATAAAATAATGATAGCGATGAGCAAAACAACCAGTCGTATTCGTCCAGAATTATTTTGTTTCATTTTAATTTTTGTAACTTAAACAGGTAAAGAAAATTACTTAATAGCTTTTACTGTGATCTCAAAAATAAGTGTCTCACCAGCAAGAGGATGATTGGTATCAAGAAGTACAGATTCTTTTTTAGCTCCAGTAAATCCAACGACCGTCGCAGGCTGTTGCATCTGGTTGTAGAAAGTCATTCCTACTTTGATTTCTTGATTAAGTCCGCTAAACTGGCTCATTGGAACAGAAATGATAGCTTGAGGATCTTTTGGTCCATAAGCATCTTCTGGCTTGATAGTAACAGTTTTCGTTTCACCAACTTTCATTCCCACCACACCTTTATCAAAACCAGGAATCATTTGCCCAGCTCCTACAGTAAATTCAAGAGGTTTGTACTCTCTCTGAGTGCTATAGTTCTTAGATTTTTTCGCTTCAGCTTCGATACTCGAGTCAAAAACATCACCACTAACCAATTTCCCTACATAGTCCACAGCAATCGTTTGTCCAGAAGCTACTGCATCTTTTCAAACAATCTCAGATTTGCTACATCAAGCTAAAAAAACAAGACTAAGACACAAAGCTATCAAACCCAATTTTTTCATTCACAATCAATAAAAAAATAAATTACCAACATATACATTTTTTCCAGCCACTATGCAACACTTTCCTTGCCTTTCTGTAACCAATTTTCATCTTTTTTTATAAAAAAATTATTATTCTGGTTATTCCGTAATTGCTTAGCTTCAGGGTCCCTGAGCCTGTCGAAGGGAACCACCAATCGTCATTGCGAGACGAATGGAATGAGTAGTGGCAATCAAATATTTTATAGATTGCTTCGTCGTACCTCCTCGCAACGACGAGACTTTTTTATCAGTAGTCAGAAATAGAAACTTTTAATGAGAGATTTTTACAAAGAATAATGCCGTTTTTTTGCATTTTTTTGAAAAAACTCATATACTCAAAAAAATTTACTTTTTTTAAATGAAAAAAATGGGAGAAAAAATCTCAGAAGCAGAAAAATTATCAAAAGAGGAGGCAAAAAATCTTTTCAATGAAAACAAAACTGCATATTTTGATAAAATTCATGCAGAGACTCAAGAATTGAGATCAAAAAACACAGAAGTAGATTCTCTTCTCAATAAGTATAAAAATAAATTAGATCCGAAAGAGCGAGAAACCGATCGAGATAATTTTCAGAAAGAAGTAAAAAAACTCGATGATTCACAAGAAAAAGAACTTGTAGCTACGATTAGAGAATCAAAAAAACAAGTCGACGAGCTTCGTAAAGAAATTTTAGCTCAAGCAAGCAAAAAAGAATTTTCAGAAGGAGATCTTACTTTGGCAGCCATTGATGAGAAATGAGGTCCTGCATCGTACAAAATATTTCTAGAGACAAAAGTTCAATATGCTGGTATGTCAGAAGATTTTTCACCAAAGGATTTTTTTGATCATCAGTTGGACCAGGTTTTAGCTCTTCAGACAGAAGATCCAAGCAGAAAGGATCAATATCTCCATATTTTATTAGAGTCTATGCCAGCAGAGCAGAAAAAAAACGCTTCAGAAAGACTGCTCAAAGAAAAATGATCTATGGGGTCAACTGCAGAGGCTGTCGATAAAACAGCTCAGGAGCTAGCACCAGTTTTGACTGATGAACAAAAAGCAAAAATTCAAGAAACCAAGAAAAATATGGAAGTTGCTCAAAAAATGGAAAAACAGATGGAGGTGATTTCAAAAGGGAAAAACAAAGAAGCAGCACTCAAACAGATGATGGAAACCAAAGGTTGATCGCTTCTTAGATTGACAGAAAATATATTCAATGTTCCATCAGATCTATCTAACCTAGAAAAAAATGATGAAGAAAAATATAAAAAACTAAATCCACTTGTCAAAATGATCCATTTTTTTCTCAAAATTCTCTATGGTCCTAGAGGGCTTGATGCAGCAAGAGAAGCTATTTTTGGACTTGATGTGAAGCAGAAAAAAACATTTGATAAAATTATAGCAGATTATGGTACTCAGGAAAGAGATGAAACCACTGGAGAATATAAAAATACTCTAGAAAATCCTGCAGATACAAAAGAGAAAGAGGAAATTGAGTTGGTACTTTGATATAAACCAGATATAAATCTTACTGAGTATAAAAAAGCTCTTCAGTCGTGAGAAAATCTTTTGAATTTTAGACCATGAGTGATATATAAAGCACTTACTGACGAGAAAATCGATCCAAAAAGTTTTTTTGATACCAAAACACGAACGCTCAAAAAAGACCTTACTGAAACTCAAAAAAGTCAAATTACTGATGCTCTCATAAAAAATAAAGACATGCGAGAATTTATAAAATGAAGACAGGAACAGTACAGAGAAAATAAAGATGCAGAAAAAATGTTCTCACAAAGTGATATTATTACACCGCTTACAGCTTACATGATAAAAGGTGAAGATGGAATTGATTGATGTTTTAGAGGTCTTGTCGAAAGAGAAAGGTCAATAGCCGAGCTTCAAGCCAGTATCAAAGAAATAGACTCTAAAATAACAGAGAAAGATGCTGAATCAAAAAAACTACTAAGCTCAATAAGTGATGCAACATATTCAGGTTCTGATGATGTCGTTAAGACTGATATTAAAGGGCGAAAAGATAAAGCAACAGATATTTTTAACCAAAAAATAAGTTCAGCTGGAAAAGAATTAAAACTAGAAATTACAGCTGGACAGAAAGATACAAAAACATCTACGGTGTTGGATTTAGAGTGAATGAGTATCGCTGATGCCAATAGAGAGGTAAGAATAAGAGAAAAATCTTTCAATCAGCTTCTTTCATGAATTGAAGATCTAGAACAGATTAAGCAAAAGCTAATAGTTCTTTGAGCAATTGCTGGTAATGAGAAAAAAGAAAATAATATTCAAGCCACTACTGAACAAAAACCCAAAACAGCTACAACAGACCAAAAATCAGAAAATCAGACTGAAAATCAGCAAGAGAACGCAGGAGAGGATGCCAACGAGGAATTTGGAGAGGAAGGAGGAGAAGTTCAAGAGGCTAAACAAGCAGAAACTACATGAGAAAATAAAGCAGAAAGTGTCGTTGTGACAGCAGAAGTTGCTAAATGAGAAGATGACGTAGAAGAAAGCGATGGAGAAAAATAAAACCCTAAATTGAAATTACTGTTTTGAGTATCAAATGACTTCTAGTTCTGCTTAATACCAAAAACTGTCCTAAAAATATTTTTTTCTAGCAAAATAATCCAAAAAAATATCTTATTTTTCAAAAATAAAAAAGTTTTTTTCTGGATAAACCAAGAGGCAACTAAAACTCAGACACAAATCCCAGCTAAAATATCAGTCGGCCAGTGAATCCCTCCAATGACTCTTGAAATTGTAGTGATAAAGCAAAATATCCAGAGCAGATAAGAAAGTTTTATGAAAAGTTTATCTTGATTATGTTTTCATCGTAGCCAAGTAGCCATCGCAATAGCTGCCGTCATCGCTGCATGGTCAGATGGAAAGGGATTGGTAGGTAGATGGCTCATCATCAATCTATTCTGAATAGCAAGTGTAGCTTCAGGTCTTGTTTTGAAAGCTATGAGCTGGATAGTTAAATTCACAGCTATCGCTCCGACTCCTGAACTGAAAATATACAGCGCTGCATTTTTATAGTAATCGAGTTTTTTCCAGACTCCTCGTAAATAAAGCCCTACCAAATAAACAGGAAATGAAAAAAGGAAAATATCTGCTGTGTAAGGCACGATAGCTCTGACAAAAACTCGTTGAGTATAGAGCGAATTAAGCCCTGATAAAACCCATTTTCATCGTTGTGGTTCGCTGAGCATAATCAATTTCAGAGACATGGTTACTTCGTGTAAAAAATAAAATTCTGATTTTTCTTAAAACATTTTCTTCATAATTCTTTTCTACTCGAAATGCAAGATTTTTTAGTTAAAAAATTCCCATCACTTCGTTTCCTGAGCCTGCTTATCGCAGACAGGTTTACTAGCCATGGTTGGCTTCTTTTCAGTTGCAACGAGGAGATTTTTTCTTGAAAAAATCTTTTTTTCATATAAGGATCTTAATTTAGAATCTAATAAAGATCTATATGCTGGTAAAAGAACAATGTATCTCTGTCACTGATCTCAAGAGTAGAGTCAATAGTCTGCCCAAAAATCTGTCTAAAGCCAAATATATTTTTGTTAACAATAAGTCAGTAGCTGTTCTTATAAATATTGACCACTTATAGAAGAGTTTGATTTTGGACCAGAAGGAATGGAGCTATGAAAACTTTTAGATGAATAGTATAATTAATCTATCTGAGTAAAAACTCTTCGCGATACACTTCGTAATCTTATATACTGCTCGAAAACATCAAGAAAAACAATCTTCTTGAATACGATGTAAAATCTCTACAAGGCTTCAAAAATACCTTCAAATATCTTGAAAAAAGTAGATAATAGAGGGAATGTTTATTAGTCAGAGATTTACTTCAGACCTTTAAAATAGCGACACATCGAGCTTAGCGGACAAGTTTCACACTTTGGTTTTTGAGCGGTACAGTGGTATCTACCAAACAAAATCAGAGCATGATGAGCAAAGGTTTTATACTCTTCAGGTACTTTTTTTTCAAGAATATCAGAGGTTTCTTCAGGAGTTTTGGTAGTGACGATGCCAAGTCTATTAGTCACTCTATGAACATGAGTATCGACAGCAATCACCGGTAAATCCCAGAGCACATGACCGATCACCTTCGCAGTTTTGATGCCAATCCCTGGTAATTCAGTCAATCAGTCTATAGTTGTCGGCAGCACATAGCCATATTTTTTTCACATTTTTTGAGCATCGAGATTTTTTTCAGCCAAGATATTTTTCTGAAAATCAGCATCGACTAGCACATGAGCCAGCTTAAAAATATTATTCGCCTTATTACGAAAAAAATTCACCGAGTTAATCGCACTCATTAGCTTAGGAAGTCAGAGCTTGAGCACATCAGCGGGACCACTTACTTTTTGAAAAAGCTTGTCTGTCACCTTGTTAACTTGCTTGTCGGTCGTCTGAGCACTCATAATCACAGCTATCGTCAGCTGAAACGGCGTCTCATAATGAAGCTCCGTCTTCGGATCTGGATACATTTTTTCCAGCATCTCAAAAATTTTTTTGATCGTTTCCTTAGTCATCACTTTAAAAAAATAAAACTATCTTTTCCAAAAAAATGATATTATTCTTTCTAAAATTTTTTCCACTGTACCAAATGTTTGTAGTCCCGTGAAGATTTTCAGATTGAATCGGAACGGGATTCTGGCTACTCTCAAAAGTTTAAAAACCAAGTACAAAAAACGATTAAAAACCAGATCATAACTACCAGAATATTCGATTTTGGTGCCACCAAAAGATTCTTTAAAACTGCTAACAGTCGCAAGAGAATGGTCTGGAAAACCAGTTGGAGCTCCACCAAACAGATCAAAAAACCAGTAGCCGTTTTCTTTGGCTCGTTTTGTGATCTCATGTAATAAAAACTGATGTCCTCAGATATTTCAATAATGTCTATCAGCAGCTCCATACAAATAAATCAGCGAAGAGTGGTCTTTGATACAGATCGTACCAGCTACGATTTCTTCTCACTTTTTCGCTAAAAATAAATCTCAAATCTGGTTTTCAACGACATATTCCTTAAATTTCTGATAAGTTTTTTTCCCCATGATATGAAATCATTTTTCTAGAGAAATTTCTTTCCATTTATCATAAAAAATATCTCGCTCATCTTTTTGAGCTATCGAGAAAAAAAGATTGTGTTTGCTTGCTTTTCTTACTCTTTGTCTGCAGCTTTGGTTCATGCCAGCCTCGAGCTGTTCTATACTTTTACTCAGATCAAGAACGATAGTTGATGGTGGGAGATTTTCTCTAAAAGCAACCAGAAAATGAAGTTTTTGAGTGATGTTTTTCTCGACCTCGCAACGGAGTTTTTTAATAGTCTCGCTAAACTGTTCTTCCTTGATCTGTTCAGATGGGAAAGTAGCAATAGGATCAATGATTCAAAGCTGTAAAAACAGACACTTTCGATCGCTTGCCAGTTTTTTTTTCAGTTCAGTAAGTTCTTGACGCAGTTTTTTCAAATTTCAAAGATCCGCACCAAACTCTACCCCTAAGATTTGAAACCACTTAAAGACAAAAGGCCCTCGTTTCTGTTCTTTGATAACTCATCGATAATTTTTTCACAGCAAAACTGCCTGAAAGATCTTATTTCAGTAAACAGTTTCATTAAGATTTTTTCGCACGGTTGACTGAAAGAAATTATGAGATTGCATTGTATCAGTCTTGCTCAAAGTTAAAAAGTTTTTTACTGTTTTGTAGGGACGACGACTTTGCCTCGTATCCATAGTAAAGAATTTTTAGCTTTTTAGAAAAGATTTTCAATGGTTCTATGAGTTCCAGTCAGAATAAAAAATTTTCTTAAAAGAAGAAATAAGTGTTGGATCAGTAAGAATGATGCCAATTTCTCTATTGTTATCCATTGAATTAGCAGAAAAGTTGATGCTCGATAAAACGAGAAAACGATCATCAACCAGTATCATCTTAGCATGAATCCTCATTTTTTTGATGAGCTTGATAATTTTTTCACCAAAATAGTCGAGTAGTTTTTGATTGTCATCATCGTCAGTGAGAATAATATTTATCGGCAGATGAGTCTTGGTTTTTATGATTTCCAGAAGACGATCATCAGTGATGTACTGGTTGTAAATCAAAATGCTTTTTTGAGCAGACTGGAGGAGTGTTTCGATTTTTGCTCTACAGTCTATCGGACAAAAAAGGAGATTCGGATGGATTTCTTCAGGTTTAAGTGTGGTTCCGTTCCGATCTTGAGCAAAAAGTTCTTCCAGATTTTTTTTGATAATCGGGTTTTTCGACACGAAAAAAAACTCTCTATTATTTTCAAAAGATGAATGGGTGAGATTGGCAGTCTGAATAATAAAATCCTGATCTCAGATAAAAGTTTTTGCATGGACAAAATTAGTTCCAAGTGCATCATCGCTGCGATAGTCGATTCCAGCTTTTTCAAAAAAATCCACCAACTTTTTCGCCTCTTTTTTACTTCACTGATAAATTTTATTTTCTGCAATCAATCTAATGCCATTTTTTGAAGCTACCATCTGAAGTGTTTTTTTGATTTTATCATCAGTGATCGAGTAAATCCAGCCATCGAGATGATTTTGTCTGTTGACGATTTCATTTCGCCTCGGAAAACTTTTTTTTGGCGAGCTCAAAAGCTCTCAAGTAACGATAACTAAACCACTCAAATACTCTCAGCTCAGCTGGTCAGTAGTGACTATTTCAGTATGTCAGTTTGCCTCTCAGCTTTTCAGCTCCAAGGAAGCCAGCTGAAAAAAATCGATCACTCGCAAAACACAGCCAGCCAAAAAAATCAAGCCAGTCGGCCTTCGCCATTTTTTTCCAAAAAATTTCATGGGAGGAAAAAGATTGAAGAAATAAAAGATCACTAGATATCCTCGCCAACGCAACCTTGTCTGAGGTCCAACTTCGTGGTAGAAGAAAAAAAACGAGACGATCCTTTGATGGTGAGTCGGTAGAACTCAAGAAAAAATATGGTGAGTAGTCAAGGAGCAAGGAGGAGAGTAAAGACGAGATTTTGCGTTGGCTAGCATTTTTTTGCATACTTTTTTGTGGCAATGACAAAAAAGTATGGCCACCCGGAGAGGGTTTTAAAGAATTATAAGAATACAAGATTTTATTGCCTACAATAGATCGCTTCGTTTCACTCGCAACGACGAGTTTTTAGTAGCCTTGCTTGTGGATCTCTGAGTTTACCTACCGTTCCCTGAGTTTATCGAAGGGATAGTCAGTAAATTATGACCTTCCTAGTACTTCCTTACAGTCTAGAAGCTACAAAATCCCAGTCGATCACATTCCATCGAGCTTCGAGATAATCAGCTCTGCGATTTTGATGCTTGAGATAGTAAGCATGTTCCCATACATCTACTCCAAGAAGCTCAGTATCTCACTTGCTGATCGGCGAGTCTTGATTTGGTGTAGAGTAAATCGCTAATGAACCATCAGCTTTTTTCACGAGCCAAGTCCATCAGCTCCCAAAAGTCGCCAACGCTGTATCATTAAAAAGTTTTTTCATCTGCTCAAATCCACCAAAACTCTCAGTGATTTTTTCCAAAAGTGGAGAACTTATCTGAGAACCACCTGGTTTCATCATCTTTCGAAAAAGACTATGATTATAGTGTCCGCCTCAATGACTTCTCACCGCTCATCTGATATTTTCAGGAATCTGATCTAGTTTTTTCAGCAAATCTTCCAAAGCTCAGCTCGCAAATTCGCTTTCTTTAAGAGCGGTATTGAGCTTATCAATATAAGTTTGATGATGTTTAGTATGATGAATACTCATTGTCTCCTTATCAATAAACGGTTCGAGACCATCATAACCATAACTAAGTTCTGGTAATACAAATGTCATTTTCATATAATCAAAAAATAAATTTCCTGCCCCACCATACTCATAAAAAATTTTTTTTCAAAGAAAAAAACAGGAAAAATTTTTATTCTGCTTTTTTATGCAGATGAGTAGTGGAGAAGGGTAAACAAATAACAAAAAAACACAAACAAAAAACACAAACAAAACATATTGACAAATATAATTAAATAGATAAAAGAGAGAAATGAAACTACAAAATCTGTATGAAAAATATCAAA
>CALMTC010000006.1 GCA_937872535.1 uncultured bacterium
GATAAGTGGTAGCAGAAGAGAATAAAAAAGTAAGATGCGGGGTAGAGAAGTGGTATCTCGTCGGGCTCATAACCCGAAGATCAGTGGTTCGAATCCATTCTCCGCAAGATGGTTTATTCTCAAATGTGTAATGTGAATTGTTTATGTGTTGCTCTGATCAAATGGTCGTTATTATGTTGGTAGTACCAACAATCTTGAAAGAAGATTAGAGAAACACTATTGATGACATTCCAAGGCAACAAAATGAATGAGACCACTTGCATTAGTGTGACATAAAACTTATGAAAGTCTAATAGAGGCAAGAAGAGAAGAAATCCACCTTAAAAAAATGAAAAGCAGAAAAGTTATAGAAGAGTTCATAGAAAAAAAAGACCTGTAGCGTAGAGAAGGGTATCTCGGTCCGATCAAAATCGGACAGATCAGTGGTTCGAATCCATTCTCCGCAAGATTAAGTTTTGAACAAAGAAAACGAGAAAAAATTGAGGCTGGGAAATCGTCTAATGGTAGGACAACGGACTCTGAATCCGTTTATCTAGGTTCGAATCCTAGTTTCCCAAAATGGGAGACTCGTTAAAATAGTTAAATGCCGGGATGATGGAACTGGTAGACATGCTGCGCTTAGAACGCAGTGCTTATGGCGTGCAGGTTCAAGTCCTGTTCCCGGTAAGTTCCTAAAAATAAGACAAAATCATTTGAAATCGTAAAGAACTTGACTATAAGTCATATTGCGAGCCAAAAGAATTCTATTCCGAGGTAGCTCAGCGGTAGAGCAGTTGGCTGTTAACCAATTGGCCGTGGGTTCGAGCCCCACCCTCGGAGCCATTAGGCTATCCTAATAAATCGTTACACTTTATTATCTATTATTTTTGTTTCCATGCCTCTTACGAAAGCAGCCAAAAAAGCACTAAAAAGATCAAGAACACTCACAGAATTAAGAGCTCCTCTCAAAATACAATTGAAAAAAACACTAAAAAGTGCTAAAAAATCTCTTGTAGTAAAAGACAGAGATGTACAGACAATCTTGTCAGAAGCATTTAGCGTTATAGATAAAGCATCTCAGAAAAACATTATTCATAGAAATAATGCTGCAAGAAAAAAGTCAAGACTAGTTATGCTTTCTCAAAGACAGCAAGATTAGTTTGCTCAGCTCTTCCTTAGTGAAGAGTAATGTGCCGACTTAGCTCAACGGTAGAGCAACCGCCTTGTAAGCGGTAGGTTACAGGTTCAAATCCAGTAGTCGGCTTTCTTCCAAAGAAAATAATAATATAAGATGATATATGGAACCGTAGTTCAGTTGGCTAGAACGCCCGCCTGTCACGCGGGAGGTCGCGGGTTCGAGCCCCGTCGGTTCCGCCATTCATTACCAAACTATCTCAATACGCAGATGGCCCTATCGTCTAACGGTTAGGACATCCCGATTTGATCGGGACAATCGAGTAGTTAGAAAGTTAGAAAAACAAAGATTAGCAGAGGCCCTATCGTCTAACGGTTAGGACACGGGACTTTCAATCCTGCAATCGGGGTTCGATTCCCCGTAGGGTCAGTTAAAATTATCTATAAAATTTGATGGCAGAAATTCATTGATTTGTTTACATCTTAGAGCTCAACAACGGTTGATACTACATTTGATCAACTCGCAATGTAGAAACAAGATTTGATAAGCATAAGAGATGATGAGTCAGATCAACAAAGGGTTATAGACCACTCAAACTACTATACTTCAAAAGATATGAGACATATAAAGAAGCAAGAGAGTTTGAAATAAAGTTGAAAAAATATAAAAGCAAAGAAGAAGTAAAAAAGTTTATGACTTCGTCTAATGATTAGGACATCCCGATTTGATCGGGACAATCGGGGTTCGATTCCCCGTAGGGTCAAATTAAAAAAATTTAATGGGCGATTAGCTCAATTGGCGAGAGCACCTGATTTACACTCAGGGGGTTATAGGTTCGAGTCCTATATCGCCCACCATTAAAAAATACTAAATTATCTTCATAATAAAGAAAAAATCTGATTAGCTTCAGATTTTTTTGTAAAAAAGATTGACTTATATTTTTTTATATTTATATCGAACAAACACCATAAAGGGTGTTAAATAAAGTTATGAAAAATAAGAGATTGTATTTATTGCTTTTATTGGCGTATTTATTTACGCTTGAAGCTTTTGCTCAAGTTCCTACACTGCTGTGGGAAAAAGGTTATGGTACTACTGGGTTTGATTATCTTATGGATTTTCAAGCAATACCTGGAGGATACATTTATTGTGGTAATTCTGGTGCTGCAAATTATGATGCCACTGTTCATCATGGACTTGAAGATGTTTGGTTAATCGGGGCAGACACAGCAGGGAATATTCTATGGCAAAAATCATTTGGAGGGGCATTGACCGACGGGTCATATGCAATAGAAAAAACTACTGATGGAGGTTACATTGTAGTGGGGCTTAGTCATTCGAGCAATGGTGATGTTGATAGTATATGTCAAGGACAGAGCGATGTCTGGATCCTAAAAACAGACAGTCTTGGTAATCTACAGTGGCAAAAAAGCTATGGAGGCTCTTATCGTGATTATTTAAATGATGTCAAACAAACTTCTGATGGTGGTTATGTCGTTGTAGGGACTGCTAACTCTTCTGACGGTGATGTTGTTGGTAGTCATGGGGGAGGTGATTGCTGGCTATTAAAACTTAGTTCTACTGGTGTTATTCAGTGGCAAAAGTCCATTGGTAGTGATAGTGATGATGATGGTATTGGTATAGAAAAGACTAGTGATGGAGGTTATATTGTGCTAGGGTGCTCCGCTGCAAATAATGGGGATATTAGTGGAAATCATGGGGCTCATGATTACTGGATAATTAAGTTAGACGATTTAGGTAATCTGCAGTGGGAAAAAAGTTACGGTGGATCTGCTAACGATCTCGCAAGATCTTTTTCTAAGACATCAGATGGTGGTTATATAATCACCGGTTATACTGAATCAAATGATGGAGATATCACCACTCTCAATAAAGGGTATAGTGATATTTGGATAGTGAAAATAGATAGTCTTGGTGTCATTCAATGGCAAAAAAGCTACGGAGGATCCGGCTACGATGATCCTACTAGTATATCTCAAACCAGTGATGGGGGATATATATTTAGTGCTTCTTCTTCATCAAACAATGGAGATGTAATTCCAACTCAGTGGTATAATGGCGATTGGGATTACTGGATAGTAAAAATAGACAATCTTGGGGCCATCCAATGGCAAAAAAGCTATGGAGGTACCAACGCTGATCAGCCAATGATGATTAAAGAAATGTCAAATAATAGTTATATTATTGTAGGTATTTCTAAGTCGAACAATGGAAATGTGACAGGTAATCACGGCAATTGGGATGGTTGGGCCATGCAGATAAAAGGCCCACTCATTACAGCGACCGATGATCAAGTTCTCAATGAAAAGCTCTCCATGTATCCAAATCCAGCCAAAGCTGGGGATAAAATAACATTGCCTTTTACAGCAGAGATTGAGATTTATGATCTCATGGGGAAAGCGATCTACAGAGGCTATGGAAACTCTTTCGAGATCCAAGACTCTTGGAATCAAGGTCTTTACCTGATTCTGATAAATAATAAAAAAACTTTTTTTAGTTCAAAGCTAAAAATTGAATAAAATATAATATAATATCTAAAAAGCGGCTAGAAATTCTCAGTCGCTTTTTTTAAATTTATTTTTCTGGTAACTGCAAAAAATATATCAATGCAGAATAAAAATTTTTTCAGAAGAAAAACCCCCACAAAAAGCAGGGGTTTTCTATAGATTATCTTTTTAGAACTTCAAACACAGAGCTAAATTCAGATGCTCCAGGAGGAAGATTCGATCGGAGTGAAGTATTTGTTTCAATGAGGAGAGACGCGCCTTCATAAACATCTTGTCTTCTTCTCAGCCATAGATTATCATCTTCTTCGCCAGACACTGAACCATCGTAGAGGAACCACTGATTGAGTGCTGATCTTCTGTTGTTAATCAGATTAGTTACTCATTTACCAGCGAGGATACCATTTACTTTTAGTCTACCATCTGTACATCGACCAGTTTTGAGATCAGTATTTTTCACGATATTTGATCTATTAGCAAGAATTGAGTTAGGTGTCGTATCAAATTGATTTCCAGCTATAAAGATACCATTTACTACTTGTTGAGTATCACAGTCTGTTGTATCAAAATAGATGGTCCCATTTGGCACGATAAACATACCATTTCATCTGAGATTCCCTTTGATGACGAGGTTTCCATTTGGTACGATTACTGTGTAAGGTTTATCGTGATAACCATTGGTTATCGCATTGATTGAGTTAGAATTACTGTTTTCAATAATATAGATTTCCTTAGATGGTACTTTTTTCACATCTCCTACAGCACCATTCAGTGAAGCTGGGAGAGATGAAGAAACAGCTATTCTCCTTTGAACTTCTACAAATGAACTCATAATATTTCTCAAGTTTTGTCCGCCATCATAAGAGTTTGTAGTCACATTTCTCACTTCAAACTCATCAACGAAACTCGCACCTCTGAGAGTAGAAAAGTCTCTCAAGTCAGTGTTAGTTACATTACTGAGACCTCATCTTTGCATCAAGTACGGTTTAGTCACAGCAAAGTTTGCCTGACAAACTCTTCTATCAAAAGATTTAGCTTCAAAACCAGTTCCATTACATACTTCGTAGTTAATTTGTTCGAGACTAAGCTTGTATTCTCCTAGAATTCCTCCAAAGAACTGAGGATCAAGAGCAAAGTAGTATTCACCATCTCTCGTGATTGGAATATTTCTCTGAGCCATATGATTAAATAGTGGAATATTTCCAAAATTCGTCACCGTCTGAGAAGAAATACCAAGCCCAATTTCTCTCGGTCTACAAGATACATTTCTTATTCTAAATCCACTTCCTTGATTTCATGAATAATCATATTCTGGATTAAGTCCATTAAAAACAGCAAAATCACAAGTCAAACTACCTCTTCTGATATATCCTTTACTAGAAGAATTACAACTATCAGAGAAATTATTTTCTTCTACATCTCGGTAGAATGGCACGATTTCTCCAGACTGTACAGAAAGAGAATTTGTATTCGTCGAGCTGACATCTACATATCCACATCTTGGAGGATTGTAAGCTACTGGCTGATTATTTTGATTGAGAAGACACTGAGAAGTACAAGTATATCATTGCATTCCAGGTACTGGAGTAGCATTATTATTTCCAGATCAAAGATCACACTGTTCACCCATTTCTACAATATTATTACCACAGACTGGGATATTGTTCACATAAGCCAAACATTGATTACAAGACTGTCCAGCATAAGGCTGACCAGATGGGATTACTCCGTTTCCAGGTCCTCTACCATTTGGAGCTCCAAGATCACACTGTTCATTTGGATCGATGATAGCATTCCCACACACCCAAGCTACAGTTTCTACTTGAGCAGTAGCTACATTGTTGCCAGTTGTTACTTCAGGAGTTGTTGTACTAACGATACCTGTATTGGTAAGAACTTGAGTTGTAGAATTTGAACCAATATATCTACCAGTTAAGACGATTACGCCTTGTTGACCAGGATTGACCGAACCAATAGTCCATCAATTGGTAATGATGTTGCCATCAGGTGATGGAGTTGCAGACCAATTATCAAATCCAGCAGGTAAAATATCAGTCACTCTTACATTTTGTGCAACTATAGCACCACTATTTCCATATCTAATAGTAAATGTTACTATAGCATTGGTGATACTAGAAACATTTGTAGTAGGATTAGCCACTTTAGTAATCCACATATCAGCATCTCAAAGAACAAGACCAGTTTGTGAAATGTTATTTCCAGTATTTGTATCGCCACTTGCATTGATAATTGCAGTATTGATGAGCAAGCCACTTTGTATAAGTACTTTACCGGTGAGAATGATAGTGCCTTGCTGTCCAGGAGTAAGTGTACCGAGATTCCAACCTGATCAGAAAATACTTGGGTAAGCTTGAGAAGGTGAAATACTAAGATACTGTAATCCAGTCGGCAAGATATCTTGTAAAACAACATCATAAGCTGTCACAAGACCGCTATTTCCATATCTAATAGTAAATGTTACATTTTCTCATGAAGAAGCAATTGTTTTGTCAGTTGCTTTGAAAACATAAACATCTGGATTCCCCCCAGTAGAAGTAACTACAGAAGTATTATTGCCAGTTGTTACTTCAGGAGTTGGTGTCGAGATGATTCCCGTATTTGTATACTGAGAAAAATTTCAGTAAATAATTCCAGTAATAATGATTCTGCCCGTTTGACCAGGATAGAGATCTCCTACAGGGATGATAATCTGTGACCCACTAAAAGAACCAGTAAGAGTTCTGCCAACAGGATTAGTAATAGAAGAAAACGACAAAATATTTCCCCCAGTAAAAGTAACTACTTCCAAATTAGGGATAGTGGGACTAATAGGAGTATTTCCACCAGAAAACGATGAAAGAGTATTGCTATTGTTCCCAGTATTACGAACAGGATTGTTTCCTGAATTGAAAACACCAGAGTTAGATGGAGTATTCCCTCCAGAAAGAGAAATGATAGGAGTGCCAGCAGGATTTGTACCAGCAGCATTATGAACTGGATTTAGATCAAATATCCTGTAAATAAAGCCATAAACTTGACCAGTAAAAGTAATTCCAGTCAATCCAGCGGGTAAAATATCAGTTACGACAACACCAGTAGCTATAGTTCCACCAGAATTTCAAAAGTCAATGATATAAGTGACCACGCTTCCAGAGGATACAGTTCCAGTGCTGACAGTTTTTTTGATTCGAACATCAGCATCACTACAAAGCACTGTTGCAGAAGATTGATCTTCAGCACTACCAACAAAATCACCAGTGATATTTGCATAAACATAAGACCAGTTCATCATATATTGACATTCAGCACCTATAACTTGAGCAGTCACTGTAATAGTTGCAGTTTGACCAGGATTGAGATTAAAACCAGTTCGAGTAAACATTTCAGCAATAGTGTTACCAATTATTGTAAAACCAGTGCTAAAAGTACCTACTGAAGGGTTTCTTACAGCAGAAATAAATTTGATATTTTTTGGCATATAATCAAGAACTCCGACATTATTAGCTATACTTTGTCAAGAATTTCCGATGGTAATTTGGTAAGTAACTACTTCACCAGCTTTTGCGTACTGCTTATTGGCAGTTTTTCTAATCCAAAGATCTGAATCTCCAGGTATACTGACGATAGCAGTATCGGTATTGTTAGAAAGATTGATTTCAGGAGTGCTACCAGAAATAGTACCAGTATTCGTCAAAGTAGCAGGTCAAGAGATAGGTCAAACTCTACCAGTCAAGATGATAGTACCTTGTTGACCAGGATTGAGTGTTCCAATAGTCCATTCAATTGTATTTCAAACTGTATTTCCTGCAGGATTTGAACTTATATAAGTAAACTGAGTAGCAAGAGGTAAAATATCTGTGATTTTTACACCAGTAGAAGCAACTGTTCCACTATTTCCATATCTGATAGTAAAAGTGACGATACCACCAGAGATGCTAGAAGTTGGAGTAGCATCTTTAATAATCCAGAGATCTGGAGTGCCAGCAGGAGTTACTGTAAGGATAGCAGGACAAACAATTCTTTGATTACCGTTACCAGTAGTTACCAAAGATAAATTATAAGTTCCAGCAGAAGCAGGAGCTGTGAATTGAAGTTGTCCATTTGCTAACTGTGCACCAGGGACGGCGTAAGTAAATGGAGAAAAATTTGGCTGTGCAGTAATTGCAGCTTGAGTAGAGTTGGTTGTATTCCATGTCAAGGTAGTAATCTGTCCAGCTGTGACAGTCGATGCCCCCTGGATAGTGAAATTACAAGTCGGAGCAGGAAACGAGCTTACATTGATAGTAGTCGAACATGCAGGGCTTGAGACATTTGATCCACCATTTCCAGATACTGCACAAGTAGCAGTATAAGCTCCAGGAGCAGTCAGAGAATTTGTTGATCAGTTAAATCCATTGATAGTTTGAGAGTATCAGTTTGGGCCAGTTATTTGAATAGTTGAGCTTGTAGCATTTGTTGCTGTACAGTTGAGTTGAGAAACAAGCCCTGGAAGTCCAGAAGCAGGCGTCGCATTCAATGAGTTACAAACTGGAGCAGGGAAAGCATTAACAGTAAGCTGAGCAGGGCACTGAGTAGTTCCTCCAGCACCATCAGCATTAACAGTGATGTTATAGATACCAGGAGTAGTAGGAGCAGTAAATTGTTGAGATCCATTTGTAGCGACATTAGTAAGAGGAAATCCACCGATAGTAGGATTAGCTGTAATACTAGAAACAGAAGTCGTATTAGTAGAAGACCAAGTGAGAGTAAATGAAGCACCAGGATTTACTGATGGAGTCACGATACTCGCTGAACAAGTAGGAGCAGGAGCAATGACAGTAAGCTGAGCAGGGCACTGAGTAGTTCCACCAGCACCAGCAGCATTGACAGTAATATTATAAATTCCAGGAGTAGTCGGAGCAGTAAATTGTTGAGATCCATTGGTTGTTACATTAGTAAGAGGAAATCCACCGATAGTAGGATTAGCTGTAATACTAGAAACAGAAGTCGTATTAGTAGAAGACCAAGTGAGAGTAAATGAAGCACCAGGATTTACTGATGGAGTCACGATACTCGCTGAACAAGTAGGAGCAGGAAGTTGCACGAGTTTACATTGAGCATTACAGCTATATCCAGCTGGGATAGAAGATGGTACTGATGGTTCGCATTCTTCTCCTTTTGCTCATGTTAATATTCCATCTCCACACCACTGAACTCTTAGATTGAGACAAGCAACAAGAACACTATTATCATTAGTTGAATTCTGATTATTATCTGTATCAAAAAGAGTGAGGGATCTGATTTGGTAATCATAATTAGGTGCTGATGTAGGAGTACTAGGATGCCCAGCATTTCTATAGTTTGGATTAGCAAATGTTGTATTTTGTTGAGAAGGAATGATGCCAGCGACATTAATAACTTTAGGGGTATTAAAGAACCAACTTCAAAATTGAAAATAACTAGAACCTCATATTTCTTCCGCAGTTGTAAGATGTCTTACTTTCTGTCAAGGTTGAACTGCCCAGTTATTAGCAGAGAGATATGGTCTATTGAAGATAATAAAATCATTATTTCCATTAGCTGGATTGATACTATTATTGAACAAAAAATACGATCCACTACCAAAAGGTCTAAAAGTATGGAGATAGTAAGGACCTGGGTTTCCAGCAGGATTTTGAAAATAATTCAAATATATTCCATATTCTCAACTATAAACTATGGCATCTTCCAATTCAGTACAAGACTGGCTATAGATGAAATCTTTTTGAATATTAGAAAGAGTGCTCACATTATACCACTGTTGAGCATTAGAATATCCAAATAAAGATAAGAGAATAAAAGCAGATAATCATAACTTTTTAAGCCATTGGATTCTCATGATAACTTAGTAAGAGAATAAATTTATCTTGTTCATTGTGTTTCCAGTATCGAATTTCATCATGATCCTTCTCAATGATTTGAAGAATCAATTATAGGAGTTTTTTTGATCATAAATAATCATAAGAGAAACAATCAAATAAGTCAAATAATGAGCAACCATTGTAATAATTTCATTGGATATAATGTTTACAAAAATAAATTTTATGTATCTTAACGGCCTCATCCTTGACTACCGATACCGGAACCTCCTTCACCTGTTCAACCTCAAGTATCATTTCATGGATTTCATGTAGGCTGTTGAGTTTCGCTTCAACCTCAAGTATTATTTGTTTGGCCAATAATAGGTGGTTGTCGAACTTTATCCTTCGGTGTTTTCTTAAAACTAGCATTTACCTTAGTCTGTACATTCAAATCATGCTGTTTCGTACGGATATCATAGTCTGAATTGTGAACAGCTTTGTTCAGAGAGCCACCGAGAGAGAGTCTTGCTGATACAGGGTTTTCTAGTGTGTTGCTTGCTTCGTAAAGAGGTCTTCATGAGCCGCTTTCAAGAGATCATGAGACACTATCAGAGTCTCAGCCTTCACTTGAAGAAGTCTCTATCGTGATAGACTCGACTTTCATACCAAATGACTCATTCGCACATTCTCCAGCCAGATATCCCACCATAGTTCTGTTGAGTTTAACAGTTTTTCCATCTGTAGTCTTAAATTCTCCATTTTCCAAAAGATTTTTTATCTGGTTATCATCCAGTTTAATTTTATCTCCAAGTTTTTGTTTTACAGCATCGATAGCCATTTGACGATCTACGACATTATTTTCTATTTTTTGGAGAAACCATTTTTTAAAGCTATCTTGATCTTTAGTGCCGATAGTGATTTCAGATCACTCTACTATTTTTACAGGTCCAGGCTGAGTGAAAGAGAACCTTTTACCTTCGGCATTCGCTGCTCTATAGTAAGCTGTGAAGCCCATGATATCGTTTACTGATTCCTGTTTCCAAGTATTTTTATCTTTTACAGTGTTATGAAGTGTTGTTCTGTACTCTTTGAAAAGATTTGTCATATCGCCAGGTTCTCTACCAAGAATCTCATTATATCCATTGATTCTCATATTAAACATTGAAGAAAGTGGTCTCAAAAGATGATAGAGTTCTCGTGAACCACTCTGTTTTGCGATATCAAAAAATGTTTTCTGATGTTTTGCCCAGTCTTCAACTGTGAAATTTTTCACAAGTTTTTCAGCAATAGTTTTAAGATCAGGTCTTTTGAGAGCATCGAGATACTCATTAGCTTTTTTAGCTCTGTAATCGAGCGATCCAAATTTATCAACAGTAAACTTAGAAACAGCAGTAATAGATTTTAGTCTATTAACGAGATAGGCAAGCTGCTTCTCATCTAGGTTAGGATTGGTGCATTGAGCATAGAGTTCGTTTGCCCACCCATTTTTTTGTGGTTCGAGAATCTTACTCATATGCCAAAGAGCTGCTTTGTATTCAAATCCACCAACTAATTGGTCCTTAGTTGTGTCTGCTGCATGATATACTGAAGCTTTTCTGATAAATTCAGAGAAGTGAGTTGTATTTTTTGTAGATCAGATAGTTTCACTTTTACTATTAGAATTTCTCGTCAGACTATAAAGCTCATCATAGTGACTATTTTCGATGCCTTTCAGCATAGCTTCGAGTTCTTTATCAGTCGGCTGAAACTCTATATTTCCAAGATTTTCAGTAGTACTATTTTCAGATTTACGAGTAGCTCATTCTTTCTGATAAACGATAGCAAGTTTTGTAGATTCAGTAGAAGAATGTTCCACAGAAACTGTACCATTTTTCATTTCAGTGAAAACTAACTCACCATTCTGAGGCAAGAGTAGTTCAGTATCACCTTTTTTGTAGTAAACTTTTCCATCTTTTTCTACAAGCTGGCTAGAAACATACTCTTTTGCTTTTTTTCCAAAAATATTATCTGGAAACTTCGCAAGTATTTCAGTTTTAATTTTTGCAAGTGTAACTTTTTTCTCTGTTGACTGACCAAATTTTTCATACTGAAGAGTGAATTTTCCTTTTGGCTCAGCTATATAGCGGATATCAACTGTTCCATCAGCTTGTTTCTGGATAGAAAGTCTTCATTCCTTGAATTTTTTACCAATCATACTACTGGCAATATCGTCAAATCTATAGTTTTCACCAGAATTCTGTAGTTTTCCATCAGGAGAAATAATTTTTGAAATATCATTTTTTGCCTCAGCAGAAAAATTTTCTTTTCCAAGCATCTCAGACAATGAGACATTTTTTTGTTTTGCTTGAAGGATGGAATCCAGATTTTCAGGAGTTTTTGATCCAGTTTCACCAGCGATTCCCAAAAGTTCAGGAGTTTTTTCTTGAGATGAAATATCTCCCAGAGTCAAGTAAACGCGGTACTGACCTCTTTCAAACTTTTTCGAAATATTAATATCACCAACATTTCCGAGCGTTAATTTATTTCCATCGTAAGAAAATCAATTCTGACTTTCTTTGGTATATCTCATGTTAAGAACAGAGTTCAGAGCTTGTCCATTTTTCATTTCTAGGTTTACAGTTTTTCCATCAGGATTGGCCTTTACGATCAGACCATTGATAGCCAGCTGAGAGCTGAGTTTCTCAGCGATTCACTCAGTGGTGTTTTGCGTTTCTTTTTTCTCCCAAGGTACCGACTTTAGAGATCCTCCAGTATTGATATCATTCATAATCAAGATTTCTTTGTCGATATCAGCGACATATCTATTTGAAAACGAAGAAAATTTCACGGTCAAAAGACTAGAAAAATTTCCTCTAATGAGTTCTTTGAGTGAAAATCTAACACCGAGTTTAGTTAATTTTGGACCTCCGTGACCAAGTCTTTCATACTGATTTTCTCTATACTGTTCAATAAGTCCTGCTCTGTACATTGCCATGATATTTCTCAGGATAAGACCTTTCCCTGCTGGTGAAGCATTTACAAATTGTGGATTATCAAATACATGTTCAGATTCCATAGAATTAGTGATGTCAGAAATCATAGTATTTATTTCACTTTGAGATCTTCAGTCAAAAAGCCAGTTGTTTTTTCTTTTTTCATTTCTTCAATTACCAGAAATCATGGTTTTATATTTTTCGATGTTCGACAAGAGAAATCCTTTTACAGATTCTTTTGTCATTTTCCCATCATACAAGAAGTCATCTCACTCTCTCACGCCAAAAAGTGCCACCGCCAAAGTATCGAGATTTTGAGCCTGCTGTTCGATACCAGCTGCCAAGTCTCTTTCATAGAAAGCTCCGATATAGACATCTCGTTTTTCTTTCGTACTCGCAAAAGCTCCAGCTTCCGCTCCAAATCTCTTGACGGGTATAGCTCCAATATTATTGAGTCTTGTGAGTTCTTCACGATTTACTTGCAAAGCACCACCGACATCAACACCAGCATAGAGTTCTCCTTGTCAAAAATTGAATGAGAAATTAGCGCCAGTTTTAAATTTATCTCCCAGATCTTTTGAAAGTTTTTCATAGTTGACTCCCACTCAGAGGATCGGTTTTCCGCTTTTGTCAAAAGCGATTCCAAGTCCTGGTTGTAGGCTTTCTCTGATGAAATTAGCGAGTACAGTTTTTTTATTTTTTGGATCTTTGGTATAGTCCTGGATTTTTGTTCATCATTTGAGGTTATTAAGTAAGTTCTTATTAGCTACACCAAATTCTCCCTTTTCAAACAAATCTGCAAGAAGTTCATCATGCTCAGGGCCAAATTTCATATAAACTGTATCAATCAAAAAATTTGTAATCTGCATAAATCTGGCAGTGATACTTTTTCTGACAGCCAAGCTTTCACTTTCTGACATCTTTGCAAAAAGTTTATACTGTTCTGGAGGAATTTGCTGGAAAAGTTTTTCCATCTCTTTTGAGTTATCTTGGAAAAGCCAATCTTTCTGATAGGCATCAGCTTTAGCATTAGATTCCATTCTATCTCTTCAGAAGAGATCAGAAGCATCGACTTTTGCTCTTCCAGTGACACCGTTATCTTTTACAAATTCGTTCATGAAGCTCGCTTTATTTTTGATATGATCTTTGATATCTGGATTTGCTCTCAAGATCATCAAAAAATCTTTACGAGTCATAATTTTTCCTTTAAAGGAATCGATAGCCAGATTTATGTTTTTTCTGAGAATTGGATTCGTACTAGAAGTTTGTACTCCTACCAAGATATTATGAAGAAGTCTGCTTGTTTCTGGTCCATCGATCATTTCTCGGTCGCCCGTTTCTGGATCTTGTTTTTTACTTCCAAACTCGAAAAAGTTTGCATAGAGCTGCTCACCCATGATCGCTGCAGTATCTCTTTTTTTCTTGAGGCCTTTTTCACCTTTTGACTCATTTGATGAATTCACGAAACCATTGCTGTCATAGTCACACAAGAAAAGAAGTACATTATTTTCATTAATAGCATATCTCGCTGTTTCATTATTACCTTGATAATCTTCTCTGAGAACGAGATTAAGCATTTGTTCAGTATTATAAGCTGCTGTATAATCGAGTCCTTTATGGTTGTTGATATCGATTATTCTTTCCCAGTTAGGATCATTTTTTACCTCATTGAGAAGTTTTGCGACTTTTTTTCGTCTCTTCATATCGATATGATCCTGGTTGAAGGTATCTTTGAGATCGTGACCAGAAAGAGCTCCAGCCTGCATTTTTTGAAGTATACTAAAGTATTGTGGATTTTTGAGAATTTTTTCCATAATTTTAGGTAATTCACCTCGATTGATTCCTCTTACTTCAGATTTTTTTCTATCAAGAATTCCAGCGATAGCTTGGTTGATATCGCGTTTTGCATCTCTATAACGATCAGTCAAATCAGCTCCTTTCAGAGTCTTTTTCATATTATCAATCGTTCCAAGATAGCTATTTGGAATATTATATTTCAGTGCTGTACCTTGATTGTCGACAGTATATTCCACTTTATTATTAACAAGTTCATCTCAGGTAACGAGCTGTTCCTGGTGAGTTTCGGCTGTAGTATTAGTTGTTTCTTCTGTAGTTTCACCAGAATGTTCAGTTTGATTATTTGTTATATTTTCAGTCGTTTCAGAGTTTTCGCTACTATGTTGGTTACTGTTTTCAGTAGTATTGTTTGACTGACTGTCGGTTGTAGTATTGGGCGTTTGATTTTCAGTAGTAGTATGAGTATTCTCAGTTTTTGTAGGTTTTTTCTCTGGAGTAGTTTGCTTGATACCAAAAATTTCTTTTGCTGCCGGAGCATATTTCCCAAAGAGTAATTTCCACGCTTCATATTCAGATTGTCATCTTGTTGTCGTTTTTTTGTATCCCAGAGCATCCATTTCTTTCCAAAAATCTTTATAGTTTGTAGCTGTTTTTACCACATTTTCTACAGTATTGTAGCCATTTTCTTTGACGACCTGAATTGCTCATTTCGCTTTATCATTACCATCAAAATCAATTTCTTTATCAATTTTCCTTATATCTTTTTTCGTGGCATCTTTTACTGTCTCCAAAATATTTTCAAAACTTCTCTCATTAAGGTTTTCAGAGCTTTCAGAAGTTGTGTTAGCTGCTGTTTCAGCAGTATCTTGCTCTGAGGTCTGAGTAGAAATTATTTCTTTTTTAGGTTTTTTTGAAATAGGAGAAGATGCAAGCTCCTTCATCTGAGCTTGATCTCTCGAAGTAATGGTATCCTTGAGTTTTTTGAGTTCAACTTTGAAGCCAGCTACTGTGCCGACTATCTCTTGAGCTTCCGACTCATCGAGCTGATTAACAAGCTGCTGGAGCTTATCATACTCGTTTTTCTGATCGATTTTTTTGAGAAATTTATCCAGATCTTTATCGAACTGTTTCTCATTCTCATTGGTTTTCAAATTTCCAATCTTATCGACTTTCAGATTCTTATCTGCTAAGCCTTGTACGCGTTCGTGCAGAGCACTTAAATCTTTTTCTGGCATCCTTTATGATGAAGTAGTAAAATTTATACATTTTCATATCAAAGTGTAAAAAAAATTTTTAATCTGTCCAACTTTCACCCCCTCTCATCTCACTATCTAATTTACATTTCAAAAAAAATACACATAAAATGTATTTCTGTAAAAAAGTTTCACTTTCAAAATGTTTGTGATCCCGATGAGACATTTAAAGAGAGTCGATATCGGGAATATTCTGGTTTACAAAAAGTAATTTTCTGGAAAACTAATAAAGTAGAGCTTCGCTGGATCTCGCTTGTCGGATGTCGGAACCACAGCTTGATGTGTAGACTCAAATTTTTTCAAA
>CALMTC010000007.1 GCA_937872535.1 uncultured bacterium
AACTTGGAAATCTTGATGAGCTTAAAAACTATACTAGTTCTCAGAGACAAAAAATTAAAATACTTGGAAATGCTTGGTTAGCAGTAGCTACTGTTCTCTTTTGACAATCACACTGAAAAAATCCAGCGAATAATCAAGATGACTTGGTTTGATATTCTTGAAGTGGTTTTTGATACTACGATTTCTAGATAGTTTTATTCTGTTATGAAAAGTCTGAAGCTCGTGGGCTTTGGGTTTTTTATGTTTGAATGAACCACCTTCGATGAACTCAGGCATCGGAAAGCAGACAATGACGATTTTTCCTACGCACTTCGACAAAAACCAGAATAATCCCGATCGACTCTATTGATGCGTCTTACCCCGATATTCATCGAGGGCAGGTCGGGAATAATTTACAAACACATCAGCATAAAACTTTTTCAAAATTTGTAATAATTGAAAATTTGGGTATAATTGGGCGGTAAAGATTTAGTTTTTTAGAGAATGTGGATGAAGTCAACGGATACGATGGACTATAAGGTTGCTTGATTTGATGCGAAGAAGTATTTTGAACTGCAGAAGGGAGCTATTGAGGAGAGAATTTCTCATTTTAATGGCAGACTTTATCTGGAAATTGGAGGCAAATTTATGCGAGATTCTCATGCTTCGAGAGTTTTGCCTGGATTTGATCCGCATGCCAAGAAAAATATTTTTGAGTCACTGAGAGATGTGGCAGAGATGATTTTTTGTGTAAATTATGAGGATATTTTGAGTAATAGACAGCTTTCCAATAGTGATATCAACTATGGAGAGTACGCTTTGCAGATGATTTTGGAGGTGCAGAAAAATATCGGATTTACTCCATTTGTGGTGATCAATAAGTCTGTTCGTGATGATACTGAGCATAATCAGAAAAAAATAGATCATTTTATCGGGCTGATGAAATCGATAGGGTTGCAAGTTTTTAAAAGATATAAGATGGCTGGTTATCCTGACAATACTGAGATTATTTTGAGTAATGATGGATTTGGAAAGGATGACTACATTCCTGTTTCAAAAAATCTGGTCTTAGTTTCTGGTGCTGCTTCCAACAGCGGGAAAATGTGAGTGTGTCTCTGACAAATGTACCGAGATTTTCACAAGGGCTTCAATAGCTGATATGCTAAATATGAAACTTTCCCGATCTGGAATTTGCCTGTCGAACATCCTATCAACCTAGCTTACGAAGCTGCGACGGTCGACATCTGAGATTATAACTGTCTCGACACTTATCATCTCAAAGCTTACAATGAGCAGTCTGTGAACTACAACAGAGATGTCGAAGCTTTTGAGCTTTTGAAGAAAATTAGTGATGCATTTGTAGCTTCTGATAATTTCGTAAGAACTTACCAGTCGCCGACTGATATGGGAATCAATCGTGCTGGCTTTGCCGTGACCAATGACGAAATCTGTAGCATCGCATCTCTTCGCGAAATCCTCAGAAGAAAAGAACGATACCAAGAAATTATCTCCAGAGGCGACTGAGACAAAGCTTGGCTCGATGCTTGCGATAAAATCTATGCTAAAGCACTCGATTACTGTAAAAGCAAAGGCTATGATGTTTCTCAGGTTTTGTAAAAAAATAGACGCAATAAATTGCGTCTCTATAGAAAATTATTTTTTGGTCTATAAAAAATCCCCGGTTTGGGGGATTTTTTTATATAAGAATTTTCATTTTTTCTTATTGGCAAGATTCGCACATGACTTTTTCGAATGGATTGGTAGGGCAAGCGTCGCCGTAGAGTTGACCAGATTTTAATTTTTCGACATAGTCGGCTCATTTTTCAGAGATGAGTTTTTGTTCGATAAGTTTTTTCTGTTCGTCGGTGACATTTTTGAAGTCAATAGAGCTGAGATCGTTAGCTTCTTGCTCTGCAGCGATTTTTTTGATGACTGTGATTTCGTCTGATGGCTGAGATGCTGAGATGCTACTGGCTGCCGCTCCAAATCATCTCGCTGCTGGCTGAGCTGAGGAAGTAGAGACTGATGCTGTCGTAGTCGAACCAAATCATGCTCTTTCTCCACGCTTGTTGACAGATTCTGTATATTTTTCTCCTTGGATAGTTTTTTCTATGAAACAGTAGTATGTTCCTTTGAGTCCAGCTTTTCGAGCGTAGACATAAACATCAAACATCGTCGATCTACTTTCCTCTTTGAGGTACATATTTCTACTGATAGCTTGGTCAACATGTTTCTGAAGAGTAGCTGCTATATCAATCTGGCATGATGGAGAATATTCGTAAGCTGTCTTGAAAATAGATTTATTGACTACTCCATCAAGCTCTTTGATATGCTGGATACTTCCACCAGCATTGATAATTTTTGATCTCATGTCATCATTTCGTAGACCTTTTTCTTTGATTTTTTCCACAAGCTGTTTGATGATGATCGTAAACTTACCACCAAGCGTTTCTCTTGAATACACATTGGCAAAATAGCTATCTACAGTACTTGATGTACCAGCAATCAAAGAGATCGAAGCTGTAGGAGCTACAGCTAATAAAAGTGCATTTCTTCTGGCTTCATAAGGATATCTACTGGCATCGTAATCAGCAAAAGCTCCTCTTATTTTTCCTAGTTCTATCGATTTTTCAAGGGCATGTTTATAGATGAATGCTCCGATATGATCAGAAAGTTTTAAAGCTTCTGAGCTATCATATGAGATACCGAGATCGATAAAAAGCTCTGCTAATCCCATAAATCATAATCCTAATGGTCTCAGATCCAAAGAGTTTTTTTGAGCTTCCTGTGATGGATAAAAGTTCACATCAACAACATTATCAAGTGCTTGGATTCCTATTTCTATCGTCTCTTTCATCTCTTCTCGATTGATGAGAGAGAGCTTTTCTTCGAGAGATAATGTTTCTATGTTTTCTTTTTTGAGTTTTTGAGCATTAACGAATCTCGGAAGATTGAGAGAGGCTAGTGTACAAACTGCAGTACTATTTTCGCTATTCGCAATAGAAATCTCTGTACAAAGATTTGAACTGTGAATCATACTATAACTCATAGCTTGATTTGATTCATTGTGACGATCTTTGAAGTTGAATCGATAGTTTCCTGTCTTTGCAAGTCTCATAAGACAGTCTCTATAAAGCTCCTGTGCTGGAAGTTTTTTGAAAAGTGCTAATTTCCCCTCCTTTGCCATTTCGATATATTCGGCATAAGCCAGAGAAAATTCTTTTCATCGTGTAGAAGTAAGTTTTGGACATTCAGCTGGATCAAAAAGATACCAATCTTCATTTTTCACTACTCTTTCCATAAATTCGTCTGGAATCCAAAGAGCCGTGTTGAGGCTTCTTGTTCTTACATATTCGCTTCCGTTTGTTTCTTTGAGATCGAGAAAATCGTGAATATTGTAGTGCCAAGGCTCCATATAAATTACCTGAGAAGATCTTCTTCTTCCACCTTGCATAATTCAGTTAACAACTGTATCAAAAATCTTGATGAATGGAATCGGACCAGAAGATTTAGCGTTGATTGATTTGATGTGAGATCCACCTGCTCTCAGTTTTGTTACTGATGAACCGATTCCTCAAGCATATTTTGCAAACATCGCTGCTTCTTTGGCTTTGTCCATAATAGAGTCCATACTGTCACCGATTACACTGATGTAACAAGATGATAACTGACTAAATGGCGTTCCACTATTGTAGAGTGTCGGAGTACTGTGAAGATATTTGAGAGCTGACATTTTGTTGTAGACTTTGACCGCAAATTCTTCTTTGTTTTTTTCTGAGATAGAAAGTCCCATGGCTACTCTCATCCACATCCACTGAGGCTGCTCTATAATTTGTTTTTTTCTGTCTCTAATCAAATATCTATCCTTGATAGTAGCAAGTCAAAAATAATTAAACTCATCATCAAGATTGTGATTTAGACTCAATTCTAATGTTCCTAAATCAAAATCGAGTAATTTTTCTGAAAGAAGTTTTTCTGAAACTCCATACTGAATATATTCGGCAAAACTATTGAATCTTCAAGAGACTGTCTTGTTTATCATTTTTACTAGCTGTCTCGTTGCTATTTTATCGTACATCGGATCTTCTGTAATGAGCTGTTCGATAGCTTTCAAAACAATCTCATCTAGCTCCTCTGTTTTTACTTGTTCTGGAATTTTGAGTTCAACATTTTTGATTACTTTGAAGACAGCAACAAATGGATCATCAAGCTGAAGATCATGAACTATATCCTGAATTGCTCTGATAATTTTTTCTGTCTGAAATGGTTCGTGAGAACCGTCTCTGTGGATTACAAATTTTGCCATTGTTTTAAAGATAATTTAGAGAGATAAAATAAGTATTATAGCAATTCTTCGATATTTTCTTCATCTTCATCATAGTCTTCATCACCATCATCATTGTCGTATGATCGTTCTTCATGCTCTTCCTGTTTAATTTCAGCTTCTGATTCTTCAGTATCAATAGAATCGAGATCTTCGTTTGCTCCAGTCAAAGCAAAGATAAATCACTCGTATTTTCTGATAGCTGGAGACTCAATTTTTTTTTCTGACTGTTTTTCTTCTGTATAAAATGATATTTTTCTGAAAGCTGTTCGCTGGTATAACATTGTGGTAGATTGCATATTTTTGATGTTATGATTTTTAGATAAACCAGAAAATTATTTTTTTAGAAATTAGTGTATTGATTTGGTGTTACTTCAAAAAAGTTCTGGAGTGTCATGAGATCTTGTTTTTGAAGAAACTTGAGAGGATTGACTTGTACAGCATAATGAGCTGTAAATCCAAGCTCTTCAAGTCTTCTGTCAGTGATATACTTGATGTACTCTTCCATTTCATTGTAAGAAAGTCCAAAAATAATATTCTGATCGAACTGCTGTTTAATAAACTGAAGTTCAAGCTCAGTTCCGTCAATCATCGTATTTTTAATATGATTTACAAACTCAGCATCTTCAAGAATAATTGGATTTTCTTCTATCACACCAAGAATCATCTCTACACCAAGCTTTAAATGCAAAGATTCATCAATCATAATAAGATCTATACCATTGGTTACATTTTTCATCTTCCCTGATTCTCTCATTGCAAAAAAGAGGGCAAATGCTGAATAAAAAAATGTTCCTTCCTGGATAATATTATTGATCAGAATAGCATGCAAAATAGCTTTTTTACCTTCTATCGTATCTGGATCGATAGTATTTTCTCTGTTACTTACTGATATGAAGTCGGCAGCTTTGGCTACAAATTCTTGCTTAGCTTTTAGTGCTGGGTTTGTCTTTGTTTTTTCATACATCGCTTCACGATCCATGCTGAAAGTATTGAGTACCATCTCGAAAAAATCTGAGTGAATATCTTCCATAAACATCTGGATCGTCATAGCCATTTTAGCTTTTGGATTGACAATGTAGGGATAAAAAGATTCTCCTAAAACATTTTGAACGAGAAGTTCTGTCGTCACAAAGTAGCCTATCAATTCCTGAAAAAGAGCTTTTTCTCTCGGTGACATATCATTATAATCTCAAACATCTTGCTGAATATTTATTTCTTCTGGAAACCAAACTGCTTGCTTTTGTTTTTTATACAAATCTGCAAAAACATTGTCTTTCCCGTCAAGTTTGATACCATCGAGTACCGATTTTTTTCATAGAATTGGCATTTTTGAATCACTTTTCTAAAAGAAATAAAAGACATTTTACACAACATATAGTTTTGTTTTTTCGATAGACACACTATATATGGTATGGAGAGTACCAAAAAGGTGGTTTTCTTTCAAGGGATAGTCTGTTCAAATTTTTTACCTTTAAGAGAAGCTTGTAAGAAAAAATTTGACATTACAAAAAAAAGGGTGGTGTCATTTTTTGGAAAAACTATTATAAAATTTCTTGATTTTCAAAAAAAGTTCACCAGATACCTATCATCTGAATGAACTTTTATAAAGAGTTTTTTTAGACTATTTGGAGTGAAATTTTTGAAAGGAGGGAGTGAAGTTCTGGTGAAGATTTGGCATGAGATGTTATATAGCTTTGAACTATTTCATCTATCACTACGAGAGAATCCGACTGAATGACTCATGATGAGATCTGATGAAACAAGAACGAAACCTGCCCAATTCAATGATTGGAATGGTCAATGAAGTATGGAGAGTCGATATCACCTAGCTGAAAAAAAATTTCTGGAGTAGATTTACCATTCAAAAGATCTTGGAATCACGATAAAATATATTTTTTCTGATTAAGAAAAATCATCTGAGCCGATGGATTTTTTATCATTAACTCTCCAACTACTAGATATTTTTCTGCGTTTTCAATTTGATTGATATCCAGATATGTCGCCAATAATTTTATCATTTTTTTGTTTTAAACCAGAAAATAAATTTTTCCCTTTGACCTCCCTTTCCCTTCGACAGGCTCAGGGACCGGAAGGAATTTGAATTATCTAATGACTTTTTCACCTTTTTTTACTTTTTCGTAGCCGAGTTGGCCACAAGCTCACTGAATTCATCTTCCAAGAGTATCTCTGACCGTCACCGTAATTCACTTTTCGACAAGAATATTTTTGAAGTTCATAATTTTATTACGAGAACTTTCTTCAAGCTCGATAGCTGGATTTTCATTGTAAGGAATCAAATTTAGATGAGCATTTCTGTTTTTCAAAAGCTCAGCCAGCTCGTAAGCTAGTTCTGGACGATCAGTTTTATCCTTAATCATCACATATTCGTAAAACATTCTCTGATCAGTCTTTGCCGTATAGTCGTCAATCGCTTTCATCAGTAAATCCAGAGTATAAACCTTTGAAATAGTAGGAATAAGTTCTTGACGAAGTGTTTGATTGGGAGAGTGAAGGCTGAGAGCAAGCATGACACCTAGTTTGTCGTTTGTCATTTTTTCAATACCTGGAATAATTCCTGATGTCGAAATAGTGACATGGCGTCTCGAAAGGCTAAATCCATTTTGATCGAGCAGAGTGTGAACTGTTTTTTTAACATTATCGTAGTTGAGAAGTGGCTCACCCATTCACATAAAAACGATATTACGAATTGAATAAAGCGTTCCATCTTCTCTTTTTCCAAGCTTGTTTTTGAGATAGTGGTTTGCATAAAGAACCTGAGAAACAATAGCTTCATAGCTGAGATTTTTTGAAAAACCTAACTTTCCAGTAACACAAAAAATACAACCAACTGGACAACCAACTTGTGAAGAAATACACAGTGTAAGACGGTTGAGTTTTTTCCCGTCAATCAAAGTCGTTAAATTATTTTCATATTCCTGGCTTCCTTCAATAATATCGTGAAAATGAAACATAATCACTGACTCGATCAGATTCGTATCTGGCAGTCTAAAAAGAAACTTAGTCGTTTCGGCTGACTCATGAACTGAATCTAGCTCGAAAGGGATTATCTGAAATTTTTGGTCAAGTTTTTCTCTGAGATCTTTGCTCAAAGTCGTCATCTCTTTGAAATCGATCTGAGCATTCTTAAAAATCTCGTGAAAAATCTGTTTCACTCTAAAAGGCTGTAGTTTTTCCTCTTTTCTAAACTCCTCTACTGCTTCAGCATTAAAAATCGAAAATTTTTCCATATTATTTTATTCTCATTTCTATTAAAATTTTTTTACTGATTATTGCGTATTTTTTATATTTTTTATAAAAAAAGTCAATCTTTGTTTAAAAATAGTAGTTTTTTGCATTTTTTAAAACTAAATCTATACTAAAAAAAATTATTTTCTGACTATTTAAAAATGCCAAAACTTTATCCAGAATATCGCCAATCGGTTGCCCAACACATACTCAAAAAAGATGGAATTTCTCCAGAATTAAGAGATATGTTGGAGGAATATGTCTCAGCAAAATGATACTACGAACTGGAAGAAAAAGGTAAAAATGCACTAGAAATCATTCTTAGTGATCTTTTTGATAATAAAAAAAGAGAGAGATTGCGTAGAGAATATCTACACCAGGTAAAAGAAGTTATAAAAGAAAATAAAGAAGAGATAGTGGAAAAGACAGAGGAAAAAGTAGAGGAAAGCAGAAATATAATACGAGAATTATATGGGGATGAAGAAGGGTATCAAAATGTAAATGAATTTTTGGGAAAAGTAGGATGATTAGAGGAGAGAGAAAGGAGAGAGAAAGGATAGAAATAGCTACAAAGTTAGTTCAGAATAATGATATATGGTTTTTCTGTAGGAATATAAAAAAATTTGAGATTACAGATGAAAAAGAAAGGCTAAAATTAGCTAAAATAATTGTAAAGAAGGACATAAGTTTTTTATGTGAGAATATAGATAAGTTCCAGATTACAGATGAAACATTGAAAATAAAACGAGCAGAAATAGCTGCTCAGAAAGATATAGAAGCTCTTTGTCGAAATATAGAGAAGTTTGAGATTGCAGATGAGAAGGAAAGGATAAAACGAGCAGAAATAGCTGCTCAGAAAGATATAGAAGCTCTTTGTCGAAATATAGAGAAGTTTGAGATTACAGATGAGAAAGAAAGGATAAAACGAGCAGAAATAGCCGCTCAGAAAAATATAAGAACTCTGTGTCCAAATATAGACAAGTTTGAGATTACAGATAAGAGAATCTTAATCAGATTTTTTCTCGAATGATTTCCCAATTTTATAGATTGAATTTCTTATCTTCATAAATTTTGATTTGACAATAGTATCAAAGATTTTGATGATTTCATGAGAAATCTGATTGAACACTGACTTATTTCGGAGAAAGAAAAAGATATTGTCGCTATAAAAAATGGAAGGGTAGAAAATAAATCATTCATCTTATCCTGTATCTTAAAAAGCAATGACCACTTTGATCTCACAGAAAAAATTTGAAAAACTGAAGATCCTGCATTAGAACTTCATAATAAGTCTATGCATTTATTGTGAAAAGAAATTGGTATGGATATGACGGCTTTTCTTGATAAAAATCATAGTGAGAAAAGTATTCAAGATTTCTATTCTGCATCTATAGAACTCTATAAACTTTTATGATCTGGCTTTTTCAAAAGTCTATCAATAGATGAAAATACAGTTAAAAAAGAAAACCTACCAAATTTCGTTTCTTTTTTGAATAAAACAGTCAGACTAGCTCAAATTATGTGAACCAATGAGCATATGAAAGACTGAATTGATAGATCTCTTGTAGACACATTGAAATGATGGATCTTAGGAAAGACTACTCTTGAACAGATAAAAATATCTACTCAGAAAGATATGACAGGTGTACTATCTGGTCTAGTCCAAGATATAAAAAAGACAGATAAAAAAATAGAATTAAATCCTGAAAATATACATAAATTATCAGCAAATATTGATTTTGTATTTGAGGCACGATTTCAAGATATTTTCCAATTAGAAAACTGATCCATTAGTACCCAACAAATTGAAGAATTAACTCATAAACGATGAGATCTTGAGGTTTTATTTACCTTGATTGCAAGATACTTTGGTAATGAAAGTCGAATACAAGAGATACCTCTTTTTAGTAGAGTGGTAGATTCTGTTTTAAATGACGAGTTCTCAAGATTAAAATTCAAATGAGATGAATATGATGAAGATGACCAAGAATGAGCAGAAAAACAGTTATCAGTTTTATCTGAAAAATGAAAAGAAGCGTGGAAGCAAAATCCCTATAAATTAGAGTATTTCAATAATTCAGAGAACAAATGATTTTCAAAAGAACAACTCCTCGAAACAGCAAAACACTATTTTAACGATCAGATGATAGATCAAAAACATCTAGATCTGATAGAAGAATGACTGACTGAGAAAATAAGAAATATATCGATGAGTAATTTCTCAGCAGAAGAAATAAAAGCTGTAAGAGAAAATCAAAGTATAGATAAAATCCTTCCTTACATTTCTGGTGAAACTAAAAAAGAAAAATTAAAAAATTTATTACTGCTTTGTTTAGCAACTTTAAAAGAAACCGATGATTATGATACTTTTTTAAATGTGATGAGGATTATGAAATCATGAATCGATATAACAAAAATCAAAGACGATATAAAGGCTCTGAGTGGGAAATTAGAAAATGTAGAAAAATGAGACCAAGCAATTATTTTTACGACACTTTTTGATGATCCTAAATTACTTTTATCTGTGTGAGATCTAGTAGAAACTGGTAGTTGCCAAAACTATAAGACATGAAGTATGATTCAAAGTTTGCTTGGTTATGTGGTAGATGCAAATGTGAAATGAGTATTGAGCTTTCCTATCACACCAAAAAATCTTAATGGAGATAATAAAAAATTTAATCTTTTGAAAGAAAAGCTAGAGTCAAGAAATTATGAGATCAATATAGATTATCCAAACTTAAAACTAACTATTGATGGTATTGAAATAAATCTTGGTAAAGCAATGATAAGACGCATAGTAAAACTTTGAAAAACAAAAGATAATAAAGCATGAATTTTAATGGAAAGAGAGTATACGCAAAATCATTTTGCTATTGAACAAATGAGAAAATCATTAAACGAACTAGTATTTTCTTTTTCACAAGAATGTAAAGCAAAACTTGTAGAGTGATGATTAAATATCATCTGAACGAGAAATCCTTGAGGAGTATACAGTGATAAATCAAGAGGAATTCAAACTTCAGATTATTCACTCTAGAACATTGAATAAAACCAGAATAAAAATTTTTTTTACTTTCAACTATTTTTTTTCATATTGATATAGACGAGAGAGTCCATTTCATGAGGTTCTCGGTTGGTTTGGAAGGTGTTTATTTTTTTGGAGTAATGGAAGGGAAGAATGTAGCCGCTGATGGTTTTGGAGTAGTGTTTATTGAGAGTATCCAGAAAATAAGTATTTTTGATAATTGAACTGATGATGATAAGATCCTGACCGATGCCAAATTTTTCCTGAAGTCGAGAGGTCAGCATCTGAGCATAGAAATCCAGAGACTTCGTAACGAGATCCTTTGCAAGCTCATTGAGATCGAGGTCTTCGACATTTTTATAAAGATAAGGCAGAATATTATTTTCCTGATAGATCGTTTTGAGAGCATTAATACCAAGATTGATGGTGTCAAACTGTTTGTAAAATCAATCTTTTATCTGAACGAGTTTGGAGTATTCATCATAGATATACAACAAATTGAATTGCTGCTTGGAGATGGCATCTTTGATAAAAAACTGCGTATAAAAAGACTCTGGAATTACTGTAATATTTTTATTGTGCTTTATTTGTCATAAAACCGCCATACAGTCAAATAAAGTTTTTTTCTTGATATAAACTAAGTGTAAACTCATGAAAATTTGACCTTTTTGACCAATGACAAACTTCGCTGGTGAGCCATCAACAAAAATAGTATTGATCGTATGAAACAAAACTTCAGAGTCTGGATTTATCTCTTTTTTGATATGAGAAATTTTTTCATCTACTAGTTTATTAATATCGCTGATGGTGCAAGTATTTTCAAAATATTTGAGGATATCAAACTTAAAAAAATCAAATCTGGACTCATCGAGTAAAAAAACTTGTTCTTGATCTGCAAACTGTCTGGAATAGTCTAGGAGCTGAGAAAATTTTTTGTAGACGGTAAATTTGAAAAATTTTGCATTTTTTTGCTGGGTCACTTGAAAATAATTGGTTTTTTCGTGGAGATATTCGTAGTAAAGCAGGATTTTGAGTCGGGTCTAAAGACTACAAAATAGTGGAATGAGCCAGAATATAATTTTTTATGAGAGAAAATATTCAATCAGAATCATCAGTGCAACACTGATTGTAACTATCGTTGCCATAAGATTTTCTGATATATTTTTTAATGCTTCGGGAAAAAGCTCACTAAATGACATCCAAATCATAGCACCAGCTGCGAAGCCAAGCCCCAATGGTAGAGAAAGCGGAAAGTGAGTCACTATCCAAAAAGCTGGAAGTGCCATAAGTGGCTGAGGCAAGCTAGTAAAAATACTTCGTAATGCTGCTTTCCACGGAGAGACTCACTTTGGAATCATAGTAAGACAAATAGCTAGTCATTCAGGAATATTTTGGATTGCTATGATAAGAGATACAAAAATACCAAATGTCATAGATGGTCAAAATGATACTCCCATTGCAACTCCTTCACAAAACGAATGAGCAAACATCACACCAACCATCAATAAAACTTTTTTTGCGTTTGCTCATTTGAGACCAGAGAACTTTAAATCTTCATATTGATCTAAAAATCTTGCAGACAAAATAATAAAGACAAGTCATCATAAAATCCCTCAGAAAACTCCTCGAATGCTATATTTCATTCACTGTTCGATCATTCCAAAACTAGCCACCATCATCAGTGCCCCAGCTATTGCACTTCCAATAGAAACAAATCTATGTGAAAATGTTTTCTGAAAAATAAAAGGAATAGCACCCAATCAGCTGGCTGCTGATGTCAGTAAAGCATAGAGTAAAATTGTTATTTGAGAGACCATATTTTTTCGCAGTATTAAAAATTTTTTATGCTGGATAATGTACTATAGAATTATTGAATCGTCGTACACCGACCTACGACAATGCAAAGCTACTCCCCCCAGTTCTTTGGGACGAACACAACGACGAGAATTATTCTGATTCTTGCGATTTTTCTATTTTGATATTTTCTGCATTTTTACAGTCTGGATAGTGATCACAAGCTAGGAATGGGCCGCGTTTTGATTTTTTGACATGCATCGTTCCTTCTCCACACTTGGAACACTTTTTACCACCAAACTTATTTTCTAGTTCTACGATCTGAGGATCTGGAATAGACTGGATTCGCTTCACAGCAGGATAGTCTGATGATGAAAGAAATGGTCCAAATCTACCTACTCTCACGACAATCGTTCCGCCAGCTGGACAAGGCTTTCCTTCATAAAGCTCTTTTAATTTGGAAAGACGATCTGATTGTTCTGGAGTTTCCTCGATGTGTTTACAGTCTGGATAACGAGAACAGCCAATAAATTTTCCTGTTTTTCAAAACTTATAAACAAGATCTCCTTCTTTACACTCTGGACATTTTCTTCACACTAAAATTTGTTCTTTGTCACCAGCGTCAGCTTTTTTGATCTCAGCTGAGAAATTTTTGTAAAAATCGCCCATCATGCCTTGTCGCTTGATTTCTCCTGTCGCGATCTCATCGAGCTTATTTTCCAGATGAGCTGTAAATTCATAGCTCATCAGATCGTGAAAATATTTTTCGAGATAGTCTGTCACTACAAAAGCTATATCTGTCGGCAATAATTTTTTTTCTTCCTTGACGACATAGCCTCTGTCTTGGATAGTCTGAATGGTCGGTGCATAGGTCGATGGTCTACCAATTCCCTTAGCTTCCAGAGCTTTTACCAAAGATGCTTCTGTAAATCTAGCTGGTGGCTTCGTATATTGCTGATGAGCTTCGATACTCTTTGAGTTCAAGACTGATCATTCTTTGAGAGCTGGTAAGATAATATCTTCCTGAGAATTTTCATACAAAACTAAAAATCCATCAAAAGTAATTACCTGGCCTTTACTGATCCAAGTACTTTTTTTATCGAGTGGAGAAAATGAGTAAGTCGTAGTCTCAACAAGTGCATCTGCCATCTGAGTAGCTACTGTTCTTCTCCAGATGAGATCATAAAGTCTGAGTTCTTGAGCAGAAAGTCAACTTTTTTTAGGAGTTTTATCTATATAGGTCGGTCTGATAGCTTCGTGAGCTTCCTGAGCGTTTGCTGATTTTCCCTTGTAGACTCTTTTTTGAAGATAACGAGATCCGTACTGCGCAGTGATAAAATCTGAACAAGCATCAACTGCTACTGTTGATAAATTGGTGCTGTCCGTTCTCATATAGGTGATAAAACCATTTTCATATAATTTTTGGGCGACAGACATGACTTGTTTTACTCATCGTCACAGTTTACTCGATGCCGTCTGCTGAAGTGTCGAAGTAATAAACGGAGCTGGAGGAGTTTTTTTACCTGCTTTTTTCTCTATCGAATCAAGCGTAAACGGCAGCTTTGAAACTATCTCTAAAGTAACACCTTTCGTAGCAGAAGATCAACCTTTTTTTTCTCATGATTGTTTTTTTTCTTTTGAGTCAGAAAGATTTATTTCCAATGTTTTTAAAAATTTTTCAACCTGGTCACGATTCACTAAATCACAATTTTTCCCATTTATTTTAGCTAGTTCACATTCTAGTTCGTCTTTTGCGTTTGACAAAAAAGCTTTGAGTTTCCAGTGTTCCTCTGGTTTAAAAGCTTGTATTTCTCTTTCTTTTTCTACAATGAGCTTCACTGCTACTGATTGCACTCTTCCTGCGCTCAGTCATCTTTTTATTTTATCCCAGAGAACTGGTGAGATCGTAAATCAGACTAATCTATCCAGTAGTCTTCTCCCCTGCTGAGCATCGACAAGATTCATGTCTATGTGTCTATAATTTTCGATAGCATGCTGAATTGCTGGTTTGGTGATTTCGTGAAATACAATTCTAGGTGTCTTAGCTGTATCTAGTTTGAGTTGATTAGCGATATGCCAACCGATAGCTTCTCCTTCGCGGTCTTCATCCGTTGCAATCCAAACCTGATCTACTGTCTTAGCGAGGGCTTTTAGTTCTGAAATTACTTTTTTCTTACTATCTGAGACTTCATAAGTCGGTTCAAAATTATTTTTTATATCAATACCCAGTTTTTTTGATGGTAAATCAACGACATGTCCCATCGATGCTCTCACTTCGTACGAGTTCCCCAAAAAATTTTTGATAGTTTTAGCTTTGGCTGGAGACTCTACTATCACCAAATTTCTTCCTCACTTTTTTACTTCGTGAATTATTTGTGGCTTGGATATGTTTTTTTTCTTTGTCGTAGCCGCCGTAGCCTTTTTTTTGGTAGTAGCTTTTTTAGTAGTTGTCTTTTTATCTGAAGAACTTGTAGTTTTTTTAATTGGCATTCGTCCCAGTCGAATGAATAAAATTTTTCCGTTTACATTTTTGTACTTATAGTAAAAACTTTTTGAGATACAAGTGACAAGGCTATAGAAAAATTTTTGACGCATTGAAAAATAAATTTCTTATTTAAAAATTTTATTTCTGGTAAATATTTCTTAAAATACAGCTGCAAAACAATATGAATGTAAAAATGTAGATGCAATAAATTGCGTCTCTATAGAAAATTATTTTCTGGTAAATGTAAAAAATTAAAAATCTCGCTGGGTAATAAAACTCGTTGTTTCTCATTTTCTCAATGACGACGAAACAATTTCTATGATTTTGATTTTAATTATGGATTGCCGTGCTCCGCTCGCAATGACGAAATACAAGGGCAGAATAAAAAAAATTATATAAAAAAATCTAGGCATAAGCCCGATTCTGTTTTGTGGTAGAATTTGTCTGAGTCGCGTATAGCGAGTTTGAGCACTTTCCCTTTCAGGTAAGCTTGCACCAGCTACGGTTTACCGCTCGACGAGCATCTGCTCGACTGAGGTGAAGTACCGATCCTGCATTGCTGCGAGATCTGATCTTCTCGTTGCACCTTTTACACCGCTAAAGCGGGTTAGTTTTCGTCTCTGTGGCACTTTCGTTTGGTCTGCCTCTCGCAGACATCCAGCACCCGTTAGGTGATAGCTTTTTGATGGTGTCGGGACTTTCCTCTCCAGTTACCTGGAGTACTACCTGTCTAGATTTTCTCAGTACTTGTAGTGATTTAGAGATTTATTTCAAGCTTGAGCTTGTTTTATTTTCGGCTTCCATAAAAAATCCAGTCTGTTTTTCGATGAGTTTGTGATCTTTTTCGTGAAGACTTGAGATTAGAGGGCTTTTCTAGAAATAGACTTTTGGTTGCATTAGTGGTGGCAGTTGGTTATAAGTAACCAGAGTAAAAATTTTTATTATTTTGATATAGTTATTCACATGAGAACTCTTTTACTAGGTGCAATGTTGTTTTCTGGTGTTGTTTTTATGGTTTCTGTGCTTTTGATGTCGCCAAAAGGAAGTATCTGATTTGGGATCTGAGGCGCTGCTTCTACTAATGAGTACGGTAGCAAAAAATCTATCGAACATAGACTTAAAAGAATCGCTCTCGTTGCTGCCATTATTTTTGGTGTAGCGGTAGTCATTTTACCTTATACTGCATAACATGAACTCGTCACTGAGTGGCCTTATTGGCAAAATTCTTAAGTATACTTTTTTCTGATTTTTGTTAGTATGGCTTTTATTGAGTGGTAGTGTCTTCTATAGATATATTTTTGAAGTTTCTTCCAAAACAATCGCAAAGTGAGGAACTTTCGTAGAAGCTATCTTTGATACGATCACTTTTTTGCCGTATACCAACATGAAGGGAAATAATTCTTTTTATAAAGGACTTCTTTTCAATTCTTGTATCAAAGCATCGAGTGATTGATGATCTCAGAAATTTGAGGATGATCTTTGTAAAGTAACTACTACTGACTACAGAAACTATTTCGTCAAGCTCAAGACGGATGATAGAAAATGGTCTGACTGAGTCCCTGTGACTCTCGATGATATCAAATTTACTTATGAGACAATCATCAAGGACAATGTCCGAAAAGTGGCAGACCTCCAGCCTTATAACAAACTGGAAGTCGCACTCACAAACGATAAAAGACTGAGAGTTTCTTTCCCAAACTCAAGCATCGACAATATTTTGTTTTTTACTAATTTTATTCTTCCTCAGCACAAACTTCACAGTACTGACTTTGAAAGTTATGTTGCAGAGTTTAGTAGAAATCCAGTGAGAACAAATTGTGCTAAACTTGAACCTCAAAATAAAGACCCAAATAGCTTGATTTTTAATCTCTTGGAGTGCCCATCATCAAGTTTGAATTATTACCAGATTAAAAGTTTTAAAAGTTTTGAAGCATTTCAGAAATCTTTTGCTCAGTCTCAGCAAAGTATTATTGATATGTATTCTTATCCTCAAAATTTATCGGGATATGACTGATATAATGCTGTTCTTAGCTCTTATATGACTCTTTTTTTCAACAACACTTCAAGAAGAATCAACACTCCCATCAAAGAATGACTTATTAGTTTGATAAATAGTGATTTTTATAGCGAAGGCTTTCAAGCTTTCTTAAAAAGAGATCATTCACTGTTTAATAGTCGACAAATTCAGTGAAAAAATATTCTGAAACCTCTTCAAGAGTTTAATCCTTCTGATGAACTTAATAAACAAGATTTTGATAAACTCAATATAGCTCCCTTGCCTTGAGAAATTTCGATCAAAAATAGAAATAACAAAAATACATATTACTCAAACGAACTTATTAACAATAAAAATATTAGAATTCTGCTGGATAGGGAGTTTGATAAGATAACAGTTTCTTATAACTGATGACCTGATATCACAACGAAAACTTTTGATAAAAAGAAAAGAATTACTTTCTATAATATCTGAACAGATCAAAATAATCTTCAATACGGTTTGAATACCTATAAAATCAAAGCTTATAGAGGAAAAAATTCCTACAATATAATGGATATCAACTTTTATGTCATTGAAGAAGGTGAAGATATTAGTAGTAGCTGAGCTATTGACGATGTTGATCCTGCTAGAAAAATTAAGATCATCTATCAAAAAGAACCGAATAGTTATTTCGTCGTAAATAGACTTGTTGAGATTTTTAAGAAAAAGTGAATCAATAAGTATTTTGTCTTTTTGGGCTATACTGATACAGCTGAACTTGAAGGAAAAATAGTTACAGAAGACTACGATATAGTCATCAGAAGCATCAACCTTGCTTGAAAACAAGATATATCTCCTCTCTTTCTCACTGACTCCCCTGCCGTTAATCCTACTTTCTTCAAAAATCCAGACTTTGCTGGGTTTATCAATCAGTACTACTACAGTACCCAAAAAACTCAAGAGATTGTAAAATCTGAAATCGATAAAATCTATGCTAGTGAGCTTCCTCTTATTATCCTTGGAAAAAATATTACTCCCATCTATCTTAGAAGTTCCTTTAAAGGTTTCAAACCTGATTCATTGCAACTTTATGAGTCTACTCTCAGAGAATATCTTTTCAATAATATCAAACTTGTCCATGGAATTGATCTTGATAGAAATGTGATTTTCAATTACGGTAACTTTCTTCACTTTTTGATGCAAGCTACTGGACAAACTGGGTCATTAACTCCCGAGAGTTCTTCTGGAACTACTTTATAATATCTTACCTTTTGATACATGGTTTCTCTCCCAGAAGTTATTTCTTTTGTATTTATTATTATCACTTTGGCGATATCGATAGGACTTCATGAGTATGCTCATGCCTATGTTTCTCGAAAACTCTGAGATCCGACTCCTCAGTTTCAGTGAAGACTGACTCCAAATCCACTGGCTCATATTGATCCAATTGGTTTTTTGATGATATTTTTGGTGAATTTCTGATGGGGAAAACCTGTTCAAGTCAATCCTATGTATTACCGCAATCCTGTCCAATGAGAACTAATGGTAGCATTGGCTGGACCATTTACTAATTTGCTTTTGGCTTTGGCTGGAGCTTGTGTGATAGCGATCTATAGCCGTATCATTGGACTCAATGAGTTTGATCTTCTTCAGTGAGTTTCTTATGATTACATGATTATTTTTTGGCTTCAGTTTTCTTATATCAATATTGCACTGGCTGTTTTCAATATGATTCCTCTTCCTCCACTTGATGGGTTCAGGCTGATAAAAACTTTTTTTAGACCAGTTGCTGTTCTTATTGAAAAGTACTCATTTGCTATTAGTATCGTTTTCTTACTGGCTATCGCTTTGCCTGGAAACTTTCTCGGTAGCGCTATAGGAACTTATATTCACAGTGTCAGCTCGACGCTTTTTTACTGGATATTTTTCTTGGTGAGTCAGATTTTTTAGCTAAAAACCTTCCCTACCTAAAGAGGGAATTAATTTATAGGATCATCAGAATAAAATTTTTTATTGAGTTATAGTGAAAAATGGTAGAAAAATTATTGGAGATAGAACAAAAATATTTGTCACTGACTGAGGAATTGATCAGAGCAAGCAATGAAGGAAATGTCAGTGAGATGACTTCACTGAATAAGCAAGTTTCTCAGCTCGAGGAGATTTACTCACTTTTTCAGGAATATAAAAAAGCAGCAGATCAGATCAAAGAAGCGAAAGATATTTTGGCGACGGAGTCAGATTCTGAACTTATTGAAATGGCGAAAGCTCAGATGAATGATGAGCAAAAAAATCTCGATAAAATTGAAGATAATTTAAAAATTGCTCTTTTGCCAAAAGATCCGAATGATGATAAAAATATTTATCTGGAAATCAGACCTGCTGCCGGAGGCGATGAAGCTGGACTTTTTGCTGCTGAAGTTCTCAAAATGTATATGAACTATGCTCAAAAAATGTGACGAAAAACTGAAATAGTAGAAACCCAATACTCTGATGTCTGAGGACTTAAATTTGCTATGGTCAAAATGTCTGGATATAAAGTTTACTCGATTATGAAGTTTGAAAGCTGAGTTCACAGAGTCCAAAGAATCCCTGCGACTGAGTCAAATGGAAGAGTTCATACTTCGACGATCACTGTAGCGATTATGCCGGAAGTCGATGATGTAGAGGTCAAAATCGATGCTAAAGATGTGACGATGGATACCTATGCTGCTTCGTCTGCTGGATGACAAAATGCCAACAAAAACCAGACAGGAGTCAGACTTCACCACCTTCCTAGTGGACTGATTGTCACGATTGGAGATAGTAAGTCTCAGCTTCAAAATAAAGAAAAAGCTCGACAGGTTCTCAAATCGAGACTTTACCAGATCGAGCAAGACAAGCAAATGGCTGAGACGAGACAGGTAAGATGAGATCAGATCGGTGGCTGAGATAGGTCTGAAAAAATCAGAACTTATAATTTTCCTCAAGATAGAATCACAGATCACCGTATCAAGCAGTCTCGATCAAATCTCCCTGCTATTATGCTCGGTGAAATTGACGATATCATCAACGCTATGGCTCTAGAAAATCAGGCTAGACTAATGAGTGTTTCACAACAAACGGCGTAATTTTTTTGAAAAGATTTTTATTCTGGCTATTGCCAAAAAATGTAGACGCAATAAATTGCGTCTCTATGAAAATATTTGTAATATTTTTTAATTTTTTTATGTGATAAAAAAGTATTTTTATCTCCATGCTAAAAATATTTCTTATTTTCCTTTGACATTGGAGTCGTGACAAATAGATTGGTGGGTATGGATTTGCAAAAAATACTGAGAACAAATGCAAGGTATATGGATCTTTTGAAGAGTGCTGGTATCACTACGATGCAGCAGTTTTTTGAATTTTTGCCGAGAGCTCATGAGGATAGACAACATCTGAGATTACTCAATGAGCTGGCTTCTGATCAGGATGTTTACTCAGTAAAAGGTAAAATTCTGGATAAAAAAATGCTCTTTTTTGGTGGAAAAAAAAGAATAGAATTCCTCTTTGAAGATCCGAATGGACAGCAAGCGAAAGCAGTGTTTTACAATGCGACTTTTATCTGGAAACAGGTGGAAAAGGATGCAATTTATATTTTCGTCGGGAAGCCTAAGTTTATCAAAAATCAGATCAGTTTTTGGCATCCAGAAATGATCAAGACTCAGTGATTTGAGTACAATGAGAATCCACTCGAGTGATCAGGAGTCTTGACTCAAAAGACTGAGATTCTGGAAGGAGATCAGCCAACGATTGGTCGTTTGTATCCGATTTATACAGAAATAGCAGGAATAAAATCTTCGTGGTTTGCAAAAAAAACTTGGGATAATTTACATCGTATTCCTGAAATTTTTCGTGAATATTTACCAGAATTATTTTTGAAAGAGTTTGGAGTGTTGGATATTTGTAGTACAATCAAACAGATTCACTACCCTGACTCTCCTGAGATGAAGCAAAAAGCTGTCCAGAGAATTTTTTTTGATAGATTGCTGAGGGTGCAGATTAGTTCCCAGCTGAGTAAAGAGCTTTATCAGTCTGAGTTTCACGATGAGTTTGCTCATGGGCCAGCTGTGCAGCCAGATCGAGAAACGGTCAAACGAGTTCTCGAAAAGCTGCCTTTTGAGCTGACGAATGCACAAAAAAAAGTCCTGAAACATGTTATCGAAGATTTCCACTCGCATCGTCCGATGCTGAGACTTTTGCAATGAGATGTCGGAAGCTGAAAAACGATCGTGGCTGCGGTGGCTGCTTACTATATCATCAAAAAATTCTGAGCTCAAGTAGCTTTTTTGGCGCCACTGGAGGTGCTCGCTCAGCAGCACTATAAGTCGATGGCGAAGGTGCTTTTGCCGCTCGGTGTCAATCTCCAGTGCATCACCGGCTCTGTGACTAAAAGTCAAAAAGAAAAACTCAAAGCTGATCTGCTCAGCTGAACTATCGATCTGATTATCTGAACTCATGCGGTGCTTCAGGAAGATGTTCAGTTCAAAAAACTTTTGTATGTGGTGATCGATGAACAGCATAAATTCTGAGTCAAACAGAGATCTTTTTTTCGTAGATTTCAGTCTCCCCATATTTTACAGATGAGTGCTACTCCGATTCCAAGATCGATGGCTTTGGCTTTTTTTGGTGAATTTGATGTGAGTATCATCGACGAGATGCCTCAGTGAAGAAAGCCAATTATCACCAAAATTATTTCTGAAAAAGAGCTTATCAAGCTTAAACAACGAGTTCTCACTAAAATTTCTCAAAATCAGCAAGTTTTTATCGTGACTCCGCTGATCGAAGAAAGTGAGAAGATGGAAAATATCAAATCTGTACTCAAAGAGTTTGAAGAGATTTGCGATTTATATCCTGAACTTCATGGTCAAATAGGACTTCTTCATGGAAAACTGAAACCCAAAGAAAAAGACCAGATTATGAATTTTTTTAAGGAATGAAAATTTAAAATTCTGGTAAGTACAACAGTTATCGAAGTAGGTGTCGATGTGCCTCAGGCTTCGATTATGATCATCAAAAATGCTGAGAGATTTGGGCTGTCGCAGCTTCATCAGCTGAGAGGAAGAGTCGGAAGATCTGATATCCAGTCGTACTGTTTTCTGGAGACGAGAAGTAAGACACCTGAGACGATGAGAAGGCTCAAGGCGCTCGAAGAGACAAATGACGGGTTTAAGCTGGCTGAGCTCGATCTTCATTTCCGTGGAGCTGGAGAGATACTGGGCTTGAGGCAGTCGGGAGAGAGTGATCTGCCGCTCGAGATTTTGGCAGATTTAAAATTTTTGGAAAAAGTACAAGATGCGGCGAAGTGGTTACTCGAGAGATATCCCAATCTTGATGGGCTTCCTGAGCTCAAAGCAAGAATAAATGAGTCGCTCGGAGATATTATGGCATAGTTTTTTTCTTACAAGTCAAGAATATTTTCTCGTGAGGTAGGAGGTTTTTTGCTTTCTTTGGATAATTTCCTATCCTAGAGAGGATGAATTTTTACCTTTGAACCAAACTTAAATGAAAAAAACTTCTGTAAAAAACACAAAAAAATCTGTAGCTGTAAAAAAAACTGCTCCAGTAGCAGCGAAAAAAGTAGTAGCTCCAATGAAAAAAGTAGCTGTAAAAGCGGTAGCGAAAAAAGCACCTGCAAAGACAACAGTAAAAAAAGTAGCGGCTCCTGTGAAAAAAACTGTAGCGAAAAAGCCACTTTCAAAGAAAGTAGCTCCAGCTAAGAAAACTGTAGCGAAAAAAACAGTAAAAAAAGTAAGTATCCCAGTAGTAAAAACTCAAGAACCAAAAGGATTTTTTGGTCGAGTAATGAGCTTGTTTAGTAATCCTAGCGTAATCGCTGCTGAAAAAAAAGCTGCTGAATATGCTAAAGTAATTGCCGATGAAGCAATGCAAGCTGAAAAAATTGCTGAAGCAAAAGTAAAAGAAATTGCTCCTGTAATTAAACAAAAAACTGTAGAAACTTCTGGTAAACTTGCAAAATGGATGGATGATCTTTTCACTGAAGAACAGAAAAAATTCACTTCTAGAAAACTGAAAAAATAGTTTCTTAAAAATCTCCCCTTCCCCTCCTTCAGTAAGGAGGGAATAAGAAAAAATCCCCGATTTAGGGGATTTTTTTTCTTATTTTATGAATTTCTTTTTGAATTTGATTGATAATCTCTAGCTCATTTGGGATTCATTCTTCAGAAAATAGTTTTGTAAAAAATATAATTAGTTCATCTTTTCACTTTTTGCTTGCTGCTACTTCTACAGCAATATCTTCCATTTTTTCTACAAAATCTTTAATATTGTAACCATTTCTTTTAAGAAAAAGATATGTAACCATAATTGAAGTTCTTTTATTCCCATCATTAAAACAGTGGAATCTATTGATACCAAAAAATAGATGCACTACTTTATCAACAAGAGTTGGATAGAAATCATCGTTCTTAATGTGATCCAAAACTGATTGAAGTTGTCATTTATTTTTTATTCACTCAAAACCTCAAAATTCACTAATAATTATATCATGAAGTTCGATCACTTGGTTTCCTAGGATATAACGCATTTTTACTTATTTGTTAACCTTTTTAAAGCAGCATATGCTGACTTACTTTTTATAGTTTCTACCACAAATTTTTGAACCCCTCAGTCTTTTGGAGGATATGGATCGTTACCATAAGAATTTCTTAACTGAACCTTTCCATCTTTTTTTTGGATTATCATCTCAAGTTTTTGAGTTTGAGCCATTTTTTTTGCTCTTTCAATTGCCTCTAGCTTTGTTGCAGTGATGTAAGATGCTTTACTGTTTCATGGTCTTTGGACTTTTCGCCCTCCATCATTCGGAGATACTCGCACTTGTTGGTTGTTGTTTGTTTTCATATTTGATTTTTATCAATCTAAATTTTTTTTGATCCAGAATAAAAATTTTTAAAATAGTCCCTTCTCCTCAAATTTCTTTAAGGTCATGGTTTTGAAGTGTTTTTGGTGGAAAGAGGGGATTCGAGATTCGTCACCAGAGATAATTTTTTTTACTTGGGAGATTTCTTGGGGTCGGATGTCGTTGTCGGGGGTTTCGATGAAGAGCGGTCTAGAGTTTTCGTAGGCTCGTTTGATTACTTGAGAGAGGGCTGGTCGGCCGATGAATCATTTTCAGAGGCTGGCGTGGCGGTCGAGTCTAGCTCAGAGAGGGGCTTTGGAGTCATTGAGATGGAAGCAGTAGAGCTGGTCGATGCCAATGTGAGTGGCGAACTGGTCGATGACTTTATCGAAGTCTGTGATGTCGATGCCTCCAGCAAAAGCATGGCAAGTATCGATACAAAATTTTACTGGTAAACCCTTGAGATAGTTCTGGTGAAAATAGCTGAGCTCCTCAATCGTACTACCAAGTTCAGATCACTGCCCTGCTGTATTTTCAAATACAAACTGCACTGAAATGTTTTTTTTCTGGTTTTGGGAAATAATATATTCTACATTTTTTACCATATTTTTCATGGCTTCATCTCTGGTCGAAAATCATTTTCATTTACCGATATGAATATTGACTGCTTCGTAGCCTGTGGCTTGAGCTATGATAAAATCATCTAAAATCGATGCGATGTCTGTCTTGCAGTCTTCAAAAGGCTTGGAGAGATTGGCAAGGTAGTTTGAGTGGATCAGACCTCAGAGTTGCTGAGTTGATTTTCTTTGGACGAGACACTCTTGGAGTTCTTCATCTGTATGTGGTGGAATCGACCGTCATCTTGGCGATTTTGCAAAAATCTGGAGCGTATTTGCTCCGATGGCTTCCGATCTCGATAAAGCATTTGGTAAACCACCAGCGATACTCGTATGAGCTCCGATTCTAAGAATTTTTTTCATGTAGATAAACAGAATTAAATATTTTTTTGAATATTTTTAAAAATTTCTATAATCTCAGCTGGAAGTCGTCAATCGACTTGACTCAGAAGCTCGATGGTTTTGTCTTTGATGCTTTTTTCTCAGCCGATGTGTTTGAGCTCGTGAAAAGTCTTGGTGTAGTAGTTATCCAGAATATGACCTTTATTTTTTATCATCCAGTCGGGGAGATAGAGTTTTTGTCAGTTTGCATATAGTATTTCTTGGAGATCGTCATTGGTAAGATTATTTTTTTCGGCTACTTTTTCACACAGTTTTTTGATCACAATCTGGATAGATTCGATGCTGGCATTGGCTAAATCTGAAAGTTCAAAAAGGTTAAATTCTGCAAAAAAATCTTTGCTCATTCAGTTTTTGAGCAGAAGAGCTTCTATGAGAATCGGGTCGAGAAGGTAATTTTCTAGGCTATATCTGTGAAGCACGAAAATTCCGTCCTGGGGCATATTTTTCTCGTCGTGATCGATGATACCAAATACTGTTTCTAGACCATCTTTTCTGAGTTCGCTCACCATCTTGATGACTTTATCACGACCTCCAGAACTATCAGTCAGATCTGCTGAAATAAAATGCAATTTTATCTCTGGATCGAGAAGCTGATGAGCTATGGCATACTCATACAGAGTCTGATAAACTTGTAGATCGAGTTTCCCTTCTACCCAAATTTGTCTTTGTTGAGACATGAAATATTTTTGATAGCCAGAATAAAATTATTCTCTGATGATTTCGATATCTGCACCGATGCTATTGAACTGTTTGTCAATGTCTGGATATCTTCTGAATAAAGGCTCCACTTCGCTAATGACACTTTTTCACTCGGCAGCAAGAGCACAGATCACCATAGCGTATGAGGCTTGGATGATATTTGGGCTGATCAGATTGGCTGGTTTGAACTGGGTTGGTCCAAAAGTTATTATTCTCATAGGATCCGCCATCACAGTTAGAGCTTTCATTTTCGCGAGTTCTTCGACAAAGAAAAAACTATACTCGTAAAATGAGTTGATGAAAATAGCACTTCACTGTGCTTTGAGAGCAAGAACTGAAGCGACGTGAATAAGATCAGCTGGGAAAAGTGGTCGGTGAAGCGCTTTGATATCGAAAAGGTCTCCTTTTACTGTCTTGTCGATGACTAGTTTCTGATTTTTTGGTACAAAAATTTCGTCTTTTGCTCTGTCGATTTCTACTGTCACTCCGAGTTTTTTATAGACCTGGAGAATCATATCCATATGCTTGACGACTGCATTTTTGATCGTCAGTTCTCAGCCAGTCATCACGGTAGCAGCGATAAATCCACCGACATCGAGATGGTCAGAATCGACCGTCCACTCTACTCCTTTGAGATGTCAGACTCCTTCGATGATAATTTTATTCGATCCGATACCAGAAATATTGGCTCCCATAGCATTGAGAAAATGGCAAAGTTCCTGAGTATGTGGCTCACAAGCTGCATTGTAGATGATCGTCGTTCCTTGGATCTTCGTAGCGAAAATAATCAGATTTTCTGTCCCTGTAACTGACGGAAATCGAGATCGAATCTCCTTGCCAGAAATTTTTGACTGATCGATAGATAGGTAGTAGTTACCATTTTCGTGTTTGTAGTCTGCTCCGATATCGATCATATTTTGAATCAAGCTGTCGAGCGGACGAGTTCCGAGTTTACAACCCTGTGGTGTCGGCATCTGAGCTTTCCCAAACTTGATAAGTAAAGGACCTAAAAACATCACTGAAGCTTTCATCTTATCTGATAATTCTGGATCAATATCAAATCTATTTACTGTCGAACAGTCAATCTTGAGCGTAGTATTGTTATTCAGATATTCTACTTTCCCTCCAAGTTTTTCGACGATCTGACACATATATTTAACATCAGAACTCATTGGAACATTGTGAATTGTTACTATTTCATCAGTCAATAATGCTGCTGGTATCATCTTAATCACAGAGTTTTTATTTGCTACTGGAGTAATTGTTCCTTTGAGAGCTTTTCATCCGTTTATAATCAGTTTTGTCATTTTCAGAATTTACCAGAATAAAAATTTTTTTATTTTTTCTTGGTTTTTGGAGTTGAAGTAGGCTTTTTTTCCAGTGATGTGGATTTTTTGATAGATTTTTTCGCTTGCGAACTTTTTTTAATCATTGCAGGAATTTCTTTTTTGATTTCTTCTTCGATGTGTTTTTGAATTTGTCTAGAAAATTTTTTAGCTCTGGAAGCTAAAACTATGGATGTAGTATAGAGGAAAACTGGTACTCCAATCGTCGCAAAAAACATAGATCATATTTTTCAGACAACAGTCTGAGGAACAAAATCTCAGAATCAAAGGCTAGCTAGTGTCGTCACGCAAAAATAAAAACTATTGAATCGGCTTCGTCACTCTACATACCAAAAGATTATTGTTCCAAAAGCAACTAATCGTAAAATTATAAAAAATTCAAATTTTATTTTCTGAAACAATATCTTATCTTCGATGAGAGCGCTTATAAAATGCTGCATTTTATTTTTATTGAATCTAAATATTTTTTAAGGGTGAAAAAATTATCTTCCTGACTCCTCTTTTCTTTAATTTCAGAAAAGTAGTTTGTGAAAATCTTTTGTTGTGTTTGGATCTTTTTTGATCTCTTTAATTTTTTCTTTGAACTCGTCTCCTCTGAAATGTTCAGAACAAACTATTGTCAAAAAATCATCAAATGAAACCTCTTTGATCTTGATTTTCTCTCCTGAACGAAGAATAGGATCAGCAATTTTTACAAAATCATGAGTAACAAAAACTGAGATCTGAAATCTGATTGGTGACATACGATTAAAATCCATAATATGTTTCATATCGTGTATAACCATACCTGTTTCTTCCAGAAATTCTCTTTTCGTACCTTCTTGAAGATTCTCTTCTCGATGAACTCTCCCTCATAAAAGAGTATAGTATTCACCTTTTCAATACTTTTGCTCTTGAGCAATCAGAATCTTATCGTCTTTGATAGCAATAACTTTACCACTATCTCTTCCTCTAATGATTTCTGTCTGCTGAATCGTACCATCTGATAGCTCGGCACCTAGCTCAAAGATTTTGTAATCAACTCCTGTATAGACCAATCTTGCTTGATCTGGAATAAGTTCCATTGTTTTTTTGGAAAATGGTAAACAGTTTCAGAGTAGCAAAAAGTTGCTTGTTTTCAAATAGAAACTCTTGATTTTGCTTTTTTTATTGTTAGATTTTCAATTTGTCAATATTTTATGTCACAAATATTTTCATTATGAACATACCAGAAAAAAAATTTTTAAATGAATCTCATGATTTAAATGAGAAAAATACTTATTTTCATGTCCAACATGAATTTTACAAATTTTATGAAAAGCTCGATGGTTTCTCTAAATTGATTGTAGAAAATTTTTTACATAGATTTAAAGATCCTAGTGAAAAAAATATTGCAGAGGATGAAAAAATTTCTGCTTATGATGTAGTTTATTCTCCTCTTAACATTTCAGATAATGATCTTAAAATTCTTCATGCTTTTTTGTGATATAATCCGCTTTTTGTCAATCACGGAGAGGTCACACCAGACTGATTTGTAAGACTTAATTACATTTTGAACCAAGCGATCTTCCACTGCAAAAAATATCATTCAATCTCTATCGGTGATGAATTTTCTTACCGAATGACTGGCGATCAATTTTCTCTCAAAGAAAAAGATGATTATCTCTCTTTACTCGCCTTCTTATCGAGCAAGTATCACTTAGAATTTCATGATGGAAAACCTCAGAAAAATGAAAAAAATTCTTGAAACACGACTCACTATGTTTTTTCTCAACAGAAAAAAAAACTCACGACTCTTCTGAGACACTGTATTTTCTTAAAAATCCTCTATATCGTCTCACATCTAGAAAATAATCCTGTTTTTCGTGATAGAGTTTGAATTTTTAATGAGATTATCCATAAGATTTTTTCTCCTCTCTTTGGTGAAAAACTTAGCATAGATATCGAATCTAATGAAGCTGAAATTCATAATAATGTAAGCGTTTTTCACAAGGGAAATATCCATCTTGACGAAGAAGAAAACCATAATATTACTTTTTGGTGAAGAGTAAAACAAACTCGAAGTGCTCACTCTAAGCTTTTGAGAGATCGTAGCTATAGTAATAGCGAAGCAATGAATGACACTTTTGCTTTTACTTTTGAATGTGAGAATCATAAAGAATTACTTTCAATCCTTGCTTTTTTTGCTGATCATATAGAAAAACATTCTCTTTATCATCAAGAACTTGCTCAAGATAGTAACGATCGAAGAGAAACCCAGGTTAAAGATAAAGGTATTATTATTACTGATAATGAGTATCGAAATCAGAACATTGATTTACTCTTGCATGATGAAAATATTGATCTTAAAATCAAAGAAAAAATTAATCGTATTTTTCAAAAAAAATCTTTAGATAAAAAAAATCATTCTGGTAAAGACTATGTCGATATTAAATTTCTTATCCCTCTCGATGTGAGATGATGTCGTTTCAAGATTGAATTAAAATTTGTCATCAAATGAAATAAAAATGAGTTTGGTTTATCTCACCATAGTATTTTTGATTTAGATAAAATTATCAAACAGGAGTTCAGAAAATGTAAATTTTTGACTATTTCTTATGTAGAAAAACTTATTGATAAAACTATTAAAGAAAACTGAGTTCTTATTGAACAAATTGGCAATTGAGATAAGGAACTCACGAAACAACTTATTTTTGATGATCTTCTCACTACCAAAAAAACGATAGCTGAAAAAGTTTTTGTTGATCATACACAAAGTTTTTTGGTAGTACCTAGTATGGTCCAAGATATGAGTGCTAGCAATTACTATCCTCAAAATCTTTCTGATAAAACTAATATCTAAAAATTTTTTATTCTGATTTCATAAAAAAAACTCACACCGGTTACGATGTGGGTTTTTTTGTATAATTTCTCATACTCTTATCACTGCGAGTCGGTCGTTTCATGCTCATAACTGAGTCGAAGGTTGACCATTTTTAGAGCTCACAAGCGATCTGATTTTCTTAAGTTCACTAAGACTCTAGGTCTTAAGAGAAAAAAAGATAGTCAGCACAATAAGGTTAAATGTCACAACACAGTCTTCTTACAGTTCAGTAGATCAGTCCATCCTTTCAGAAAGCATCACTACGAAGCAAATAAGTTTTTTGAGTACTTTTTATCGAGCTTACAGCCGATATACCTCAAAGTTTCAGTGTCCGCTGAGTATAAGATAAACGAATCGTGAGATCCGAACCTTGTCAAAGCTAGGCATATGAAATACTTCCTAGATACATAAATCCTCTTAACCGCATCATGTTTCTTCCTTGATTGCGTATAAATATTATACACTTTTTTTCTTATTTGTCAAAAAATCGTGCACTTTTTTTAGCATTTCATCAAAACAAGCTTATTTAGAGCTTTATTCGATCATCAATTCTCCACTAAATTATATTTGCTCTCATTTTTCGCATATACTTATTGAACTGTTATATTTTCTATGGCTTTTTGAAAATGATCTGCTCTGTCTGCATAGTCTTTGAACATATCAAAACTAGCGCAGCCTGGACTGAGTAAAATCACTTTAATGTGGTTTTTCTTGGCATACGCATAGGCAAACTGGACAGCCTTTTCCATAGAATCAACTTGATCAGAAGCAATCTGGTTATTCTGAAAAATAGCTGAAAACTGAGGAGCTGTAGTGCCGATAAAAACTCAGTATGCAACATGGCCTTTGAAGATCTGGCTCAGATGCTCAAATGTCTCTCCTTTATCTGATCAGCCTGCTATCAGTACTATTTTTTCTGAAAATCATTCTAGAGCTGCTGAAAGTGAGTGAGACGAAGTCGATTTACTATCATCGTAAAATTTTATTTCATCCAAAGTTTTGATAAGCTGTGTACGATGAGGTAATGGCCATATTGTTGACCATATCAAAGATTTTTCATCCAGAGAAAAAAGTTTTAATTCTGAATGATCACTAATGTACTGATTGACACATTCACAGCAGAATGAAATATTTTTTTGATTATGTTTACCAATAAAATTCGTTTTTGAAAGGTCAAATTCTGATGTATATTGCTTGGTTTTCTGCTGAAGATCTGAAGAAAGTTTTGATCGAATTTCAGGATTTGTTCGAGCTTGTTTTTTTGTATATTTCAGGATATTTTCCTTGGTAGCAAAATAATCTTCAAGATGGGGATGTCGATTCAGATGATCTGGACTAAAATTGAGAAAAACTGAATAATCAAACCAAAAATTTTTTACTTGATAGAGCATAAAAGATGACAGTTCAATCACAATGAGATTTTTTTTCGTAGATCAACTTTTTGCTATATCCACTAGCGTCTGAGAAAATGGAATATCAAAATTCCCAGAAAGATGAACTTGATAATCTGGCAAAAGCTTCGTAAAAAGATTGTAAAGTACCCAAGAAGTTGTTGATTTTCAGTCTGTACCAGTGATTCAGATGGTTTCTATCGAGCTAGAAAAAGGAAAAACTGGTCGTATTTCACCAATGAAATTGAGTTCAGATTGAATTTTTTCTGGATATATTTGGTAGATAAAATGTGTCGGTGGCACTCCCGGCGATGGGATAATTTTCTCAGCCTCAGCTAGTTTTTGATCGTCTCTGTCTGTGTCATCCATCATCAGAAACTCTTTTTGAAGATAGGTCAAAAAATTACTGAGTCACTGTCCTACTTTTCCTTTTCCGTATACGACGATCATCTGATTTTTTTGCAAAAAATAAACTACTCAGATAGTAGAAAAAAATTTCAAGAAATCAAGCTGGCGTATTTTTTTTTGAGAAAATTTTCTACTCAAAATTCTTATTCTGGTAACTACTAAAAAATATGAAAACTCGCCTCACAATAACGGATCCCTTCGACAGGCTCAGGGGCCGTGAAACAGATTTGGGTTGGCGATGGTAACCAGTGATCTTTTTTTTAAATTTTTTTGTTTTGATTTTTGGGAGAGTTAGATTATGGTAGAGAGAATTGTTTTAGTTTTTGAGGAAGAGAAATCATGAGAATAAACTGAGTAGAAGAAATGAGACAATTTGCCAAAGAATGTGCTTCTCTGTATAAAAAAATTTTTTTAGTTTGAGATCTTGGTGCTGGGAAAACTACTTTTGTCCAATGATTTATGGAGTGACTTTGACATAATCCTGACATCGTTCATAGTCCGACTTATACTTATCTCAATATTTATCACGATGAGATTCTTCATCTTGATCTTTATAGACTCGAAAGCGAATCTGATTTTGTGGAGAAATGAATTTTGGATCAGATGCTGAGCTATGAGATTATATTAGTAGAATGGCCCAGATTTGAAGAGATGTATAGAGATGAAGAACGAGTTACTATCAAGATTGAGAAAATTAGTGAGCAAGAAAGAGAAATTACTATTTCATAATTTTTTTGAAGATGTGCAGTAGCCAGAAAATTATTTTTTAGTTTGGCAAGGTAATTTCTACGATAGTTATTGAAGATGATTCTTTTTTCTATAGAGATAAGAAAGTTTTTTATTTTTTGAGGGACGAGGGATGAGTGGATTATTGAGTGGACTTTTTGCATTACTGTACTCATTTTTCTTCGGTTTTGGAAATTGATCTTTCTGGTGAAGTGAAACGGTTTGTTCTCGATCTCTTGAATGAGATACCTATCTCGTCACGCCTCGTTGTTTTGAAGAAAATAATCTCCCTCAGCTCTGATTTCAAGAGAGTGCGAATCTTATTTGGCCTTCTGTAGAGCGTTTTGACAATCTCTATGAACTCGATAAACAAGAATTTTCCTACTATGGTGCTAGCCCTGTCATGAAAAAGAACTTTTCTGCTCAAGATTTAAGTGCACTCAAAAACAATCGACTTTTATTGAAACGATATAATCTCATCTGAGAGTCAGTCCGTGTAAACAAAAATGATCTTGCTTATGATCAGTTTAAAAAATTTACTTTCTATGGAGCAGAAAGACAGATCGATAACTACTGAGATTGCTCGAGAATTAACTATCTTGTAGCTCTCAAAAAATTGGAAGGACTTTATCTCGAGCCTGGTGAAAAATATACCATCAATGATGCTCTCAGCAACCAGCCAAATTACTGCATGGGGAGTGTTCCATGAAAATATCTTTTTTATCAGGGAGTCTGCGGTGCGAGTACGCAGCTTTTTAGAGTATCACTTTTGATGCCAGATATTCAGATTACTGAAAGAGCAAACCATAGTCAGCGATATGTAAAATACTACGATGAGTATGTTTACTGAGATGATGCTGCAATCTATGAGCGTTCAAAAAAATTGTCTATCGTCAATTCTGGCTCTTCACCAATTTTTTTCAAGACGCTAGGAGATGAATGAGTGAAATATCTTATCTGAATAAGCCCGCTTACTGAATCTCAGTTTGTAAAACTTACTAAAAAACAGACTGGTCGTCTGAAAGGCGAAGTTACTAAAACTGTTCTTGATAAAAAAACAGAAAAACTAGCTTCTCAACAAAACTGGACCGCTTTTTATAGCAAGAAAAATTATGAACAAAATTAAGTCCCTTCGACAAGCTTGTCTGCAATAGGTAATCTCAGGGAGCAGTAGCTAGCTCAGAGAATGGCCCATTTAATCAGTTTCCAGAAATTTAATTTTTGAAAAAAGATGACTATAAAACAATTGGTAGTGATAGCAATAATTTCTTTTTTATTTTCTATTTTAGGGGTTGTGGCTGTTTTTTTCTGGATTATCAAACCAGAACATTACTTTGGTCAAAAAGCTGTACTAGAAACCATCAAACATAAAGAATCGTTGATTGAAGTGCAAAATGCCGTGATTGATAGTATTGAAAAAACAAGCCCTAGTGTGGTCAATATTATGATCTCGAAAAATCTCGTTTTTTATCTGAATGATCCGATGGGAGCATTTGGTCAAGGAAGTGTCATTAGTGAAAAAAGAGCAAATATCGGCTGAGGTAGCTGAATTCTCATTTCAAAAAAATGATATATTCTGACGAATAAACATGTAATTTCTGATCTTGATGCTGATTATTCTGTGATTTTGAAAGATGGAACTACTTATAAGGTCGATAAAATACGAGTTGATCCGCTTATTGATCTGGCTGTGATTAGAATCGTAGACTCTAAAAATAGACAGCCCGATAATCTCCCCATCGCTCCGATTGCCTCTATTGACCAAAAAGTTCGTATAGGACAATTTGTGGTAGCGATCTGAAATGCGCTTGGTGAATATCAGAATTCTGCTAATTTTGGTATTATTAGTGGAAGAAATAGATCGCTTGATAGTTGACAGAAAAACTTATATATCTGACTTTATCAGACTGATACTCCTATCAATCCTGGTAATAGCTGAGGTCCACTGGTTGATCTCGCTGGCAATGTAATCTGAATTACCACAGCAATCAATGCCTATGCCAATAGTATCTGATTTGCTCTGCCTATCAGTAAAGAGTTCGTCACTACCCTGCTCGATACTATTGAAACAGAACAAAAAATAGTCAAGCCATTTATCGGAATCCAGTATTCTGATCTGGATAAAAAAATAGCTCAAGAACTCAAAATTAGTTCTGAAACTGGGGTTTATGTCCAGCAAGTCATACCATCAACTCCTTGAGCGGTGGCTGGGTTGCTGAGCTGAGATGTTATTCTCTCTATCAATGATAGACTTATTAACCAAGATCTTCCTTTTTTGTACCAACTTTCTCTCTATAAACCAGGTGAAACCGTATCATTGACTATCTTGAGAAACGAGACTGAGAAAAAACTTAGTTTGGAACTTGGAAAATTACAACATTAAATCAAATTTCTTATTCTGGTGAATGTAAAAAAACTCCCCAAAAAGAAGAGTTTTTTATATTTCGCAGAAAATAAATTTTTATGCTTTTTTGAGTTTTTTTGTGAGTTGGTCGTTTGCGATGGAGAAAGTGAAGAGAGCCAGTACTATAATTTGGATAATTGAAATATTTATGATGAGCGTCTTGTACTGACCAAGATAAGCAATCAGATCAAAACCGACCAGACTCAGCGTATAATAGTTGATATAAGAGATAGAAAATGAGATAATCAGAGCATAGAAAAGATATGCAGCCAAAAGAAGAGAAAGACTATAAGCAATATATGGCAATTTTATCTGGCTATACGAAGCTCCCAATAATTTTTGAACCTCAATAGTATGGTGGAAGTAATTATAAATCATCGTAACCATAAATATGAGAAACAAAGCGATCGTAATCGCTACAATGGCTACCAAACCATATGAAAAAAGCATAACAAACTGAGAGATATTGAGCAATCAGACGACGCGAGTTTCTTGCTGAGCAAAACTATACCCTCTCGAGACCGTGTTACTATTTGATATTACATCCTTATAATTCTCAATAATTTTTTTCAAAAGTGTATATTTCTGATTATTATCAAAAGAAACATACAATGTGGCTGGTAACGGATTTTCAATACCATATTTTTTGAGATTTGCTGCTATGTCTGGCATTTTATTCTGAAGAAAGCGAAAAGCATCTTCTTTTGAAGAAAAGTCTACTTTGAGTTCAGCTTTTTCTAAGTCGTTTTTTAGCGCCATTACTCTTTGATAGAGAACATCTTTTTGTTCAGTTGAATCTTTAATATACAGATGTACTCCAAGTTTTTCTTTGACATCTTGCATCAAACCAGAAACACTATTCCCTACCATGTAAAGGATATTGAGGAATAGAATGAGAAATGCTATAAGAAAAGACATTCCTAACGATTGCCAGAAAAAAGACTTTATAATTTCAAAATAGTTTTTTTTTCGAAGTGAGAAATGAAGGAATGAGAATAGATTTTTCATATGCACAGTAAAAGAATATTAAAGAGTATTGAGAAAAGCCTGAAAAAGATTTATTTTATTATCATAGAATGCTATTTCTTTATCGAAAGTAAGTAGTTTTTTTTGTTTCGTAAAGTAGTATTTTATCATGGTTTTTGCCTTGGAGTATCTATTTTCTAGAAGATAAATTTCTACTAAATTATAGATAATTTCTGCATCCAAGCTATTGAGATGAAATGAGTTTTCTAACATCAAAATTCCTTTTTCTCTATTTCCATATCGATATTCGCATAGTCCATAGCACCTGACTATTTCATGATTTTCACCTCTTGAAAGCTCGAGTGCTTTTTGAAGATAATTTTTGGCGACGATTCGATTATTTTTCTCCATCTCCAAAACACCTTTGATATACAAAGACATTGGATCTGTCTCGCCTTTTATCTTTAAAAGATAGTCAATAGGCTTCTGAGCATTGCTGATTTCTCCTTTTCTATATTCTATGTCAGCAACTTGAATCAATGCTTCCTGATTATTTGGATCTTTAATCAAAATTGAGTTCACTAATTTCAGTGCTTCCGAAAACTTTCCTTGCTGTTTATAGCGATCAATAGAATCTAAAATATCCTGGTGAATATACATGTTTTTCAAATTGACAGATAAACTTTTGTGGTGGTCGAGTATATACTACTGGTCATCTTCTTTTTTTCAAATTTTTTATCTCTTCTCACTACTATTTCTATTTACATTTTCAAAAAAAACTTCTCCGAAGAGAAATTTTTTATCTGCTAGACTTAAGAACTAGATATCTATTTGAATACCAGGCCCCATTGTCGAAGAAATTACCATTTTTTTGATAAGTTTTCCTTTTACTCCTGTTGGCTTATTTTGCTCAATAGCAGTCAAAAGTGCTGAAATATTTTCTACAAGCTGTTCTGGTTTGAACTTAATTTTTCCTACTCAAACATTGATATTTCCAGTCTTATCTGTCTTGAATTCTACTCTACCTTTTTTGATCTCAGTGATTGTAGATTCAAGGTCATTTGTTACTGTACCAGCTTTTGGAGAAGGCATTAAACCTTTTGGTCCGAGTGTCTTAGCTACTTTTGCTAGATCTTTCATCATATCTGTCGTAGTTACGAGGATATCAAAGTTGATTTCTCCACCTTCTATTTTTTTGAGGAGATCAGCACTTCATACGATATCAGCTCCGTATTTTTTAGCTTGTTCGATCATTTCATCACTTACAAAAGCTGCAATTTTTACTGACTTACCTGTACCGTGAGGCAACACTGTTGTCGCTCTTACAATTTGGTCATTGTACTTAGGATCTGCAAATGTTTTTATATTTACATCTACTGATGTATTAAACTTTGCATAATTAGATTTGATAGCAAGATCTACTGCTTCTTGGATTGAATATTTCTTATTTCTATCTACCAATTTTTTAGCTTCTTTGTACTTTTTTCAGATTTTTGTCATTTGAGAATTAATAGTGAAAAAATAAATCGGTGATAACGAGTTTTAGTAACTCTCCCGGTTAATAACTATGAGGTAAAGTTACTAAGCAATTTCTACCCCCATACTTTTTGCTGTTCCTATCAAAGATCTGATGATAGCATCTGTATCTTCTGTATTCATGACAGCTCTTTTAAATTCAGCAATTTCCTCGAGATCTTTTCTTGAGATTTTCCCAATTTTTTGCTTATTTGGCACACCTGAACCAGATTTCAATCCCATTTTTCGTAAGATGAGATCTGAAGTTACAGGAGCTCCTATTTCAAGGTCATAAGTTCTATCTGCATAAGTAGTAATAAGAGCTGGTACTTTTACATCAGCTGAACCAAACTTTGCAGCAAGATCCTTAGTTTTATCATTAAATTCTTTGATGAATGTTCCGATATTTACTCCATTTTGTCATAATACTGGACCTACTGGAGGTGCTGGCTGAGCTTTTCAAGCGATGATCGCCAGTGCGAATTTTTTTACGATTTTTTTAGACATGGTATCGATTTAGCACTTTATAAAGTAAAAGCATTTTTTAGGTATTCTTTTGATTTATGATAATCTTTATAAGGAATCTCTAGAAGCCGAGTTCCCTTTGTCGTGACCACGATCATCAGTACAAGAATATTTTTATACTCTGGTAGGTTAATAAAGATTATTTTCTTACCAAAGAGCTTATTTTTGATGATATCTTTTTCTGTTTTGATTTCAATACTATTTCCTCAAAGATTTTTAGCTATCTTCTTGAAGTCGTAGGTGTCATTTCCAAGATATCAATACCAGATTTTTTTCTTTTTATCTTTGAGAGTATAATGTGGCTGGATTCAGAGTTTTTCTCGAGATTCTATCGAATAATCATCAACAGTCGTTCCTTTTAAAATAATCATCCCTGACACAGATAGTGAGCTCTCTTCTCTATGTTCTGCAAAAAGTTCTGCAACTGATTTCTGAAATACGCTTGTTCTCTGAGTTTCATAACCAGATGCTGCTAATCATCAAGAATTCTCTTCGATCAACTGATCTAGAAGACCTGAAAGTAAATTATTTTTTTTCTCGGTAGCTGTTTTTTCGATCGTATGAGTCGCCTGTGCTAAAAGCTGATCTTTTTTTTCTGCTATCAGTCCTGTCAGTGAACTTCCTGAAAGATAATCTGCTTTTGAAATTTCCGCTAAAGTTCATTTTTTCACACTATAAAACACTGAGTAGACAAATGCGACACTCAAGATCAGTATAATAAGACTTGTTCTTACTAATTTACTTTCCGAAATCATTTTTCGAAGCAATATAGGTAATTTTTATACGAGTTCAACTTTATCAAATCCGACCATAACTGGAGTAAGTCTTCCCAAAATTTCAACATTGACTACAATAGAAGATTTTTCTGCATCGACCTCTCTTACCACTCCCTTTGTACCAGAAAAATTACCATCTTTCAAAAGCACAATGTCTCAAACTTTATATGGTACTACCAGATCTGCTCTTTCATTTTTTTCTTCGACATGTCTCAAAATATCTTGATATTCTTTTTCTGTCAAAGGAATAGGGCGAGTTTCAGCTCAAACAATAATTCTTACTCCTGGAGTATTTCTAATAACATACCAAATCTTATCGTTCATTTTAGAGTGAACGAAAACATAGCCAGGATATAATTTTCTTACTTTCGTGACTTTTTTATTATTTTTGATAGAGTTTTCATTCACTGAAGGAACGAGATAATCATCAATATCTGCTTCCAAATTTTGTTTTTTTACTCTCTCTGTAAGATTTTGAACTACGATAGATTCTTGACCAGAAACAACACTCAGAGCGTATCGTTTGAAAGAGGTATCTGCTATTTGTTTTTGAGCTTCACTTTCTTGTATTTGTTTGAGCATATTAGTTTGCTTTCATAATATTGTAAAACAAAATTACTACCTGTGATATAATTGTATCAAGTCCGACAAAATAAACAGATGAGATCAAAACAATAACAATAATCGCTATAATCATATTGATAAAATAGCTTGTCGTAGGTATTTTTACATTCTTGATCGTTTCAAGACTGCTATAAAAAAAGTTTAACATTTATGGAATAGTCAGAGAATAAATTTTTTAAGATTTTACTATTGTTTTAGAATGGAAGATCTTCTTCATCTGCGGCTGATTTTTTTGAAGAACCACCTGATGTTTGTCCTTCGATTTTTCGAGCAGTAATTGAGTTGTATCGTCTACCATTGTACTCATTCGCTCTAAAATTGAGAGATACTTTTACTGAATCTCCTACGGAATATCCTTGCAAAAGCTCAATTTTTTCTTTGAGAAGATCGATCATGATCGTGCTTTTATACTCTTTATCAGAATTTTCTTGAAGTACAAAACTTTGTTTTGGAAGTGCGTTTTGTCAAACAGTTTCCTTAGGTCCGATGTAGGTAATAATTCCGTCAAATGTCATTATTTTTCATTAAACTATAAAATTGTCGCTTTGCTAGAAGATAGCTTTTTGATATGTCATTGCAATAAAAAATTTTTTTCTGGTTACTGCTAAAAAAAGAGGCGAAAAAATAGAGATGTAATTTATTGTAAATAGAGACGCAATAAATTGCGTCTCTGTATATATGATTGTTCTCTTTGCTTAAAAAAGTCTTTTCCCATTTATTCAGTTTCCAGAAAATTTATTTTTTTCAAAAATATTTGCAATGAAGAATAAAAGAAGAAAAGTCAATAGATTTAAGGTGAGGAAGCAAAAGGATAGCTTGAACCGATGGGACAAATAACTATATGGGAGATAAGTAAGAATGGAGTGGTTGATTTATTTTTTGTACTTAAGAAAACAAAATGCTAAAGACACCAGATAACGAGTTAAATGTTCTTCTCAAAATGGAATTTGATCGTCAGCAAGATGGGCTTGAAATGATCGCTTCTGAAAACTATGTTTCAAAACCAGTCATGGAGTCTTTGGCAAATGTTTTTACCAATAAGTACTCTGAAGGATATCCTACCAATCGTTATTATGGTGGACAAGAATGGGTAGATCGCCTTGAGTTATTGACTCAGTATAGAGCTCTCAAGGCTTTTGATCTGATTCAACAAAGATCTCCAAAGATTTTAGAGCTTGATTTCACTCCACAAGCAAAAAAAATTCTCGATGTGAATAGCCGATGAGTTAATGTCCAGCCTCTCAGTGGCTCTCCAGCCAACTTAGCTGTCTATATGGCGACTCTCAAGCCCAGAGATACTGTACTTGGTATGGATCTTTCTGCTGGAGGTCATCTCAGCCATGGTCATCCTCTCAATTCATCTGGTTTGCTTTATAAGTTTGTTAGCTACGGTGTTGACCCTCATACTCATCTGATTAACTACGATGATATTTTGGCTAAAGCTCTCGAACATAAACCGAAAATGATTATTGCTTGATTTAGTGCTTATAGTAGAAGTATTCAGCGAAAAAATTTTTATGATATTGTGCTCAAAGTAGAGAAAAAACACGGCTATAGGCCTTTACTGATGGCTGACATTGCTCATATTGCTTGACTTATCGCTTGAAAAGCTATAGAAGGACCGTTTAAATACTTCGATATCGTAACGACCACTACTCATAAAACCCTAAGATGACCGAGATGAGCGCTCATTTTTTATAGAAAAACAGACGAAGCTACCGATACTAAGAGACTCAAAAAATCAGACATTACCTCTCAGCTTCAAAATACCATCAAAAGAAATGGGCAAGAAATTGATCTCCAGAAAGCCATCAATAGATGAGTTTTTCCTTGACTTCAATGAGGGCCTCATGTTAATACTTATGTCGCTAAAGCTTTAGCTTTGGAAGAATGTACGAAGGCTGATTTCAAAAAATATGCTGAAAATACGATAAAAAATGCTAAAATTCTGGCTACTTCACTCCAAGAACTTTGACGAACTATCGTTTCTGGTGGTACGGACAATCACATTGTTTTGGTGGATGTGACTAGTAAAAACTTCAAAAAAGAAAATCCAAATGCTCCCAAAAGGTGAAAAGCTCAGAAGTTTATTCACGAGCAACTCGATACCGGACTTACTGGTTCGATTGCTGAAAAAACTCTTGACCAGATTGGAATCTCTGTCAATAAAAACATGATTCCTTTTGATAAAAGATCTCCACTTGATCCAAGCTGACTGAGACTTGGAACCGCTGCTTTGACCACAAGAGACATGGGGAAAAAAGAAGTAGAAATGATTGCATCTTTCATAGATCAAGCACTTACTCACTTTCAAGATATGAAAGAACTTGCTTCACTCGAAAAAAAAGTCAAGGAACTCTGTAAAAAATTCCCACTTGATTATTAACACTTCCGTTCGACCTCCCTTCCCCTTCGACAGGCTCAGGGATCGGTAGGCGACTGACAATATCAAAGAAAATACCAGAAAATAAATTTTTTAATAGTGAACCAAAAATAAGTGAATGCATTTAGATAAATTATTTGGGAGCAAAACAAAGGTCGATATCATTAAGTACTTGCTCTTCAAAAGACAATGAGTCTCCGTTAGAGCTCTGGAACATGAGATTCCTTGGACTTTCCCTGCAATTAAAAAACAAATTGACTCACTGGAACTAGCTGATGTCATTTTTGTCGATAAAGATAAAATGAAGTGGTCTATTTTTGTTAAGCCAGATATTATGGCTCCAATAAAAACTTTATTTCTTCATTATCTTACTCACGATCTTAAGAAAATTTTTTCCGTTTATGAGGTGATGATTGAAAAATTTTATTTCTGACAAATATTCTGAAATACAATTGATGTTGACCTTATTTTGATTCATAAAAATATGGAAAAAGAACCTCTTGATAGACTGAGAGAAGAAATAAATAGCACTTTTAGAGACTATTTTATCGACTCGGTGGCGATAGTTTGTATGAGTGCTGATGAGTTCCAAAAACGCTACAGATTAGCTGATAAATTTGTTCTCAATCTGATGAGAAATCTGAAAATGTAAAATAATCGTTTAGTAATTACTCAAAAACAATTGATAAGCTAAGTTTATACTAAAAAAATCAAAAATATATATAACCCTCGCCGGGTGGCCATACTTTTTTGTCATTGCCACAAACCCCGCATAAAATTCTATTACTATTTTTGCGGGGTCGAAAACACTGGAAATCGAAAAAAATGCAAACACTTCGTAAGTAAGGTGAGTAAATTATTTTTCTTCTCTTCGCTTGAAAAATGAATTCTCACCTTAAAAAGTCTAGCCGTTTATAGTCATACGGTCTGTTATTTCGATTCAGGTTGGCTGACGAAGAATTCTCCTCCCCTGAGGGACCCAGTCGAATTCTTTGGTCTCTTTTATTTCTATATTGGTTTTAGTATCGATCCTGACGATATAAACGCCGTTGATATTTAGTGATTCTTTGTTGGAAAAAATCTTTCAGTTTACATTAATTCAGAATTTAAATTTTATAAATTAGGGAAATGCTTGATAGTCAGATACGAAAGTCAAAAGTACTTCATAATTATCCTTCACAGCCTCAGCAATTTTTTGACGAGCTCGTATCGCTTTCTGTCTCTTTGTTTCATTACCCCACTTCTGATAGTAAAAAAAATATACAATCTGCCATTATTCCTTATGGAAGCCGACTTTTTGCTGGTATGGGACAACTTTTATGATGGAAATTTCTTGCAGAAAATAAATTTTTGACCAATATTTTGATTATTTCTTACAATCCTGAAAGCACTTCCCTCTCGTTTTCTCCGTACAATTCCTACGATAGTGGACTTGGGAAAATTGAGTTAGATCAATCTCGATTTTTTGATGAACTCAAAAGAAATGGTTTTTCAACAGACCATATTTTTCATGATTCTGAAGCCCTTTTTTCTCAGCTCCCTTTTATTAGATTTTTTGCTCATGATAAAAAGATAGGATTTATCGAGCGAGGCGAAGAAAGTGAAACTGATATGAAAAAACTTCTATCTCTGGTGAAAAATCATGATTGAACTGGCATCGTCTTTTGTGCTAATGTTTCTTCAGGAGCTGAAGTTTCTTCTGACCAAAAAAATACCAAGCTGGCCGACTGGTTTATCTGAAATAAAAGGAAATCTTGGCATAGTACTCTTCCTAAACAACTTTCTATTTCTCATAAACTTCAACCGCTTATTTCCTTGGTAGCTTAAGTTTTTATAAAAAAAATGACCTGTTAAAAAAACAGGTCACTATCTTGATACCTTAGCAAAACTATAAGCATAGCTGCAAGCATCAGTCTCAAAAACACTCTCCTCAGCAAGAAATTGTCTCTCTCATGTCGGAGTTCATGGTTGAACTCTCTTTTTCGAATCTCATGATACTCATGAGATAAGTATAGTTCTATAATGGACCACACAAAAACCAATAAGGAAAGCGACATGCCAATATTAATCCATACAATCGTCACAATTGTTGCTACTATTGTTACAATAGTAAGAACAACAAGTTTGAAAGTAGTAGCTACTCCGAGAGAGATAACATCTTCTCTCGCTGCCTGTCTTTGGATTCTCCCTGACCATCTCACGATGCAGATCAAGAATACAATACAGCTGGCTAGAAGCACTAGCGCTTGTTGGAAAGATACAGGTTCTTTGTACATATTATTTTTTTTGTTTTGAGGTGGCTTTATAAACAATTAAAACAATAAGTCAAGTTTTTTTATCCAGAAATTTGACTTTTTTTTGATTGTAGTTAGAGTTGGGTCATTTATATTCCTTATTTGATCTCATGACTGATTGATATAGTTGATTTCGTTCTTTACAAAAACTTGGCATAGGTCTATCAGCCTTACTTCTCATTCAGATTGGAATACCCACTCTGATTAATAATTTTTTCAGCCGAGACTCAACTTATGCTTGACCAGCAGAGCAAGCTTTGATTAGTAATTATTTTTCTTCTGGAAATGAGTATACCAAATACTGGTCTAGTCCTGGAGCTTGTAGTGGGCAAATTTCTGATGTAACTGGGGTGATCTATTTAACTCCATGAACTGGAACAATTCCATCAGCTCTCAGTGGTAATACTCTCTATGTTCTCCAGCCAGGAACTTATGTATCAACTGGCCAGACTCTCTTGACTGGGAGCTGTATCGGGGTGGTGGCTACTGGAACTGTAACGATCGACTACCAGACTGGTGGAGCTACTTTTCTCGTGTCTGGAGCTAGTAACTCTATTTTCAATAACATCAGATTTATAAAAAGCTGACCAACTGATTTAACAAATAGCTGTCTCGATTCTAACGATAAATCCTTTTGTATTAGCTATTCAAATAATATCACTCTTAAAAATTTAACTATCAGAAAATTTTCTCATTGAGTGTATGGCTATCAATCTTCGAGAATTTTTATGGAAAACTCTTTTTTCTCTGACATACAGTTTACTGCCATAGATATCAATGAATCTGTCAATTCGTTTTTCAATAAAGTCTCATCAAGCATCGCTAGTATTTCACTTTCCTTTAGAAATTCTACTGGGAATAAACTTACTAATTTTGCTTTTTATGGTTCTAGTCAATGAATCTTGAATTCTGATAGTACTAAAAGTTCTTTTATCAATGGAGTTATTTCTAATAATGCTGACTCAGCGATAAGAGATGATTCTAGCAACAACTCAACTTATAATAATATCATAGCTAACTATTCAGAGTTTGCTTGATTTACGACATACTGATCATCTTGAACTATTGTTAATAACTCACTTTTCTCAAATAATCATTATGGTATCTATGCTACTAACGCTGCCACTTGAATTCTTTTCAATAATTCTGTCATTGCTAATAATACTACTGGACTATCTGTAAGTAATAACTCACTTGTAACTTTCTATGGAACTAGTCAATTTTTTGGTAACGACTCTGATATTTCTACTAGTTTCTGATGACAATATACCACAGGAGGTATAAGTTGAATTTTCTCTACTGGAGCGCTCTCTACTGGACAATATCAGATGTCGTGTAGATGGTCTGTCAATCCAATTAACTGATCTGGTGATATTCTTGATGATAGCTCACTCTGTACTACTAAAAATTTTATTTCTGGATGGACTGGAGATGAAAATACAAAACTTATTTTCTGAGAAAATATACCAAAGCAATCGAGACCAATCATCTATAGCTGAACGAGCATCATTTATACTGGAACTAATGGAATCGACTATCAGTCTGGTATGTTTATCTGAGACTTTAGTGAAATATGAGGTTTCATTACTTTTTCTGGATGAATTTATGATCTCACTTCAGGGGTAAGATATTTTTATAGTCCTACTTCTCCAAATACATTAGTCTCTGCCGTGACTTTCAATGCTAGTCAGGCAGTCATTGATGAAATAAATAATTATGATTCATTATTTACCATATCTGGCGACCTTACTCCAAATCCAACAGCTGGTGCTGGAAGTAGTTTTGGTCAAATAGCTATTTCTACGAGCAATACTTGAGAAAAATCTTGGTATCTTCAACACTATGTCAATAACGGATTTAGTAGTTTTTGATTTTCAAATTTTTATAGATTTATGCCAATCCTGCGTGATGGGCCTGGATTAACTGGTTCGTTTATTTTCACAACAGGAGTTACCAGTTTTAATACTTTTTATTTTACTTCAGGATTGTCTGTAGGTGTTTATTTAACTAGCTCAATAGCTAGTAATTTTGAAATGAGTGGAGCTATGGCTTGAGTTATTAATGGAGTCATCAACACAACAACTGGTTACATGATTTCATTAACAGCTTGAGATGGAGGTAAACAAATTAAAATGCTTTTAACTACCTGAGTATTTTCTGCTTTTGCTCCAATTATGACTGTTTTTCTTGATACAACGGCTCCGACTCAACCTACGCAAACATACCCTGTTAATAATACTGGAGCTTCTCAGTTTACTACACTTCAATGGAGTAGTTCAACTGATGTAACTGTTTGACTCAGTGGCTATGAATATGAGGTATTCTCTGGAGCTAGTAGCATAGCCTCTGGTTTGACCTCTAGTGGCATTACTTCTCAGAATCTTGTACTTGGTAGTGGAGTTTATAGCTGGACAATAAGATCTTTTGATAGACTTTGAAATTTTAGTGCTTGGAGTCCCTTAACTTGATTTTTTGTCAATAGTGGTATTCTTGGTGGAACTATTTCTTTTGTTTGATGATCTAGCAGTTCTGGTACTTCTCAAAGTGTAAACTTACTGGCTACTGAAACGGCTAACTTTACTCTTAATGGATCTGACATGGTTGGATCATTGAGTAATATTGCTACTACAAATACAACTACTCGACCAGTTACTTTGACTGCTGGAGACGGCTGGAAGGTCATTAATGTAGTTTACTCTACTGGAACAAAAATATCTCAGTCTTATCCTGCTTTCATTTACTTGGATCAAACTGCTCCTTGAGGATGAAGCTTCCTTATCAATAATGGAGCCAGTAGTACTACTTCACAGTCTGTTACACTTACTATCACATGTCCTTATGACATTTCTAGCCCAGTAAAAGTAAGTTTCTGAGAAAGTGCTTCTCCTAGCAATTTTACAAGTTGTGGTAGTTCTATAAATATGTCTCTGAGTGCTGGCAATGGTCTCAAAACTGTCTACCTCAGATTTACTGATAATCTTGGCAATCAAACTACTGATCTTACTCAAACTATTACTCTCAACGCTTCTATTGTTACTCCACCAAATCCTTGAGGTGGTGGTTGATGAGGAGGATGAGGCGGTATTACACCAGATGTTTGTCCATGATGAGATTTTTCTCCAAGTTACTATGATAGAACTTGTGGAACAAATCCAAACAATAATAATCCTATAAATCCAAATCCTGGTAACTCCACTGATGTTTATACAAATTATAGTTCTACTGACTGATTTATTCCAACTGGTACGACTCCTTATGAGAGATTAAGATCCATCATTTTGAGATACAAACTTCTTAGAATGCCCTACAAAGATCGTCCTTACAATAAAATCATCTTCTGAGATATCGCTAATGACAGTAACAATCTAGCAATCAAGACTCTGAAAAATTATGGTATTATACAAGGTTATGGAGCTAGTAACTTTAAACCAAACACCCAGATTACCTACGCTGAGTTCCTTAAAATCTTAGTCAGGACTTCAAACACTCCTGCAACTTATACGCCTCGTGAAGGATTTGACAACAAATGGTATCAAATATATCTTGATAAAGCTAAAAGAGATGGTTGGCTCGACAAATCTGTTACTAATCCTCATGCTGCCATTACTGAAAGAGCATTACTATGATTCATCAAAAAATCTTTTGAAGTAATGGGAAGGACTTTTAGCATTCCACAGTCAACTATTGATCAAGCTCAGGGAACTGTTTCTAGATCGGAACTTACAAAAATCGTAACTGCCTTGTTTATGTTATCTTATAGAGACAGTGCTATTACTGCTGGAAACAACACTCCTCTTCTCGAAAGACTTGCCGAAATCATCAAGAATGATACCCCTCAAGTTCAGTTTAATAAGATATGGGAACTTGTTCAAAGACTCAATGGCATCAATGCATCAGTTCTATGGAAAAACTATGCAGTCGATAAACAATTTTTGATTGAAGATCTCTTGAAGACAATACCTAGAACTTAAGTTCTAAAAAACTCCTTAGCTCAATAGCTAAGGAGTTTTTTGAACAGTAATCAGAATAATTTTTTTGAGAGTTTTTTAGTTTACACCAAGTTTTTGAAGAATAAATGAGCTAGAGTGTCAGATTCTTCACTGATCGTGGAGAGTTCTATAGTAGTGAGTTTTCTTGAACATAGAGAGTAATTCTCCATCGACACCAGAGAAATAGTATTCTATACCATGTAGATCAAAATATTCACAGATTTCTTCAAGTGTTTCAAGTCCATCAAGATCGATGTGAGTAATGTGACTAAATGATAAAATCACAGTAGCTTTATCCTGTAATTTACAAAGCTGATCAATTTCTGCCGATATGGTGATAAAATTAATTTCTCCGGAAAATTTACAAATGACTATATCTGAAGCTTTTTGATGAGGACAGTAATTTCTCAGGTTCATCTTACCAAAAAACTTTCCATCTCTAAAGACCGTAGCATAGAGATGTCCATCACTTGAATTTTTTAGATAAATGAGCAAAGAAATAGCTGTACCAACTAAGATACCAACCATCGGATCTTCAATAAGACATAAGATCCCTACGATCATTAGAATAAAAAAGGCTCCACGGTTATAAGAAAAAATCTTCTTGTAGAGAGGAATATCAATCATTCAAAGAGCGACATTAATCAAAATAGCCGCAACTACTGGTAGTGGTAAATAAGAAAATGACGAAAATAGAAACAAAGAGATAAGCAAAATACAAATTGATGAGATCAGTTGAGAGTAGCTAGAAGTAGCTCCACTTTTGAAATTAACGGCTGTTCTCACAAAAACTCCACTCGCTGGAAGACCTCCCATTAAACCAGATAAAAGATTTGCTAATGATAATCAGAATACTTCTTTTTCTTGGTTAAAATGTGATTTTTTTGCTCTGTCTGCTATTTTTGCTGAGATAATAGTTTCAAGAAGAGCAACCAAAGCGACGACAAGTCCTGACATCAGCAAATCTTTTATAAATGCGTAGTCTTTTAATGAACTCAACCACTGTGGCGCTTCAAAAAATAGGAAACTAAGTTCTGGAAACTGATCTCCAAGTTTCAATAATGGGAGTCCAAAATAATGAGCATTGAGATATCAAAATAGAATACCAACTGTACTCACTGGGATCACTGCAGGAAGTTGTTTGAGATAACGCTTTGATAAAATAATAAGTCCAAATGCGATCGCAAAAACCACTACGGAAAAAATTTTTATATCTGGATAATGAATAATCGTTTCTCGAACATTCATAAGAAATTCTTTGTGCTTTGGAAGACCAGTCAATCACAAAGCGTTATTGAACTGAGTAGCAGCTATTGTAATACCAACTCCCATCATAAACCCATGCAAAGCTGTCGAAGGTATCAAAGTAATGTACTTTGTCATTCTCAGTACTGAGATCAACAAAATAATGGCTCAGCTGACCAGTGCTAAGAGCGGTAAAAAAGCTGCTCATCGCTTGAGAGCAAAGAGAAATAAAATTCCTGATAGTGCCCCAGCTGGACCAACAATATTATACTTTGATCAACCAAACAAAGATGCCATCAAACCAGCATAGATCGCTGTCAAAATTCCCTGAAGTGGCGTAGCTCAGCTCGCTACAGCCAGTGGAATACTAAGAGGAATAGATACTATAGCAACCGAAAGACCTGACTTAAAATTTTTGGAAAACTGATTGACGATATTTTTTATCATCTGCAAAAATAAATGCTAAAGAGCACTGTTTTTACTCCGATGAAAAGTTTTTTCAAGAGAAGTATAGACCAAAAATAACTGTCTTTAATAGTATAATTTCAATAACTATCTTCTGGTTACACTAAAATCCTACAAAACAGAAAAATCGTTTTAAATTTGTAACATTCTCTGAGCTTACCCGCCTTCCAAAGGAGCTATGAGATGAGAAATTTTTTACATTCACCAGAATAATAATTTTTTTTGAGATTTATTTGAGATTATTGAGGAGAGATCTAAGGATTTTTCTGGCTCTGGCGTTGTCTCTGAGAGAGCGAGAGAGTTCAAGGTCGCGGAGTTGGTTGAGATATTTTTGTTTGAGCGCGGCTTGGAGAGTAGCTGTTCTTTTTTTGGAAATATTTTGCTGAAGAGCAAGCACTATTTGAGGGATGAGTTGAGATTCTTGAGAGGTAAATTGATAGCCAGAGATGAGAGATTCTTCAGCAGCTCTCTTTTTCTGAGTGTAAGAGACGAGTCACTCTTTGGGAACAATGACGAACGCGTCCATTACTTTTCTCCCTGGCCCCAGAAGATACTGTTCATCATGATAAAGAGCTACACTTTTCCCAGCATCAAGACTCAGTGCCCGAGCACAGTCAAACGATTTTTGGAGATAAGCAGGCAAGTCAAAAAGTGTGAAATTTCAGACAAATCAGACATAGACTGTTTTTTTATCAGCAGTCGTACAGATGAAATTTCTTTTCATCGAAGCGGTCATTTTCGGATCCCCGTTTATTTGTTCCCAAAAATATCCAGAAACGTCTACTCCACTTTCGAGCAATACTGGAAAATTTCCCAGTCCATAGTAAATTTCTCCGAGTCTTCCTGAATTAACATTGCTGTAATATGTCCCCATATTTCCCGAATTGTAGTTGGCAAGAAGCGGTTCTCCATCACGAGTAAAACCAAAAACTCCTCTAATCCCAGTATCTGGTCGATACCTAGAATAACTCTTGGCATCTCCTTTGAAGATTCTTTCTGAAACTGTGGTCTTGGCTTGACCATACTTGGCATAAGCTGCTTCGTCGGGGCGGAAAAAAACTCCATTCACTCATGCAATACCCCCTACTCTGTCAATCAGCTCCTTCAAAGTCTCGACTTCACCGTCTGGAACGACAGAAGTAACGATCTCGAAGTCTCATCCGACATCGATCTTGAGTACATCGATTCTCTTATCATGATCTCGTTTTCTGATGATCTCGTTGGTCGGATAAAGCTGTGCAAATCAGACTCCTCCGCTCAAAAAAATCATGAAACTCACGGCACTTATGGCTGAAACTATTTTACTGCAATGCTTCATTTTTTTCTCTTAAAATAAATTTTCTGGTTTTTTTACAATAAAGAAATTCTGATCTGAACTCAAGAGAAGTTGAGTGCTGATTTTTATACCTCGCTGATTACTTCATATGAGAAATCAATGTTTCCGAGTAATGATATAGCATATATTTTTTTTGCTAATTTTTTTTCACGGACTTTTTTAGCACAGATATTTATAGTAGCACCAGATCAAACGAAATCATCTATCATGAGAAGATTTTTCACGGTTGGCTGATTTCAAACTATAAAAATGGTTTGTTCTGCATTTTTAATTCTTTGAGATGTTCATTTGATACTTTTTTGTGGTATTATAATATCTGATGCAAATATTTTTTGTAATTTTATTTCTGGTAATCAAATCTGATATCACTTTCTTACTTCATCCATAAATTGAGGATTTCTGCGAATAGAAGCTGGAGCGTAGCAAATTCAGTCTATTTTATGAGCTTTTATGAATGCAGTAATCTGCTGTCTTGTAAGATCAATCACCTCTTGAATAAGTTTTTTATTTTGAGATTGTTTTGCATAAAAAGCTAGGTTTCATAACTTTGATTTTCCAAATTGCTGTATTTGGTAAGCGTCACAATATCGTAGTCAATCAATATAAACTTCTGGAAACTGTTTTTTAAATATATTTATTGTATTTATCAGTTTATTATCTTTTTTGAGAGAATCTGTTTTATGAATTATTTTCTCGTAATCTATTATCAATTTATGCACATCAAGATCCCTTTGTTTACATCGATCAACAAATCATTTTTCTCATTTCTGTAAAGTTCCGTTTGGAGTTATTGATAAAAAATGCTCTTCTAAGATCTGTTTTTGTTTTGCTGAAAAAGCTATATTTTCGGTCTGGTTTCCATGATTGATAAAATAGTAAACCTTTGGTGGTGTACCATTCTTTATTATTTTTTCACTTTCGAGCAATCACAATATGTGGCGGTGTACAATCTGATTACTTATTCAAAAATGCTCCGCAATCTGAGTAATCCCGATCGGTTCCTGTTTTGCTATTAGTTTCAAAATATCTTGTTTTGTTGATGTTTTCATAATTGTATAGTTTATAGTTGATAGTAAACTATAAACTATAGTAGTCAAAAAAATCTCAAAAGCAAATCTAAGTTTATTTTTCTTCGTTTACAGTAATACATTACCTTAAATGAGTTAATTATTGTGTATGAGAGTCAGAAATATAATTTTTAGAAAATTTTCATGGTAATCGAGTATAGATTTTCCCTTGAGTGAAGTCAGTTATTGTGTATAGTCAGGAATATCATTTTTTAGTATTGAGAAGAAAAATATGTCATCAAGTTCACCAGTGATTTTGAGTTTTGATAAGGTAAGTTTTTCGTATAATTGAGATAAAAAAGTGATTTTGGAAGAGGCGAGTTTTTCAGTTCGTCAGCAGACAAAGATCACGATCATGGGGCAAAATGGGGCTGGGAAGTCGACACTTTTTAAGCTCATTACGAAGGAACTTTCTCCAAAATCTGGAAAAATTAATATCGCGAATGGAACGAGTATTGCCATCGCTAAGCAGGTGATTCCGAGAGAGATGATGAATCTAACAGTCAGAGAGTACTTTGAGACTGCTTTTTCTGAGAAAGATTATCAGCTAGATCGTAAAATAGGTAAAGTCCTTGATGGTGTTAATCTCGTCGCTCCTTTAGATAAGCAGCTTAAGGATTTTTCTGGTGGCCAACAAGCAAGATTGCTCTTGGCTTATGCTCTTATTCAGGAGCCAGATATTTTACTTTTAGATGAACCAACAAATAATCTCGATAAAGACTGAATCGGTCACTTAATTGGTTTTTTACTGTCATATGACAAAACAGTCGTGGTGATTAGCCATGATGCTGATTTTTTGAATATGTTTACTGATGGAGTCTTGTATCTCAATGTCTTAAACCGCCAAGTCGAACAGTATCGAGGAGATTACTATGATGTGGTCGAACAAATTTCAGCACAAGTAGAAAAAGCTCAGCAACAAAATGCCAGAATGGAGAAAAAAATTGAAGATGCAAAAGCAAAAATAAATTTTTTCTCAAACAAATGAGGTAAAATGCGTAAATTAGCTAGTAAAATGAGAGATGAAGTCGAAGAAGCTGAAGAAAATAAAGTGGTTGTGAGAAGAGATGATAAGACGATCTGAGGATTTGATATTGAGTTTGAAAATTTTGTTGGTCCACTTGTTACTATAAATGGTGTTTCTCTGATGACTAAAAACCATGATCTCAAACACTTTCCACTGAATCTTATCGTCAAAAAATGAGAAAAATATATTCTCAGTGGACCAAATGGAATCTGAAAATCAACTCTTCTCAAAAGACTCCTCAATGCTCATGACAAAGATGCCACCATTCATGACTGAGTCAGAATCTGATATTATAGCCAAGATTTCAATGCTCTTGATATGAATATGAGTGTCTGGGATGCTCTTCACGAGGTCTCTGATGAGATTACAGATCAAGAGGTCTACCGCACTGCTTCACATTTTTTGCTTACCAGTGATCTATTAAAAAACTCAATCTGATCACTCTCTGAATGACAAAAATGACTCCTCTGCTATGCTAGATTTGTGATTCAAAAACCACATCTCCTGATTCTTGATGAACCGACTAATCATATCAATTTCCGTCATCTGCCTGTCATCGCTGAGGCCTTAAAAGAGTACGAATGAGCTATTATCATGGTCAGCCACGACCAGACTTTTGTCGATCAGCTAGGATACTTAGAGACTGTAGACTTGGGTAGACTTATTAAAGATAGCCAGGGATAAAATTTTTATACAAAAAAATCACTCCGACTAGTAGAGTGATTTTTTCTTAATCTTCAAAAATTCCATCCAATGCGAAAGGTTCCCGATATGAATCGACATAAACTCCGCTTATTTTTCTTCTCTTCGTTTGAAAAATAAATGCTCATCTTTTATTTTCTGGTGAAGATGATAATTTTAATGCATTTCACGATCAAAAATGCGATAGCTACCATATCAAAAGTGATAGGATTTGGGAGCTGGAAGTATTTGAAAACAAGGATAAGAAGACCATATACTGCAAAAACATTAATTACAAAATCTATCACATCCTGGATTTTTTCTACATTAATAATATCTATAAATTGCTGTTCAAATTTTTCTTTGAGTTTCATAGCTCTTGGTGTAGTAAGAAAAATAAATTGTTTTTTGACTTTTACATAAATAAAAAAATAAGTCAATAGATTGTTGATATTTTTCCTGTTAACATTTTTCCACTTATACTGAACTCATAAAAAAAAGTGCATTGAAATTCAATGCACTCTTTCGAGATAAATTAACTTTTTTTTTAGATCAGCAATTTCTTTGCTAATCATTTCAGGGTCAAGCTGTTTTCTTTCTTTTTGAGATTGCTCTAGAATGTCTAAAGCCTGAAAATAGTCTGATGGCTTAGCAAATAAGCCAGTATCTTCATCAAAAAAGCTTGCTTTCAATACTCGCCTTTCTAGATAAAAATAAATATCTACCAAAGGAGATTTTTGCATAAAGGCTGAAATAGACATAATTATTTTTTTTATTGTGACCCTTAGTATAATATTTTCACCTCTTTTGTAAAGAGAAAATAAACAAATAATTTTCCCCTTGAAAAGTCTTTAAAAAAATATAAGAACAATTGTTCTTTTTAAAATATTTTTCTGAAAAATGCCAAAATCTTCTTCTTTTGAACAGTATCTTGCTTCACTTAAAAAATATATGTTTAAACATCGTCAGCTGCCAAGCTTTGAAGTCATGCTGTCTGTGCTTGGAGTTCGTTCCAAATCGGCAGTGCATCATTTTTTTCAACAACTCATTGAATATGGATTTATTACTAAAGATGACTCTGGCTATGAGCCTACTGGTAAACTTTTTTCTTTACCAGCCTTTGAGAGCATTAGAGCTTGATTTCCAACCGTCCCTACAGAAGAAACCCGTAGCGATATCAATATTTATGACTATCTTGTTCCAAATCCAGACTGAGTAATTCTTGTAAAAGTAGTATGAGACAGTATGAAAGATGCTGGTATCATGCAATGAGATATGGTAGTTGTTGATAAAAATAAAACTGCTCAGCCAGGAGACATAGTGATTGCAGAAATTGATGGAGAATTTACTATGAAATATCTTGAAAAAGAGAAAAAGAAATGACTTTTCCTAAGACCTTGAAATCCTCACTACATGGATCTTTTTCCAAAGAAATCTATGAGCGTCGTTGGCGTGGTAACTGGAACTTTTAGAAGCTATACATAATTTCTTTCTCTTTATAATTTTTACATTTTAAAAAAAATATCCAGACTATATAAATCTGGATACTGTAAAAGTAACGACAATAAGAATCACAATAACCAGAATCAGCTTCATAAAGCCAACAAACAACAATAGAAATGCTTTTTTTTCTGTTTTGGCTTTATAAGATAAATTATTTTCTGCTTCCGCCGCTCTATAACGACAGATGGCGTTTTGGAGGTCGATAAAACCACAACAATAGATCAAGACTGCAAGTAAATTTCTTATTAGTTTCATATGATTTTTCTTTACTATAAGCTATTTTACCTTAAAAATCAAAGGAAAAAATTATTTTTTCTCGAAAACTCAGTAATTTGTTAGAAAATTTGACAAAATAAACTAAAAAAATACAATATTTCTATGTTTTTACTCTCAAATACCCATTATGGAAAACACAAATAAAAATAATCCATTCCCTGGACTCGATACAGAAACCCAAGAACAAAGCTTGGAAAGCTGAGAAAAAAAAGCTCTCTATCTTTTGAGTACTGATACACTTGGTGGCTATGGTCTTGATCTGATCTTTGAGGTAGCTAAAGAAGTCTGATTTGAAGGTATAGATCTAGCAATCTGGAAGAATTTTGATGCTCGAAACATAGACTATGTCAAAAGACTATCTGCTAAGTATCAGCTTCCTGTCAAAGTAATCCAAACTTCTGCAAGTGTCAATACTAAAGAGATGAACCAAGCTCTTGATTTATGTTATGCATTGGGAACAAAAGTTATTACTATCAATGCCCCTTCTTTCTTTGATTTTTCTGCTTATAATTTTATTATAGAAAATATTTCTAAGTTAAAAAAAGAAAATCCAGATATAAAATTTTCAATTATTAACCCTGTAGTAGGTAATATTTTTGCTTTACCGGTGCCTAAATTTCGTTTTGCTAATGTGGTTGATATTATTAAAAAATTTTGATGTTATCTAGGATTTGATGTTGCTAATGTCGATGAAAATACACTTGAAGGCGAATTTATGAGAAAAATTGATAGATTCACACCTCATATGTCAGTAGTTTATTTTTCAGATAAGACAAAACTTGGAGAAGGTCATGTAATCCCTGGTGAAGGAGTTCTTAAACTGACTACCATCTTAAAAAAACTCAGACAATTTAATTATAGAAATATGATTTCTCTGAAACTTTCAATCAATAAAAAAGATCTTGCTGATACTGAAAAAGTTACTCTGATTCTTAAGAAATGTAGATCGTTTCACAAAGATTATTTTGAAAATATTACTGTTGATTTATAAGATGTAATGGCTAAGATTCACTCCAATTTACCATTTTCTGAGAGAATGAACTACCCACATCATATTGCAGTCATTGCAGATGGAAATAGAACTCGAGCCAAAGAAAAATGACTTACTCCTATGGATGGCCATCTTGAAGGAGCAAAAAACGCTATTGCACTAGTCAAACATCTTTTCAATACTACACCTATCAAAGTGTTTACTTGATGGTTTCTCAGTACTGAAAATATGACCAATAGATCAGAAACTGAACTTGGATTTATTTTTGGCATTTTTAAGCTTATTGGTAATGATCTTGATGATTTTATGATTGAACACCAGATAAGTTTTAGACGAGTTGGTAGTCCCGTAGGCTTACCAGATGATTTTCTTACTTTTTTGACTGAGAAACAAAAAAAATTTTCGTTTTCTACTGATAAAGCTATTGTTTTTGCTATCAACTATGGTGGAAGAGATGAAATTCTCAGATGAATCAAAAATATCCCTCAAAATACAGATCTCCAATCTCTTACGGAAGCTGATTTCTCTTCCTATCTCGACTTCTGAGCATTACCTCCTGTGGACCTTGTGATCAGAACAAAGGGCGATGTAGCCAGAAGAACTTCTGGATTTATGGCTCGACGAATAGGTTATGCTGAGCTTTATTTTTCTGAGAAAAAATTCCCTGATCTGGATTTTGCTGAAATCACTAAAATTCTTGGGCGATTTGACTCCGTTTCTGATCAAAGAAATTTCTGAAAATAAAAGATTTTTTATTCTGGTAAAAATCCTCCGTCCTTCGGCCATCTCTCCGACAGCGATCTGAGAATGCCTTTCAATAACGCCTTTCAATAAAGGAGGAATGCTACCGGGCTCAACTCCCTCCTTATTAAAGGAGGGGAAGGGGAGGTTTGGCAGAAAATCACTTTTTGATTATTTTCTTCTGAGAAGAATTGTTTCAATTTGGGCTGTGAGCATAGCAATAGTCGCTTCATCCAACATTTGTTGATCGGCTTCGATTTGGCTGGCGACGAGATCAGTTTTTTTATTTGAATATCATCCAGCCGTATAGAGTACTGCTGGATTTTTGACGAATGAGAATCCCATCTGAGACCAAATCGGCATAATTTGACCCATCACATGCTGAGCTCCGTCTTGCGCTCCGATTATGATCATCCCAGCAAGTTGGTTATGAATGAGATCAACTCCATAAACTTCTTTTTGATTTTCAATACAATTGAGTCTTTCTACAAGTTTGAAGTATAAGCTACTTGGATTGTTCCATCTGATTGGCGTAGCAATCAAAACAATATCAGACCAGTCAACAAGATCGTAATAGAGCTCTGTCAACGGATCAGCCTTGCCTGCCTTTGCCATTCTCTGAGAGATCCAACATGGTCGAGTACAGTAATCTCCCTTGATGCTGTAGTTAGCTTCACAATGCTGAAAGTTCATCTCATCAAGTTTATGAATCTTCGTGACAATCTCGATAGTTGGGTTGATAGATTTAGCTATATTCATAGCTCTTTCTAGCAGTTTATGGGACGATGGAACTCTCGGTGGATTATCGTCTTTATTGACCGTAGAACATGAAATTCAGACGATATTGATCGTTTTTCTCTCTCTAGCGTGCTGAAGAAAACTGTCCGACTGTGTCTGAAGCCACTGTTTTTGCTTAAGAAATTCTGGACTCTGTTCAAAATTATTTGTCATACTCGTAAAACGATATAAAATACTATCAGTTATTGAAGTAAATGCAAAAGTATTTTTAATTTGAATGTTTTCATTATTTGTTTATGCAAAAAACTCCTTTCTTATCAATAGAAAAATTTTATTTTCTGCTAAAAAAAACCCCGGAAAAAATCCGGGATTCAACAAGAAGACACATTCAATCATCAACATGATTCCTGCCAATATCCAGCAGGAATAGGTTCTTTTTTTTGTTCTTTTTCTTTTAACGGGATTAATCTTAAATCAAACTCAATGTCATCATGTTTGATCATTAAGTTTTCAATGAGAATATCCCATTGTAAATCTTCTTCAAGAAAGTTTCTTTCCGAATTGAAATAGTCTTTCTTTCTCAGATCAGAGAGATTTGAGATTTTTTGACTTTTTTGGGGGGTTTTGGTCTCTATTTCAATCAGATAAGCCAAGTATTTTTTGGATAAGGGCTTACTTTCTTCACAGTAGAGATACCTCTCATTGATTGGTATCATCACATCAAATTTTTTTCTTTCTTCCTCTGAAAAGTTTTCCATAACTTTTCTGATCGTTTCTCCTAGAGAAACATTTTTTTGTGGATTCATATATTTTTTTTGAGGTTTCTGTATAAGAAAAAATTTACTAAAGTCAATAGCTTTTTTAGATATACTTTGTTAATATTGCTCAAAAAGTTATGTAGTTTTTTTCTAGATTTCTTCCCCAAGCTTAGCAAGCTGACTAACTAGAGCTTTGGCTTCAGGGAATGAGATGAGCTCGAGAGCTTCAGAGAGTTCACATCGACGAGCATCGGCTATTTCAGATTCTTGGAGATTGGTAGTGAGTGATGAGACGAGACCGACAAAGTAGGTGACTTGCTTGAGTTTTTTTCCAGGGACGAGATAGTTTTCTGTGAAGATCAATGGCTGATTATTTTTTTCAACAATCTGACAGTCTGTGATACCAGTTTCTTCAGCTAGTTCTCTCAGTGCTGAGTGCTGAGCATTTCTATCTGACTCGTCTGGTCTACCTTTTGGAAAGCCTCGATGTCATCAGTTTTTGTTCTTTATCAAAAGAATTTTTTTCTCAGATGAGTCTTTGTAGACTGGGATAATGCCAAATGCTTCTTCGAAAAAAAGAGTTGTTTCTTTACCAGAATTTAAATTTTTTATTTTAAATGTGTTTGAAAGTTTTTCTGCTTCACCACAGATGACGACTGAAGTGACTCATTTTTTTTGGGCATATTCAAATTGTTTTCCGAGTTTCACTGGTGATGGGTAGACGAAAGCTGATTTGTTGGCTTTTTGGAACTGGCTGGCGAGGTGAAGAGCGTCGTTTGTCATTCACTCGAAGTGCATCACCATATAGGAGTCGTCTTCAGAAGCTGGCTGTATGGCGAAATCTTCAGTCAAAATACTAAAAAGTCTGCTGAGTCCTATACTTCCACCAATTCAGCTCAGAGAGTGCTTGGCATCGATAAAATCAGTAAAATTTTCGTACGCTCCTCCACTACAAAATGAGCCAAGATCGAGCCTCTCTTCGATGAAAGTCTCAAAAACTATGCCAGTATAGTAGTCAAGTCCACGAACAATCGTAGGATCAAATAAAATTTTTATCTCTGGATACAAATCATGAATGGTCTGAATTACGGTCTGGATCGTGTTTCGACCTTGCTGGAAGTCGTTATTTTCTCTGATCGCTGAGGGTAACTGATCGATCTGATTGGCTATGAGAGCAGAAAGTGCCTCAGCTAGTCCTGGAAATTTCTGGATTTCTTGAGCTTGTATTTCTGGTGTGAGCTTGTAAAATTTATCGAGAAAAGAAATCATCGCTTGGGGATTTTTTTCACCAAGTCCATCGATAAGCCCTTTGAGAAACTGCTTGTGGCTGAGTCTGATACTAAATTTTTTTGAAAGATTGAAGTGAGAAAAAATCTGGCTGATCGTTTTACCAAGCGTCGAAACGGTCTCTATCGCATAAAAACTATTGATCTCTGGTGAGTTTTGTGAGCTAGGTCGTATCGTATCGATATCTGCTTGCCAAAATTCTTTGTATCTTCCTTTTTGAGATCTCTCTCCTCTCCAAACTGGCTGGATCTGGTAGCGTTTGAACGGGAATGCAAGGTCATTTTTCCAGTCGAGAACATAACGAGCAAACGGCACAGTGAGATCAAAGTGCAGAGCGTAATCTTTTGTATCTTCACCTCACTGAGCCAAGCCATACAATCCAAAAATCTGGTTCGCTACTTCGCTACCACCTTTCTTGAGGATATCGACCTTCTCGACCGCTGGTGTCGCAATATGATCGTAGCCACTCTGCTGATAATTTTTTTCTATCAACGCAAAAATCTGATCAAATAGTCTCTGATTGGCTGGGCTGTACTCTTGAAATCATCCTGGACGAAGTGTCATCGCTGGGTGGCTAAGAAGCTAAAAAATCTGCTGAAACTATAGCTATGTCGCTGATGGATGCAATAGAAAGAAGCGTTTCATTAGCTCTTCATATAGCATATTTTATTTTCTACAAAAATCTCTTGACTTTTAAATATAAAAATCTATATATGCGATGTAACACCATATTTAAACAGTATGAAAAACAAAGCTCCCCCGGTCAGCAGCGTGATATTGTTGCTACGTAAAAAAAAATCCGGATCATAAAAACAAAAAAAATGAAAAGACCAAGAAACAAATCCCCCTGTCTTGAGTGGGGGTAAAAAGCATGAATCTTCAAAATTATTAAGGTTGGAAGCGCATCTGTGTATTATACACAGATGCTTTTTTTGTTTTCAGATTTTTTATAGACTACATGGTGCGAGATTTTATTAGTATTTTCTCTGAGAGAAAGCCAGAGAATAAATTTTTTTAAGAAAATAGTATTTGAGAATCGGAGAGAATAGATTGAGAAGTAAGGCGAAGATAGACTTGTACAAGGGCGAGGACATCTTTTTGGCAGTAAGTAGAGATGCGGGCCAGATCTTTGGTCGATCGATAAAGAGAAGAAACTTGAGAACCATCAATGTCGTCTTTTGGTGACGGTAATCATAAGCAAACGGTGAGAAGCTCAAGCGGTGTATAGTTTTTGTGATCTCAAAATTTTCGTAGCACCATCGTATCAAGATGATTTACTTCTCGAGGTTTTTTTTCGGCACTAAAAAGAATAGCTGGCACAGCAAGCTGGTTGATAATCAGTCTGCGAGCGAGAAATGGGAAATCGAATTCTTTGCCGTTGTGAGCACAAAGATGAGCCTGAGGAGCTGATCGAGACTGCTCTAAAAAGTGAGAAAAATCTGCAAGCAGTGTAAATTCATCCTCATTCACAAACGAACGAATGACAAGATTATCGTCTTTAAAAAAACCTACTGCAATACAGATAATCTTGGCAAATTCTGAAAAAATTCCTGCTTTGAGCAGATATTTTTCCTGGGCTGAGATTTCTTTATCTTCTCGCTGCATTTTTTCAGCTTTTTTGGTTCGCAATTTTTGCATCACAGGATCTAATTTCTCGAAACTCTCAGCTCACGAAACAGTCTCGATATCAAGAAACAGAATGCTGCGAAGTGCTATTTTTGTCATACTACGAAAGAGAGAGTAAATACACACTTCATAGTCAATATTACAACTTTTTCAATCTCATTTTTCAATTTTTCTCTACTGCCCTCAGAAGATTTTATTTGCTGTGCCAGAGACTATTTTTTCTTACTCTGCCGCAAGAGTCATTTTATGAAATTTAAAAAAAATCTCTTGACTTTTTATTATTTCAAGTTATTATGAAAGGACAAAAATAAAAATCAAAATTATGAACTTTAAAACACAAAAAGAGGCAGTAGACTTCGCAATGAGCCATTTCTCTCAAGAAGAGAGAGCTCACTATCAAAAATTCCTCCCATACAGATCTTTCATCTATGGTGAAAGAGAAGGAAAAGGATGGATGATTGATTATTCCTCGAAAAAGGAAAATCCATTCTTTTTGCTAACAGATGAGGATATTAAAAGTGGATGCTTTTTCAATCTGATCCAATCCTTCTCAGAAGGGATGGCAGCAGTAAAAAAAGCCAAAAAATTTGGATTGATCGATGAACAAGGTACTCTTGTCACCGATTTCCAATTCGATCTTGTCGAGCCCTTCTCTGAAGGCTTGGCGAGAGTACAAAAAAACGGAAAATGGGGATTTATCAACAAAGAAGGTACTCTTGTCACCGATTTCCAATTCGATCTTGTCTGGGGCTTCTCTGAAGGCTTTGCTAAAGTAAAAAAAGACGGAAAATGGGGATTTATCAACAAAGAAGGTACTCTTGTTATCCCTTGTCAATTCAATGATGTCGAGCCCTTCTCTCAAGGCCTAGCGGCAATAAAAAAAAACGGAAAATGGGGATTGATCAACAAAGAAGGTACTCTTGTCACCGATTTCCAATTCGATTTTGTCTGGTTCTTCTCTGAAGGCTTTGCTAAAGTAAAAAAAGACGGAAAATGGGGATTTATCAACAAAGAAGGTACTCTTGTTATCCCTTGTCAATTCAATGATGTCGAGCCCTTCTCTCAAGGCCTAGCGGCAATAAAAAAAAACGGAAAATGGGGATTGATCAACAAAGAAGGTACTCTTGTCACCGATTTCCAATTCGATTTTGTCTGGTTCTTCTCTGAAGGCTTTGCTAAAGTAAAAAAAGACGGAAAATGGGGATTGATCGATGAACAAGGTGAGCTTTTTTATTGGCCATTTACCTTTATCTACTCAATCGCCATTGAAGAAAAAAAATATTCCCTGAATCTAAACGATTCAGAATAAAAACATGCAATACAAAAACCAGTCTTTTTCTAAGACTGGTTTTTTCTTAATAAAAATACAAAGTAAAATCCTACTCACTTTTTTCTTAATCGTCATTGTGAATGAAATGAAACAATTCACCTAAGCTCATAAAAATGGATTGCCTGCCTGCGGTAGACAGGCTTTACTTTGTTCGCAATGACGGCATTGCTTTATGTGAAAATCAGAATAAGAATTTTTTCAGTGAAACGCTCTCTATGTTAGTATTCTTTTAGTGTATCATTTTTTGGAGAGAAGAGAAGATGGATTTGGGTTTTGAGACTAGGAAATGGGAAATTATTTCCTATATTTTTTAAGATATTTATTTTTTTAGTTTTGTAGTACAATGATAGATACGATAGTACAGTTTTTGCTTGATATGATTCAGAGTATTGGCTATGGTGGTGTGGGATTAGCTATGTTTATCGAAAGTTTTTTCGCTCCAATACCGAGTGAGCTGATCATGCCATTTGCTGGCTTTCTGGCAGCTCAGGGCAAGATGAATCTCTGACTTGTTATTCTGGTAGGTTGAATCTGTAGTTATCTGGGGAGTTTGCCGTTTTATTTTCTGGGATATCGAGGTCATAGAGCTAAGATCAATCAGTTTGTAGAAAAATACGGAAACTATTTTTTTATCAAAGCCGAAGAAGTAAAACGAGGTTTCGATCTGTTTCATCGCTATGGAAACTTTTTTATTTTTTTTGGTAGACTTGTACCAATTGTCAGAACTTTTGTATCGTTTCCTGCTGGAGCGATTAGAATGAATTTCTGGTCTTTTTCTGCTCTCACCATCTTGGGAAGCACAGCTTGGAGTGCTTTCTTAGCTTATTCTGGTTATATTTTGGGAGCAAATCGAGAACTGGTTGGTTGATTTATGAAGCAGTATGAACATCTCATCATTGGAGTAGTAATCGTTTGTTTTTTGGCTTTTGTTGGATATAAACTATTATGACCAAAATATAAAAAATAATTTTCTAGTTTTACTTTATGTTTACTTAGTTTTCAGAATCCCGATATCGGCTCTATTTATATGTCTCTCCCCGATATTCATCGAGGGCAGCTCGGGACGCTCACAAACACTCTGAAAGTGATAATAATTTTATGAAGGAATACATAATTTTATGAAAAAATATGATTGGGTGAAACAAGCTCAAGAGTTCATAAAAGACCATCTTGCCAAGGTGTTGGCTGTGTTTTTCTGGATGATAGCTCTCGTAATTTATAGTGCTGTGACTAGGCATTATGGCATTTCAAATATCGAGATGTTGAGAATGATTTATCATCTTATCTCTCACCCTCATCGAGGATTTCTGATCTTGCTTGCGTTGTATTGCATCAGACCATTATTTTTTTTCCCGCTTGGTTTATTATCAGGACTATGTGGAGCTGTTTTTGGCTTATGATTCTGATTTTTTATCGCTTCGATATGAGAAAATATTGGCTGAATGATAGGCTACTGGATCGGTAGATTCTTTGGGAAGAAAATTCTTGAGGACGATCAAATCGTTGAGATGAAACTTTTCAAAACTGATTTCAAAATGCATACGTTTTTGGCAGTATTTCTCACAAGACTCTCTTTCTTGACTGATGATATGGTAAATTATGGACGATGATATCTCAAAGTTAATTTTAAATTTTATTTTCTGGGAACTGTCATAGGTAATCTTTTTTTCACTTTCGTAAATACCCTTATCGGATCAAGTGTCTCGAATATCGAAACATTAAATTTCAAAGAAATGGAATTTGATACTCATACAATTGTGTTTTCTGTCATACTCTATCTTCTTATGATGGTAATCGGCTTTATCGTCACTAAATATCATCATGTCTGGGCTAAAAAGATGGAAAAATAAGTCTCTGGAATATTAGTGTTTCCTAAGGATAGTTGATAAATAGTTAATTTTTTGCAGTTTATATCTCAATTATATGTTCATTTAAGGCACTATATTTTTGGGTCTGCCGTTTTTTGCATTATTTTAAAAAAAGTCTATAATATCTTGCGGTATATTTTTTATATAAAACTGTCTCAAAAAATGCAAAACTTAGAATCAAGAAGCGAAAGTTTAGAGAAAAAACAAGAGCAAACACTTAATTTGAATGATGATATCACTGCTGAATCTGTGGATGAAGCCTTGGCTAAAAGTTGATTCTCTCTTGATGATGAGGATGGTAATGGTAACGGCCCAGCGAGCAAAGGCGGCTCTTCAGAGACTAAGAGCAATAAGCCGATCAGTGCTCCAGAGATCAAAAGTGATAAACCCGTTACTACTCTGGAGACTAAAGAAAAAAAGATTATTAATCCAAGAGATCTTGTGTTTAATCTTTTGTGATCAGTTGATTATTCTGCTACTTTGATGTCGCTTAAAAATAACATTACTCCGGATATTAAAAAAAATGCAATGAATATTCTTGAAAAGATGTCTAGTACTTTTGATCGCACAGGATTTGTTGAATTAAATCTTTTAGATAAAATTCCACGTAATAAGGACGGCTTATTGAATTATACTGAAAAAATAAATACTTTTCGTAAAAGCAAGAATGCTCCTGAGATTCCTTTTGATACTGTGTACAGAGCGAATCGTTTGCTTACATGACTTGAGCGTCAGAGGCTTCTAAAGTGAGAAACAGCCTGATTAGACAAAGATAACCTTAATGCTCTCGATAGAGTTAGATATATTGAAAGAACATTTGCTGCAGATGCTTTGGAGAATCTTAAGTCTAAACTACCATCTTAATAAGAACCCTTTTTTACTTTGATCTTTATTAAATGACTAATTATGATAAAAAATTAGAGATATTAAAGAAAATATTAAATCACTTATGACCTCAATGGTCTCATTACGAGAAAATGAGTTCTGAAGTTTCTGAATGAATTAATGAGGAAAAACTTAATCATTATGTGGACATACTGACCAAAGCTATTAATCAGATTCATGATGAAAAGAAAAAATCTAAAATGCTTCAGTGAATTTCTATGCTTCATATTCTTCATCAAAAAGAGCAAGAACGCATGATTCAGGAAAGAAAAGAGCTTGAGGATATTCTTCATCAGATTGATGAGTTTTAATCAGGAAGTGTCTTTATAGTATCCTAGAACTGATTTTATAACTTTTTCAAAAAATCTGCCCAGCTGATGAGCAGATTTTTTTGTTTTGCGAGCAGAATAAATGTGCTGTTGCAGCGAAAAGTTTACACTTAGTGGATAAGATAATGAAGAGGT
>CALMTC010000008.1 GCA_937872535.1 uncultured bacterium
TGATTCATAAGAGAAAAGAGCAATATAAAGTAGTCAGGACTTATAAGTTTATTTTTAGAAATGTCAAGACATGTTGTCAGAAAGACTTCTTTGATATAAGGGAAACCAGAGAATAATTTTTTTTCTTTTTTTTGTCCATAGTTTTCTTTGAGCTTCTGAGTATAACCCTGTCGTTAAATGAACTTTAACAAAAATCACTATCAACAATCATTCTTTTAAACGGTATGCGTAAAAAAGCATTGAGCATGGCGTGGCTTTTGCCATTGGCCCTGATGGTCTGTCTGATGACAGGTTGTCAAAAAGAAGAGCTGTCGACTTTTCCAAGTCAAGCAGACAAGTATGAAGATTCTGCTCAGTTATCTGAGCTGAATGACATTGCAGAAGGCAATAAAATGCCACTTCTCATTGGAGATCCAGTCTCTTTGGATCAAAGTGATAAGACAAACGCAACGACTTATGGGCCGTTGATAAAACAGTCTCCACAGACTACGGCAACAGCTCCATATTGTATGTGGCTTGTAAATGCAAATGGTTCTTTATGGACTCCCCAAGCTGGTTATTCTTATGCGGTTGAACTTGAGCTTCTTTCAGGAGATGCCTCGTTCAAATTGTATGGGAAAAATGATGCAACTGGAGCTGAGAGAAGGGAAGAAACGAATGGTACGCTGACGACGAACAAGAAAGTTATTTATTTTTCCGCTTCCAAATTACAAAGCGGGGAGAGTCGGTTTCTTTACTATGTTTTTCCAAACACTCCTTCGGTGACTTTTGTGATGCGTTTCTATAAGTTTGCACCAACCGGTGTAGTCTATAGTTATGCTTATCAGGGATGGACTGGAATGGCAAACTATCTGCACAGCAAACAAGCTACAGGTAGCCATGACTGTGGTCCAAATTCTTATATGATTGCGAGACATTTAGTTAAGCCATCATATCAAGTTTCTGCCAATGATCTAACCTCAATTAGAAGTAGATCAGGAGTCTCTACCGGCCCTGTTGCTATTGATAAGCTGAAAATTGTAGCAAACCAAGACTTTGGAACTACAAAGTGTGAATTGAAATTCAGTGCAAGTACAGCAAGGGCATCGTTTTATGCTTGGTTAAAAGATCAATTCCTGGCAAAACGAACAGTTATTGTTCCACTCAGAATTGTCGGATCGACCGGACAAATTACTACAACGGGAAATGTTGGGCACTATGTGGTGCTGGTCGGTATGGATCTGACCTCTGGAGGCACAGGTTCCAATGTTTACTACAAAGATGGCTTGTTTGATGACAGTTCAACGAAAACTGTCGATCTTTCAACAATGCTTGATGCAATGGCAATAAATTCAGCCTATAATGGCTACAATGCATTGTCTCTGTATCCTTAAACTCTAAAAATTTTTCACCCTGATTTTTGTAATCGGGGTGATTTTTTTTGTAAAAATAGCGTACTTTTTTGCTTGTTTTTTAGTGTTTTTTTATGTATTATATATACATATGTTTTATATGTATGATTTATAAAAATGAATATAGTTCTCACGACTACGCTTTCTCAGCCGATTTATCAATTTCTCAATGAGCAGGCTACTACTAAAAAAACGACAAAAAAGAATATCTTGGAGGAGGCATTGCGTTTATATCAGAAGCAGCAGCTTGAGATTCAGATTAAAGAAGGTTTCAAAGACAGAAAGAAGGAATACCAGCAGATTGCTAAAGAATGAAGAAATGCCCAGTTTAAATCGTTTCGTGAATAAAGATGAGAAAATATGAAATTTGGATGGCAGATTTTGATCCGAGAAAATGACATGCTCAAAGCGGGAGGAGACCATGTGTGGTTGTTCAAAATAATCTTTTTAATGCCTATTCTCCGACTGTAATGGTTGTGCCTTTGACATCTATTGTCAAAAAACCATTCCCAAGTGAGTTTTTAGTTGAGCCATCAGTTTATAATGGTTTGACTCATACAAGTAGATTTTTAGGGTCTCAAGTAATGACATTAGATAAGGTTTTCTTGCATGAGAAACTTGGAACTATTGAAAAAAATTACTATAAGCTTGTCTCTGAAGCACTTTCTCTTTCATTAGATATCGAAAATAGATATTAAAGCCTCTAAAAATTTTTTACATTCATGTTTTCTATAGAGACGCAATTTATTGCGTCTACATTTGCAATTTATTGCGTCTACATTTTTTTGAGATTGTCAGAAAAAAATATTTCTAAAACATATCAGATTCTGATTCTCATTTGAAATCAAAAAGGAAAAAACTACATTTAAGTGAACTATGAATAAGTTGAAAAAATGATTAAAAGAAGTCTTTACACACTGCTTTTTTATTGCCAAAAAATAGACCAGTGTTTTTGTGTTTATAGCAGGAATTTTAAATTTTTTTAGAGACAAGAGATGTTGTTTTCCCAATCATTGCTCAAAAGGTATATAGCTCTCAATCAATCAGCAGAAATAATTTGAAGAGAAATGACTCACAAAACTTGTGAAATTGAGTGAATCACGCAGAGAAAAATTCCAGAACTTGTCGTCATTGGAAAGGCTACCAAAGTCGAAAAACATCCAGAAGCTGACAAGCTTTTCGTCTGCCAGATAGACTGTGGTTCGAGAGGAATTTTTCAGATTCTCACTGGTGGAGAAAATATTGTTGAATGAGCTTTTGTCCCAGCAGCTTTGCCAGGTTGTTATCTGCCAGTCATCGATCTTTCGATAGCTGAGAGAAAAATGAGAGGCTTAGATTCCAATGGAATGATCTGTTCAAAAGGTGAACTCGGAATCAATGAAGACGAAGATCAGCATTGGATTTGGGTCCTCCAACACGGAGACCAAGGTGATTTTTCAGACATTTCAGACGCGGATCTATGAAAATCTTTGGGAGAAAAATATCCTCGACTGGAAAATATTATTTTTGAAGTAGATAATAAAAATCTTACAAATAGACCAGATCTTACTGGGCATTTTGGTATAGCTATTGAGCTCAAAGCTCTCTTTGCTCAAGAGCCAAAGTCGCTTATTTTTGATTCAGTCAGTCCGTTGCTTCAGGAACGAGCAGTGACAAATCCGGTCGAAGCTATTTCAAATGGTAATCAAGCTTCTCGTAAAGTAGAACTTCAAAGCTCTGGAGCGAGATCATATATCCTTGGAGAAATTGAGAATGTCTCTGTCTCAAAGTCGGATTTTTTGACGAGATTATTGATGATCGATATTGGACAAACTCCAAAAAATAATCGAGTAGATTTTTCCAATCTTTTTATGGCTCTTGCTGGTCAGCCGATCCACTTTTTTGATGCTGCGAAAGTAAACTGAAATATCATTGTGAGGGATGCTAAAACTGGTGAAAAATTTACTGATCTTTTGTGAGTAGAACACAGTTTAGATGCACAAGATATCGTGATTACAGATTCTGAAAAAATTCTAGCTCTTGCTGGAGTAATGGGAGGTCAAAATTCAGCTATTACAGATTCTACCAAAAATATTCTCGTGGAAATTGCAAATTTTGATCCAGTGAGAGTGAGAAAAACTGGTACGAGATTATGACTCAGAACCGATGCAGAATTAAAATTTGAAAAAAATATAAATCCAGTTTTTTCACTATATTCGCTCTTTTTATTTATGAACGAGCTCAAATATTTTGCCAAAAATCTTTGAAATTATGAAATAAAAGGTTTTTATTCTGCACTTTCTTCTGAAACTCAGGCACAATTTTCTGCTCCTCGCACTATCAAGCTTTCGAGAAAAAAACTTCATACGACGCTTTTTGGAAATATGAGAGAGGACTTAGAAATGCAGCTAGTGGGTATCTTGGAAAATATTGGCTGCAAAGTAATCTCCCAAGATGATGAGCTGAGCTGCCAGATACCATGGTGGAGAGGTCCGACTGACCTTACTATTCCAGAAGATATGATCGAAGAAGTAGCCAGAATTTATGGTTATAATCGTATTGAAGGAAAAATGCAGACAGGCCAGGTAGAGTTTATTCCGTTTAGTACTGCAGTAAAAACTCTCAGAAAAATAGAAGAAACTTTGATAGAACAGTGTCATTATGATCAAGTAGAAACATATCCTCGAGCAGAAAAAAACCGTTTAGATTTATTTGAGACTGATACGGCGACTCTTTATGAGCTTCAAAATCCTACTGCTCCAGAAATGAGCTATATGAGAGATAAGCTCATCTATAATCTTCTCGACTATACAGCCAAAAATGCTAAGTTTTTTGATCAGGTTCAGTTGTTTGATTACGGGAAAATTTGGAAAAAAAACCCTGATCAATCAGCTAGTGATCGTGGAGAAAGAGTTCAGCTTGGAATTGTGAGATACCAAAAAAATAATAAAAACTGGGAAAAAGATTCTTTTCTCATATTGAAGTGAGAGTGTAGTCTTTTACTCAAAAAGATTGGACTTACAGGAAAAGTATCATACGAATCAGCAGATATTTCTCTGAATCACCCTAAAAAACAAGCAAAAATTTTGTACGAAGGAAAATGAATAGGTTTTGTGAGCCAGATTCATCCTACGATACTGGAAGCTTACAAGATGGAGCTCAATAGTCAGTTAGCTTATGCTTGTTTTGATATGACAACGGTTCACGAACTTCTTGAGCAAAAAGTGACTATTATCAATCAGATCAAATATGAAACACTGCAAGATCAGATAGTATACAGAGATTTGTGTTTTGTTCTTGATGAGAATCAGCATTTTAGTTCGGTTTTAGAACCGATAAAAGCATTGCCTCAGATAGAAGAGATAGAAATTTTTGATCTTTATCAGTGAGAAAATTTGCCTCAAGGGAAAAAATCAGTAGCATTGACCATGAAGATAAAAGGAGATGGTTCTTTGACGACAGATCAGATCAATGAAATTATGAACTCTGCGATCAAAGAAGCTGAAAAAAATGGTGGACAATTGAGATAAAAAAATGTTCAAAATAGTACTGCTAATTCCTTCCTTAAGTAAGGAGGGGCAGGGGAGGTTTATAAAAAATTTTTATTCTGCAAAATATACATGGCTTCAACAAATACCAAAAACACTCTCCGAGAAAAATTGATGGATGATATTTCAGAGCTTACTGTTGATCTTCAGGAGCTTTTAAGAGCAGGATATAAATCTAGTACGATCAATGAAGATGATATTCTTTCAAAGATTGATGACATCGACAGCAAAGGGAAAATGCTAGAAAAATTTTACGAACTTGCAGAAAAACTAGGTATCAAGATTGAAACGATTGAAGATATGCTTGAAAAAGAAGCTAAAAAGCAGTTTGAACAATCTCAGTCAAAACTCGGAAAAGTTCAGCTTTATGAAAAAAAACATAACGCTAACGACAAACAATATAAAGATCACATTAAACTCTACTTCAACGATATTTCAAAAATTCCACTTTTGTCAGCAGAGGAGGAAAGAGAAATAGCAATGCGTGTCAAAAGATGAGATGAAAATGCAAAGAAAAAACTCATTGAATCGAATCTAAGACTCGTGATCTCGATAGCAAAAAGATTTTTCGGTTCGAGACTCAGTTTTTCAGACTTGATCCAAGAAGGAAATGTCTGATTAATTAAAGCAATCGAGAAATTTGAACCAGAAAAAGAATTCAAATTTTCGACCTATGCGACTCGATGGATCAAGCAGTCTATCACCAAAGCAATTGCAGATATGACCAAAAATGTAAGAATTCCAGTCCATCTGATCGATGAGATCAACTCGTACAATAAGGCATATCAAGAGCTTTTTCAGAAATTAGGTCGTGAGCCAACATCAAAAGAAATTGGGCAGAAATTAAATTTTCCGATCAAAAAAATTAAAAAATTGGAAGAAGTGATTTTTGGTAATGTGTCTCTTGATTCTGAGGTGGGAGACGATGGTAAAGATAGCCTTTGAGATTTGATTGAGGATAAAAACACATTGAGACCAGATCAGTTCGTAGAGAGAGAAACAGTGAGACAAAATCTCGACATGATTCTTGATATGCTTGATGAAAGAGAAGCTAAAATTATCAAGATGAGATATGGTATTGATGGTCCAAAATATACGCTTGAACAAGTTTGAGAAGAATTTCAAGTGACTCGTGAAAGGGTCAGACAGATTGAACAAAAAGTTATTCAGAAACTGCAAGAACATGTTGGGCTTCAAAAAATTCTGGGTATTGAAGATGATATTGAAAAGCTCGAACACCAGCAAAAAAATCAAAGAAAGAAAAGAGAAAGAAGACCAGAGGATGATGAATAAAAAACAAGAAAGGGCTTCTGCTCTTTTTTTATGAAAATAAAAAAATCTGTAATGACAAATAATTCACCACGAATAAGACAATTAAAAAAACAATCATCTCATCCGACTGTGGAAAAGTGATTCGATATCGAGACGGCAATTATTGGCTGATGAATTGCTGGAACTATGACAGCTTATTTTTTACTTTCAGAAACAAATAAAAAAATTTGTCTGCTGGAAGGATACAAGATTGCACACTGAGCTACAGGTCACAATGCCGGTCAGATAGTAGGCTATTTTGAAAAATCTTTTTCAGAAATAGTAGACCAATATGGAGCAAATATGGCATTAAAAGCTCAAAAAGATATTTCATGAGCGCGAGAGCTTTTAGAAAATATTGTCGAGTCTTGCAATCTTAAAACTCCCATATCGATTTTTCAGGGCTATGCTGGTTGTCAGACTGCTCATCAGGTTATCGAACACTTAGAAAAAAAACTGTTGCGTGAAAGTTGATGAATTCATATTGATACCATACTTGTAGATGAAAACTGGATTAAAAAAAATGAGATCCCAAAGAAATATGAACATCTTTACTCAACAATTTCTTCTGAAAAAATTAAAATCCTGCTTAATACAAATCAAGAAGACTATATTGCAGTACTTTCAACTAAAAAATGATGTACAAATAGTGCTTTACTTTGTGAAGAGTTGCTATTGTATCTTCAAAATAAATATGCAGACAGATTTACAGTATATGAAAATACTCCAATTAAACAGATAAATTGTTTTAGTGAAAATACTGTGCTCTCGACAGAAAAAGGAGAAAAAATCACAGCAAAAAATACTATTCTTTGTACCAATGGTTTTGAATCTATCGAAATAAAAAATCATGCTTGATGAGATATTGATAAGAAATTTCATGAAATGGTAGAATGAGTTACTTGATATATGGCAGGTTACCTTGACAAGCCAGGTCAAGACCCTACGGCGATTAGTTATTTTCTTAAGCCATGAGAAATATTAGAAAGTGTAAACGAAATGGATGTTTATTTTTACCTTACTCGTAGAAATTATGAGCTAGAAAATAATAAACACTCGTTGGTTTGTATTGGTTGACCAGAAGTATTTCTTGCTGAGAAAACACTATACGATAGAAATCACTTATATCCCCAAGAGCATCAACAAAAAATAGATAACTTTTTGCATCAAACATACGAGCCGTCACCAAAGTGAGAAATTAACTATGAGTTTAAACGACATTGATTGATGGGATACACGCACAATTGACTTCGTTGTATCGGTCCAGATCCCAAAAATTCCAGACTATTCTATAACTTGTGATGTAATGGAGTGGGTATTTTGAGTTCAATTTTTGGTGGTTATAAAATAGCTCAGTTTATGCTATGAAAAGTGACAGAAAAAAGTATTTTTGATCCAGTTTATCAGTAAAACATCTTTTCATTTTACTTAGAATTTTCTGTCATGGACTACGAAATCAAGCTTACAGCTAAACTCCAAGTGCTCATCAGTCAGAAAAAAATTGACACTATCTCTCAGTCTGATTTTGATGAACTGTATCCTGAGCTGATAAAGTGTCTTATCTTCCATAATCAGCTCTACTATCAGCATGAAAAGCCAGTAATATCAGATCAAGAGTATGACGAACTTCTTAGTTATCTCAGAAGAATTGAGCAAAAATTTCCACATAGCATCGTTCCAGAAAGCCCAACTCAGAAATTGATTGGTCAGATTCAGGAATGATTTCTCAAGGCAAAGCATGAAAAATCGTTACTTTCGCTGGAAAATACCTACAATGCCGAAGATATTCGTGATTTTGATACTTCACTTCAAAGGATTCTCACTAAACTAGAAAACTCCAAATCTGAAGAAAATATTACTTCTGGTTACTCCTACACCGTCGAGCCAAAATTCGATTGAATTAGTATCGAGCTTGTTTTTCTTGATGGAATTTTTTCTCAAGCAATCACTCGTGGTGATGGAGAAATGGGAGAAGATATTACAGAAAATGTGAAAACAATCTACTCTGTTCCATTTAAACTTTCTACAAAAAATCCTCCTCATAAACTCAAAGTGAGATGAGAAATTGTAATGCCAAAATCAGCTTTTCATAAACTCAATGAACAGAGAATTTCTCAATGAGAAGCTAGTTTTGTTAATACGAGAAACGCAGCTTCAGGGAGTGTGAAACTTTTAGATACAGCAGAAACAGCCAAAAGATGATTAGTCTGTTTTGTTTATGATATTTTAGTGCTCGAGGGATGAAATATTGTTTTGGAGACAAATAGTCAGGTTCACCAATTATTATCAGATCGATGATTGGCGGTGCATCCGACTTTTTTCGTAGAAAAAACAGTTGACGAGGTAGTAGAAATTTGTAGTGATGAAAACCAGAGAAAAAAATTTGAACAAGAAGATATTGAGTTTGATGGTTTAGTAGTGAAGGTAAATCAGCTTGCACTGAGAGAAAAAATTGGTCAGACTGAGCACCATCCTCGTCGAGCTTTTGCTTACAAGTATCCTACTCAGTTAGCTACGACGCAGGTTTTGTCGGTTGATTTTCAGGTAGGTCGTAGCGGAATTATTACTCCAGCAGCCAATGTTGCTCCGATTCAGCTCAGCGGTGTCACCATTTCCAGAGCATCGCTTCACAATTTTTCTCAGATCAGAGAAAAAGATATTCAGATTGGAGATTTTGTTTGGATGCAGAGGAGTGGGGAAGTGATTCCGTATATTGTTTCAGTCGTGATGGAGCGTAGATCGTGAACTCAGCCCATCATCCCGCCAGCTTTTTGTCCAGTTTGCCACAGCCCAGTTACTCAGCCAAATGGTGAAATCTACTACTACTGTTCAAATCCAGACTGCCCAGCTCAGCTCAAAGAAAAACTGCTGTATTTTGTTTCCAAAAATGCTATGGATATCGAGTGAATAGGAGACAGCCTGATAGATTTACTCGTCGAGCAAAACCTGATCAGCTCAGTAAGTGATCTTTACAAGATTCAGAGCTATGACTTCCAGAGAAAGTTGACTGTATTGCCAGGAATTTGAACCAAAAAAGTCACAGAAATTGCTTCTCAGCTCGAAAAGTCCAAGAGAAACCAGTTACGAAGAGTGATCAATAGTTTATGAATTCCTCATGTCGGAAAAAAAACAGCCAAACTTCTCCAAGACCATCTCCCATCTTCTCTGGACTCTCTCGACCAGCTCGCTCATTCGCTCACCAACTCAGAATTTCTAGCCACTATTCACGGCATCGGTGAACAAACTATCATCTCTCTCCAAAACTTTTTCTCAAATCAAAAAAATATTTTTATTCTGCATGATCTCAAATCTCATGGAGTCGAGTTTTTCCATTACGAAAAAAAATCCACTCAATCATCGGAAATAGCAAATCTACATTTTTCTATCACAGGTTCATTTCATCTCCCTAGACCAAAAATAGTCGAGCTTCTCGAGTCTCAGTGAGCCATCTTTGATGATGAGCCGACATCTACGACAGACTTCATGCTCGTCTGAGAAAAACCAGGCTCCAAACTCGCCAAAGCTCAGAAAAACTCCACCAAAATTTTCACTTCACTTTCTGATTTTTTTCTCAGCTACCCATCTCTCTCTTCTCTTTTTCCACCCATCCCTTCGTCTCCACAGATCGCTCAGCAGTGACTGTTCTAAGAAAAAATATTTTTGCACACAAAAAAACCCAGCCGTTTCGGCTGGAGTGATTAATGAGTTAGTAACTATCTCTTATATGGTACATTACCAACAGAGGAAAAAAATGCATTCAGTTCATTAAGAACTTGTTGAAAAGTTTTTTCTGTCGTGTTTCCAGCTTCGATTGCTGTAAACAGGACAAACACAGGTCTAATAATGTTTTTCTCTAATTCTGATGTCCCTGGAAATAATTCGTTTGTTAGTTGGAATAAATCCGTCGCGATCCCCTTTTCTTTGTATAAAGGAATAGCTTTTTTCATAAATTCGTCATACCGCTTACCAAATACTTGCTTGATATAGTTTCTTTCGACCATATAAGCTTCGAGTTCACTCTGTGCTTCACTTAGTCCGCTCAATTGAGTTGTATGAAATAACTCATGGAGAAACACGGCTCTTGCAATGGTGTCGTTTTTCACCATAGGTATTACTACCATTGGTATCCCGTAGGGCCCATTGTTTGTAGAACTTGCTATGGACTTTTGTTTTCCAGTTGCCATATTATTAGTAGCCTGTTCAAGGTCTGTGATGACAAGTGTGAATCTTGCGTGAGAATCTGGCATTAAAACACGACATGTACCGACTTGTTCCTTAGGTTGGAATTGAATAGCGATATGGCAATTTTGTCCTTGGCTTATGCGCTGGGCATACTCCAATACTGATTTATCCATTTCGATAGATGAAATTGGTGCTTCTTTTTCCCTTTCTTCTACCTGATTTACTTTCTTGACTTTTTTACATGAAGTAAAAGTCAAAAAAATAACAAATGCGAGTGTCAAAAATATTTGTATCTTTTTCATTTTTTTCGACCATCCTTTTATTGGTCAAATATATAATAGTTATTTTAGAGAGAAAGTCAAGTAATTTTACTTCCCGACCATCTCATCCAGTACCTCAAAAAATCTCTCAAGATCGGCTTCATCGTTGTAGCCATACAGACTCATTCTGATACTACCATTTGAAGTTCCAAGATACTGATAGAGTGGGTGAGTACAGTGTCCTCAGCTTCTCACACAGATTCACTTCTCAGCAAAAAGTTCACCAACCATCTGGATATTTTTTTGATTTTTGAGTACAAAAGAAAAAATTCCTAGCCTATTTTCCAGCTTATCACTACCGATCAGCTCAATCTGATCCCCATAGCCTCTAAAACGCTCCAGAGCTCTGCTCATCAGCTTTTTTTCGATGTCTTCCAGAGTCTGGTATCCTCCGATTTTTTCCAGATACTCCAGTGCCTTCAGTAAACTCACAGCTCAGACGATATTTGGTGTACCAGGTTCCCATTTTTCGACACCACTCTTAAAAGAAAATCAGCTCGTAGTGACCCCTCCAATCGCACCACCACCCACGATCGACGGCTCCAGCTCTTTCATTAGTTCTTGGCGAGCTACGAGCACTCCAAGCCCTGTATCCGCCATGATTTTATGTGCTGTGAAAATCAAAAAATCAGCCCCAAGTTTCTGAAAATCTAGCTGAAAATGCGGCACACCCTGCGATCCATCAACGATAAAAAAAGTCTCGTCACGAAGCTGGTCGCTAATTCTCTGCAGATCGAGAATCTCGCCTGTCACATTGGAAGCAGCAGTCAGAGAAACGACTTTTACATTTTTTGTATATTTTTTCTCAAAATCTTCATAATCAAAATGACCACTTTCAAAGTGTTTGTGGTCCCGATGAGACTTATCAAGAGAGTCGATATCGGGATTCTGGTTAATTCACACAAAATCTACTGTAAAACCATACTGCTTACTCAAATGGTGCCACGGTACGATATTGGCATGATGCTCGAGGACCGACAGCAAAACCACATCGCCAGCTCCGAGTTTGCCATTGATACACAGCGTCTGAGCTACCAAGTTAAAAGCAAAAGTGCTGTTGTAAGTGTAAATCACCTCATGAGCTTGAGAGTTCACGAGCTTCGCTACCATCTTTTTAGACTGAAAAAAAAGCTCCTCACTTTTTTCAGAAAGAGAGTAGTGGCCTCTATGGATATTGGAGTAGCTACTTCTGAGAAACTCAGCCACTCAGTCTATCACCTCAGCTGGCTTCTGAGAACTAGCAGCACTATCCAGATAGACCAGCCCTAGATTATTGGTAAACACAGGGAAATCAGATTTTTTCATAGTCAAAACAAAAACAAAGTGAAACAGTTTCAGTATAGGGGAAAAAATCATATTTTCAAACAAAAAAACTCCTCGGTCGGGTTACCGCCAAGGAGTATAAAGTAATTTTTGCAAATAATAATAATCACACTAAGCTTTGTTCCTGTAGCACCGTAAAATTAGGTGCCATAGGTGGTAATGTAAAGGACTCATTGTCGGTAAGCAGTGGGTTCCACTTATATCCATCAAAGTCCCATTCCGGTAAAATAAGTGAACCTTTACCCTTCGCTTCCCAAAAGAAGTCGATAGGTATGGCTTCATAGCAAGCTGGAACAATTACTGTTCCATCATCGATATGTTTAACACCTAGTAGACCTTTGGAGTTCTCGAATGTAGAAAATCCAGCTTTTTTCCAGTGTACTTTTTCCAAACCAGAATCAAAACTGGGATGAAAGTGAATATTACCATGGGTATCCTTGTAGGGGATAATAAGAGTTGCTGCTTTACCATTTTGTCTTTTAATGTGAGACTTATCTCTTCTAAATATTGAAAATGGACCTTGTGGGGTCTCACAAACAATAAAGAATGATAGTGTGTTCACCTGAATCAAATAAGGCATAATCATTGTCATCCCTTTTCTCCACTTTGGTGGTAGACTGAGTGCTACCTCGAAAAATGTTTCTCGTTTTTCTTTTTCTTGCATTTTTTTTAATTCCCACTGAAATGACAGCAGGGACGGCAAGATAAATATTTTATGACTAAAGTCAAGGGAATGTGTAAATAAAAAATAAAATTCTGCTCAAAAACACTTATTTCTTAGGGATCAAAAGCATGCCATCACCAAAGCTCAGAAATCTGTAATCTCTGTCCAAGCCATGCTGATAGATTTTTTTCATCTCATCATAGCCAATAAACCCAGCCACGAGCATGAGGAGACTGCTATGAGGAGCGTGAAAATTAGTAATGAGCTGATCGACGAGACGATAAGTTTTACCAGGATACAAGAAAATCTGAGTCGATCAGCTCACGAGCTCGTGAGTTTCATCGATAGACCAGTTTTCAAGAAAGCTATCAGCTTCTTCGAGAGAGATTTTTTTGGTGAGTTCATCTCGCCAGAGTTGTTCTTCCTGAGTGATAAATTTTTTGAGCAGTTCAGACAATTTTTTCCAGACATAAGGAAGAGATTCTAGTGTCCTCATGACTGTTGTTCAGACAGCCACCAGCGGAAAATTATTTTTTTTCAGGATAAAAATTTTTGAAAAAAGAGAAAGAGAAACAGATATTTTTTCTTTGTGAATTTGGTGGTGGCTGATATCAGGAGTATCGACCGGTTTGAAAGTCCCCAAGCCAATCTGTAAAGTCACAAACTCAGTTCAGATACCTTTTTTCTCCAGATTTTTCAAGAGCTCAGGGGTAAAATGAAGCGATGCAGTCGGAGCCGCCACAGATCCAGATTTTTCAGCAAAAAAGTGGTGATAGTGCTGAGATTTTTCGAGGTCGTAGTCGATATAAGGAGGCAGTGGCACTGTTCCAAATTTCTCAAAAAAATCCAGAGCCCCCAAGCCATCTATCGAGCAAATCACCCCTTGTTCAGTGAGTTCATCAACGGTGATCGTAATCGTCTCAGAGAAGTGAATTTTTGAGCCAGCTTTCACCCTCTTGGTCAAGCGAATCAGCCCCTCAAAGCGCTTATCATCCAAAATTTCTAGACAAAAAAACTCACCGTTGTCGACGATTCTCTCTTCACCTCGCGGCATCGTGACAGAAATATTCTCAAAAGTCACCCTCGCTGGTAAAACTTTCGTGGTATTAAAAAATAAAACTGAATTAGTATCCAGTAAATCTGGTAAATCAAAAAAATGAAAATCTTCTTCATTCTGGTTAAACACAAGAAGCTTTGCATGATCCTGAGGTAAGACAGGATTCTGGGCTATTTTTTCTGGTGACAGCTCATAAAAATAATCATGAAGATCAAGCATAAAAACTTTCATACACAATAAAAAACTCACCAAATTATAGCAAAAAAAACTGAAAAAAAAAGAGCGATGGTACACCATCGCTCTCATTGAGTTTTATGAAATTTTAACCAGTCCGATATAAGTACTGGTATTTTTGATAAGAAAATATCCATTGTTTAGATATTTTATCAAATCATATTCCACCGGGAGGGTGATTTCTCCCAGATGGTCAATAAGACCATAAAGATCATTGTTTTTTACGATGAAAACTTCTGGGAGTTCAGTAGTTTCAATACTATCAAACCCATTATTATGAAGATACTTGTTTGAAACTAGATCAAATAGTACCCATTTGGCTGGTGTTTGGAAAGCAAAGAGATTCTCTTGGAGAAATTTCATATTATTGGCTTTTACACCCTTTTCTATGAAATTTTTATCCAATAATTGGTAAGTTTCATTCTTTTTTACCTTGAAAAAATAATTTCCAAGATAAGAAATAAAGTCATACTTATCAAACGGGACTACTATTTCTGGGCAGCCCTCCTTATCCTGAAGAATAGCTTGTTTACCACTTTTTTCCAAGAGAAAAATACCTTGGTAAACTTCAGTAATGTCGGAATATTCGCATGCAGCGATTTCTTTTAGTTCCATTTTTTTTATATTTATTGATTATATTATAAAATAATCAAAAAGAAAGTCAAGTGAAAGGGAATTTTTTGTAATATAGAGACGCAATTTATTGTGTCTACATTAACCGGCATAAGAAATTTTTTTGAAGTTTTCAGAAATTTTAGTTTTGAATAGAGAGATAAAAAAACTATACTCATCAAAAATTTATTTATCTAAAGACAGAAAATGCTATTGGAGCTAAACAGAATAATTATTTTTTCACTCTTTGCATTTTTTATGGCACTCGGAGCGTATCCATTTTTCATAGCTTTGCTCAGAGATTTCAAGATGGGGAAGTCGATTCGTGAAGACTCAGTCACTGGCTCAAAAGCAGAGATTTTTCAAAAACTTCATAGTCATAAAGCCTGAACACCGACAATGGGCGGCGGACTTTTTTTGATCATCATGGCGATCATGATGGGAGTAGCTTTTGTGCTTCAGTATTTCGACATCATCAACAATAGCCTTGTTACGAGACAAGAAACCTACATTTTACTCTTTGCATTTTTTGGAATGGGAGCTATCGGGATTGTCGATGACCGACTCAATATCAAGGGTTTCTGAAGAGCAAAAGGAATGGGAGCAAAAGTAAAACTGATCAGTATGTTCGCTTTTGCTGGATTTGTCAGTTACCGATTTTTTGTCAGACTCGGTATCTCGACGATCAATTTCTGGCCGATTGCAGGGGTGATCGACATCGGTCGATTCTATCCAGTTCTCACTTTTTTCATGACTTTGGCGATCGTCAATGCCATCAACATAACAGATTGACTCGATTGACTTGCTGGGGGTCTGATGATCATTGTTCTCGGAGTTTTTGCAGTAATGACTTTCATCTACAATCGATACATTGCTACGACTTTGATCGGGATTATTCTAGCTATTTTGATGGCATTCCTCTGGTTCAATATCGCTCCAGCTCAGATTTTTATGGGAGATTCAGGGGCTTTGGGACTTGGAGGCCTCTTGGCGACTCTCGTTTATTTGCTCAATATCAAAGTCTGAATAGTCATTCCTTTCATGGTGCTTTTCCTGATTTTTTGGGCAGAATTATCATCGAGTTTTTTACAGATTCTCCGAAAAAAAGTTTTTCACAGGAAACTGTTCCCGATCGCTCCGCTTCATCACCTCTTCGAATACAAAGGAAATTCAGAGACCAATATCGTTATGAGAATGCGACTTATTCAATGAATCCTTGCCGCTCTTACGCTCATTCTTCTTCTCTATCAAATCAACATTCACTAAAAACTTCGTTCTCTGAACCAATCTCCCTGGTCCCTGAGCCTGTCGAAGGGAAAAAATTTATTTTCTGGTTATCCCCTATAAACCATGACAAACCGACTCCAAAAAAAACTTCCAATGCTAACCATGATTTTTTTATGAGGTCTCCTGATCCATTTTTTTGTGTTTACGGTGGTAACTCGATGAGTTCGTCTTTCAGCTAGCCGACTAGAAATTCTATGGCTCTGGAAAGAAATCTTGGTGGCAGCAGCTGGTCTGCTAGTGGTCTGGTTTTGGTTTACCAGTGGACGAAAAAAATACCTCGAACTCAATAAAAAAGTTCGACTCTGGGAGTTTATTTTTCTTCTAGGAATAGTGGTGACAGCTTCTTTTTCATTGCTGATTCACGATCAGTCGATAGGGCAGTATTTCTTAGCATTCAAGTACGATTTTCTCTGATTTTTGATCTTTTTCATCTGGTATCATCTTTGATATTTTTTGTCCTCAGAGCAGAGAAAAAATATTTTTTCATGGTACGGGAAAGTGATTAAAATAGCTTTGATTGGAGCTTTTGTTTGGTATTTTATTATTTTTATCAAGCCATGAGCTCTCAAGTATTTTGGCTATTCTACAGCAGTTTTTGAGTGAAAAGTGGGTCAGCAACCACCAGCCACTTATTACACCCATCTCAACCAGTGACTTCCTCGTAATCAGTTTCTTTTTGAAAGACCAATTTCACGATGATTTTTTCTCATAGCATTTTGGCCATTATTTTTTGTACTCGTCATCAGGAAAAAATCTTTTGAAAAAACTCGAGTCTGGCGATTTCTCTATGCTTTCAATGTCATCGTAACTTTTTCGAGAGCAGCTCGATGAGCTTGGATGGTAGAAGTTTTAGTGTTAGGAGTTATCTCTCAGAGAAAGTCTCTCGTTCGTTTTTGAAAGTATGTGATTTTACCACTTGTTTTAGTTTTAGGGCTGGTAGGGTATCTTTGAAGAGAGCAGATTTTTTATAGAGATTACTCAAATACAGGGCATCTGAAGATGGTCTCTCAGTGAATCGAAAAAATCTCAGAAAAGCCTCGATTTGGTCGATGAGCAGGTTTCGCCGGTCCAGCATCTCATCAGACTGAGATCAACACCACAGCCACAGAGTACAATCCAGAAAACCAGTTTCTTCAGATAATTCTCGAGTTTGGATTCATAGGTTTTCTTTTCCGATGATGACTTTTCGCTCGATTTCTGCGACTTGGTTTTGCACTAGTTTTTTCTCTTTCATACAAATCTCTTTCTGCAAGCGACTCAAATCGGCTTCTCCTCTCAATGAGTACCGGGCTTTTGTGACTAGCAATCAGTGGTCTCGTTCTTCACTCTTTCACAGACAGAATGATCGTCTATCCTTTCATGGCTCTCTTCTGACTCATTCTCACCCACCACCTCTCCGAAAAAAAAACTCACTAAGAACAAGGCACAGAACTTGTTGTAAATTCCTGCTCATCCCAGGAATTTTTTTGTGGAAAAAATTCTCCGTTCTACGGACACCTCCTTTCAAGAAAGGATGAATAATATAAAACTCAATACCCTCCTTAGTGAAGGAGGGGTAGGGGAGGTTTTTCAGAAATGGAAATTTTTGTATTGATTTTGAGTTAAACTTCCCTATCCTCAAAACAATAACAACTTTATTTTCTAGTAAATCAGATGGACTGTCTATTTTGCCACAGTGATGAAACTCTTAAAAATGGCACTCTCAAGGGAGGTTGACAAAGATACAAGTGTATAGACTGCAAAAAACATTTTACCCTGGGAGGTCTGAGAGGAACATACACCGAGGAATTTAGAAAAAAAATAGTCGAAGCGTACTGCCACGACAGAGCCAGAGTCAGAGAGCTAGCACAGAAATTTGAACTGTCGACTTCTACGATCGTCAGCTGGGCAAAAGCTCATAGACCAGGCTGTAAACAGTGCCACTAGAAAAATATTTTACCACTATAGTAATAAAAAATGACTCGATTAAATACACTTTTAGCGGTCGGGCTCGTCAGCTTAATTTCATTTATCTGAGCTGCCGTCCTGCGAATCAAAGCGAAAAAACTAAGTCACATAGCACCGTTCCTCGTCAGCTTAGCAGCTGGAGCATTGTTTGGAGATGTGTTTTTTCATATGATTCCAGAGCTTGTAGAAGAGTATGGCTGGCCATTATGGGTCTCTGGTGTGGTACTTTTGGGAATTATTTTCCACTTTATGGTCGAAAAATATATCCATCGAAGACATTGCCATGTTCCAGTTTCAACTCATCATGTTCACAGTTTTGCTTGGATGAATCTTGTTTGAGATTTTATACACAATTTCATTGATGGGCTGATTATAGCTGCTAGTTTCATCATTTCACCAGCTGTTTGACGAGCTACGACTATAGCAGTAGTTCTTCACGAGATACCTCAAGAAATTGCTGACTTTTGAGTACTCATTCATGGCTGATTCTCAGCAAAAAAAGCCCTCATGCTCAATTTTTTGACAGCTCTGTGAGCTGTACTAGGTGCTATTATAGGTCTCTCTCTTGGCGAAGCTAATGAAATGATGCACTGAGTACTTGTTGCTTTTGCTATCGGTGGCTTTCTCTATATCGCAGGCTCAGATCTCCTCCCCGAAATTCACAAAGAAACCCATCCTACTCGCTCTGCTTTCCAGCTTTCTATCTTTATTCTCGGTATTGTTCTCATGGTTTTTCTTACTTTTTTAGAAACGTCTCACTAAAAAAATATATGAAAAAATATATGAAAAAATTTATTTTCTGGCGATTGAAAAGTGATGAAAATTGCAGTAGTATGAAAATGATCTCAAATGAAATCTACGGCTGTAGACTTGGTTCCCAGATCCTCCAAGACTCAAACGAAAATCTGTTCATGAGAATCGGAAAAAAACTTTTCCTCTCAATAATTCTCAAGATAATCCCGTCCTTGAAGCACAAGAAAGACTAAAAAATTTTCTCTCTGCTTAAAAAACTTCTTGATAGAGAGCTTATTTAGCTCTCTATTTTTTAGTAAAGTATGAAAATAGTGTATTGGAAGAAATTTAAAATAAAAAAAACCCGTCCCCCAAAAGAGAACGGATAAGATCATTTTATAATTTCAATAATTTCTTTTACCAGTTGTATAACTGCTGGCAAATCTTCTGAATCCTCTCGGACTTTTTTTCTAATTATTAAAACTTTATTTTCTGATGATTCCATATAATGAATTCTGTAGGCAGAAAATTTTTTTAATAATTTTGCATCATCGTTTCTAAATAAAGCAACACAATCGGCCTCCTCATAACTTTTTAGCAGATAATGGTTCGAATAAGCTTTATAGTCTTCAAAGTTTATATCGGTATTATCTAAAATATCAGCTATGGTTTCTGGGCTTTGGATAAATTGCGGGATTTTTTTGTCGCCAAAATCTATGATCGCCACTGAATACTTCATCTTTCTAAAGCCAAGGCTAGAGAACCTAGCGCTACTTACATCGCAGATTGAAACTTTGATGCCATCAATAAATCCTTCAAGAATATTTTTAACTTGATTGTCACCAAGATAAAAAAATTTGAAAGGTGTTACCAATGTGTTATTGAGTTTTATACCTTTTTCAAATTGAAAACCATATAAAGCTCCAATTTCCTGCAAGACTATTTGTCTTTCATTTGCTAGGATAGATAAACCTTTTTTTGATGGGATATCTCCTCTCGAAGATAATGGATGTTTTGAAAAGGGTTGTAGATTATCTATGCCTTCGATAGTCAATTTTCCACCACTCACAGCAAATTTTCTTCTAAACTCTTGCAAGTTTTTAAGACTATCAGAATCAATATATCTCAACTTCTCTAAATTCAGAGTTATCTCATTCTTAAGATGATCATCCAGAAGTTGTTTGATTTTCTGGAAATTGAATATAGTTAAGTTTGATATTATGAAACTAAAAGTTTTATGGTCAGAAATTGTTTCTATGAAGTTATTTTTTCCTATTTTGAATAACTGTATTGGCTGTATTGTCTGGCCTTTTTCAAATCTCATGATATTTCTGTATTGTCCAATCCAATAAGCAAATAGTCCAATAAGTACTCCAATGAGTAAATCAGTAAAAATAATTCCAAAAACAGTTATCAGCATCACAATTTCTTCAGTTTGCCCAAGTCTAGCAGTAGGAATATTTTTTTTGATCATAGAATATCCAGTATATACCAATATTGCAGACAAAGCTACATTTGGTATAAGAACTAAATAGTTCATAAAGCTTAAAATAAGGACTGCCAAACATATAGCATGGAAAAAATTAACTTTTTGAGTCTTTGCTCCTTCATGGACTCCATTATGACTTCTTACTATCTCGTTGATAACGGGAAGTCCTCCAAGAAATCCAATAAGCACATTAGAAACACCATTTCCAAAAATATCAGCGTTCATGTTTCTTTGCCTTTTCTGTGGGTCCTCAGACTGTATTGCGGAAGAAGTTACTAAACTTTCGATTGTAGAAACTCCGAAACAGATAATGGTTGAGCTAATTCCATGAAATGTTATTAACATATCAAAACTAGCACTTGAGAACCATTTTGATTGGTCTGTAGATATTGAAATAGTTGGTATTTCATCAGTGCGGAGACCAAATGGGATCAGTATTGCTATGACTAAAACAATGAGTGATGGTGGAACTAATTGTAATATTTTTTTATCTGAATAACTAGACAAAAAAAATATTGAAATTAAACATATTAGTCCAGCAAGCACTACTAATGATGGTTCAAATTTATTTAACTCGTCAAAAAAATTAAATAAGATTTCTTTTGGTTCAACATACGAAGGTTTTATTCCTAATATTTTAAAGCCTTGTGTTAAAATCAAAATGCCACCAATAGAACATTTTAAACCTGCAATCACAGGGGATGGAAAAAAATTTCCAAACCATCCTAAATTAATAGGATAACCTGAGATTTTTAAATTTAAAGCAGAAAATAATGAAAATGTGATTTGTAATGCACCAGAAATGACAAAAACACCAAGAGTATTTCGCATTCCAAGTACAACTTTATCAGATTCAATCATATTTTCTGGAGTCATTGCATAGAACCCATGCAATATAAACAATACAATCGGGATCATTCCAGCAGCTGGACCAGTGATGACTAAATCAGTTCCTTGCCACAAACGATACATGATAAACATGACGATACCGCTTATTACAGCGCTAATGAGACCAGCCATTGGAGGAAACCCAGAGGCTGTAGAGACTCCTAAACACAGCGGTAAAGCTATGAATAGACCAATTTTAAAGCCAGCTTGCATATCATAAGCAAGTTCAGCAATTTTTTTTTTCATATGAGACTTTTTTTTATTTTAATGATCGTTTAATCAAAAAGTATAATGATTATTACTAGAAAAAAGTCAATAGAAAGAATTCTTAATCTTATTTAAAATAACTACCAATAATAACTGAACATAATTTTCTCATTTTCATACATAAAAATAAAAAGTTGTATTCTGGTTTATGGATAATTCAATTATCAAAGAGAGTAGTAGTTACATCATAATAATTAGAAATAAAAAAGCACTCTCAGATGAGAATGCCTTCTATAGATTGAATGATACGCTATTAATTAGACTTTATTTTTTAGTTGTATCGCAACCATAAACTACATAGAGGAAAACTTTGTAGTAAAGAATCTGGAGAATATAACTTCGGATGATAGTCATCGCAAGAGCTATTCAGATTTTTTTAGCAACCATAAGAGTTTTTTCTCACATAGTTTTAGTCATTTTTTCAGTTGTCATCATAGCACAACCAGAACCATCACAGCTACCAGACATCATAGTGCACCCAGACATTTCCGAACAAGCCATTCCAGAGTGATTTGCCATCATTGTATCCATTTTACCACTCATTATCATAGTTTTCATCTCTTCTTTCATCATTCCTCTATCGTCTCTCATCATAGAATGCATCATTTTACCATCCATTTTCATCATCATCCCATACTCTCCACGACCAAATCTATGACCTCTTCCTCACAGAGTAGAGAAAAAAGTACAAAGAAGACAAAGCGTAAACAAAACTACAGCTAATCTATGCCATCGCATAGTCGACAAATTGTGAGTGTCTTTCTGAGCAAAAGGAAAGAAAAAGTTACAAAGAGCTTTCATAATTTTTGTGTATTAAAACGATAAAGATTTTTTTTCTGGAAATATAAAATATCTCTGTGTCAGTATAAACTTCTGGTATACTTCTTGCAAGAGAAATATATTTCTAAAGCTTATCGGTAAGAAAACTATCTCGCTTTTTTAATAATTGCCTGAATTTTTATGGAACATATAGGAATTATATGCTTTTGATTTCAATAAAAATATAGACAAAGATAAGAAAAAAAAGGAGGAGGGGAGAATTCGAATTCCACGCCTCCTTCTCGAGTTTAAAATCCTGTTTGAATATCCAGCATTTTTTTGTAGTGCCCGTTGAGAGAGCTGAGAGATTGGTGTGTGCCGTCTTCAATAATGAGACCATTTTCAAAAAAGAGAATACGATCAGCTTGTTGTACAGTTTGGAGACGATGAGCTATGATAAAGACCGTTTTTCAGAGGAAAAGATTATGGAGAGCTATATTGATTTGCTCTTCATTGAAACTATCAAGAGCAGAAGTTGGTTCGTCTAGCATAATGATTTCTGGATTTTTGAGCATAATTTTGGCTATTGCTAGTCTCTGTTTTTGACCTCAGCTTAGTCTGACCCCTCTTTCACCTATTTCACTCTGTAATCAATCTGGAAGTTCTCGAATAAAATCGCATTTAGATTTTTTTATCACTTCATGCAGTGCTGATTCTCATGGTTTTTTTGAAAGTGCATAGACGAGATTTTCATAAACTGTACCATCAAAAATAGATGGTTCTTGAGTAAGATAGCCTATATGATTGTAATAACCAGATAATGAAATTTTTGAAAGAGATTGATTATCAATAAGAATTTCTCCTTCATTTGGATTGAGATAGCCAGCTAAGAGTTTTATGAGTGTAGTTTTTCCAGATCAAGACTCTCATACCAAAGCTGTTTTTGTTCATCATGCAAGAGATAAAGAAAAATTTTGAAAGACTGGTGTTTTTTTATTATAACTAAACGATAAATTTTTGACTTCAAATTCTCATTTTTTATAGACAAATTTTTTTCATAGATGAATATTTGATGTGGTTGGAGTAGTGTCGATAAAATCTCGTAGCTTTTGAATAGTTGGAGTATGTTTTATTGTTCTTTTATAGATATTTGTGATGTCCATGAGACTTTTTTCTAGATATCAGACCACAGTAAGCATCAGCACAATATCTCCATATCAAAAGCTTCCTGAAATCGCCCTAGTTCCCATATAAAGCAATAAAAACCACCTGATGAGATTGACACTTAAATCTCCAATATTATAAGTGATATGTTCAAAAAGATGTTTTTTCTTATCTATTTCTAGAACTTTATTGAGTCAAGAATTGAGAGATTCAATTTCAAGAGTAGTCTTATTTGACTGAACAATCTCAAACTTACTCATAATCATCCTAATAAAATGTTTGATATACAGATGTTCTGCTTCATTTCTTTTAACTCTTCGAGCAAATCATTTTTTTTGTAAAAAAGAAATAAAGAAGCTCATGACTACTAAAACTAGAAAAAATCCCAATAAAATCCGAGATCATATTTGACCGATAACTATGATCGCCATAACCAAAGAAACAAGTGCTTGAGGGAGATGTAGCATATAATCATTAATTCAAGAAGATCGCGTGTCGATTCATCTCTGTATCGTAGCTAATAATCTTCCCGTTCAGATTTTTTCATAGTGATCGTTTTCTATTGCGAAAAAAAACGGAAAAACTTTTGTATTAAGTTCATGTTTGACTTTATGCTCGACATATCACCATCTTAGAACAAGATAATTGCAGACATGATAAAAAATAATCCCACCAATTAAAACTATTAAAACTTTATACAATTCTCAAAGGTTTTTATTCTGGATGGCAACAATATTTTGTTTGACTACCAGGGCAATGAAAACATTGTAAACTCACCATGATGTAAACCAAAATAATGCTCTTATCATATACCGTTTGTCTTTTTTCAAGGGCTCGAAAAATCTTTCCAGGATCGCTCGGTAACCTAGTCTTTTTTTCATCTTCATACAATAAAAAGTAAAAAAATTTTTTTTAATAAACAAAAAAACACAAAATAGACATCTTGGTTTTTTGTAAGTTTTTTTACTGTTTGAAACAGAAAGAAAGAGGCAAGTAAGCTTAGTTAAGCTTGCATTTCTCGTAAAAAACTTGATTACGATTTAAAGTGAATCTACTATAGATAAAACAAAAGCAAAATCAAAGGAAATGAGATTTTTTATACTCGATCATCATGAATAGCAGGAAAAGTCACCAGAATAGAATTTTTACTTGAGCGTTATGCTATTTTTTCAAGCGATTTATTGATTTTTTTAGTTAACTTAACAGACTCAGGAGTTAGAAAAGCTTTTTTGAGATATTCATCAAAAACTCTATCGCTATCTACTTCTAGTGTAACGATATTTTTCGAAGCGATAAATCTCTCTAAGAATATCTTAACGATCATATTAAGGCTCAGTCACATTCACTGAGCTTTTTGATAAGCGTGTTTTTTTAATATTGCTGGCAAGCGAAAATTGATCTGTGTTGTTTGTGTCATAGAATTTTAGTTAATTTATAAATACTATGCAATGTATAGTAAACGAAGCTAAGAAATCAAGATTAAAAATGTCTGATCTTGAAGAGTTTTCTATTGATGTTCATCAAAAAAATCTCTTGCCAAGCCAAAACATATTTTGCGACAACTTGCTTAGTAATATTGTTGCCAATCTTATCTCCTTTGTCTCCTACATAGACTGGGTAGATCAATCATTTGGTAACAACAACAAAAAAAATCCCTCTATGGAGTGGTCAAAGGTATGCCTTATAAACAATTGTGTCAGGAAGCGGTGAACATAACTCAATCAATTTATTTGATCATTGAGGAGTCTTCTTCAAAAACATAATCACTTGATCTATGGACATCCCAAGTTTATTCAAATCTTGCTCGATATTTTCAGTTATTACTAATTTCATCGGAAACATAAACTATAAAGTCCATGTTTCTAATGATATCTTTCCAGAAAAAAATGGACAAAGATAGGAAAAAAAGGAGAATGGGAGAATACGTATTCGCCGCCTCTTCCTTACAAATTTACGAATTCACCAGGTTGTAAAATTTTGGCCTCAGATTGGGTATTTTGATGAACGAGTTGAGCTCGTTTTTCTGAATCAACTTTCAATTTATCCCATGTGTCAAAGTGAATAGGAAAAGCTATTTTTGGCTTTATAAATCATACCGCTATAGCTCAGTCTTCAATTCACATCGTATAAATGTCTCCAATTGGTACACAAGCCACATCAACTTTGTGGTACTCTCAAAGCAATTTCATATCGTAGGTCAAAGAAGTATCACCAGCATGATAGAAAGTTTTTCAGTCTATAGTGATAAGCAATCAAGTCGACATACACTTATAAGCTAAAGCATTGTCCATAATTCCTCATCAGTGTGGTGCATTAAAAAATTTAATAGTTGCTTCGCCACATTGTATCGTTCCACCAAGACTCCCTGCAATAATATTGATGTTGTGTTTCTGGGAAAAATAATCACGAAGCCCGTACTCTCAGACAATTCAAGCCTGTGTTGCATGGTAAATCTCCACTGTATCTCCTATATGATCAGCATGTCAATGAGTCAAAAAAATTCAAAGTATTTGTTTCTGGCTAATTTCTTCCAAAGTCACATCACACTTCGGATTTCCAGTAATAAACGGATCAACGAGATAGCTTCAAATATCAGTTTGTATCTCTACAAACGAGTGTCAGTGTCGTATTATTTTCATTTTTTTATCGTAAAAATTATAAATTTTCTAGATTCTCCATCACATAAGCCAGAATAATTTTTTCCCTCATAGAAACCGATCTTCACTGTTTATGTTGGGATATATTGTACAATTCACTAATCTTTTCATAAGCCTCATCTAAGCTCATTCGGATCAGCTCGTGTCACTCTTCGATCTCATCAGCTTCGAGATTAAGTCCACCAAGATTTTTTGCATTAGCAATAAATGCGTAAGTGGTAGCTATTTGTTGATTTCGCAATCTATTTTCCACTATTTGTCACAGATATCTTAAATTCACGATCTCACAGCCAGTTTCTTCCATAGATTCTCTATACGCAGCTTCTTCTTTTGTCTCTCACTCGTCCACTCATCATCAAGGAATCATCAAAAATCACTTACCAGTTTTTATAATCGCAATTTTATTATCATGAAAAATTATTATTCTGACCGCTTGCCTGATTTTACAATCATCAATAGAAAGTCAGATAGTTTCTTCAACTCACAGAATTTCTTCAGTTATAATAGCGTCAATCATATCTTTTATTATGACTTAAAAAGTTTCCCCCATTTCTACAACGCTCTCTCCCCATACTCATTCACTCTCTCTCCCAAACTATTGATGATCTGAAATGCTGAATACAATAAGGCCATCATCTTAAAATGTTGCTATTGCTCTGTATTGTTTGTTGATTCTAAAGTATCGGATATTATCTGATTTAGGTTGCATTTGACCAAATTCTGTTCATCATGCAAATCCTGGTAAAATATAATTTTTTGATTTCTTGTATTGTTTCATTAAGCCTCTTTCCAGAAGATATTTTTCTACTTTTTCACTTTCAAAAAATGCTTTTGGTGTCTTCATAGCTTACAGATCACGAAGTGAAGACTTTTTCATACTGCGTGCTTTTTTTGCTTCTGCCAAGAGTTCAGGGGTGACTTCACTTTCTGGCACAGGATAAAGTCCACGATCAATATCGTCCTTACTCAAAATTGTTACCATAACTCTGGCTTTTTTAAATGAAACTTTCTGCTCAAATGTGATCGTCCCATTGTCATATGTTCAAGATAATGTTGGATACATAATTATTTTGTTGGTAAGTAAACTATCTATCTCAACTCTAAGTAAGGATTTACAATTTTCAAGTCTAAATATTTTTTAAAAATTTATTTTTTATTGAGAATCTAAATCTCATATTGATGATGTAGAATTTTTAAAAATTGCGACAACTTTTGAAAAAATTCTTTGTGGGTGAGTATCATTTTGGTCAAAAGATAATCTTTCATTATTTATATCAAGAAAAAGTTGAGCCTTATCTTTCTCTTTTTTACTTCACGCCAAGACCATCAATTGTACTTGTCATTTTTTATTTTTAGATATTTTTGCATCTATCCAATAATCATCATCTTTTTGCGACTCTCTTTGTACTCTTACTAAATCTCAGTCAAGGTTTATAATCTCGGCATCTTTGTATTTCTCAGCATTTAGAACATTAAGAAAATCTAATCACTTTTCTTCAATACTTTTGTCTAATGTTATAGTAAAATCACATTTGATGCACTTGTATTTATATTCTCAGAAAGCATAAGTTTCTTTAGACTTTGATAATCTACACTTACATTGAGGACACAATCAAACTATCTCTCTATTTGTTAAAGCATCGTATTCAATACTTCGAAATAATTTCGCAAATTTATAGATTTTCATCAATCTTATTTCAAAATCTAAACCCTCTCCCTACAACACCCTTCCCACATACTCTTTCACTCTCTCTCTCCCAAACTCTTCAACTCCCATCTCGTACTGCTTCTTGCTTCTAAACTCTCTCACACTTACTGTATTTTCAGTTTCTTCTTTTTCTCAGACGATGACGATGTAGGGGATTTTTTCGAGTTCGGCGTTGCGGATTTTTTTGGAGAAGCTGTCCGTTGAGTCATCAGTTTTGACGCGGAGTCAGTCAGATTTTAATTTTTTTTGGAGAGAAAATGCGTAGTCGTTGAATTTTTCGGCGACGGGGACGATTTGGATTTGAGTTGGAGCGAGCCAGAGTGGGAATGCACCAGCGAAGTGTTCGATCATCACTCACATAAAGCGTTCGAGTGAGCCAGAAATCGCGCGGTGGATCACGACTGGGCGTTCTCTTTCTCAATTTTCGTTGGTGAAACCGAGATCGAATCTATCTGGTGCGTTAAAATCAAGCTGGCAAGTCGCAAGTTGTCGTTCGCGGTTGATCGCGTCTTTGAACATGAAGTCGAGTTTTGGACCGTAAAAAGCGGCTTCTCACTTTCATTCTTGGTAAGGAAGTCATTCGCTTTCGCAGATCGCTTTGAGGGCGTTTTCCGATGTTTCTCGGACCTCGTCGGAGCCTAGATAGTTTTCTTTGTCGTCTCATCTGATCGAAAGTCTGACTCGATATCAGTCCATCATTCACATTGTCGTGTAAAATTCTTTGATGATCTGCACGATTGTCGAGACCTCTTCGTGAATTTGGCTGACACGGCAAAATAAATGTCCATCGTCCTGTGTGATCGATCTCACTCTTGTTAAACCTGAAAGCTGACCGGTTTTCTCGTCTCTATAAACTGTCGCTGGCTCAAAATATCTGATCGGCATATCGCGATATGAAAATTGATTATCTGCAAAAAGCTGATAGTGATGCGGACAATTCATCGGTTTCACATAAAATTTTTCTTTTGAAGAACCTCCATAAACAGAAAACATATCATCAAGATAATGTCCAGAATGCCCAGAAATTTCGTAAAGATCTTCCTTCGCCAAATGTGGCGTCCAAACTCTATCATATCCTCTTACTTTGTGCAAAGATCGCAAATAATCCTCAATTTCTTTGCGAATCACCATTCCATTTGGTTGGATCAAAGGCAATCCAGAACCCACTAATTGCGAAATTGTAAAAAGTTTTAATTTCTGCCCTAGCACTCTGTGATCGCGTTTTTTAGCCTCTTCCAAAAAATTCACATACTCTTTCAAAGCATCTTTCGTCTGAAAAGCAAGCCCATAAATTCTTGTCATTTGCGGATTTTCTTCTTTTCATTGTCGGTATGCTCACGCTATTTTTTCCAGCATAAACGAACCATCAGCGATCTCTTTTGTATTTTCGACATGGCCTCATTCACACAAATCCAAAAAAGTAACATATTCTCATCTTTCAGCTAACGAGCCGTCCAGATTACTAAGTTCTGAATTGATTTTTTCATAGAGTGAGAAGTAGTCAGGTTTAGATTTTTTTTCAAGAATGGGTTTAGATTTGATATCGACGAAATTATAATAAAAAGTGTAAACAGCCTTTTCATCTGCCTGATAAAATTTTTCGATCAGCTCTTTTTTGAAAGATTGCTGCATCAGATCACAGATTTTCAGAGCTTCAGCCTTGTCTTTCGCTGTATAGTGCCCAAATCACTGATTTTCTTTGGCAATTCATTCGATAGCTTTATTGAGAGCTTTGAGCTGTTCCTCATTAAAATCCACTCCTTCAGAAAACTTCATATCATAGTAAAACCCCGTCTCAATCGCCGGCCCCGTCCCCAATTGAACAGCAGAATCTATGGTACGCTGTACCGCTTGAGCCAAAATATGAGCCAAAGAATGACGAAGATTTTGAATTTGAGATTGCATCAGATAAATCAATTACTATTTAAAAACAATTTCTTTTCAAAAATATAGCAATATCCACTTTCAAAAGCAAGCTCTACTTAATGAAAAATCATAAAAATTTTTTATTCTGCTCATTCCACACAAAAACTAATTTGCCTGAAAACAAAGAAAAAAGCCTGCATGTAGTAGGTATGCTAGTCCGATGAAGGGCAGTTAAAAATCTTTTAATAGTCTCTTCATTGAAAGAAGCGGGAGGCTGTACTAGAGAATTTTTTTTTCTTTTTTTTGTCCATAGTTTTCGTGAAAAATTTTGATAAAGAGACGGCGTTTATTTTTCCAGAGCAATAAACCTGTCTCAAAGAAAAATAAAATTCGTACTACTACTGAAAGGATAAAAAAAATGATGAGTTTGAGAAAACCAGAAAAAAGATTTTTAAATTTTCTTGAAATAAAACATGAATATCGAATATGAAGTTAAATTTCTGGCAATAGAACAGGCTGAAATGCAAAAAAAACTCAAGGCAATCGGAGCGGAACTCAGACACGAAAAGACGATGATGAGAAGATTAGTGTATGAAAATCTACTCAATAAAAGCTCGTATCTCAGACTCAGAGACGAAGGCCACAAAGTGACGCTGACCTACAAAGAAGTTGTAGCAACAGACCATATCGAGTGAGTCAAAGAGATTGAAGTGCAAATCAGCGATTTCGAAAGCATGAAGCTCATGATAAGTAAACTAGGAATGAACATGAAATCGTACCAGGAAACCTATAGAGAAACTCGATTCAAAGATGGCATTCAGATCACAATCGACGAGCGACCAGGACTCAGACCTTTTATCGAGATAGAAGCAGAAAGTGAGGAAAAGGTAAAAGAGTTTTCTCAGCTACTATGATTCGATTATGAAAAATGAGTTTTTGGGACAGTTTCAGATATCTATTTGCTGGAGCTAGGTATCAAACCAGATGTCATCAACTATATGCCAAAGATAACTTTTGAAGAGCCACCGCAGCTTTATATTTCTTAGTACCCAAAAAGACAATGAATAAGCCATCAAATCAGCTCTCTCACAAAGAGCATAATTTAGCTCGTTATCTAAAAGGAATCTGAAATTATGCCTTAGAAAAAAATCAGTTGCTAGAGCATATTATCAGACAACCAGAAGGAATTTATGTCGATATATGACCAGGAAGTGCTGGTTTACCGACATTTATGACACAGCTCCCCAATTCGCCAAAACTAATGATAGTAGCATGTGACCTTTCTTACGGAGTTCTCCAAAATATCGTACTCAAAAACAATGTCGCCCAGTTTTTGCCTAGTGGAAATGCCGTGAAAAGAAATGACTGATTGACTTTATCGACCAAAGTTTGTACAGCAACCGAGTTGCCTTTTACCGATGGTACGATCTCAGGAATCAATATGTCAGCAGTTTTTCACAAGATTTTTTCGTATGAAGGAATCGAATGAGTAGAAAAGGCATTTCAAGAGCTACAGAGAGTCTTGGAGGTTGGGGGGAAATTTATTTACCGTGACGGCGAGCAACTAGACCAACCTCAAGAAAAAGTGGTCTTAGAAGTAACAGAATCGGACATGAAGCAGTTTATAAATTTTTTCTTGCCTTATTTTGTCATGAGAGATAAAAAATCTCGAAGAATGCAGCGAGCCAGCGAGACGAGCATTGAGTTTTTCTTGGCAGGTATCGAGAAAAAACAAGAGATGTCATTGACCGACTATCTGATGATTCCCACAGATCAGATTGATTTTGAAGCTGACTATCGCGTCAACTGTTCAGCTCGACTAGCTCATGAGATCAAGAGACACTATATCACTTTTTTGCATCACTGTGGCATCGATCAAGAAAAACAGACTGCTAACCAGATATTTGGCGATCAAGGACATTATTTATCAGTCCAGTGACTACAGCATCTCCCAAAGGGTAGCCTCAAAACGCGAAGCTACGCTCTGAGAAAATACGATAAAAAAGTCAGAGTCGATCCGAAAATGTTGCCATTTCTGAGCTCTGTAGCTTTTGAGAGCGTTTCGAGTTTTATCCAATGACAGACTAAAAAAGATAGAGTAATTATCAACTACTTAGTCTCGGAGTGACTAGAAAATTATTTTTTTATGACGCTCGATGAGTTTTTATGCTCGATAATAAAACAAACTCTGATACTCGATCATAAAGAAACCGACCAGAAAAAATGGCTCGTATTAGCTCCGCTATCCAGTGAAAAAAATTATTACATCGAAAGGAGTTCTCACAAATGAATACTCCAAAAAACCTGCCAGATAAACGGCTACAGCGGTGATACTTCGATTCAAGGGAAAAGAATAATACACTTTGAGAAAATGAGCCTAGAAAAAGCTTTTATCACTCTCTCAAAAATCGTACTTGAGAATCCTGAGAGATATCCGAAGCTGAAGAAATTATTGAGTGAAATTTTAGAAAATCCAGATTATCAGCTAGAGCAGTGGACAAATAGAGCCAGAAATTTACATTTTTAATCAGTAAAAATGAAACAGATTATCACTTCGACGATTTCAGAAAAAGATTTGTGTATAAAAAAAATTATTAGAGAATTAGCTCCTGACTCTCCCAGCGATGAGAAAATCATAGCCAGTCAGCGAGCTTGAGTGATCGAGAAATCTCAGACTCAGCTCGTACAAGAACTTCTGGCTGTCCAAGATTTAGTCAGTGAGTATTGATTTGCTCTTCTCAAAGGGATAAATTTTGCAAAATTGGATGAAAAAAACAGAAAAAATCTGCTTTTGGGAATTAGTAACTTACTTGGAAAGCCGACTTATACCGATCAAGTTCAGAAGTCTGTGATTCGAGATATTGCTCCGAGAAAAAATTCAGAAAATAAAAGAGCGACGATCTCAGAAATCTCTGGAGAGGCTGAGTTTCATACAGATTCACAATATCTTCCACTTCCAGAAAAGTTTTTTATTCTGGCTTGCCAAACACCAGCAGTCTGGTGAGGAGATTCGCTCTTGCTCGATGGAAAAAAACTCATAAACGATCTTCGTGAAGATAGCGAGCAATTCTATGAAGATCTACAAAATGAACAGTTCACTTTTCTCGTGCCGACCTCTTTCACAAAAACTGGAGACAATAGGTCTTTAGAGCTCTTGAGGGCCCCGATCGTCTCTGAAGAGATTCCAATCAGATACAGAGAAGACACGATTCGCAATGCTCAGCAGCTCGTTCCGACTCTTTTTACAGACAAGCACGAAAAAATACTCCAGCAGCTCAAGCAAAAAATCCAAGAATCAGAAAAACTTCAGCTCAGACTCGAAAAAAATGATATTTTGGTCGTCGATAATCATAGATTTTTGCACGGTAGAACCGATTTTTCAGACGCTCAGAGACTACTTTACAGAATTAGAATGAATCCAAAATCCAATGCTCAATCTTCTCAAAAAATTTAATTTTCTGCAAAATACAGGCTACATCAACTATCATATTAGCCAGGTCAGAAGCGTAGTCACCAAGGCTATGCTTTCTAGAGATTTTTCTCACCAAAAACTGATCAGTCCAGCTTTGGACGAAGCGATAGAGCTCTTGAGCTTGCCAGCTCAGCTGATTGTGTGAAGCGACGAGACGAGCCAGCTTCAGTTTGCTCAGGAGCTCGACAGTCTGATAGTACTGCTTCAGTCAAGATCTGCAAAAAATATCTACGCTCATCAGCTCGACCAGATTCTAGAAATCGTTCAAGATTACCAAAAAAATCGATCAAGTTGATTTGCAAAGGTATCTATCTCAGCTGGCAAGATTGAAAAAATATTTTGAGTGCACTGATTATTTTATTCAGCTCCCAAGCTTCTCACTCACACACTTTTTCTTCCCCAAAAAATCAAAAAAAATTTCTACCTCAGTAGTGATCGAGGTACTATTTCTCCAGCAGAAATCAAAAAAATAACAAACTTTTTCTTCAAAAATTTTTTCTGAAAAATTCCAAAAAAAATAAAATTTTGTGAAGAAAAAAATCCTCAGCTCAGAAGATTAGCTCGACACGATCTATGAGATTCGATTTACTATCTTTTCAAGCAAGACTACTTGCTGACTGACTTTCTCATCTACGAACTTCCTCACAATCTCGTCCATCTTTTTCATCTATCGACTCTAGTCAGCCAGGGTAAAAGCTACCGAGACAGGCCAGATCAGAGAGCATTTTTTGAAGCGGTTGCGTTACTGTGAGAGTCAGCTTTCCAGGAAAAAATTCTCAAAGATCCCAAATTTTCTCAGGGGCTATATGACTGTCTTGATCGATCATCCAGACCGCAAATTTCAAGAGAGGAGTTTCGTGATTTTATTCTTTTTCACAGAATTCAAGAAAATCAGCTTAGAGCCGTCAGACTTTTCTCAGATCTCTCATTTACCCATCAAAAATCTATTCACCAATCTCTCGCTTTTCTTCAACAGAAAACAAAAATTTCTGATGCTTCTCTTCTTTCGGAACTCAAAAAATACTCCAGCCAGCCCTGACTTTGAGGATCTTATACACGAGGTCTTTCCAAACTTCACGAATTATGATTTACTCATCCTTCCCAAATCTTCCATACCTCAAGCTCTCCATCTACTCGGTCAGACTTTCTTATATCTTCCTGAATCTGAAAAAATAATTTTCTGGGAAATGTCACATTCTCTCATCCTCTCTCGTACTTTTATTAAAATATTTCTCAAAAAAAATAAATGAAAACAACAATCAATATCTCAAATGTGAGTAAAAAATATGGAGAAAAAATATTATTTGAAAAAATCAGCATATCAGTTCATGCTGGTGATAAAATAGGAATTGTCGGAGCAAATGGCTGCGGAAAATCAACTTTTTTAAGCATCATAGCTGGCGAACAAAAAGCTGATGAGTGATGAATTTGAGTAACTGGTTTCCCAGTTTTGATGAAGCAGAAATTAATTTTACCACCTCAAACCACAGTCTATGACTATCTCAGTCAGTTCATAGAAAGCCGAGAAGATTATAAATTATATACTTATCTTGAAGAATTTGGATTGCAAATAGACTTGTATCAGTCGATTGATTCTCTGAGCGGTGGAGAACAAAAGAAAATAAATTTAATTGCACTCCAGATGCAGAAGCCAGATATTTTACTTTTGGATGAGCCGACCAACCATCTCGATCAGAACTCACTCGAAAAGCTAAAAAAAATGATAGCAAATCACAAATGAATCTCAATTTTTGTCTCGCACGACAGACATTTTTTAAACGAACTAGCGACCAAGATTCTCGAGATTGATAACGGAAAAATGACAGTTTTTCATGGAAATTATGATGCTTACAAGATCGAAAAACAAGCTTTGTATGAAAAACAGTTTCAGGAGTATATGCTTTACCAAAAAGAAAAAAAGAAACGAGATCAGTGGCTTGCAGACTTGAGACAGAGAGCTTCAGTCTATGTCAATCCAGCTCGAGGTCGTTTGCTGAAAAGTAAAGAAAAATTTGTCGAGAGAGAAATCGTCTCCAAAAAAGTTGATAAGCCACTAGTAGAGGACTCTCTCGTTTTGAGAGCTGCCGGAGGGACTCACGAAGCCAAGCTACTTTTTCAGCTCCAGAATCGAGAAATTTGATTTCCAGAAAATAAACTGATAGAAAATATTTCTTGTGAGATGAGGGGCAAGGATAGAATCCAGCTCATCTGAGAAAACGGCTCTGGGAAAAGTAGTTTTCTGAAAAAAATTATGGAACATTTTCAATCTCCAGATACCGAAAAAAATTTTAAATCTGGTAACTCCATAAAAATAGATTATTTCGACCAACATAACGAGATCTTAAATTCTCATGAACAAGTCTACAAGCGATTCGAAAAAAACATAAAAATCCCAGCTCCGGACACCAGCCTCAGATCTCAGCTTGCTATGATATGATTAAACCAAGTCGAGATAATGGGAAGAATCTCAGACCTTAGTTACTGACAGAGAGTAAAAATAAAATTCCTCCAGATGTTGAGCTGAAAAATAGATCTTCTGATTCTTGACGAACCGACGAATCATCTCGACATCTCTACGAGAGAATCTATCGAAGAAATGCTCCAAGACTATGAATGATGACTACTTTTCGTCTCTCACGATCAGTATTTTGCTGATCAAATTTCCACCACTAAAAAACGACAGATCTCCTGAAAATCTCTCCAAGAAATCTAGCTTCCGTTCTCTGAGTTTAAAGGTCCCTGAGCCTGTCGAAGGGGGTCCCTAGCTCTGCAATAAAATCCCAAAAAAGACAGCCATCCAAGCCACGACGATCAGCCAAAATTTTCGTAAAAAAGCGCCTTTGATAGTTTTGTGTCTAAAATAGCTCATTCCTCAGACAGCTCCCAAGAAACCTCAGATAGCTGTCATCATCAAGAGATCTTTTTCTTTGATGCGTCGTTGCTGTTTTTCAGCTTTGTACTTATCTCGTCCAAAAAGACCAAAAGCAGCCAAGTTTACCAGCAAAAAATAAGAAAAAAAGATTGCCATGATCAAGACAAGAAAGTAAAATAATTATGAATCAAGATTTTCATTTAATTGCGTCTCCCTTGATGCCTTCCGATCCCTGAGCTTGTCGAAGGGGAAGGGAAGTCGGAGAGAAGGTTTTATCCAGAATATTTATTTTTGAAGTTTTTGTAGCATTCGTTGGTGATGAAAATAGCTTTTTCTTTGCTCGCAAATCAGCTTACATCCACATGTTTTCCTTCAAGAGCTTTGTAGTGTTTCAGAAAGTGATCGATCTGATCTTTAGTATGTTTGTGAACATCGTCAATCGTGTCGATTCCCCAGAGAAACGGATCTTTGTAAGCGATTGCAATGATTTTGTCATCAGCTTCACCACCATCGACCATATGGAGAACTCCAACTACCTTAGCCTTTGCAATCGATCCAGGAGCCAAAGAGTAGTGAGAAAGCACGATTACATCGAGAGGATCCTTATCTTCAGCATTATAAGTCTGAGGAAGAAGCCCATAGTTGTAAGGCATCGCCATCGGAGCAGTCAAAAATCTATCAAGCTCGACGACATTTAAGTCCTTGTTATACTCATATTTTACCATCGATCCCATAGGAATTTCAATGATAGTATTGATAATAGCAGCATTTTCATCAGCCCAGAGAGGCAAATCTTTATACAAATTCATTATTTTCTCATAAAAAATTAAAATTCTGCTTTAAAAAATAACAATCCACACTTTCAATGCAATAGAAAAACCAGTTTTATTAAAACTGGTTTTATTGATAGTTATCAGAGATATGATTTTACTTTTTCTTTCAAATCATCTAAATGCGGGGGAGAATAAAAACGATGAGCAATTTTGACTTTTTTTTGAGCTTCCTCAACAATCTCTGGAGCCGCTGATGTTACTAAGAAGATAGGGACAGCAGGGTATTCTTTCTGAAGATTTTCAAGTCCAGAGATAGACTGTTCCGCAGAGTACTCTCCCAAATGAGAGAAAATCATTTTTGGCACCAGTTCATTTTGGTTTTTTAGAAACGCCATAGTCTCATTATGAGACGGAAAGTGTTGGATAAAAAACTCATCTGGATTTTCGAGTACATATTTTTCAAGCACTAGCTTCAGTGTCTGAAACTTGCCTTGATCAATAATCAAAATAGTCTTTTTTTTATTTTCCATTTTAAATTTTTATTGTAATGTTTTTATACTTGTAAAATGGAAAAAGTCAATAAAAAAGCTAGAGAAATCTCTAGCTCTATACATTTTCACAACAAAATCCTCAGAATTTAGTTATTTTTCTCACAAAAAATGGAGAAGTAATAATATAAACTCCGGAGCTTAATTCTTTGAGTTCATTCTCTCCGACACACAGAGATTTGATAAATTCTCCTGTGAGGGAGAAAAGTTTCATTTCCAGCTTTTCCTGTCCTTCGTACTCGATTGTAAGCCGATCAGTAAAAGGGTTTGGATAGAACTGGATTTTTTTGTTGCCCTGATCTTCTTCAAGACCAGTCTGGATACAAAGACTAAAAACCGAGCTAGACTGGTCACAGTTCAATGAAATAAACGGACTGAGAGTCCACATTTTTTCAAAACAAGTGATGTCAGTAGCAGTCTTGCTCGTAGCTACCAAGCTACCGAGCTCAATAGCTGAGAACTGATGAGTCGCTTTCAGATAACCAGTCAACTTAAACGGATAGTCCATAGGAGCTGGTCCGTTAAAGCTAGACTGAAACAAGAATTCCAGTGTATCACTGATAGAAGTTGGTAAAGAAACTACTCTTGCATTACTGATAGTCAGTACGACAGAGTCAAAGTTTGTTACCAGTTCATAAGCTGTCAAAATCTGATCATTTTTTTTGATTTTGACTTTCAGACCCTCGATCATTAGCCCTTGAGAGGACTTGATCTTTAGCTGTTGACAGCTTTTGATAAGTTCCACAGTCTGCTGGGCAGAGACATTGCTGGTGCTTACCAGTAGGCAGACTAAAAGAATGATAATTTTTTCCATTTTTATATTTTTTTTATATGACCAACTTTGCATATAAGGGAAAAAATAGAAAAGTCAAGAAAAGCGATCTAGAAAAAAGGAGAGAAACGGCTTATTTTTTGACAGATAAAAAAAATTAACTAGAATGAAGGAAAGTTAAATGAAGGTGGCAGAAATTTATTTTTGATCAAAAAAAATGGGTAATACTACACAGACAGATTTGCTTGAAGATAAAGAACTCGAATATGATAAACCGATCTGGGAAAGACCAAAGCAGCAGAAAAAAATGATCGAGTTATCGTGAAATAAGTTATCATCAGATGAGGCGAAAAAAATTCTGAAAAATTTTCCAGATATTTTAAAAAAAGTAGATGAAGACTCATTAAATTTTCTGCTAAAAAACCCTAAAGGGAAAAAAATTCTAATCGATAAAAAAATGGTCTTACCTGATGGTGAATATGAAATTTGACCTGATTTTCAGCTAGATTCTATTTACGATATGCTTAAGGAAATCGAAAGCTACGAAGAAATGATGATTCAGATTGATAAGCAAAAAGAGCTTGAAAAGATGATCGCTGTCAAAGAGTGATTCGATGGCAACAAAACCCAAAAAATTATTTCATCAGATTTACTTGCAGGAAGTAAATTTGAAAAAGATTTGATGAAATTTACTGGTTCTGGAGAGTCTGCTAAAGAGATTATTTGAGCTCTCGATGGAATGTGGTTAGATTTTTTTAATCAGCGTTGTGATTTTCTTGATGAGTGAGTGATTCGTAATATGGCTACAGCTAGCATGATTGCACTGATGGAAACTCTTTCCAAAAATCCCGAATCCCAAGAAAAGTTTTTTAAAAATCTAAAATCTCTTAAGGGAAATACTGCTATCTCAGCTTTTAATGGTTTATGGTGACTATTCAAAGACCAGCCACAGTTGCAAGATACGGTAAAATATATGGAAATAGTGACCAAAACGATAGATAAAAATAAGGTATCTGTTTGATCTTGAAAAAAAATAAAAGAACTAGCGGATCCGTATTTTTTCAAAAAAAATATTCTGGAATCTTCTGAAAAAACACAGGAAGCAATTGAAAAATATTTAGTGGTCGATCAAGACTACTCGTTCACTGGATACTCTGCAAATAGTCCAGAACTAAAAGAATTAAAATCAGTAGCAGGAAACTTCCAAATCTCTGCTGAATGAGTTGCCGGACTCAAAAATTTTAACACATTCATGAAAACTGTTGAAAAGTCAAAAGTTTCTTACAAAAGCCAAGCACTAGCACTTGGTGATACCATCAATACGATCAAAAAAGGGCTAGAGTTTTTTTGAGAGACTGATTTCGTGGAGACAAGTGTAGGTCAAGTGATCAATCTGATTCTCAAAGTAATGTGATTCAAGTGATGATACGAAGGTTTTCAAAAAGAATATCTCAATACTAAAATTAAATTATCTGCAGAAGAAAAACTTTTTATTAAGGATATAGCAACGCAGTATAATGTCAAAAAGGAAAATGGAAAATGATTTGAAGAAAATTTGGTGAATAAAACAATGAGTGAGGCTTCAGATGGAGTGAAGAAAATATTTGACATAGACAAGAGATTGCTAAAAGAAACAATCATGGAAAGCGAGAAAAAATCAAAGCTTGTAAAGATAAATCCAGAGTTATTGTCAATGTTGCTTGCTAATAAGGCAGGTCTGAGTAAACTTTTGCAAACGAATTATCAAAAAAATGGTGAAGTTCAAATAAACTCTGAATTGTATTTCAAGAATCATGAGCTTATCATAGATTTATTTCTTGAATTTGTGTTAAAAAATCTACAAAATAATAAAGAACTTCACAAATTCTTTGAAAAAACAAACAGATGAGCAGATGATATGGTTATAACTATTTTAACAGCTTTCACAGAAGGTGATATCGCTATTGAGTGAGCGAGTTACTGATTTTTTCACAAAGTAGAGTTTATGGATTTAAAAGCAGTAGAACAAGCGAGAAAATCAAGATTAGCAAGAGAGGAAACAGCTCGTAAACAGAAAGAGGCTGAAGAAGCTAAGCTAAAAGAAGAGAAAAATAAAGAAGAGCAAAAAAATATAAACTGAGAAACTATTTCTATGGGTTGACAATCAGAAAATTCTATTGAAGATGCGACTGAAAATAACGCTATTCCATCGATCTATGACAAAAAATATATCGAAAATTTATCAAAGAAAAAGCCAAATATCGATTATCTTAAAGATGTACAATTTAATGGTTACCTAAGATCTCTTGAAAAATCTCACAATCTTCCACTATTTAGTTTGAGTGCTATGATGCAGGTTGAAAGTGGTGGTAGAAATTATGATGGCTACTGAAATGTCATAGGATCACCAGTTGGTGCAATGGGGCTTTTTCAGTTTATGCCATCCTCGGTTACTGGCTTACAATTTAATAGGAGCGATCCAGTGTTGTGAGCAAAATATGCTGCCAAAGCCTTGCAAGATCAGGGTGTTGTGCAGTGAAAATTTGATTTTGCTACTACAGTAGCGAGATATAATTGCTGAGCAGGAACTTATTTTTACTCACTTTGAAATCAAGCAATATCTTCTACAAATATTCATAAACTGCCTTTTGAAACACAGCAACATGTCGCTCAAAATTTGGTTCTAGTAGATGCTGCCAACGGAGTCGATTATACTTCAAAGCGATACTATAAACTTTTTCAACGTACACCAGGTTTCAATCTATTAGTACCAAATTTCTTATCAAGAATTCCAAAAAATAGTGTAAAAAGAAACAATGAAACAGAGTCAGAAACAAATGCTGAAAAACTAAACGATAAAAAAACACTTGAAGCGATGGTTCTTTCAGAAATTTCAGGCATTGGGGACTCTACCTTTGAAGGAATGGGTGTTTACTTAGCCTCTCTCCAGTGAAATAGATCAAAAACCACTGAGTTCTTGAAAGATAAACTGCCATCAGTGCTTGCTAAGATTGATAAATCAAAGACAAAATCTTTTTTGATTCAGTGAGGATTTAATGATATTGCAGACTCAGTCGATAAACCAATTGCAAATATGGAAGAGATGATCAAACTTGTTAAAAAGAAAAATATCCAACCAGTACTCTGTACACTCTACAGCGTCAAAAAAAATGCGACCATCTATCCATACCAAAAAAATATTCACTCATTTAATCAAAAAATTCGCGAACTCTGAAACAAATACTGAATCCCAGTGATCGATTACGACAATTTTGTAGAAAAAACTCCAGGTTACATATCGTGAGATTGAGCTCATCTGACTCCTATTGGCTATGAAAAAGCAGTAGATTATCTCAAAAATTTTCTCAATCCATTAGCAACTTCTGTAGCAAGTAGTAAGTAAGAAAAAAACTTTTCAGAAAAACATCGCCCCAAACAAAAACTAATCTTCTGTAAAACTCATAAACTCGAGCTTCGCTAGAGCTCACTTGTCGGATGTCGGAACCACAGCTTGACCGAAGCCACCAGAAGAGTGATGTAGTCAAGCAGAACAGAGCCGATTCTTTGATGATGAGGCGAGCTTCTAGAAAAAACAAGGGAAACAAGCCAAAGAAAAAAAGAGCTAGATTGGTGACGACGAGGGGTTTTTTAAGATGAGCATTTATTTTTCAAGCGAAGAGAAGAAAAATAAGAATGCGACCTTACTTACGAAGTGTGATTACTTTTTTTACCTGGTAGAAAAAAAGTAATGCCCGTCCGGCAAGGACATAAGGGAAAGATTTTTTCAGAATAAAAGTATGGCCCACCCGGCGAGGGATTAAAAAAATTAGATTGTTTTTTGCTGCTGTTTCCAGACCAAAATAATAATCTAGTTCTTCTGAAACACAGCGTAGCAGATTTTTTTTCCAGTAGCCAAGAACTTTTTTTCGAAGCCAGTGACAATTCAGTGCTGTTCCTCGAGATAAGGAGAATTTCGTAAATCATCAGTCGAGTAGAGGAGTTTTCACCAGTCTTGATTCATAAACTGAGTGAGTGAATACTGAAAAAAAGCTGGGTCATCAGTTTTGAGCATGATGCGGCCACCAGAAAATAAAATTTTTTGAAAAATATCCATATAGCGATCAGAGGTAAACCTCCTTTTGGTGTCTTTGTCCTTTGGCCTCGGATCAGGATGCGTAATTCGAATCGCCGAGAGCTCATCAGTGTCAAAAATCTGGTCCAAATGCTGCGCAATACCACGCACAAAAGCAACATTTTTTAAATTTTTTTCCTGACTACTGCGAACTGCCCGACAAAGCCTATCACCCTTGATATCCAGCCCGATAAAATTCTGATTAGGAAACTGCTCAGCAAGTCAAACAGCGTGCTCTCACCTTCCACAGCCAAGCTCGAGAACGATGGGATGCTTGTTACCAAAAAATTCACCCCGCTTTCCAAAATGCTCAAAAAGCTTGTTTTCTGCTTGCCCCGCAATTTCTGCACGGGGATTGATAAACGAAAAATAGTAGTCACACTTCTCCACTTCACTATACAAAAGTTTTTTATTTCTAGCCATCTGTGTAAACACTACTAAAAAATACAATTTTCACGACTTTATACGATTTTTCACTAGTAATTTCAAATAATTTCACTATATATGTCAAGTCCAGTTAACACAACTGTTCTTTTACAATAAAAACAATCAATGAAATTTACAGAATTATGATTACAGCCACGATTACTCAAAGCTCTGGATAGTTTGGGTTATCACGATGCTACCCCTATTCAGCAGCAAGTTATAGAGAGTTTTACGAACTGATCACATATTGTCGGGCAATCTCAGACTGGTACTGGTAAAACAGCAGCTTTCGTCTTGCCTATCGTCAACACTATCGACCCAAAAGTGAAACATGTTCAGACTTTAGTGCTCGTGCCTACGAGAGAGCTTGCGGTCCAGGTCAGAGAAGAATTTTTCAACCTCAGTAAAGGGCTTATCGGTTTTAGATCTGTTGCCGTTTACGGAGGAAGTAGAATGGATAGACAGGTCGAAGAGATCAATAAATGAGCTCAAGTTATTGTGGGAACACCAGGAAGAGTTATTGATATGATTGAAAGAGGAAGAATCAAGACAGGTTCTATCAACTATTTCATTATGGATGAGGTCGATAGAATGCTCGATATGGGATTTGTTGACGATGTAGAGTACATCCGATCAAAAATTCCAAAACTCAAGCAGGTGATGAGTTTTTCAGCTACGATCACACCAGAGCTCAGAGGAATTCTCCACAAGCATATTGGTGACAACTACACATCGATCAAAATCGCTCAAGAAGTGGTAGTCGACAAGGTTGATCACTCTTTTATGGACGCTCCTCATTTCAAAAAATTTGAACTTCTGGCAAAATATCTTCGTGAACATAAAGATCAAAAGGTCGTCATTTTTACGCAGACTAAATTGATGACGGACGATCTCACTCAGACTCTCAGAAAAGAAGGCTTTGATGCTCTTGCTCTTCACGGTGACATTAGACAGCGAGAAAGAATGCAGACGATCAAAAAACTCAAAGACAATACAGCTCAGATCCTCGTAGCGACAGATGTTGCAAGTCGTGGGCTCAATCTTAAAAATATTGCTCTGGTCGTAAACTACGATGTACCTCAGGATCCAGAAAGCTATGTCCATAGAATTGGAAGAACAGCGAGAGCTGGTCAGACTGGTAAGGCGATCATGTTTGTCGATAAGTCAGAGTACAAGTACCTCGAAGGTATCGAGAAAAGAAACAAGATCAGAATCAAGAAAATAGACGAACACGGTAAAGAAATGGAAAGACCAATGAGCCAAGGTAGAGGAGGAGACTGATGAAGACCAGCTCGAAGCCGTGGTAGAAGCAGAGGAAGCTACTCATCTGGAGGTAGAAGTTCTGGTGGCTACAGCGGTAGCTCATCAAGAGGCTCATCTGGAGGAGGCTACTTCGCCAACAAAGCCGGAAAAGAAGGTTTCTCTATAAGAAAATCCGCTAGTCCATCAAAAGACGGCGAGAAAAAATATTTCTCTTCAGTCGAAGGCTCTAGATCTCACGAAGGCTCTTCAAGAAGATTCGGCTCATCGGACAGAGGCTCTTCAAGATGATGATCATCAAGATCATACTGATCAAGCGCTCGCCCATCATCAGACAGATCGTCTGGCGGCTACAGCAAAAGATCAGAAGGTCATTCTTCATCAAGATCATCGAGCAGACCATCCTCATCATCTGCTCGCTCTAGCGCTCCGAGAAGAAGATCCCCAAGCAAGTAAAAAAATATTTCCTAAAATTATAAAAAAAATTATCCTGGCGGAAGCTAGGATTTTTTTGATGTGTAAGAGCTAGAAGGTTGAAAAGCGGGGAGGAATGATTAGAGTGATGGTGATTTAGTATGTAATTTTCTCAATGCTAGAATCAGAAACGCGTAAAATTATTGATCAAAAACTAAAAAGAGTCGGTCGAGATGTGACTAATCCAAGACAGGTAGTGGCAGAGTTTTTGGTGAAAAAATGATCTCAATCACTTTATGTGGATTATGTTTTGCTAGATAGTGATGGCACTGTTTTGGCTGTGATAGAGGCGAAAAAGTTTTCTAGATCAGCGAGAGACTGAGAACATCAAGCTCTTGAGTATGCTCAACTTATTGCAGGACAGCAAGATTTTATGCCTTTTGTGTTTTTATCGAATGGTAAAGAAATTTATTATATTCCAGCTTTGGATCATGAACCTATAAGAAAAGTACAAACATTTTTTACATTGAGTGATTTAAGCAGATTAAAAATTTTACATAAAATAAGAAGGTCTCCTTTAAGTGAAAAAATAAATCCTGATATTTGTGGAAGGCACTATCAACAAGCTGCGATCAAAAGTATATTGGAGTGAGCTGAAATGGGGAGAAGAAAATTTCTACTTGTAATGGCTACAGGTACTTGAAAGACAAGAGTAGCAATGGGTTTGATAGATGTAATGTTGAGAACACACAATGCTCAAAAAATTCTTTTTCTTACTGATAGAACCTCTTTGAGAAATCAGGCACGCGATGAATGATTTAACGAATTTTTGCCTAGTGAACCAAATACACAGATAATATCAGGAAAAACTGATGATACTGCAAGATTATATAGTGCAACATATCAAACATTGATCAACTACTTGGATAAATATAGTAGCGGATTTTTTGATATGATTATTGTCGATGAAGTTCATAGAAGTATTTATGGAGAATGGAAAGCGATCCTAGATCATTTTGATTGTTATCAGGTCTGATTGACTGCAACTCCTGTAGATTTTATAGAGAAAAGTACCTACAAAGCATTTGATTGTCATGAAAAATGACCTCAGTACAATTACTGACTTGAAGAAGCTGTGGCAGAATGATATCTCGTGCCATACAAAGTTCTCATGGCAAGAACGCAATTTCAAATTCAATGAATCAAAGGACATCAGCTGCCAAAAGCTTTGAGAGACCAGCTGATAAAAGAATGAAAAAATCCTGAGGATTATAACTTTGAAGGATCTCAGATAGGAAAACTCATTGATAATAAAGATACGAATAGAGCTGTTGTCAGAGAATTTATGGAGCAAGCCTATACGATTGAAGATGGGCTTCCTGGCAAGTCGATAATTTTTGCTATGAACCAAAAACATGCCGAAAATCTCCAAAAGACTTTTGAGGAACTATATCCCCATCTGCGTCATTTTTCAGTAGTTATAACTTCCAATGTAGAAAAAGCCGATGAATTGCTTGCAGATTTCAAAGCCTATAAAACAGAGAAAAAATACAGAGTGGCTATTTCTGTCGATATGATGGACACTGGTATCAATGTGCTAGAAGTGGTAAATTTAGTTTTTGCTAAGAAGGTACTTTCTGAAGCTAAATTCCGACAGATGGTGTGAAGAGGAACGAGATTGCGCCCAGATATCTTTGGTCCAGGTCAGGATAAAAAAGATTTTTTAATTATTGATTTTGCACTGAATTTTGATGAGGATCATGCTTTCAAAAATCCATGAATAAGACCACTTTCTTTGCAACAGCAGTACTTTGAACTCCAGCTTGAACTGCTGAAACTTTATGAAAATAGAAAAGATACGAAATCTTTTGATCGTACAAAAAAAATAATTCTGGCTATAATCAAAGGTCTACATGAAAATGATGAACTATTGGAATATCACGATTTGATTAGTATGATTGTCGCAGGAAGAATTTGGGATAATGTAGCAATTAATCCTTATGAACAGCTACAAAAATTAGCCCCTTTGATGAGATATCGAGATGAGAATACTGCTGATGAGTTAAGGTTTTTGATCAAGTGTGATAGGTTGGTCATTGCTGTAATCAAAAGTGAAGATACCACAGACTTGTCAAATAGTGTTGCGACAGATATCAATTCTTTATCACTCAATATCTCAAAAATACAAGCTCAGCAAGATTTGATTGTTTGGGTTCTCAAACCAGCTTTTTGGGAGGAGTTAACGATTGAAAATATTGAACTGATAAAAAAAGAGTTTACTAAACTCATGAAATATAAAAACATAAAGAAGAAAGGGATGCTAGAGACAGATATTGATGATTTTGTGATAGAACGCAGATGGATTGAATATGCTGAAGGTAAGAAAATGCAGTCTGATAAATACCGAGCCTTGTTTGTAGATGAGCTTGAAAATCTGACTCGTAGTAATAATGCTCTTCAGAAAATAATTGAAGATGAAGAACCTACAGATAAAGAATGGATTGAGCTTGAAAATATGTTAGAGCAGTCTGAGTATCATTTGAATAGTTTCACTGTAAGAAGAGCATTGGGTAGACCATTATTGACTATGAAGCAACTGATAAAAATAGCATTGAGAAGAATATCGTTACCAGACTGGGAAAAAGAAGTAGTCAAGATCTTTGAGGAATTTTTACATCATAACAATTTCTCAAGTCATCAAATCAGATTCCTTCAGATCGTAAAATCATTACTGATCCAGAAAAAAACTGTCAGCAAAGACGATTTCTATGGACCTACATTTGAGGGTACACTTGGTATAGGTGCGTATGATAGATTTTTTAAGGAAGCTGAGCAGAAAGTGGTAGAGGGATTGGTGGAGAGATTTAGGGTGTAGTAGTTTATATGAGAATGTTTATTCTTGTCTTGCCTTGAAAAATTTGCTCATAGATATATAGTATGTATCATTTTAGATCAAAAAAGTGTGAAGATGGTAGAAGATCAGATTCTTATTTATAATGTTGATGGAAATATTTTTGTTGATGTAATGATTGAGTGAGATAGTGTATGGCTCAATATAGAACAAATGGCATTGCTTTTTGGAAAATCTCGTTCTACTATCAATGAACATATTCTCAATATATTTGAGGAGTGAGAGCTATTGGAAACTAATGTTTTACAGAAAATCGGAAATACCGATTTTCAGCAAAAACAGATAAACTACTATAATCTCGATATGGTTCTAGCTGTATGATATCGTGTTAGATCTAAGCAGGGTATTTTGTTTAGAAATTGGGCTAGTGAAAGACTTAAGGAATATCTTATTCAGTGATTTTCTCTCAATGAGAAAAAGTTAAAATCAGGTAAACCAACGGAATATTTTGATAGACTTCAAGAGAAACTTAGGGAAATTAGACTCTCTGAGAGGCTTTTTTATCAGAAGATAAAAGATATTTACACAACTAGTATTGATTATGATCCGAGTGATGAAAAGACAATAGCTTTTTTCAAGGTGATCCAAAATAAGTTGCTTTGGGCGATAAGTGAGGAAACTGCTGCAGAACTAGTCTATCATAGGGTGGATGCTGAGCTTCCTTTTGTTGGGATGCAATCTTACGATAAAAAATCTGAAAAAGAGATCACAAAAAAAGATGTCTCTGTAGCAAAAAATTATCTCAATGAAGAAGAGATAAAAGTACTTTGACTTCTGGTAGAGCAATATCTTGCTTTTGCTGAGAGCATGGCACAAGCACAGATACCCATGAAAATGAGTGATCGAATAGAGAGATTAGATGTTATACTTGAGCTTAATAAGAAAAATATTCTCACTCATGCTGGTACTATATCTCACAAGTTAGCTATGGAGAAGGCTGATATAGAGTATGGTAAATTTAAAGATAAACAGAGGCTTTTGGAAAAGAAAGAGAGTATGGAGGAGCTGGTTGAAGATATAAAGATGTTAATAAAAAAATAATTTGGTTGATATACTTTAGAGAAGAGGAGCAGAAAGTGGTAGAGGGGCTAGTGGAGAGATTTAGGGTGTAAAAGAAAAACTCCCTGATTGGGAGTTAAACTTTCCTTTGTAAATTACTGAGTATGGCAAGCATTAGAGCAATAGTAGCATCCATTTGCTTGTGGGAAATACTTCTTTTCCTCTTGTACAGCGGTTTTACAACTCGTGTGCTCTCAAAGATTTATTCTATTGGCTGGTTCAGGTAGTCTGCTACATGTGTTTGTATGAACTTCATGGTCTCAATTGAACTGAGGATTTTTGTTGACATAATAGATCATTATTTTTTTTATAAAAAATTAAAAATATTAGTTTTCTGGAGGAAACGGATCGTTACCGTATGAGTTTCTGAATCATATTTTCCCATCCAGATTTTGCACAAGCATTTCTAGTCATTGATTCTTTGCGATTTGTCTTGCTGTTTCTATTGCTTCTTGTTTTGTTTCTGTATGAGCACTGTCTCTTGTAGCTCAAGGTTTGTGAACTCTTCGATCTCCGTTTTTGTCAGGAGATACTCGTAATTGTTTGCTTGTCATGTTCGATATGTGTTAATAATGTAAACTCCTTTGAATATATTAAACTGTAATGTGAAATCAAGAGATAGTTAATATTATTAACCTAGATGTGAAATATTTAAAGTCTGTTGTAAATAGATTGTTTTTATTTACATTATTATAATCTTTTAGTTTACTATTATTCGACGATTATGTTTAATACTCTTTCTGCACAGCAAAAGAAGATATGGGACTACTATTATGACTACTATAAAAAGAATTGAGTTTGCCCAACATATGCTGATGCTGCTGAGTTCTTCGAAATATCTACAGCTGGTGTATTTAAACATGTTATTAATTTAGAAAAGCTTGGGTATTTATATAGAAGTGCTTCCTGAGTAGTTAGTTTATTCTTGAGTAATTTATCTAGGGTTAAGGTTATCGCCAAAGCTTCATGTGGATATGGGAATAATATAAGTGATGTAGATATAGAAGAGTATTCTGATTCTCATCAAGAAATTGAGGTTCCTAGTGCTATGATTAAAAATTGAGATGCTTGATATGCTTTGATTGCTGAATGAGACAGTATGAAAGATATTTGAATTAATAATTGAGATTATTTGGTCATAAAGTATCAAAGTTTTGCCCAGAATGGAGATATTGTTGTCGCCATAATTAAAGATGGGTTTGAAGAAAAAGCTACAATTAAACAGTATTGGAAAGGTCCTCAAGAAATATTAAAACCTAAAAATTCTTTGTTTAGACCTATTATTCTTGATGAGAATACACAGGCAGAGATAAGATGAAAGCTTGTTTGAGTAATAAGAAAATATTAATTTAAAATTTATTTAACTATACCTAATATGGAAGAAGATATTGCTCCAAGTGATTTAAATAAACAGAATTCTAGTGAAGATGTTACGGCTATTTTGAATGAATTAGTGCTTGAGAAACAAAAAGCTGAAAATATATTAAATATGTTGAAAAGCTTAACTGCAAACTGAGAAGTTTATAAAGATATTTTTGAAACCATAGAAAAGGAGGTGAAAGGAACTTATGATTCTATTAAATCAACAAAGTCACTAAATACAAAATTTTATAATGATCTCTTGCAACAACAAGAAGAGATTTCATCTTCTTTAGAAAGAGCTAGAGGATTTTTGAATGAATCTAAAGTAATACAAAAAAATATAGGAGATATAGAGAAGAATCTTAAATGAAGAGAGAATAATGTATGAATTGTTAAAGATAATGTGTTACAGATAAGAAAAGATGCAAATGATTTGAAATCGAAAATAAAAAAGGAATTAGATCAAACAATAAAGATATGAAAAGAAGTAGATGTTGTTTTGAATAAGATTAAAGATAATAAAGTTATGGCAAATCAAATGATTTCTTATATCCAAACTGTCAATAATCAAGCAAAAACTAATCAACTTCAAATAAATAAATTGTTAGAACAATGAAAACAATCCTTGGGTACTATAAAAGCACAAGAGAACTGAGTCAATTCTTTTTTTAATCAGTCGAATCAAAAAACCAAAGATATTCTATCTTGGCATGATAAGATATTTAATCCTTGATGAATAAAAGAAAAAATCTTACAAATTGATTCTAAGATAAAAAATAATCAGATATTGATAGAAAATCAGTTATCGCAGGCTAGTTCTAATAGGCTTACAAATGCTTTAAGAGAGAGATTAAATAAGATTGAAAATGCTCTTTGGTATTGGAAATTCGGAGTTATAATGATTTCTTCTATACTATTTTTATTTAGTCTTGTAAGGTATTTTTGTTCAGAAGAGAATAGTAAGTTTGATCTTTTGCAAAATATAGAACTCATGTATCCAGCTATTTTTCTATTGATATTTTTTGTATTACAGTATGTAAGAACAAATAAATTTTATGAAGAATATTATTTTAAGTATATCTCTGCATTCTGATTGCCTGCTTACTTTGAACTATTAGAGTCAAAGGACGATAAGCAAGCTGTAAATTATCTGATTGATACAATTGAAAGGATCCATGCTAATCCAGCCAAAGAGATAAATCAGAATTCAAAAGATACGGTTTTTGATTATGTCATAGAATGAATTAAGTGATTTTTTTGACATAAGAAACTAGATCTTAATAAGATTGTAAAAGATTTAACAAAAGAACAGCTTTGAGAAATTTTTGAATACCTCCAGCAAAAGGTGATAAAATAATTTTCAATTTATTCTATTCGGATAACAATGACCCAATATTACCCTTTTTCAAAAGTTATATCTGATAATACTTGATGAAATCCTAAAATAAAAAAGGAAGATTATTTTGATTACTGAAAATTTCCTATAGTAGATCAATGACAGCAATTTATTTGAGGTTATACGAATGATGAAAATTTATTGTGTGAAGCTTCTTTGCCATGTATTATTTTTTGAGATCATACCAGAGTTTTTAAGTATATAGATTTTCCTTTTGCTATATGAGCTGATGGTGTTAAGGTATTAGAGTGTTCTGATAAACTAGATACAAAGTATGTCTACTATTTTCTTAGACAAGTTAGATTGGGTTGAAAGGAGGGCTATAATAGAAACTTTAAATACTTAAAGGAGATTTCTATCCCCCTTCCCCCTCTCGCCACCCAGCAATCCATCGCCTCCAAGCTAGACCAGATACAGAGCTTGATAGATCTCAAGAAAGATGCGATTAGCAAGACGCAGGAGCTGACGAAGTCTGTGTTTTTGGAGATGTTTGGTGATCCTATGAGGAACGAGAAGGGCTGGGAGGTGAGGAAATTGATGGATGTGTGTGATGTGAGAGACTGAACTCATGATTCTCCGAAATATCAAACTTCGTGATATCCTTTGATTACTTCAAAGAATATAAAAAATTGAGCAATAGATTTTTCTGATTTGAATTATATTTCTGAAGAAGATTATGATGCAATTAATAGAAGATCTAATGTAGATGATTGAGATATTTTGATGCCTATGATTTGAACTATTTGAAATCCTGTTATTGTGAAAAAAAATAGAGACTTTGCTATAAAAAATGTTGCTCTGATGAAATTTTCCAAACCATGATTGGTTAATAGTTATTTATTGTGATTGCTGAATAGTTGTTACTTGGCTCATAAAGTGTCTGAAAATCATAAATGATGAACTCAAAAATTCATGTCGTTATGAGATATTAGGTGATTAGAGATCCCTCTTCCACCTCTTCCTCTCCAGCAACAGTTCGCTGATAGAGTCGAAAAAATCCAGCAGATGCTCGATGAGCAGAAGCTAGCGTTGTCGAAGCTGGAGGAGTTGTTTCAGGCCACGATGCAGGAGTGCTTTGGGTAGGGTTGAAATTTTTTCTTATTTTTGTCCGTAGTTTTCTTTGATTCGTTTCGTATGGTAGTGTTTGATTTATCTGTTTATCCTTTTCATGAGACAGTGGAGAAAAAACGCTACCGCAGAGTTTAAAGAGATTATGAAAATGATTGATATAGACTATCGAAATAGTACTAATAAAGATAAAATTGATTTCTCGCTGATGAAGGAAAAAGTCATAAAATGACATTTGATTATGATGCATACTTATTTGGAGTATCTTTTTACAGAAAAAATAAATGCAAACTTTTTTCGTCTAGGAAACTCTCATTTTGCCAAAGCGATGCACAAAAACAAGAAGATAAAATTATTTAATCACTATGTTTTAGAGAAACTTACCTTCAAAGAAAAGTTTGAATTAGTGAAACAAATATATAGCATTAGTATAACAGACCATATCTATAAAAATATTGAAAAATTCAACGAGATGAGAAATTTGCTTGCCCATTGGTTTAGTCTTGAGATTAGCCATAAGCACCAATGAAAAAATTCTATTACCTATAAAAACCAGGATATTTTGAGTGTGAGAGGTCTTACCGTTCTTGTCGATGATATTAAAGAAATTTTTGAGCATATGCAGTAATTTTATATTTTATTCTCTGTATAATGAAACAACCTACTCCCTATATGCAATGGGTAATGAAAGTCGTTACAGGAGGAGCTCGCCAAATACGAGTCAAACCTAGCGATAATGGTCGAAAAGTTTATAGATCTGGAGCACAAAGATCGGCAGTTTTTATGGATAGAAAAAGTGATGCTGAACATAAAGCAAGAGCAATAGCCAAGAGTGAGAACCTAGATCTGATTGTTCAAGGAAAAAATGGAGCTATTGTCAAAAAAAGCTTTTAGGTTTGTCTTTATTATTACACAATAGGTATGCTTACACCATCTCTCAAATCAGATATTCACCAGCTATGGAATACATTTCGATCATGAGGAATTTCTAATCCACTTACTGCTATCGAACAAATTTCTTATCTGATTTTCATGAAAAGACTCGATGACTTGGATAGACAAAACATCATGAAAGCTAAAAAAGTGAGTAACTTTTCTTATCAAAGTATTTTTCAGTGAAAAGAAGAATTAAGACGATCATATTGGATGCAGCTTCCTGCTGAAGAAATGCTTTCACATGTGAGAGATATTGTCTTTCCTTTTGTGAAAACTCTCCAGACAGGAGATTGATTTTCGGGAACACTTTCTGATGCTACATTTCTTATTCCAAAGGCTAGTCTGCTCGTCACTGCTGTGACAATTATAGAAAATCTTCATATTTCTGAACAAAACGAGGATACATCATGAGATATTTATGAATACTTGATCAATGAAATTGCGACTGCTGGTAAAAACTGACAGTTCCGTACTCCAAGACACATTATTCAATCTATAATAGAACTTGTAAATCCTACTAAAAACGATGTCATCTGTGATCCTGCTTGTGGAACAGCTTGATTTCTTATCAATACTTACAAACGAATTATCAAACAAAACAGCTCAAAAGATGCTATTTTTGAAGACGAATCATGAACTCATTATCCATGAGATCTTTTGAATGAAAAAGATTGGAAAAAATTAAAATCTGACACCTTACAAGGTTTTGATTTTGATACGACGATGGTCAGAATTGCCAATATGAACGAGATCATGCACGGTGTTACGAAACCAAATATTGCCTATAAAGATACTCTTGGCAAATGATTTTCTCATGAATCTGTTTATGATGTGATCTTGGCAAATCCTCCTTTTAAGTGAAGTATTGATAAATGAGATCTCAATCCAGATTTTACTCTTGATACGAAAAAGACAGAACTTTTATTCCTTGAACTGATCTATCATAAACTTCGTATATGATGAAGATGTGCTGTAATTGTTCCTGATTGAGTACTTTTTGGTTCATCTAATGCTCACAAAAAAATCAGAGAACTTCTTGTCGAGCAATCAGATTTGAAAGCTGTGATTTCTCTTCCATCGTGAGTTTTTAAACCATATGCAGGAGTAAGTACTGCAGTTCTTATTTTTACAAAAGGTGATGATACTCAAAAAGTATGGTTTTATGATTTACAGGCTGATTGATATAGTCTCGATGATAAGAGAAATCCTATATCAGATAATGATCTACCAGACTTAATAGAAAAATATAAAAAATTTGTCGATGCTCGTTTATACAATAAACAGCCAGAGAAATGAGAAAAACGATTTCGAGTAGATAAAAAAGAGATCAAAGAATATAAGTATGATCTTAGTATTTCAAAGTATAAAAAAATAGAATATGTGCCAGTAGAGTATGAAAAACCAAAAGTTCTTATCAAACAAATCAAAGAAATCGAAAAAAAGATCAATGACGAACTTTTAAAAATTGAAGAAATGCTTTAGTTATATTAATCACCAAATAAAAAACCTCAGATGGCTCGATGGAAGTTTCATGATACGAAAGTCTATAAAAAAAATCTCCACCTTTCGGTAAGATTTTTATGGCAGGGCCTGGGGGAATTGAACCCACGACGCGGAGCTTTGGAGACTCCCGCTCTACCACTGAGCTAAGGCCCTAGAGAAGAACAGTGACAGTATACTTTTTTCATGGTTTTTTTTCAATAGAGAATGAGAGAAGTTATCAGAAAAAAAATTAAACTCGACCAGCATGAAAATTGAGAAAATTAGTGAGGATGAGAAGAATGATGAGATCTTCAGATTAGACTTTAAGAAAAAGTATTCTCAACAAAAGATCACTGGTTATCAACGCCAACGCCCCGCAGTACTGCGGGGTCTGAGGTCCAACCTCGTGGTAGAGGAAGAAAAACGAGACGATCCTTTGATGGCCTGCCCTCGATGACTATCGGGGTGAGTCGGTAGAACCAAGGAAAACATAGTGAGTAGTCAAGGAGCAAGAAGGAGAGTAAAGACGAGATTTTGCGTTGGCTAGATTTTTTAAGGTGAGAATTTATTTTTCAAGCGAAGAGAAGAAAAATAATTTACTCACCTTACTTACGAAGTGTTTGGTTTCTTTTCGATTGCCAGTGTTTTCGATTCCGCAAAAATAGTAAATATAATTTTATGCGGGGTTTGTAGCAATGATAAGTTCGATCACCAAGAAAATTTTTTTATTTTCTTGGATGATAGAACCATACCGATGATTTAATCGGTACAAAAAAGAAACGCCCACCCGGCGAGGGATTAAAAAAAAGAAAAATGATTTTAGGGATTATCAGAAAAAAAGTTTTTGAAAGAGAGGAGTAGTTGAACTTGATTAAGACACGAGACTTGACTATAAATACTACTCATAAACAAAAATTTTTTATGCATACAAAACCATTAGTTATTGTCCTATTTGGAGCTCCAGGCTCAGGGAAAGGCACGCAGGCAAAGAAATTTGCAGAAGAGAACGGATTTATCCATTTTTCCACAGGCGATTTTATTCGCGATCAAATCGAAAAGCAAACAGAATTTGGCTTGCTTACCAAAGAACTTTCTGCCCAGGGAAAGTATGTTCCCGAAGAGATTTTCTTGCCAGCTATCGAAAAAGAATTGGATTCACTGTTTGCGATGAATAAGCCATTGATTTTGGACGGTATACCTCGGACGCTTGTTCAGTGTGACTGGCTTACTGGATATTTATCAAGGTCAGATCTGAAAGTATCGCTTGCTATCGAGCTCAAGGTATCAAACGAAACGATTGTCAAAAGGTTGACGAGTAGGGCAGAAAAAGAAAACCGCCCAGACGACAAAGATCTAGCTGTTATTCAGACTAGAATTCGCACCTATGAAGAAAAAACGGCGACGGTGTTGCGAGATTTCTATCCTCACATCTATCTCAGTATAGATGGTGAAAAACCTATGGACGAAGTCAGCGAAGTGCTGAGCGAAGTTCTTAAAGAATCTATTATTTAATTATCTCAAAACTACCGATCTTTTCTGAAAGGTAGTTTTTTATTAATATCAATTGATATCCCTTGTGAAAAAATTATATTCTGACTACCCAAAATAACGGGTAAATTGGTAAAATGGCCGAAAACGAAAACATCGAAACAGCGACTGAGACAGTAGCTGAAGAAACAACGCCTGAGACAGCGGCTGAAGAAACAGCGGCTGAGACAACAGTAGAGGAAACTGTAACTGAGACAGTAGCAGAAGAACCAGCTACAGAAACGAGTGCTTCAGAAGAAAATTCAGAAGCAGTAACTGAAGAAGCTAAATCATCAGAAGAGTAAAAAACTGGATATTCCAGTAGAAAGGAGAAAAAAATAAAAACCAGAATAAAAATTTTTGAGATACACCTGAACCTGAATCCCCCCATATTGTGGAGGGGATTTTTTTTGAAAAAAAATAATAAAGCAAAAGTATAAAAAAATATTGCCCGAAAGAGCAATATTTCTGAGAGAATATTTTTAGTCTCAAGACCCTCAGCCACCAGAACTTCAGCCTCCGCCAGAGTACGAGCTCGAAGAGCTACTATCGTCGCTGCTACTTGATGACGACCAAGACGAGCTGCTAGAGTAGTCAGAAGAATCATACGAGCTAGAAGAGCTACCACCAGATGATCAGCCACTAGATGACGATCAGCCACTAGAACTTCCGGTATCGAGTAAAGAAAGTCAGTAAATTACGACAGATCAGAAGATTCAAGCCCCAAAGCTGAGTAAAAATGGTGACCAGCCACCTAAAGTAGCAATCAAGGTATTTGAAGCCATAACTCCTAGGAAAAGTTTACCATATCAAATATTTTTGTAGGAACTGGTTGTCCAAAAAAATGAAAATACTCAGATAACAAACCCTGCTATGATGCCCAAAAAATCCCAAAATCCACTGGAGTTACTTCATATATCTTCTGATGAACTATCAGAATTTTCTTCGTGCCCAGAAGCCAAATCCTCATCAATCAAACGAGTGCTATCCTCATAAAATCACTTGATGGCTCCATAAAAATCTCAACTATTGACGAGAGGACGGACGGTATTCTCAATAATTTCTCTGGAAATAGAATCAGAAATCACGCCTTCTAGTCCATATCACGGCATGATTCTTATTTTTTTTTCATCTGTTGCAATCAATAAAAGTAGTCAATTATCTTTATCTTTTTGACCAATTCCATTTTCTCTAAAAATTTTTAATCCGATGTCCACTAATTCATTTGACTGTCTATGAGGAAATAAGACCACCACTATCTGAGCAGTCGTCTTTTTTTCATACTCTTTCCCTAGTGTTCAAAGCTCGAGAGCTTGCTCTGGAGTCAAGACACGAGAATAATCCATGACAAAATCAGTGATAGCTGGTAAGTTCATAGGATCTACGACAGAGCCACTTTGCTGGACACTTCCCGTTTCCAGCTTTTGTCAAAATGTGATCGTTGATAAACTAGCCACCAAAAAAGTAACCAGAATGAGAATTTTTTTCATAGCGAAGATAAGTAAATGATGAATAAATGTTAGGACACATGAAGAGAATCTACCTATCTTTCGTCATTGCGAATAGAACGGAGTTATAGATTGCTTCGTAATACTTCCTCGCAACAACGAGTTTTAATGTCTGTCGTTCCTTGAGCCTGTCGAAGGGAAATCACAATTTTTTTCAAAAAAAACCCGCAAAGCGGGTAGTTTGAGAACTATTTGCTACCATCAAGCATAGCGTCTACATTTGGTACAGATTTGATATCTTTATCAGCTGGAGGAGTAATTCTATCTTTTGGAGCATAGCCAAAAAGCTTGCTAAAAATAATTCAGCTTGGGAAACTTCTCAGTTTGAGGTTGTAGTCTATGACATAGTCGTTGTAGTCTTTGATTGCTACTCTGATTCTGTTTTCACTACCTTCGAGTGTATCAAAAAGTTTCAAAAATTGTTGATCAGCTTTGAGCTGAGGGTATGCTTCTACAGTCACTTTGAGTGAGCTAAGAGTCGTTCCAAGAAGTGTCCCAAACTCAGCAGATTTTACCTGTCCACCAGCGATCATCTTCTGAAGATTTTCAAGTCCCTGACTATCAGATCTTAATCTTGCGATATTTTCCTGAGTTCCTCTCTCAAATTCTGCATATCTTTTTACTACTGCAGCGACCTGAGGAACGAGATCAGCTCTTCTGTCATACATGTTATCAACTTGAGCACCGTGAGATTTGAGCTGTTCATCAAGTCCGATAAATGAGTTATAAGTCCCCATTAAAGACAAAGCCAAAAATACCAAGAGCGCTCAAAGTCCAATAAGTCCATTTTTTAGTGTCATATCGAAAAATTTCAAAAAAAATAAAAAATTTTTACTCTGGTTTTCGTCATTGCGAACGAACTGCGGCAATCCACCTGATAAGGGGAGGGAGGTCGGAGATGCGCAGGGAAAGGTTTATTTCGCCTTTCCAGCTTTGATCATTTTTTTTCTACCTCGCCCAGAGAGAGAGATTTCTACGAATTCAAGCCCTCCAGAAGGAAGTTTTACAAGTCTATAGCCATCTGGATCGACTCTCATTCTCGTTTCATAGCAGATTTTTCTTCCTCTGAGAAACCAGTTAAAGGTTCTTCCTTTTGGATTAGTTTTTGCCCCAATTGCTCCAATTTCTTTTCCTTCATCGATAGAAAGTTTTCTCTTCGGATATTCAAATCTTTTTTGCCCTCTATTTCTAGCAGCTACTTTCTGTAGCTTCGCCTTTTTCTGAGCAATTCACTGTTTATTTGTCCTTGCCATTCCGCACTTGAAAAAATAAATACTACGAAATCAGTCTAGTGTTTTTTTGGTCTATTTCAATATATAAACAAACGGACTAATTATATTTGATAAAGTATACTTAAAAACTATAAACAGACCACAAAACTTTAAATCTATAATAAAGGTGAACAGATGGGAAGTGAAATTCTCCAACATTATGAGAATACAAATATAAAAGTTGTTCCTTGATGTTTTGCAGTAATAAAAAATTTAAAATGAGAAATATTGACTGTGATAGAATGAGATACAAGATCTTGGAAGCGTTCAGGACAAATTTGATTGCCATGATGAAAAATAGAAAGTGAAGAGTTGCCTATTGAAGCTATTATGAGGGAAGTCCGAGAAGAAACCAATATAGACATAGCATATTCAGGATTGCAGAAAAAAAAGAATATCCCAGATTTTTATATGTTTGATTATAAAAATATTATTCCAATTTGGACCTTTAATATCAAACTAACCAAGGAAATTGTAAACATCAAAACAAATATGAGTAATGAAATTCTCAATGTTTTATTTATGTCTGAGGAAGATATTATGTCTACTCCAAAAGATAAACTAAGACCATGAATAGTAGAGGCTATCTTTGCTTCTGATGGTAGAGAAATAAAAGATGTCATCCTGATCAACGACTGACTATATCAAAAAAATCCTTTACTTTAAAAGAAGTAAAATGTATCTGATTAAGCTAGGTGGGAGTATCTTTGCCCCAAAAACAAAAGAGAATTTTAGTGATCAAAATTATTTACATAAATTTAGTGATCTCATCAACCAGATCAAAGAACCAATCGTTCTAGTCCATGGTACGGGGAATTTTTGACATTGATTGGTAAAAAAATATGGAATCAATAGAGAAAGCTATCAGATGTGGCTTGATATAGAGAAAAATCTGATTTCAAATATTTCGTCTTTTTTTAAAAACTATAAAAGACTCCACCTTGAATGATATCAACAAGAAAAATTGGAAAGTAACCAGAATTATATTATTGGTTGAGGTATGAGTTCAGATATTAAAGTAATCTCTTCGGATATAATTTTTAGTAACTTATTAATGTATCCAACAATCACTAAAGCATTTATTTTTTCGGATGTTCCAGGTATTTTAGACAAAAATAATGAAATTATCCCAGAAATAAAGTCACCAGAAGATGCATCTTACTTTTGGGAAAAAGAGTGAGATGTGACAGGGAGCATGAAAAGTAAAATTCTGGAACTTTATAAGTATAATTCGTGATCAAAAAAAATAGTTTACCTTTCTGATTGAAACGATTTTAAAACTATGAAAAGGATACTTAATGGTGAAAAAGATCTCATTTGTACAAAAATAATACTATAACATCATTGATTGTAAGAACTCGGCTAGTATTCTTACTCGAAAAAAATACTAAAAAATTTTTATTCTGGCTTTTGAACAAATAAATCAGACTGAAAAATGATGAGATAAGGTTTGAGGACGAATAAAAAGAGAGAACACGAAGTATTGAATTAGAAAATAAAAACATTAAAAACGACTTAGTCGTCATGATTATGACTTTTTCAATACTTACTTATCATATCAAAATGTTTTCACTCGAAACAATCGTCTCTTGGGCAAAGCGCAAAGGATTTGTCTATCCAGGATCAGATATTTATGGTTGACTTGCAAATGCCTGGGATTACGGTCCATACGGCTCTCAGCTCAAAAAAAATATCCAAGATTTGCGATGGAAATTTTTTGTCACCGACAGAGAAGATATGGTCGGTATGGACACAGCTATTTTGGCTCATCCTCGTACGCGAGAGGCGAGTGGTCATGTAGGATGATTTTCAGATGCACTCGTCGACGACAAGAAAACAGGTCAGAGATTTCGTGCTGATAAGCTCATAGAAGCTAGCCTAGAAGCTAAAAAACAAAGATTTTGAGAAGAAAGCCTGATGAGCTATCTCAAAGAAACTTTTGGAGTAGAAAATCTTTCTCCGGAAGCTCGATGACCAGTTATCATGAAAGACTATCTCGTCAAAGAAAAAGTAAAAAACCCAGATACCAATAAAGAAGCAGATTGGACAGATATCCGCCAATTTAACTTGATGCTTAGCACTCATCTCGGACCAGTAGCTGACGATGCGAGCAAGATTTATATGAGACCTGAGACATGCCAGAGTCTCTTCACAGATTTCAAACAAGTTTGCGACACGACGAGAATCAGAATTCCTTTTGGACTAGCTCAGATAGGAAAAGCATTCCGTAATGAAATCACACCAGGTCAGTTTTTGTACCGTACTCGTGAGTTTGAACAGATGGAAATCGAATATTTTGTGCCAGCAGATCCTGAGGAAGCAGAAAAACATTTTTCATACTGGAAAGAAATTAGTATGCACTACTGGAAAGAAATTTTGTGAATACCAGCAGAAAAACTTCAGTATAAAAAACACGATAAACTAGCTCATTATGCTGCAGATGCTTATGATATCGAATATCAGTTTCCATGGTGACGAGGAGAAGTTCAGTGAATCCACAATAGAACAGATTTTGATCTTCGCCAGCATCAAGAATTTTCAAAAAAAGATATGCAGTATCATGACCCCAAAACATGATTGAGATATATTCCACGATGTATTGAAGCTTCGACAGGACTAGGTCGTTCCTTGATGGTTTCACTTCTTGAATTCTACGACGAAGAAGAGCTTACGAACAAGAATGGAGAAAAAGAAACTCGTGTGGTTGTGAGATTTCCATTTGCTTTAGCACCAGTAAAATATGCGATTCTTCCACTCATGGAAAAAGATGAAGCGATGGTTGCAAAGGGTCGCGAAATATTTTCAGCATTGAAAAAAATACATAATTGTGAATTCGATCTTGGTGGAGCAATAGGAAAGCGTTATCGCCGTCAAGATGAAATTGGTACGCCATACTGTATTACGATTGATCATCAGTCATTGGAAGATGGTACGGTGACGATAAGAGATCGCGATACGATGGAACAGAAACGCGTTAATCGAAATGAGATTATCTAAAGTCTTGTCAAGAAGAAAAGCCGATTAATAATGTCAGACTTTTTTACTTAGTTTTATTTTTCTCAAATACAAAACTATGGAAATAAACTACATTGCTATTATCATTGCTTCACTAATTGTCTTTTTTGTTTGAATGTTATGGTACTCTGAGATCCTTTTTGGAGGATTGTGGATAAAAGAAATGGGAATTAGCCTAAAAGATGCCAAAAAAGAACAAAGTGGTATGCGAAAGATGCTCGTTATACAGTTTATCACGACGGTAGCGACGACTTATATTTTAGCTTATTTACTTGTCATGCTCCAGATTACTGAAATGCGACCAGCTCTTCAGTTAGCATTCTGGATATGGTTCGGATTCTTGGCTATGCCTGGTATCACTGCTATGCTCTGGGACAAAAGATCTCTCACTTTGACCCTTATCAATCAGTCTCACTTTTTGCTCAATCTCATAATCGCTACACTTGTTCTTGTCTCAATGTAAATCTAAGAAAAATCACACCTGCCTAGGCAGGCTTATCAAACTTTCTGGTTTTTAAATAAGAAAAACGGCTGATCAAATACGATCGCCGTTTTTTAAAACTATGGCTAGATACCAAAGTTTGATGAGATCTTTGTATAAACTTTTTTCAAGTTTTCTACATCATCTTTTCCTTCAGCTTCAAAAGCTACTGCAATTACACAAGAAGCCATAATGAGTGCTTCTTCTTGATAAGATAGATTATGCTTTTTTATATATATGCTATAAATAAGCATTTGTAGCTTCTGAAAATTTTTTTTGTTATAATATGCTATGCCTTCTTGAAGAAGATAGGCATAGGCTTTGGGATTGAGACTTTTGACCAATTCCATTTCAAGGAGGTGAGCATTGACTTCACCCATGAGATATTGATTGAGGTCATTCCAGTCCTCTCCATCGTACTTCATGTCATAGACATGGCAAAGTTCATGAGCCAAAATAATCCCAAGCCATTCTTTACTAGCAAACGAAGTAGCAATCCGAATAGTTTTACCACCAGGTTCAGTTATGACAGGAGATCTCATTTTTTCATGTTTTTCTGGCATATAAACTACTTCAAAAAGAGTAGTGTCACGCATAATTCTATTCAATTCAGCAGAATCTTTGCTCACGAAAGTAGTGATAGTTTGATTGACAGGTATACTGTAAAAAGCCTTATCTTGAAGCATTGTAATATGCTTCGCTACTTTAGGATGCCATTCAAACATTTTGAGAGATTCGATAGAAATCTTCTCCCAGTACTTTTGTTGTGCGACCATACAGTCGATTCGTTCAGTAGAATTCTTGTAGGCACAGTCAAATTTTTTGATTTCAGTAGTAGTATCGATAAAAGTTGGTTCTACTTTAAAGATTTTCTTTACCACTATAAACCCAAAAATACAGGACACAATGACAATAATACTAACTCTAAAAATAAAAGTGAATAGGTGTGCCTTAGCTAATTCTTTAGACTCCTTGATTCGAGAAGAGAAGTTCTCTTTCATTTTTTTGGTGCCATTTTTTTCTTCAAGAGTTCTGACTTTTATCAGCTCTATACTTCTTTTTTTGAGTGGACTCATCCACCATTGAAACATTTTCTGAATTTTACTCATTTTTTTTTGTTTTAGGGGATGAAGAATATATTAAAAAATAAAAAAGTCAAGAAATTTATTCTGCTCGCAATGTTAATATTGCAGCAATTAGGTTTACAGATTAGAAGATAGATAGGTATAGTAGG
>CALMTC010000009.1 GCA_937872535.1 uncultured bacterium
TTTTTTGGGTGATCAGGGATTCGAACCCTGGGCCAAAGGATTAAGAGTCCTGTGCTCTACCAGCTGAGCTAATCACCCGTAGTATTTTTGCAAGGAATTTATTTTATATCCCCTCTTTAGTGTAGGAGGGCCTGCCTACCGCAGGCAGGGGAGGTTTTGCAGAATAATATTTTATTTGGTAATTGAAGTTTTTTTGGAGAGTGAGATCAAAGAGATTGCCCAGAGGGGGAGTCGAACTACCATTTCATTCTTTGAATCTGAAGGATAAAAAGAAGAAATGAGTACTCCGATGAGAGAAAACGATATCGGAGCCCCATGTGGGGTATATAATTTTTTATGAACTTGCCCAGAGGGGGAGTCGAACCCCCACTTCCTTGCAGAAACCAGATTTTGAGTCTAGCGTGTCTACCAGTTCCACCATCTGGGCAGAGAAATAATTTTTTGAGAGTGAATAAGAACAGATACAAAATATATAATCCGAAGTGAAATTCAATTGCAATTGAAAAAATGTTTTGTAGTATACGACCGTTACTAATTTTTTTATCCTTCTTTTTTGTTCGAATTGCGATGGATATGAATAGAGTGATGATTATAGGTAGATCTACAGCAGATTTAGAGATTAAAAGAATTGAAAGCTCTGGTACTTCTGTAGTTAATTTTAGTATTGCCACCAATAGAAAATTCAAAAACAAGGATGGTAATATGGTAGAAGAGGCTGAGTATCACAGATGTGTGGCGTATGGAAACAGTGCCGACATTCTGGGGAAATATCTCGTAAAAGGGAAAAAAGTATATATAGAAGGAAGACTTAAGACTAGAAAATGGCAAGATGCAGCAGGTAATGACAGATACTCAACCGAGATTGTGATTGAGAATTTCATCTTCTTAGACTCAAAAGGTCCAAATGGTGAGCCAGTAAGCTCAGAAAGTATGGATGATACTCCGTTCTAGATTCTATTGATATAAATTACTGGAAAATTGACATAATGGAAAAAAAAGTTATAATATGATGTCTCGAGAAGAAAAAAAGTTTGAGACAATAACGTAAAACAAAGCTTCACCACGGCTTTTATTAGATTGTAAATGAAATTGTAGTATGAATTCAAAAATGATTAAAGATTTTATTCTGGACCTGTTCGATGTGGTGACTTTTCTGGTATTTGTAGGAGGAATAGTTCTTTTCGTAAGATTTTTCATCTTCAATCCCTATACGGTGGTTTGAGAAAGTATGTCACCTACCTTCCATGAAAGTGATTTCATCATTGTTGACAAAATGTCATCAAAATACGGAGAACTTAAGAGATGAGATGTGATTGTTTTTGTGCCACCGGGCAAAGATATCCCTTATATCAAGAGAATCGTGTGACTTCCTGGAGAGACGGTAAAAGTCAAAGACGGTTCAGTCCAGATATGTAAAAATATTTCAAACTCTCAGAAATGTGAGAAACTTGATGAATCATATCTCCCTGAAGGTCTCAAGACAGAAGCTAGATGTGGGATTACCGAATTCCCTGTAGATAAAGGATTTTTTGTGATGTGAGACAACAGACCTCACAGTACGGATTCGCTTTGTTGTTTTGGTTTGGGTTGTTACAATAACGCTAACTACCTTGTTCCAGACGACCGCATCATAGGAAAAGTCTCATTCAGATTATTTCCATTTGCTCAAGCGACAGCAAACTCAACTAATTAAAAAACTCTTCAAAAAATACTAAAAAATTTTTATTCTGGTTGTCTCTAAAAGAAAGCCAGATTTTTTTTACATATAAATTGTAATTCAAATCGAATATTTACAAAAAATAATCACACTGAAAAACTTGTATTCTGGAGCTTCGCTAAAACTCCAAAGCAAACGCCGTTTATATTCCACAGGATCCAGTAAACAAAACAGAGTAGGAGTAGAAAAAACCAAAGAATTCGACTGGGTCCCTCAGGGGAGGAGAATTCTTCGTCAGCCAACCTGAATCGAAAGAACAGAGCGTATGACTATAAACGGCTAGACTTTTTTTGGTTTCTTTTTTGTGGCAATGATAAGTTCGACGACCAAGAAAATTTTTTTATTTTCTTGGATGAGAGAACCATACCGATGATTTAATCTGTACAAAAAAGAAATGCCACGCGGCGAGCCTGTCTGCGATAGACAGGGAGAAAATAAGGAAAGGTTTTTGAAGATGAAAAAACTTTTTTCTCCCGATCCCTGAGCTTGTCGAAGGGGAGCAAGCTCTGAAAAATAGCCAGAAATGGAATTTTTATAGAATGTTTTTATATATTGAAAAGAGTTCATAAAAAAGTAACTTGTCGATAAAGGTTGAAAAAAAAATTCTGATTGCTATATAAAGAGTAAATTTATCATAAAATCAAAACAATGAATCTTCTTAAACAAAAAAAAACTTGATTCACTCTTGTAGAAATGCTCATTGTGATCGTTATTATTGGTATTTTGGCTGCTGCTTTGATACCGAGATTGACATCAGTGCAGGGTAGTGCAAGAGATGCAGCGAGAAAATGAAACCTCAATCAAATAGGTTCAGCCATTTTGCAATACCAAGCAAATTATTGAGAGTTGCCAACATATTCATGAGGTAGTGTAATGTGACTCAGAGACTCATTGACAGACATTATGTCGGATATACCAAAAGATCCACAGCTTACATTAGTTTTTAACTGAGTTTCGCCAGATGCCGTAAGTTGCCCTACTATCACAGGTTGAAATTATGCTTATGTTCCAATCAGAAGAGCTGGTAGTAATAATGCTGCGTTTGTTCTTATGGCAAAAATGGAAACTGATGGTACCAACGCAAACCGATTTACTGACAATGCTCATTCAACATCAAGTGGTTTTATTACAACAGATGAATGTATTGGACCAGTTGTTGAGTATGACACTATGGCAGATCTAAAATGTCAGCAGGTAAGATTAGACTCATTTACATCTTGGGTTAACAATGGGACATGCCATCTCAATAGAGTGAATAGAGCTAATCTTAGATACATCTATATACCATAAAAAAGTACGAAATTTTCAAAAAAAATATTTTCTGGTGTATGAAAAATAGAGTTAGTTATCAAAAAAAACTTGAAAAAAATCAGCTTCCTCGTCTGGGAGGAGCTGATTTTTTGTATCTTTAGGGTGAGAATATTATTTTTGAATAACAGCTTCAATAGCTGCAAAACCACCTTTGCCTTCAGCATTGATAGTAATGAAAAGTTCGTCACCAGGTTTCCCTTTAAAGAAAGTTACAGCAGCTTGATTAAGGAAGTAAGTCTGTCCATCTTCTGTAATACCGATGAACTTATTATCGTCAGTCATAGAGAGTATAGCTTTTACATTTTTTCTCTCAGCCGGAGCGATGAGCTTGTAGATAAGCTTACCATCTTGCATGATCTTGAGCTTGAGTTTGTCTCCAGGAATAAGTTTTGTTTTACTAGCATAGTTCATAGGTACTGGATATTTTTTTTGATCACTTCAGATCATAAAATAACCATCAAATTCACCTTCCACCACCTGTACATTTTCATCTTCCTCATCTTGATTAACAAGAGGAGTAGATTCAATCGGAGCTTGTGGCAAAGAACCAGAAACAACCTGACTAATAGTCAATTTAATTCTCTTAAGATCTACTTCGATATTTGTCAAAATATTTTCTATCGATCTCAGCGCCTCTTTTTGTTTGTCATCCATTTTGTTTTTGTTTTATGAAATAAATTCGTTCAGATTATACCGTTTTTTTCTAAAAAAGCAAAAAAATGATGAGTTTCTACGATATAACATCTAGATCTAAATATTGTATTTTATTTATATTTATCTATCATAAATCAGATTTTACAAAAATAATTTCTAATTATAGTGATGCAACATTTATTTATCTATACTCCATCAATTGTATCGCCAGATTTTTGATTCATAATTCCAAATATTCCTCATTGTGTAGAACATTGTTTAGGAGCTAAAAATGCATTACAATTGAGTGATTACTTTCTATGGTACAACCAAATTGAATTCAGTTTTCACGATTTTTATATACATGTCGCATTTCCTGATAATATGAATTATAAGCAGATTCTTGAGTATTGTAGGCAACCTCTTGATAAAAAGATTATCGTGAGTGAAATAAAAATGTTGACTCAAGAATTAAGTCAAGAACAGGAAAAAATAAAAATACTAAAAAAATTATATTCTGGTTCTGTCTCATTTTCACAAAAATACTTAAAAATAGAAACTATTATTTCGTACCACCATCAGTTTTTTATGAATCCATCTTGGGTACTTATGAAAGATGATACTATCAAAGAGAGCAAATTGGTAGATAAGATTATAAAGAGAGAAACAAATTGAGATTGAGAATTCAATATAATGAAATATAAGGATTCTAAAATAGTGGGATGGGATATGAGTTCCTTAAAATCTTATGCTTTAATGCTTTTTCTTCATGAATTATTGTCTCATTATTTGCGTTATACACAGAGATATTTATATAGAATATCGTATGACTACGATCAGGTAGATTTTTTTCAAACTCGAGATAAGCGATATTTAATTATCCCTCAGAGTAAAGAACGAAAAATCGATGAATTGTTTTTCGAAGAATGTAGAAATTACTTGCTGAAAAATTTTAATAATATTTATGATTCACAGTGGAAAGGACTATATTTTCTGCTGAAAAATAAAGAATACTCTGATGAAGATTTGCTGTGATGGCGAAAAAAACTTTCACGAAATCAAATAAAAACTACTCTAGAAGAAATCCTCTAGAGTAGGTGGTTTTTAACAGAATAAAATAATTATTTTTTCTGTCCATCATTTGTGTTTTTCCCAGTATTCTTGCCTAAGCTATAAGGGAAAGAAGAGGAATTTTTTCTCTCCTTGACGACAGCATTCTGTCTATCTGTCTTTTGGTGTTTATCTCTATTTCCTTTCCAAGAGCCAGTACTGCTTTTTTTCTTTTCGTGAGCCAATTTTATTTACCTCCTTTCTTAGTCAGTAATTTAAAAATAAATATTATAAATTAAAAGTCAATATTCAAGACGAAAAAAATATGTTAATATTGCAGCAATTAGGTTTACAGATTAGAAGATAGATAGGTATAGTAGG
>CALMTC010000010.1 GCA_937872535.1 uncultured bacterium
ATTTTTTCAAGGGAAACGAAGAAAAAATAAGAATGCGACCTTACTTACGAAGTGTTTGCATTTTTTTCGATTTCCAGTGTTTTCGACCCCGCAAAAATAGTAATAGAATTTTATGCGGGGTTTGTGGCAATGCCAAAAAAGTATGACCCACCCGGCGAGGGTTTAAAAATAAGCAATAGTAAAAAACTTTACCAAAAGTATCGTTTCATATTGAACCAGATAAAAAAAATGATACAGTAGAGAAAACCAGAAAATTATTTTTTATAGTTTTTCATCAAGTGATGTTTCAGTTACAATCAGCTTTTCAGCCAGCGGGGGACCAGCCAGCAGCGATAGATCATATTCTTAAGCAGTTTTCAGAGTGAGAAAATTGTGTTACACTTCTGTGAGCAACCGGTACAGGAAAAACATTTACGATGGCAAATATTATCCAAAAACTGCAAAAACCGACGCTTATTATCTCTCACAACAAAACTCTAGCTGCACAGCTTGCTACCGAGTTCAAACATTTTTTTCCAAACAATGCGGTTCACTATTTCGTTTCGTACTTTGATTACTACCAGCCAGAATCCTACCTCCCTCAAAAAGACATCTACATCGAGAAAGAAGCCACGATCAATAAAGAAATCGAAATGTACAGACTTTCAACCCTTGCTTCGCTCTTAAGTAGAGAAGATGTAATTGTCGTCGCCTCAGTTTCAGCTCTGTACGGTCTTGGTCAAAAAGAATTTTTTGAAAAATATAGCCTTCAGCTAGAAATAGGTCAAGAGCGAGATCGTCTTGCTCTCAAAAAACAGCTTCTAGCTATGCAGTATAAACAGGTTGCATCAAAAATTGAACAAGGTTCATTTGAATTTAAAGGTGAAATTCTGGATATTTATTCATCTACAGAAAAAATTCTGTTTAGAGTAATTTTCAACGAAGATACTATTGAAACCATTCAGATCAAAGACGCAGATTCTTTTAGAGACAAAGGTCTCAAAGAAAAAATTATTATCTGGCCATCAAGCCAATATATACAAGATCTCACAGATCTCGACAGCATCCTCAGCTCTATCGAAAAAGAAATGGAAGCCAGAGTAGAAGAGTACACCAAAGCGGGAAGACTACTCGAAGCCAACAGAATCAAAAAGAAGGTGATGTTTGATACGAGAATGATCAAAGAAACTGGCTTCACTAACGGTATTGAAAATTATTCGATCTATTTCGATCATAGAATGCCAGGTGAACCACCAAACACAATTTTCGATTACTTTCCAGACGATTTTCTCTGTATCATGGACGAGTCTCACATGAGTGTTCCTCAGCTCAAAGCCATGCCTCAGGCCGACAAATCCAGAAAAGAAAATCTCATCGAGCATGGATTTAGATTGCCATCAGCCATCGATCATCGTCCTCTTAATTTTGACGAACTCAAAAATCTTCTTCACCGACACTCTTCTGAAAAAACTTCAAAAAAATCATGAAAAGAATTTTCGCTTTCATCAGTTTGCGATCCCGACCTGCCCTCGATGAAATATCGGGGTAAGACACATCAAAAGAGTCAATCGGGATCTGGCTCTAAAATAAAACAAGACTCCAAGACAATCTTCGTCTCAGCCACTCCTGCACCTTTTGAACTAGAAATCAATCCAGCCGTTGCTCAGCAAGTCATCAGACCAACTGGATTGCTCGATCCCATCACTTATATCTATCCAAAATCTTGAGACTACGGACTCCTTCTTTCAAACTCCGAAAAAATAATCAAGAAAAAACCATACCTGACACCATTTCTTGAAAATTACGAATCATCTGAAATTCAAAAAGAAATTTTCAGCGATGAAGAAAAAAAAACAGCAGAATAATATTTTTTCTATAATCACATAGCTTTTTTTACTCTATTCATCAAAGCCAATCATACTCACTGAGTATCGAATTTTTCTATCAAAAGTAAATCCAGTCAAAGTTTATCAGCCTCGTGAAAAGTCAAAAAAAGTTTTTGAGCTAGTCATAATAAATCAGATCTTATTCACCAGATAAAAAAACTTCAAAAAAAAGTTTTTTCAAGGCTATGAGCCATTTCTTGAGAACAGAGGAGTCAGATTTTTTTCCCAGCATATCAGCTCAAAAAATCTGAAGAACGAATATCCAACCACTCCAGCCCACAAGACGGAGCATAGTGCTTATATTTCATCCCTGGAGCAACTAAATCAGTCTTTGTTGCTACAGCACGAACCACCACAGTCCCACCAAGAGCATCTCTCATATCCTCAGCAGTAATCAATCAAGGCCTCATCACGACGACTTCACTACCATCTACATAAACCACCGTCGATTCTATTCCTGTATGACAAGCTCCGCCATCTAGTATTTTAAGCTCAGGAAAATAAAAATGAGCCATCTCAGCACTCGTCGGACTAGGTTTACCCGATGGATTTGCACTAGGTGCAGCCAAAGGCACCCCCACTTTTTCTAACAACTGCTGAGCCAAAGGATGAGAGGGTACTCTCACAGCGACTAAGTCTGAACCAGCAGTCACCAAATCAGAAATAATTTCTTTCTTTTTAAGTAAAATAGTAAACGGTCCAGGCATCCATAGATCAATAAGTTTTCTCTCAAGCTCATTTTCTACTATTGCAATACTGTCTATTTGATCTCTATGACTTAAATGAACAATCAAGGGATTATCAGCTGGTCTTCTTTTTTTTTCAAAAATTTTTTTTACTGCATTATCATCAAAAACAGTAGCTGCTAAACCATAAACTGTCTCAGTTGGAATAACAGCTATGGTACCATTCTTCAGTACTTCAGCAACATCCTGAAGAGAATTATACTGCTTCATAGTCAGAAAAAAAATAAATAATTTTAAAATATAGCCAAAGTATAATAATCTAGTCAAAAAAATACAATCAAAATAAATAAAACAAAAGTTAATTGACTTTTAAGGAAGAGATTTGTATAAAATAGTGTCAAAATAACGACAGAAAAAATGGCCTCAAAAAAAGAAAATACTGAAGAACTACTATGCGAAAGATTAGAAAAAATTAATCAAATGATCAAAAAATATAAAAAAAAGATTTCAAAACTGGAAAAAATTGTTTCCCAAATGGCTAGTGAATTTGGCATCAAAACATCTCAAAAATCTAAATTCATCAGTAAAAAAGAGTAAATATATCAATAAATCACGCTTTTTAGCGTGATTTTCAGAAAACAATTTGATTTAGTTTGACTGATTATTATAAACCAATAGTCAAAATAACGGCACAGGAAAATGAACACTAAAATCAACGATCTTGAATCAAAGATTCAAAAGCTTGAAGAAACAATCTCCCAAATTATCAACAAAAACAGCTACCTCGGAAAAAGACTAGAAAATTTAGAAACCCTATCTAGACTTGGAAAAGGCATTAGTCGTAGTAGTCTCATCACTTCAAAATCAAGTATTCAAAAGGCAGAAAAAATAAGCACAAAATTTCTAGTTGAAATACTAGAAACATACAAAAAACACTTGGCAGAAAACTACTGCAACGAAATAATAAATACAATAAACTCCAAAAAAAGAAGCAATATATTAGAGCTAATAGATCTCGATATGAACTCATGGTCTAAAGATTGCCAATCTTTTTTCATCTCACTATGTGAGACGATGAATATCTTTGAGAAAAGGGGAATTTCTTAGAAGTAGCACTCAATTATTTTCCATGCTTTTTAGCATGGATTTTTTTAAGCTTACCTCCAGATACGATAAATCTTATCATCTCCAGATCTAGGCTCTCATCTTCAATCTAAATTGCTCGTCGTGAAATAGAGAGATCCATCAGGAGCTTCAGAAATATCTCTTATTCTTCATAAAGCAGGAAGAGTCAGTTTTTCGTATCAGATAATTTTCGAAGGGTCTGATTTATTATTTGTAAATCTTAAGATTCATTCTCACTTAAGCATCGCTAAAAAAATACTGTCATATCGCTCTGGAAACATAGTTCATTTATAGACCAAAATGCCACTCGGTGCAATAGCTGGAGTGAAAATCTGCAAAGGATGATTGAAGCCAGAAAGAAAAATCTGATGATGTTCTTTTGGTCGACCATAATTTCCTCACTTTACGATCAAATTAAGCTCGTCTCAGCCTGGAGGGCCGTCAAAAACACTCGGACCATGCTCGGCAGAGTAGAGATTGCCTTGACTGTCTCGATCAATTCACTGAGGATTTCTATGTCCAAGCGACCAAATCGCCGATCAGCTAAACGGATTATCAACTGGAATACTACCATCATTATTGATTCTCAGGATTTTTCAATTATAAATTTCAGTATTTTGAGCTAGTTCTTTATCTATCGCATCTCAAAGCGTAATATATAATTTTCAATCTGGTCAAAATTTGATCTTGGAGCCAGCATGAAACTGCGCCGCTGGTAAAAAATCTACTATTGTTTTTTCTTCTCATGCAAAACTTCCAAAATCTTTTAATCTGACTACTTTCAATGCTATATTTTTTTTATCCAAATAAGCATAACTCACATAAAAAAATTTGTTATTCTGATAATCTGGATCCAAAGCCAATCACATCAATCCTTGTTCACCGCCAACCGACACATCAGCGAATTTTTTATAGACTCAAGACTGTACAACTCAACTATTTATCACTACAATTTCTCCATTTCTTTGCGTGACGATAATTCTCTCATTACTCGTAAAAACCATACTCCACGGCACAAAAAGATTTTCTACTACTACAGAAATCTGAAATCCAGTCTTCTCTTGTCTTTGAATTTTCTGGTCAATTCCAGTAGAAATTTTATTGACAAAATCTAGCGAAAGATCATTTGCTGGATTCAAATAATCTCGAACTCGATAAACTCCAAAAAACAGAAAAATAAGCGAAATAAATCAAATTAGTTTTTTCATAAAAAATCAAAAAAATAAATAATCACTCGTCGTACCTCCTCGCAACGACGAGTTTTTTGTTGCCGTTCCCTGGCTACCTGCCTCCCGGTCCCTGAGCTTGTCGAAGGGAAAGGGGAGACAGAAGAAAATGAGCAATAACCAGAAAATTATTTTTTCAAAATTTATCTGATAGTTTTAGCATAATCAAGCTGCTCATCAGCTGTCGTTTTCAGATCTTCAGTAATCAAAATATCCGGCTTCAAACCCACATGATCTACAGTAGTTTGACTTTTTCCCGTAAACCATTTAGAAATAGTATATTTGATACTTGATCCATCAATATATTCTTCCAGAATCTGTACAGAGCCTTTTCCAAAAGTTTTCTGACCTACGAGCACCAAACCAGCAACATAGTCTTTCATCGTTCCAGCCATAATTTCAGAAGCGGAAGCACTTCACTCATTGATCAAAACTACAACTTTTTGTTGAGAAGAAAGCCTCAAATCTGAACCTTCTGAACTAATAATTTGGTCACCAGCTCTCGACTTAATAACGACACTAGGCTGTCATTTTGGCACAAAAAGATCAAGCATCTGAGACACTTCTTCAAGACTTCCACCAGGATTATTTCTCACATCCAGAATGAGTTTATTTGCTCATACTTTTAGCATTTCAGCAATCGCTTTTTCAAATTCAGAATCTACTCAGTAACCAAAAGTATTGATCTTGATATAAAAATCACCGTTATCCAATTTTTGAGATTCTACAAAGTTAATTTTAACCTTAGCTCTCACCACACTAATAATTATTTCTTGCGATCATCTCAGAATAGTCAAAACAACAGTAGTATCAGCTGGTCCTTTTATTTTAGATACAGCATCTTCAAGTCTTGTCTTTTCATCAACCAAATAGTCTCCTATCTTTTTAATACGATCCCCTCATTTAATTCCAGCCTTTTCAGCTGGCCCTCCACTAATAGGAGATAAAACAACTAATTCACCAGGCTTTGACATATCCACATAAGCTCAAATTCATTCAAATTGTCCATTAAGATTATCAGTAAAATTTTTTGCCTCTGTTGGTGGAAAATAAGTCGTATAAGGATCTTTTGTAGCCTCAGTCAATCATTTTATAGCCCCTTGTACCAAAGTTTTATCATCAAAAGAAAGTGCATCATAGTGATTATTCTTTAATTTCTGATAGACATCATCAAAAACAGGAAAATTTCAAATAGTATTTACCGAATAAGCTTGCCCATATCCTATTTTACCAGCCTGAAATTCAAAATAAGTTGGCACACTTCTCAATAAATTACTCATTCTGATTTTTGTCAAAGGCACATTTTTCTCAACAGAAAGCACTATTCCAAAGTTGCGTTTCACCAATGCAGCCATAATTCCTTCAGTTACAATAGAATTCCCATTAATATTTCCCGAATTACTATCAAGCAATCCCATAAAAATACCTTTCTGCAGAGCTTCATAAAAATAAGTCCCACGAACAGCTCATTTAACATTGAGAGAAACAAAACGATAAGACGAAGGCAAGTCTTGACCAATATAATTGAAATAAGTAATCAAAAATTGCTTCATAGTTAAGCCACTCTGAGAATTTCAGCTCTCAACCTGAGGCATCAAGATAACGCTCTGAGTATTTCAATCAATTTTTATATCAACTGATTGTTGAGCAAATCAACTCGTCAAAAAAAGTAAACCGAGAAAAACAGTACTTATTCGTATTTTCATAAAAAAATTCTCAAGAAATAAATCTCAAGAATTTTAGTGAAAAAAAGATGGGAAATCAAGACAGAAACGAGAAAAAACGCACCAATCTCAATAAAAATAAAGATAACTTTAATTCAAAAATTTTTATTCTGCTCAAATGAAAAACATATAATTCAACACCAAACAAAGGACAAAAAGCACCACTAAGTAAAATTTAGTTAAAATGAGGTTTTTGTAGTGCAATAGAATCAGGAACATCCCCAAATCAACAAAGCGGAACCTCTTCTTCTAATGTAGTTAATAATCTCTCAATAATTTCATTGGGTACGAATGGTAAGCCTAAATCCAATGGAATTGTATTAAAATTAGCATTCTTAATAACATTTTTTATCTTATTTTTATAATCAGCATTTTTTTCAATACGAGAAACATATTCAGCCAATGTTTCATAAGTACGATAAAAAATTTGTTCATTTTCTTGATTACTTCTACTACAATAAATAAGCAAACAAAAAATATCAGCAAGTTGAGAAGCAGCTAATTCTTCAACTACTTCTTTTTCTCATTTTTTCATCTTCATCAAGATTGTCAAATATTTTTGTTTTATAGAATCAACATATTCGGTATGATCAAAAGATTCTGGCGCATTAAATTTTTCCATGTGAAATGAGTTATAAAATAATAATAAAAATTATTTATTCTCGTTAATTTCATTAGTAGTAGTGACAATAGTTTCTTTTTCCAAAGCATCCTTTCTTTCCAATCTAATATCTTTTGAATTTCAAAGTTTATCTCATTCTACAACTGGAATATAAAGAGAAAATTTAGTTCATGTTGATCAATTGATAAGCTCAGCATTAGTAGCAGGGCTATCCTTTGTCCAAGATTCTAATTTAACCGTTCACCCAGCTTTTTCAAAGAATGTAGCTGATCATGATATTCCTATTCAGTTACTGGCTCTCTTAGCTCATTCACTATCAGTTTCAGATCTCACTGATCACTTCAAAACTCAATCAACTTTATCTTTTGGTATTCATAAACCATTATCTTCAACAACAATAGAAACTACATCACCAATTTTTTTAATAGAGATAACTATCTTACCATTTTGAGGAGTAAATGAAAGAGAATTACTAATCATATTATTTAAGAATCAAACTAACGAAGCTTGGTTAAATGTTAAATTATCCACTTGAGAATCAAGCGTCAATGAAATTCCCTTTGCTGCAGCTCTTGAACTAAAATTATCAAGGACAAGATTTTCAAGAACCTTCTTAACACCAAAAGTGCTATAAGCTTCTTTTCCCTTATCCATTCATCAAACATTCAAATAATTACTTTTAGAAAGATCTATAATAGCCTCCAGTTCAGATATAGTTTTTAGAAAAGCATCTCAAGTTGTATCTAGTGATGAAATACTAAAAGGACCAATTGGATTGAGCATATCATGTCAAACTTGCTTAGCCGACAAATCAGTCAACTTCATCATCTTTGATCCAATATCTTTTAGATTCAATAGTTCTTTTTTCAAAGCATCTACAGTAGCCTTATCAAAAGACTTTTTACTTGATTGAAGTAAGTCATAAATAGTTGAAAAAGAGGAATCTATACCAGTTTTATAAGAAGAAATAATATCGTCTTCAGAAAAAGAGTAGGTAGATTCAATTTGATCCAATGTCATATGTGAAAGTTTATCATAATCCATTTTTTCACCCGATCAGAAAGTGAACTTATTAGGATCTTGAGATAAAGACAAAAATTTCATAACTCAAGGTTCTTTCAAAGCAGGTAGTTGTAAATTGTGAACATGACGATAAAGAGTATCAAAATTAGCTTCCAAAATTAAATTCTTCAAAGACGCAAGATCTGATAAAGAAAAATCAGGATGAGATTCTTTAATAATAGATATTTTTCTTGGCACATCACCTAAAGAATCAGTAGAAATTCACCAAGTTTTATCCAAGTAATCTAATATTTGAGGTCTATCAACTTCTCCAATAGCAATACTATCTAAATCCAAAACTTTTTCTTTCTTCTTTAGGCCAAGAAAATCAAAAAAACCACAAATTCCATTTTCCATCAAAATTCTTATCTGGCTACTGTTCAATCCCGCCTGACTCAAAATTCTCACTTTCTGAGAAATTTCTTTTCGTGTATAGTTTCCAACTTGCGCTCATCTCTCACTTCCGACATTATGAGCATCTATAACTGCCTTTTTCTGAAGATCAGTCAACTCTCAAACCTTCACTTTTTCTCGTTTTGGTCAACCTTTAGTAGTAAACATTTCTTTAGTAAAAAGAAGTTCTTCTGCTTTAGTTAATCTCTGTTCATCACCAAGCATGGCATTTTCTCTAATAGTTTCATCAGAAATCTTATTTTTTGAGCTTTTATTAATATCAAGAACAATTTCTTGAGCCAAAGAGTCGATAATCGTTTCTTGAGTCAAAGCATCTACTTTTTGCAAGACAACATCTTTTTCTGTTCAAAGAACATCTGTTTTATTATTTTCAACGACTTGATCAGTCTTTTCATTCAGCCCAAGTTTCTTTTCTAGTTTTAAATCCACAATCAACTCTTTAATAGTCTCCAGCTGAGAATCATTCTTAATATTTTGATATAGCCACTTAATATCATCAATATTGTTTTTTCGAGAATCATGATATTTTTTCTCAGCCAAGTCGATCATTTTCTCAAAAACCTGAGTTTGTTGTTCTCCTTCTGAGTTATCATAAATAACTTTACAATCATCAAAATTCTGAGCAAGATTCATAGACTCCTGTAAAATTTTTACTTTCTGCTCTCAGTGAGTATTTTCATAAATCCACTCCAAATGTTTTTTTAAATTTCCTCATCATTTTATTCCATTTTCCAGAATTTTTACTTTCATATCATCTGCAACAACCTTATGAAGCCAGTCTAAATCTTGTGCTCTAGCAGTAAGAGCAAGAATCTCATCAAAAATCCTAGCTTTTTGCTCTCATTGAGTTGTTTTATAAAGAGACTGCAATCTATCGACATCATTTGACATCGTATTATAAATAGCAATCAAATCATCCATATAAGCAAGTTCTAAGATACCATCTCAAGTTTTTTGTCAATCCCTATATTTAGAAAGCCAATTTATTTTCATATCATCAAAATTCTGAACAAAATCAAGTTTAACAGCTTCTTGAGGGATATTATTATCAGATTTAGCTTCTTGAGGCCCAGTTTGTTTAGTACTATTTTTTATATCATCAAGAGAATTTTTAGACAAAATAGCTTCTTTTTTTAAGAGTGTATCTTCTTTTGTTCAAAGTTTATCTCACATTTGAGGTCTATTAAGTTCTCCTATAAGAACCTCATCCAAAACTTTTTCTTTCTTCTTTAGTCCAAGAAAATCCAAAACTCAACAAATTCCATTTTCCATCAAAATTCTTATCTGGCTACTGTTCAATCCCGCTTGACTCAAAATTCTCACTTTCTGAGAAATTTCTCTTTGAGTATACTCTCCAACCTGAGCTCATCTCTCAGTTCCGACATTATGGGCATCTGTAACTGCTTTCTTTTGTGCATCATTAAGATCTATACCAAGAAGCTCTTCTGCTTTCAGCAAATTTGCTGCGTCATCGAGCATAGCATTTTGTCTAATAATTTCATCAGGAACTTTATTCTTTGAGCTTTTATTAATACTACTAATAATTTCTTGGGTCAAAACATCTGCTTTTGAAGAAGCAGACTCAGAAACAGCAAATCAATCGAAAGAATTATCTCAACTTTGAGAACCTTCCACCATAGAAAAATCACCAGCATGTCCCCCACGAGAAACCAAAGACTTAACATTTTTCATTAAAGATTTTCACTCCAAATAAGCTGTAATCGAAACAAAAGCAGTCGTTGTTAGCAATGGAGAAAGAGTAGTAACATAACCTGTTTCAATCGTTTCCTTTATTTGAGCATTAAGAAAAGCTTGAAGTTTAATCAGCTGTGAATCAAAAGCATTTACAGAAGATAAACTGTTTTCCACTTCAGATTTCAGAGATTTAACAATAAGAGACAGTTTTTCCAAAATACCAGAAATTTTATTTTTCAAAAATTCTTTTTGAGAAAGATTTTTTTGATCATTATCCAGTTTTTGATAATCATTAACCAAAGATTCAGCTTCCTTCATTTGATCCATTCCTTCTTGCAAAGCCTGTTCATCAATCTTCAAAATTTCTTGTTCCTGCTTCTTTCCATCCATTTCTTGAAATTTCTTCTTATCGTCGAGAGCTTTTTTACGATTACCATACTCCGTCAATAAATTAGTAAGTCATTCTTTTACTTTCATTAAACGGTTTTTTTCTGCAGGCGTTTTAGCATTTTTAATTTCAGATTCGACACTTTGGAGACGAGATTTGAGCAATAAATCCGGTGGTAATGAATCAGAGTTCAATTTATTTACTTGTAAAAAAACCATCATTTGTCCTTCTGGATTATTTGGATCATTAAGTATTTTTGACATATCATTCTTAAAACTTTCAAGAGATTGAATCTGCTCTTTAGCCAAATCAAGTCATTTTTGAACGATATTTTCCAAGGGTTTATAGCGAGGAGAATCAGGCATAACTTCTTTTTTTGTAGCCATATCTACAAAAACAAATTGTTTTTTAGCATTTTCTATAAGAGTAACCCCTAAAGCATTAATATTTCCTTTTATTTCTGCTAATGTATCAATAGATTTCAGTTCAAGTGCGTCATATCTAGCCTGAATTTGTCTCCCAGTAGAGCTTTTATCTAAGCCCCAATTCATTCAAGATTTTGAACCAGACATTGCGGTAGAGAAGGCGATACTTGATGCAAATAAATTCCCAAGATTTTGAGGATTAAGTTGTTGAGAAAAAGCATCTTTCATAGAATCCAAAACATCACCTACAGAACCTTTATCTTGAGAAGAAGCATCAGCAGATGTATTAAAAGACTGTCTTATTGGTTTCCAATTAGTAACTGGTCATTCAACTCAAAAATACGCACTCACTCAAGCATTTAAAGTTACCATTCAAATATCTACTACATTTTCTAGAATCAGCTCATTAACAATAAGGTCTCAAGTAAATTTAAGAGTTTTAGAAGATGTTTCCTTTTTTGGAGATCCCCACCCCAATCAAGAAAGAGTATTTTTCCACATTTTATCTCAAAGTGGATTCATTTTCATAACTATTCCTGAAGTAGCTACATCAAAAACCAAATCAAGAGCAAATCTTCAATTTCCAATATAATTTCCCTGGTTATCTAAATATCAAAATCATTTTCCAAAACCCTCAACAGCAGCATCTGATATATCTTCCCCATCCCACCAAGCGCCACCAGCTTGTCTCAATGAAGTAAGTACTCATGAAGCACCTCTATAAGTACCAGAAAATGCCATTCAAGCAAGCCAAGGATTTTGTGTACCTAAAGTAACTACAGTAGAGACAGCTCAAGCTGCCATCATAGATGTTAATGTAATCGTAGCTTTAAGAGGATCATTTTTTACATCTTCCCAAAATTGTTTCAATCCATCCGAAAAACCTTCAGAGAAAGAATCTCTCATAACATCTTCAAAATTATTATGAGAAAAATCAAGTTTTAACTCTATTCCAAGTTTTGCCAAGTGAGGAGCAGAAATAACAGTATTAAGTGGTTTAGGTTTTACAGCCAATAAAGCTTTTACATAGGCTTTATCTTGTTCCAGTGCCAAAGTATAAACCTTCTTCATGATCTCTTCTGTTTTGATTCTCAAAAGAGTGTAGCCCATTCTTGGAGCATTTTTCAAAGCTTCCCATCTTTCACGGCCAGCAGCAGTCAAAGTTTTATAATTCATATTTAAATCTTCATATTCTGCTTGAGCCTTTGTTCTTTGCTGATAAATACTCAATTCATCAGATAATTTTTTAATCTGACTACCATAAGGTTCTATTTCAGTCGAATATTTTTGATAACTCTTAGCGTCCATTGTATTAAGATGCATATCTTGCAGATATTCATATTGAAGCGTAGCATCTTGAATTTTTTTTCAGTATTCAGTATTCAAAATTTGTCTTGCAGATTCAATATGAGGAATTTTTAAAGCAGAATCTTTTCAAGGAGTAAGTTTTTCAATTAAAGAGCTTCCTCAAGCCAATACAGCATTTCATTTCATAAATCCCTCAGAAACAGTAACCGTATAAGGTTTAAGTTTTTCATCAACATACAGCTCGACAATATTTTTGAGTTTAGAGTGTTTTTCAAATGCCAAAATACTTTTTTCAAGAGGAGACCCTGAAGGTATTTGAGAAAAAAGTTTTCTGGCTACTTGTTCTCCTTTAGAAAAGTATTCAGACAATAAAAAAAGTCTTAGCTTATTTGCACCATCTTCTGTAGAAGGAAAAGCTATATTTCCAGCTTCAAATTGTTTTTTTTCACTTTCAGTCGAAAGTTTTTGAAGAAATTCCATAGTTTTCCAATAATAATTAACACTACCAATCATATTTTCCAAATTCATACCAGTTATGAATCATTCATCACGAAAAGGATCCTTATAGCCAGGAAAAACAGTAAGATATTTTTTCATTAAATCAGTAAAATTTTTTGCCACATAAGGTAAATTTTCTGGTTTCACATTTTTACATCACACAAAAGAAGAAATAGTTTCAGCAGTAATAACATGATCCACATCATCAGTAGTTTTTATTTTATTGACAAGACTCGTCCAAGCTGGAATAGAGTTAAAGTCAACACCCAATTGCTTAAGTCATTCAGCAGAAGTAACAGGCTTATCAGCTTTTTGAGCTAAATAAAGCTGAGCTTCATAAAATCAGTTTACTTTAAGACTTTCTTCAGCAGTCAAAACTCCATCAATAACAACACCTGGTTCTTCTCTTACAAAAGCAATATAAGATTCTAATATTTTCACCTCTTGTTGGCTCATTGTTTCGACAGGTTTCCCTTTTATTTTTTCAAAAATCTGAGAAAATAAATTCTTAACATCACTTACAAATTCTTTATTTTCTGGCTTCTTCAAATCTTCAGCCAAAGTTTGCCAGTCAGCATGAGTAAATCCATCCAAAATCTTTTCTGTTTCATTAATTTTAAGCTGATCCTGAGATTTCAAAGTATCTATTTTCAATTTATCCAAGCTCATAAGTTAATAATTTAAGTGATAAATTTTCTATATTGTCGACAGCATAGCATCTAATTCTTGATCTGCTTTCTCATGTTCCACTTGTTCTTTCTCTTTCATACTATGAACATATTCTACAGCACGCTGGAGAGCTAACTTAGCTTTTTCATCTTTAATCCCATGGATAGCCTTAGTTAAAACAGCTAAAAAACTATCAACCATTGGTTCATCAACAAAATCTGTCTGCAAAAGCGAAACCATTCCTTCAGCCAACTCCCAAAAAGGTTTTATTTTCTCGAGAATTTTCAGTAAAAGTTGTTTTTTTTGAAGCATCTCATAATCAAAAGGTTAAAAGTATCAGAATATTTTTAATAAAAAAGAAAAAAAATGTCAAAAAGCTCACTATCTAAAAAACAATTACAATTGACAACAATAAAAAAAGTTTTATAATTTGTTTTTCTCTTGCATTTTTCAAAAAAATTACTAAGTAAGTAAATTAAAGTAAAAGGTTTTTATCTGGTTTTTGTAAAAAATAATGATCAGAATTATAAGAGACGCCCTATCTCTCATTATAGCACTAGCAATAGTCGTTGCAATTTTATATTTCACAGACCTACCAGTTTGGATCAATAATAGACTGGCGATGAGAAGCTCAGCTACACAAGTTGTTGATTCAATCAGTGAAATAAGCCAAGAATCTGGAAGCTGTCTAGCTCCTTGGGGGACTCTTTTGCCAAATGGAGCATCAGTAATAGCTTATAGAGACATATCAGTCTCAGATATTTCTCAGTGTAAAAAAGAAGTCAGAAAATGTATAGATGGAAATCTTATAGGAGATTATCAGTATAGAGTTTGTTCAGACAATAATGAATCAATAACAACACTGACAGAAAATGATATAGAAAGTTCAATTTCTGAAACAAATAATAGCAACGATTCTCTCTGAACTTCTTGTATAGCTCCTTGGGGAAGAATAGTCAGAAACAATGACTATCTTATTGCTTTTAAGTCATCAGTTTCTCAAAATGGCCAATGTACAAGCGAAAGAAGATACTGTACAAACTGATCTCTCTGATGATCATACCAATATAGCACTTGTACCATCAAATCAAATAGTAGCACAAATTGATCAAATTCCAACAATAATTCTTCAAACAACTATTCTTGTACCACACCTCGAGGAACTAATGTAAAAAACGGTTCTTATGTACTAGCATACAAAACAGCGAATGCTTTTTTACCAAACAAATGCGAATACGAAAAAAGATCATGTGTCAATGGGTATCTAGCAGGAAAAAATTATAATCAATCATGTAAACAACGAAATATTTCTTATGCTGAATATCAAAATACTATCCTAAATAACAATAAAAAATCCTGCATGACTCCACGAGGTTCTATAGTCAATCACGGAGTTTCAGTGCTAGCTTATAAATTTGCAGCTTTGACTTGTAATCAAATTTCTCAAGGGATAGAAAACAACCCAAGTGAGTACAGAACATGTAACAATTGAATTCTTAAAGGATCTTATAACTACGCTTATGCTTGATCAACACCGTCTTGCCAATTTACCTGTACAACTCCTCGAGGATCTGTTATTAATCACGGAGACAATATCGTAGCCTTTGCTCAAAGCTCAGTACCTTACGGTCAGTCTTGCCAGAGCCAAGTCAGAACTTGTAGCTTTGGTCAATTGCTTGGTAGTTATCAAAATAAATCATGCTCAGTAAGCAATACTCCAAGTCAGTCTTGTACTAATACAGCCCGAGGAACGATAGCAAATGGGCAATCAGTAACTGCTTACTCTGTTAGCTCAGTACCAAACGGTCAATCTTGTGAAAATTACAAAGAAACAAGAACTTGTTTTAATGGATATCTCAATTGATCAAATCCATACTCAACTTGTTCTAGTCAAAATAATCCGACTCCAAACCCTAATCCAAATAGCGATAGTTGTAAACTATCTTCTGATGGAGTAGTTGTAGCAAATTATTCTAATCTCCCAGCTTATAGAGATCCAAATAACTGTTCTGATTCTATCAAAAGATACTGTTATCATGGTTATTTAGGATGAGACTCGACCTACTCTTACGGTTCTTGTAAAAATTCACCAGCTCCAACTCAAAATTCAAATTCAAACCCAGTAGTTCCAAATTGAGATAGCTGTAAATTACCTTCTGATGGAGTAGTTGTAGCAAATTATTCTAATCACCCAGCTTATAAAGACCCAAATAACTGTTCTGATTCTATCAAAAGATACTGTTATCATGGTTATTTAGGATGAGACTCAACCTACTCTTATGGTTCTTGTAGATAGCACCCAAAAAACCTAGGTGATAAAAAATCTTGAAATCTAAACTTCGATAAGTATAAGATCGTCGTTTAGATTTTTTTTATCCGAATTCTACTACTATCATGACTAATCTCCAACCTATCGAAGATCACATTCTCGTAAAACCTATCGAGCAAGAGACCAAGACTGCTTCGGGAATAGTTCTCCCTGACACCAGTAAAGAAAAGCCTTCAAGAGGTGAAATTATAGCAGTTGGTCAATGAAAAATTTTGGAAAATGGTAATAGAGGACCAATAGATGTAAAACCAGGTCAAATTATTCATTTCACAAAATATGCACCAGACGAGATCGAAATTACAGAATGAACTCAAAAAGTAAAATTTCTGGTAATCAAACACAGTTCAATACTAGCTGTAGAAAAATAATTTTTAATGACATTCGTCATTGCGAGGAGAGAAACGATGTGACAATCCATCTAAAAAAGTCGATCACTTTGGTTCCTGAGCTTGTCGAAGGGGGCCTTCCAAAAGAAAAATAACTTTTCAAAACTTACTTGAATAAAAAATAACCAGAATATAAATTTTTTAAATTATATATTTTCAGATAAATGACAAAAATAATTCACTATGGAGATGAAGGAAGAAGAAATATTTATGAAGGAATTAAAAAAGTAGCCGATGCTGTCAAAGTAACAATGGGCCCTAAAGGAAGAAATGTGATTCTCGAAAAAAGCTATGGAGCTCCAGTTGTCACAAATGACGGAGTCACAGTAGCCAAAGAAATCAACCTCGAAGATAAGTTTGAAAATATAGGAGCAGAGCTCGTCAAAGAAGCAGCTACCAAGACAAATGATGCAGCTGGAGATGGAACGACAACTACAGTAGTCCTAGTCGATGCTATTGCAAACGAAGGACTCAGATACATCAGATCTGGAGTGAATCCTTTCGCACTCGGAAGAGGACTACACAAAGCTGTCGAAAAAATAATCACCGACCTTCAAGCAAAAAGTAAACCCATCGCTACCAAAGAAGAAATCATGCAAGTAGCTACCATCTCAGCTCAAGATGAAGAAGTAGGGCAGCTCATTGCTGATATCATGGACGAAGTCTGAAAAGATTGAATAATCACAGTAGAGGAAGGAAAATCTATGGGGTTGACCAAAGAAGTCGTCAAAGGAATGCAGTTTGATCAAGGATACGCTTCAGCATATTTTGTGACTGACAGCGCTAGGATGGAAGCTATCCAAGAAAATCCAGCAGTGCTGATAACAGATAAAAAAATTTCATCACTGAAAGACATAGTTCATCTACTAGAACAGCTAGCTACTAAGGGAAAAAGAGAATTTGTCATCATAGCTGACGACATCGAAGGAGAAGCACTCGCTTCGCTCGTTCTCAATAAACTTAGAGGAGCTCTCAATATTTTAGCTGTAAAAGCTCCGGGGTTTGGAGACAGAAAAAAAGAAATGCTCAAGGACATTGCGACAGTAACTGGAGCTACGATCATCACCGAAGAACTAGGAATTACCTTTGAAAATGCGACAGTAGAAATGTTTGGATCAGCAGATAAAATTATCAGCGATAAAGACAAGACCACTATCGTAGGAGGAAAATGACTCCAAAGCAGCATCGATGAAAGAGCTGAACAGATCAAATTCCAGATCAACAAATCCACTTCAGACTACGATAAAGAAAAACTCTATGAAAGACTTGCCAAACTTATCAGCGGAGTAGCTGTGATCAAAGTATGAGCAGCCACAGAAATGGAGATGAAAAATAGAAAATACAAGATCGAAGACGCTCTCAATGCAACCAAAGCAGCAGTTGAAGAAGGAATTGTCCCTGGATGAGGAACTGTTCTAGTAAAACTTTCAAAAGAACTCAATAGTTTTACTCTTTCAGACAGCGACGAGCAAATCTGAGTAGAAATCATCAAAGAAGCAATCCAATATCCAGTTCGCCAGATTGCAAACAACGCTGGATACAGAGGAGATGCCATCATCGAAAAAGTCAAAGAACACAGCGACTTTGCTCATGGTTTTGATGCTAAACAGGGCCAATTTATCGATCTCATCAAACAAGGAGTCATCGATCCTGTAAAAGTCATCAGAGTCGCTCTCCAAAATGCTGCCTCTTCAGCAGCTATGGTTCTCACCACCGACGCCGTCATCACCGACGCTCCCAAAAAAGACTCCGCTCCTAGCGACGCATCTATGGGCTGAATGGGTGGCATGGGCGGTATGTGATGAATGGGTTGAATGTGATTCTAAAAAAACTTTTATTCTGATTGCTCCACAAAACCACAGAGATTTCTCAAAAAAATCTGCCCAAAGGCAGATTTTTTTTCGCGCAAAAACTAACCTTGACAAAACAAAAAAATAAAATAAAAACAAGCATAAAATAAAAAATATGAAAAATAGAGCAAAATATGAAAAAGAATTACCACACAGTTTTGAAGATCTCATTCAGCAAGACCTTGACTATGCTCACCAATATCTCTTACTATTTTTAGAAGAAATATTCGATAATAATGAAATTGGTGAAATAACAGACCATATAATGGGAAAAAAACCTTTAGCAGAAAAAAATTCTAAAGCAAACTATCTAAAAGATCGCTGGAAAAGTATTCAGTCAATGATAGAAATGCAACAAAACAGTACCCATTCAGAATGGGGAAAACCAGCAAAAGATAAAACACTAAATATCTTAAAAGATCACGAAACAAAAATAAAAAGTCACAGACTGATTATAAAAACGACAGTCCTCAGAATAAAAGATGGGAACTAATTTGATACATTATTTTGAAGGGGCTAAATTTTTGGCCTCTTTTTTTAATAAAATTTTTTTTCAGTACTTACTTAGAATTGAAACCCAGATCAGTTTCAGTATAAGCAAACAACGAATAAGTCCAAAAAATTATGAAAAAAATTAAAGAGAGAACACAACTAAATGCTGAATGAGAAAAATAAAATTCTCTTAATATATGACTTTTATTAAAGATGACTTTTTCAGCATTTACTTAAAAAAATATTTACTAAACTACCAAAAATCCGATGCTTAGAACTCATAATTGCTGACAGCTTACTATCAATGACCTCAATACTGAAGTGACTCTTTGCTGACGAGTAGACACAGTCAGAAAACTTGGCTGAATGACTTTTATCGACCTCCGCGACCGCTATGGAATCACTCAGATCAAAATCGATCCAGCTCAGTGCCACGCCGATCTCGACCAACTAGCTCAGTCTCTCAAAAATGAATTTGTCATCAAAATACAGTGACGAGTCATCAAAAGACCAGAAGGGATGGCAAATAACTCCATGATCACTGGAGCTATCGAGGTTCAGCCTACGACTTTGACAGTTTTATCAACCTCCAAAGAGCTTCCGTTTCCGATCAATCAAGACCAAACTCAAGCCAACGAAGATCTCAGACTAGAATACCGCTATCTCGATCTCAGACGCTCGGCTATGCAGCAAAATTTGATCACCAGACATAAAATTACGAAAGAAATTTTTTCATTTTTTGACGCAGAAAATTTTTTGTACATCGAGACACCGACCTTCATCAAAAATACCCCTGAATGAGCCAGAGAATATGTCGTTCCAGTCAGAAATAAACCTTGAAATTTTTATGTTTTACCTCAGTCTCCTCAGCAGCTCAAGCAACTTTCTATGGTAGCCGGCCTCGATAAGTATTTTCAGCTAGCGAGATGTTACCGCGACGAGGATCTGAGGGGTGATCGTCAGCCAGAATTCACGCAGCTCGACTTAGAAATGTCTTTTGTAGAACAGGAGGATATCGTTTCATTACTCGAAAGACATTTTCTTCATCTTTCAAAAATTTTATTTCCTGCAAAAAAACTAACTTTTTCACCATTTCAGCGTATGACTTGGGATGAATCTATGGAAAAATATGGAATCGATAAACCAGAACTCAGAACACAAGCTCTACAGCTCATAGAACTTACCGACCGAGCTCACAAGTCAGATTTTGCAGTTTTTAAAAATGCCAATTGTATCAAAGCAATCGTAGCAGACAAGATTTTCACCAGATCCGAGATCGATAATAAAATCACACCACCTCTTCTTCAAAAAGGTTCAAAAGGAGTAGCTTATCTAATTTTCGACGGAGATGAAATCAAAGGACCAGTAAGTAAATTTTTCTCACCAGAACTTCTCAAAGAACTCCAAGAAAAAACTGGATTTTGACCAGGGAAAACTATTTTTTTCCAAGCAGGAAACCGACAAGAAACTTGCTCTATGCTTTGATTTCTCAGAACCATGCTCATCAAAGAACTCAACCTTCTCGAATGAAAAGAGGACGAGCTAGCTTTTGCATTTGTCGTAGACTTTCCACTGTATGAGCTCGATGAAAACGGGAATCTCGATGCAGCTCATCAGCCATTCACCAAGCCAAAAGATAAAGACCTAGAATTTGTAAAATCTATGGGGGAAAAGCTCCTCAGCGGTGAATCTCTCAGCGAAACAGACAAGCAAGCCATGATTCAGCTCAGAGCAGACTGCTATGATCTCGTCCTCAATGGCTACGAACTTGGCTCAGGAAGTATCAGAATCACAGACCCAGAGCTTCAGAAATCTATCTTCGCTATCCTCGGACTTTCTGACGCTCAGATCCAAGAAAGATTTGGTCATATTTTGACTGCCTTTAGCTACGGAGTGCCTCCTCACGGTGGCTTTGCTTACGGTCTCGACAGAGTCGTGATGATCTACCAAAATCAGCCAAATATCCGTGAAATTATCGCCTATCCAAAAAATGGGAAAGGAGAAGATCTGATGCTTCACGCTCCTAGCACCATCGACGAAAAAATTCTCAAAGATCTAGGAATTTCATTCACTGAATCAGCATAAATGCAGTTCGTCTATGTCCCAATCCTCGATGAAATGATCGCAGTGTACCAAAAACCAAGAACGCCAGAGGAGCGTTTTTTTGGTCATTATCTCAAACTTATTCAGACACCATCGAAAAAAGATCTCCAGCATCCACTACCATTTTTCAACCCTATGGCCAAAGATCATATTCTGGAAAAACTTCAAACTCTGAAAAAAAACTGATTTGAAGAAAAACTAGCTCTTGCTTGCCAAAAAAACTCCACCAGCTGACCACTCTTTCAGACCTATTTCAATCTAGCCGACGACATTGGCTGAGGCTGGACCACCAAAGAATCAACCCACGAAATGAGTCTCTCGATCGCTCCTTTTTTCAAACGCAATTTCTGTGTCATCGTCTTCTACGCCTCAGAAACCATCACTGACGATCTCATCGCTGAAAAAGTGAAATTCTACACCGACCTCTACTCAAACTATACACCCAAAAAATAAAAAAATTTCTGGCTACTAAAAAAAATCTATGTTATTTTTTCAAAAACATAGAACAAAAAAGAGAAATTAACATAGTTTACAAAAAATTGGGTGAATTCTACTTTTATACTAACAAACTTAAAAATCAAGCATATTTTAGGTTGACTTTTTTCTTTTTAGAGTTATACGGAAAGTGTAATTTTTTTTATATTTTTCTCACCATAAATGAACCTCAAAAACGCCTTCTTGTCAACAATGATTGCTACAGGAATTAGTTTAGGAGAAGCAGATGCACAAACAGCCAACACAACTCAATTGGCAAAGACATCACAAAAAAACACAATACAAGTTATTGAGAATAATAATAAAAAACGAGATTCAAACTGTCTCAAAAAATATATCATCAATCCAGCTCAGCTTGATACAGTTTACAACTATATGAGCGAACCTTACAAAATGAATGAAATAGATCCCACGTATCTAGACAAATTTGCAAAAGATTTGGATGCTCTTCAATCATACTACGGTAATACAGAAAATTTCTGGAGAGCTCATGCTGGTCTAATTTGTTACTACTTTCACAATCCTATTCTAGGAAGAAAAATACTCAAAGGAGTTGAAGCAGATGGAGGTAACTTCATAGGAGAAAATCTACTCCCTATCGTAAAAACCAAGACAAGAACTGCTGAATTAAAATCACTTGCTGAGCTAAAAAATTCAAAAACTGAGCTAAAAAATTCAGAAACTGAACTAAAAAATTCAGAAACTGAACTAAAAAATGCAAAAATTGAACTAAAAAATTCAGAAATTGAATTGGAACTTTCAAAAAAAAGCCTCAATGCGACCAAACTACTTAAAGAAGTAATAACTCTCATACCAAACTCTGAAAAAACAACGATAGAAGACGGAGAAAATCTAATGATAACTCTTTCTGAGAAATATAAACAACTACAACAAATGGAACAGTACTTAGATGCAGATGAAAAGAGAATCTACGCAAAAGTAGGACAAGTCATCGAAACACTAAAAAACCAAGTTAAAAAATCAAAATAAGACTATTTCACCTATCAGCCTCAAACTGATAGGTTTTTTATAAAGTTCCAAAATTTGCTTTTTAAATAAATTTAATCATACTTTAAAAAATTTTATCTCTGCAAAAACCAATACAAAAATGGTAGATATTTTAGAGCAGTATAACTCAAATAAAGAAATATCAAATTCTGTAAACGATTTTCTTGAAAATACGAAAACAATTTTTTCTACAGAAACCCAAAAACTCCTAAAAAATTCACCAGATTTCACAAAACAATTTGAACAAATTTCAAATGAACACGGAGAAAATGGGAAAAAATTACTTATTCTCTCACTTTTCAATCAGCCTAAAGAAGCAATTTATAATCTCCTTTCCTCAAAACAACTTCCAGAAATAATAAAAAAGTATTTAAAGAACGATGATGATCTTCTTTTACCCGACGGAACCAATAGTTGAATTATAAGAAATACTTTAGAAAACAAAATACATAGCCAAGAAAATAAAATAAATAGCGAAAAAAACAAATTAAATAGCGAAGAAAACAAATTAAATACTTCAAAAAACAAGCTATATAATGAACAAAACATTTCTCAAAAACAAGAAAACTTTATCGAAAAAGTCGAGATAAAAAATGAGATCATACAAAAAGAAAAAATCAAGCTCGATAGCCATCTAGAAAAACACAAAGAGCTCGTAACAGAAAGTGAAATTGAAAAAACAGAAAAAGAATTTTCAACAGATCAGCAAGAAAAGATCAAACAATCTGGCTTATCATTAAAAGATTTTGCCACTTACCAACTTCTCTACGAAAAAAAAGACCAGATCAACGATTCTACAGAAAAAGAAGAAATAAGTAAAAGCTTTGAATCAATCAAAAAAGAAATTTTTTGAAAAGAACAAAGTAATGAAAAAAATAAGTTGCCAATTCTACAAACAAATGAATCCTTAAAAAATCTTAACCAAAGCCCATATCTTCAGTCTCTTAAAAAAGAGAACGAGAATATAAACAAGTATTTAAGCCAAGACCCTATACTACCAAATACCTTGCTAAAAAACTCAACTCTCAAGAATTTTTTGAGAAATGGACCAGAAGGGTCACTAGAAAACAAGCCAATCAATGAAAAAGATACCAATCCCGATAGTGTTTTTCTTTTAGGAATCCAAGAAAAGGTGACTGCCCAGCTCAATGAGCAAACCAAACTACTAGCACTAAGAAGCTTTCTGGAAAATATAACACATCAAATGGGTAGTAATAATGCTGAAACCATCAAGCTAGACACCAAAACAATAAAAATAGATCCTAAAACAGGCCTCTTTTCTACTAATTTTGAGCTCAATGGAACTCAATGAAGAGTCAGTATTGATAATAAATGATCTCTAACAATGAGTACTTTTGATGCCCAACCAGATAAAAAATTTTCAATTCCCATGCACAGCATAAAAAGTTTTGAAAATATACCTCTCAATCAAAAAGGCTGATTAATTCAAGAAACTTTAAAAGATTCTCAAGTTTTTCGAGAAAAAAATTTCGATGGAACACCAGATTATGAAACAATGGGGAAAAATATAACAAGTTCAATAAAGGAAACTTTTGAAAATAAATTTCAGGATGAAGCCAAAAAATTGATGGAACTACCAGCTGAAAATTTTGGTACAAAAAAAGCTTCAGAACTTCTAGCTCATAATCTTGAAAAAATAAGTGCTGAAAAAATTATAACTGATCAATTTAAACCTCAGAGTGAGCTTCCAAACACAAATCCATTTTCTACAAGTTTTTTGTATAAAAAAATGATGAGCAATACACTTGATTTCAATACTTCAAAAGAAAATCAGCAAATGGTCAATGCTTTTCAGAAATTACAGAAATTTACCAGCGAACAAAAAAATCTAGTTGAAGATCATCCAGCCAAAAATCTTCTGAAATCATTTGCCAACGATGAAAATTTACCATCATTTCCTCATCAAAATAAGTTTATGGAATTTTTAAACCTTTTTACTACCAAAGATCCACTCAAACCCTCTGAAAAAATTATAGATACCTCTAAATTAGTAAGTTTTACAAATTCTCTGGAATGAGATAACCATAAATCTTTAGACAAATCATCTCTCAGTCCTGATTTACAAAAAAAAGAAAAAGAAATAAGAGGATCTCTAGCATATGCTTCATTAAAAACAAGAGAAATCAATGAACAAAGTACAAAACGAGGTCCAGCAAAAAACGAAGAGGAACGACTTGAAAAAAATCTCGCCACAGTATAGATTTAACATTATTTTTTCAGAAAAAATCACTAGAAAACACTGCCAACGCAACCTTGTCTGAGGTCCAACCCCGTGATAGAAAAGATTGAACGAGACGATCCTTTGATGGTGAGTCGGTAGAACCAAGAAAAAACATGGTGAGTAATCAAGGAAGAAGGAGGAAAGTAAAGACGAGATTTTGCGTTGGCTAGCGTTTTTTTGCATACTTTTTTGTGGCAATGACAAAAAAGTATGGCCACCCGGCGAGGGTTTTATATTATATAGATGATTTCTCTTAATCACTTTCAAAGTGTGCCTAACCTGCCCTCGATAAATAATTCTGACTATATAAAAAAAACTCACACCGGTTACGATGTGGGTTTCTTTATAGTATTTCTCATACTCTTATCACTGCGAGTCGGTCGTTTCATGCTCATAACTGAGTCGAAGGTTGACCATTTTTAGAGCTCACAAGCGATCTGATTTTCTTAAGTTCACTAAGACTCTAGGTCTTAAGAGAAAAAAAGATAGTCAGCACAATAAGGTTAAATGTCACAACACAGTCTTCTTACAGTTCAGTAGATCAGTCCATCCTTTCAGAAAGCATCACTACGAAGCAAATAAGTTTTTTGAGTACTTTTTATCGAGCTTACAGCCGATATACCTCAAAGTTTCAGTGTCCGCTGAGTATAAGATAAACGAATCGTGAGATCCGAACCTTGTCAAAGCTAGGCATATGAAATACTTCCTAGATACATAAATCCTCTTAACCGCATCATGTTTCTTCCTTGATTGCGTATAAATATTATACACTTTTTTTCTTATTTGTCAAAAAATTACAGACTTTTTTTTCATGTTTTTTGATAACAAGCTCTTAGAGCCAATTATTCAGCGATCAAATCATCAAAATCATCGACTTTTCCATCACCGATCAGCTGGTGTAGTGCATTTCTGACAGCCAAAATAGCAATCACTGCAGCTCTTTTCCTTCTCGGTGATACCTCAAAACCCTGAGAACTCATCGTTTCATAGTTTCGAGTCAAAACCTCATCAACAGATATCCCAATAATAATTTCCGACAAAAAACTCGCTGCAGCAGTCGTTATCATGCTACAATTCCCTATAAAACTATAATCCTGGATAACCCCATCGTCCACTTGCAAAAAAACAGTGATATCATCACCACACAGCGAATTGCCCTGATGAGCAGAAACAGTCGCATCGACCATTTCATAATTCTTCAAAGGATTTTTATAATAAGATTGAACTATATCACTATTCATAATCAAAAAAATTTTAAATCTGGTAAACTTAAAAGTAACAAAACAATCCAAAAAATCAACTTGACTTTTTCAAAAAAACCAATAAACGACAAACACACCAAAAAAAAGAAAAAAATGAGAAAATTAGTTATTTGCGGACTCGTAGCAATTATTGTTACATTAGCTACATCTTGTACTACAAGTATGTCAGCTTTAGAAAAAGAGCACCCAAAAAAAGAAGAAGAAACAAAACAAAGAACCTGGGGCAACCCTCGATTTGGATGATTAGTTTTCATCCCAGAAGCCGATTTTATATAAATTGGCTTTTTTTTAAAAGAAAAAATTAATCATTCTCAGCGGTTAAGTAAAAAATAAACATTGCTATCATCAATATTTTAACTATGATTCAAAAAAATTTATTTTCTGCAAAAAAATTAAATGAACATTTATGAAAAATCTCTAGAGTTACACGAAAAATATGAAGGAAAACTAGCCGTAGTCTCCAAAGTACCACTTGAAACAGCTGACGACCTTTCTACTTACTACTCTCCAGGAGTTGCCGAGCCATGTCGCCAAATAGCCTCTGATCCTAGCCTTGCATACAAGTATACTTGGAAAAAAAACACAGTAGCAGTAGTTTCAGACGGTACTGCAGTTTTAGGACTTTGAAATATTGGCTGACTAGCTAGCCTCCCAGTAATGGAGTGAAAAGCCATCTTGTTCAAAGAATTTGGTTGAATTGATGCTGTACCTATCGTTCTTTCTACCCAGGATCCTCAAAAAATTATCGAAGTAGTCGAAGCTATTGCTCCCACTTTTGGAGGTATCAATCTTGAAGATATTGGTGCACCACAGTGCTTCATGATCGAAGAAGAATTGAAAAAAAGACTCAATATTCCAGTATTTCACGACGATCAACACGGTACAGCAGTAGTAACTTTAGCTGGCCTCATAAATGCCCTCAAACTTGCAGAAAAAAAACTTTCAGAAGTAAAAATAGTAGTATCAGGAGCCGGAGCAGCAGGGCTCCCAGTCGTTAAACTGATAGCACTAGCTGGAGCGACGAATATTATCGTCTTTGACAGTAAAGGCTCTATCCATTCAGCAAGAACTGACCTCAACGACCACAAAAAAGAAATTCTCCACCTCAATAAAAATAATGAAACTGGCTCTCTCGCAGAAGTTTTAGTGGGTGCAGATATTTTTATTGGCCTCAGTGGTCAGCCAGACACAATCAAAGCCGAAGAAATCTCGAAAATGGCAGACAAGCCAATTATTTTTGCACTTTCTAACCCAGATCCAGAGGTTCATCCCCTTGAAGCAAAAAAAGGCTGAGCCTTTATCATAGCCACTGGAAGAAGCGACTTCCCAAATCAGCTTAACAATGTTCTTGTCTTCCCTGGAATTTTTAAAGGTGCATTTCAAAACCAACTCAAACAAATTACTGACGAACACAAAATAAAAGCAGCTTATGCACTAGCAAATTACACTACAAATCCCTCAATTGAAGCCATCCTTCCATCACCTCTCGACAAAAATGTAGCCACAATCATTGCAAACTCACTAATATAAAAATTTTTTATTCTGCTTCATCTCCTAGTCTCTTGGTGTCCCCGAGTTTAGCTACCAAAGGCAGATTTACCAAAGAGAATAGAGAAGCCAAGGAATTCAATTTTGTACATTTATCAGAAAAATATTTTTTTAAGAATTGTCATTATATTTTATTTTTTTTCTTGATTTATGGTGTAAGAATTACTAGACTAGAGCTAGTTATTTTTACATTAAAAACTTCCAAATGAACTTTATAAACAAATTCAAAAATTTTGTCTCGAATAGAATACGCCTCACAGATAAAGAAATTAAAAAACACGCCGAAGAAACGATATTAGCATTAGATCAGCTAGGATCTTACAATCCAAGTATGCTTCACTGGCTCGAAAAAGAGATAAAAACACATCCAAATGAACGAGAACTATTCAAAGCATATATTGATATTATGCAAAATCATCAAGAAAATACAGAGAAATCTTCACCCACTCGAGAAGTATTGAAAAATAGCCATTCTTATCCAGATGAAATAGCTAATAAAATCAGAAAAGATGCACTAGATATTTTAGCTCAAAGGCATTTTCACCCACAAAGACCATACCAAGAAGAGCTCGAAAGTATCGATGGGGAAGTTTTCAGATATATCGAATCAGGAAACTCCAATAAACCTCTGATTCTAAACCTTCATGGTCTCGTTGGCCAGCCTTCCAATTTTTTATGACAACACACAGATGAACATCTCAATGAGAATTTTCATCAGATTTCTCTATCATTATATAAACATTTTTATGACCAAGAAATTGAAAAAAATCAGAACTATTACTCAAATGAGCTTTTTGTAAAATACATAAAAAATTTCTTAGACCAAAAAACTTCAGAGAAAATAATCCTGGAAGGTGTATCATTTGGTGGAGAAATAGCCTATAATTTCGCAGCTCAGCATCCAGAAAAAATAAGCTGACTCATTCTTTCATGAGCTTCAGGACTTCAGTCTGAAATGATAGCTGGAAATCTCTGACTCAAAGAAATCAAGAAAATAAAAAGCGGAGGAGCGACCATCGAAGAAATAAAGTGACTTATCGAAGACCAATTTGATGATACAGATACAATTCCTCACCACCTTTATGAAGATGTATTAGAAATTATCACTGATCCATCAACACTCAAAAAATGGTTTGGAGAACTAACTCGTAGAGCTAAATCACCAGACATCGGAGCAAATAGCCTGACCCTCAGTCAAATCAGAAATTCAAACTTGCCTGTCTATCTTCTCCGAGGAGACAAGGATAAAATCACTCCACCTTCACTACTAGAAAAATATCAAACTATTCTCTGATTACCTTCATCACAAATAATTACCTTCCCGACAGGCCACACTCCAAATATCGAACAGCCACATCTTTACAATAAAAAAATTCTGGAAATTTTCTCAAAAAAACCTGAATAATACTACATAAAGCACTGTAACTTATCAAAAGAAATTTCTGAAAATAGTATGTTCTCGATTTATAAAAACTAATTTTCTGGCAAACTGATAAACTCGAGCTTCGCTAAAACTCGCTTGTCGAAAGTCGGCACCACAGCTTGACCGAAGCGACCAGAAGAGTGATGTAGTCAAGCAAAACAGAGCCGATTCTTTGATGATGAGGCGAGCTTCTAGAAAAAACAAGGGAGACAAGGCAAAGAAAAAAGAGCTAGATTGGTGACGACGAGGGGTTTTTTGGTTTCTTTTTTTTCCTGGGAGAAAAAAAGAAACGCCCACCCGGCGAGGGTTTAAAAAATTACAAAGAATTGAAAAAAGTATAAAACCTGAATAAAAATTTTACCAGAAAAAAAGCTTAACTCCATATAAATCAGCCATTTTAGTGACCACATCAGCCGTTGAATATCTCGGATCTTGCTGACTTTTATAATATCGTTTAGCAGGATCAATCATTTCAATGCGTTTCAAATTCTTCCAGTCCTGAAAGATTTGAGAATGAGTAGAAAACAAGGTACTCACCTTACCACTTTTTATTCACCAGAAAGTTTTTTGTTTATAAGCATAACTTGTTGCTGAGTGTAAAACACAATAATTTTTTTCATCAAATCATGATTTTTCTAGAATTTGAACCATCGTCCACAAATCTGGAAAGACAAAAAGCTGCTGAGCTTGACCAAGATTTTCTTTGCTCTCTCTTATTCTTAGCTCAGCCTTCTCATAACTCAGTGGAGGAGTCTGATTTTCAAGTCATTTTTTCTTATATTTTAACAAACTCAAAAGGTCATTACCCAAAAAAAGTGGGATCACAGACTTATAAGAACTATACCACTCATAAACCATCCAGTGAATTAAATCAATACTTTTAGCTGCCAAAAAACTTTTTTCTACTAGTTCTCAAAGAACAAGTGGCTCCTTATGAAGATAAAGCTCTGGAAATGCAATAAAATCTCATAAGCATAAAAAAAAATTCTCTCCATTTCTCCAAAGCTCACCAGCCTTAGAACTGCCAAGAGTACTATAAATAACCATATCTCAGCCAACAAAGCGATCAAAACAGAAATAATACATCAACAAATCATGAAAAATAATTTTCTATAGATCTCATAACGATAGCAGAGCAGTGTGAAAACAAAAATCCAATTTAATGATTCTGTTTCAAAGCCTTCAAATCCTCATCATCGTCATCTCCTCCCGACACCACCACTTTTTTGATATACTGCAAAAGCTCAGCTTGTTCATCTCCATCAATCCCTGCCAACAAGCCAGTCACTTTTTGAGCTCTCTCTTCTTTCTCTTTAATTCCCTGTAAATCTGCCTCACTCACCACCGAAAACTCTTGCTCTTTTTCTGTCATCTCAAATATCTCTAAAACATATAAAAATTTTCACTTTCAAAGTGTGTGTGACCATCCCGACCTGCCCTCGATAAATATCGGGATAAGACATATCAATATAATCGATCATAGGGATTATTCTGGATTTTACTAAACCTCCTGATGCCTAAGTTTATCAAAGGGATAGCTAACCTACCTCCCGGTCCCTGAGCCCGTCGAAGGGAAAGGAAAAAAACTCCCACTTTATTTAAAATCCAATTTTCTGGTAAACCTCAGTAATTTTTTTCTGAGCAATAGCTCACATTTTTTCAGCTCACTCTTTCAGAACTTTTTCTACCTGCTCATCAGAAATAGTAGCATATTTTTGTTGGATAGGAGTCAAAAAAGCCCAGATTTTTTCAAAAGCATACTCCTTAGCCTCTTTATAAGAAAATCCACCAGCGAGATATTTTTGACGAAGAGCATTATCTTCTTCAGGAGAAATAAAATGTTTGACGATAGCATAAATAGTGTCCTCATCAGGATTTTTTACCTCTTCCACAGATTTTGTATCAGTCGAAATAATTTTTATTTTTTTAAGGACAGTTTTTTCGTCATCGAGGAGTCAGATAAAATTATTGTAAGATTTAGACATTTTACGACCATCAAGTCAAAGAATAGTAGCCACATTTTCATCTACCAAAGGAGCCGGTAAGACAAAAGTTTCTCCAAAAAGACGATTAAATTTTTGAGCAATATCGCGAGAAAATTCGACATGCTGTTTTTGATCTTTTCCAATCGGCACAAGATCGACATCATAGAGAACGATATCAGCAGCTTGTAAAATCGGATAACAAAAAGTACCAACAGAAACCTCATTAGCAGTCCCTTTAGCCAAAGAGTCCTTGTAAGCGTGCATGCGTTCCATGAAACCCATCGTAGTAATACAGCTCAAAACCCAATGAAGCTGAGCATGAGCAGCTATATCAGTTTGATTATAAATCACAGTTTTTTCAGGATCAACACCACAAGCTATGTAAAGCTTCACCAGGTTTTTGAGATTTCTCCTGATAGCTTCTCAGTCATGAAGCTGAGTAAATGCATGCATCGTCGCCACAAAAAAATAGATTTCATACTCTCAGCTATTCTGATAATCAATCATTGGCTTGATCGCTCCCAAATAATTTCCTAAATGAAGCTGATCAGCCGTCGGTTTTATACCCGTCAAAACTTTTTTTTTCATTTCAATCACTCAAAAAATAAACTTTTATCAAAATAGCCAAATCATTCTTCAAATACAAGTCTTTTAAGTAATAAGTCTTCTAATTTTCTCATTAAACTTCACTAGCGTCTCATAAACAATCGTATCTTGAGCATAACTCAGACGACTCAGAGAGTTGATAGCATTAAGATCACTACTGACGATTTTTATTTCATCTCAGACAGCAATATCGACATCACCAGCATCGACACTACATAAATTCATACAAATAGTCCCAACTTGCTGTAAATGAATGTTCTCCCATCAGAAAAAAAGTTTTCCAGAATAATGCCTGCTCAATCACTCATAATAACCAAAAGGAATCGTAGCCACGAGTCCATCACTTTGAGCTTTCCAACGCTTACCATAACTCACTCATTCTCCATCTTTAATTTTTTGAACAGCAACCACTGTAGAAAAAACTTCAAGGGCAGGCTTCAAAAGTTTTAATTTTTCAAAAAAAGGATCCTCACTCGTAAGTGGATTATAGCCATAAAGTGCAATCCCCGTTCTAGCCGTATCAAAAAAAGAATCTTCAAGCTTAGCAATTCCAGCACTAGCCGAAATATGTTTCATACGAGGTTGCCATCAGCGATCCAGAATTTCATAATACGCTTTCTTAAAAATTTTTACCTGCTCATCCAAACTACCCATATCATCAATATCAGCATTGGCAAAATGACTCATAACTCAATCAACAATCAAATTTTTATCCTGGATCTCATCCAAAAAACTCGCTAAAACATCAAGTTGAATACCTTCTCTATTCATTCCTGTATTCAAAAACAAATGAACACGAATATTTTTTTTCAAAGAAATCAGAAAACGAGCAGTTTCCAGAGTATAAACAGCAGCTACCGTTCTATTCCAGTCTACATTTTCATAGACCGATTGATGACATTCTCCTATCAACAATACCTGAAAACGAGAAAAATCTCTCACCATCTGGTACTCAGGAAAAGAGTCCACAGCCACCATCTCTACATCAGTTCCTTTTAAGATCTCACAAATCTGTTTAATACCATGCCCATAAGCATTTGCTTTCAAAACAGGAATAAGATTCTTTGAGACAGAAATTTTTTTCAACAGCTGATAATTATATAAAATCGCATCTCTAGAAATTTCAATACGATTCAGGGTAGGCACTTGACGACGAAACATATTTTTCAAACTTTTCCACCACATAACCTTCACTCATAAAAAATAAAATTCTGGTGAAAGAATAAAAAAAAAAGCCTTGATGTAAAGCCAAAAACATCAAAAGACTTTTTTTCTAGACTATATCTTTCTGAAAAAGAAATGATTAGAAACTCATCAAAGTAAAGCTAAAATTGATAGTATTCAAATAATTTCTCGCCAAATCTCCATACCAAAAGGTTTTAGTTCAAAAAACGAATAAAGTGGACTATAGGTAATCAGGAGAACAAAACACAAAGAAAAAGCAATAGCAGCAATAAGCCACTTATTTGAAAAAAAGCTCAAACCATACTGAGATCTAATAACCCAAATTTTTACCAGCTCCATCAAAACAATAAGTACCAAGCTAGCCGTTCTAGCAATCTCCAAGTCTAACTGATAAAATTGTATAAATATAGCCAAAACTCAGGCAGCCATCAAACAAGAAAGAAATCAGATATTAGCAATCATTCTTCTATCAAGAATAAATTCTGATGATTTTCTAGGTTTTCTTTTCATAACAAGAGGATTGATAGGATCAATACCAAGTGCAATAGCTGGAAGTCAATCAGTAATCAAGTTAATGAGTAATAAATGAATAGCTAACAAAGGTAAAGGTAATCATAACAAACTAGCTACGAAAACAATCAAGATCTCTCAAATATTACTAGCAAGAAGATATCAAACAAATTTCTGAATATTATCATAAATTCACCTTCCTTCTTCTACAGCATTCACAATAGAAGCAAAGTTATCATCAATCAAAATCATATCAGAGGATTGCTTCGCCACATCAGTTCCAGTAATTCCCATACTGACACCAATATCAGCCATCTTAAGAGCAGGAGCATCATTGACTCCATCTCCAGTCATCGCTACTACATTTCATTCAGCCTGCAACAAGTTCACAATAATTTGTTTATGAGCTGGATTCACTCTAGCAAAAATACCAATTTCATCTATAATCGCAGCTTTATTTTCTATCTTCTCAAAATCTGCTCAAAGCATTGCTTTACCATGAATTCCAAGCTGTTCTCAAATAGCTTGAGCAGTAATTAAGTTATCTCAAGTTATCATAACCACTCTAATACCAGCTTCTTTACATTTCTCAATGGCATGCTTAGCCTCTTCTCTAGGAGGATCCATCATCGCTTGCAATCCTACAAAAATCAAATTCTGCTCTTCTTCTCAATGACCATATGCAAAAGCCAAAACCCTAAGAGCTCCAGTAGAAAATTTTTCAGCAATAGCCAGAATTTCATTCTTTTTATCATCAGTGAAAATAATTTCTTTTCAGTTCAAAAGAATATGGGTACAGCGAGGCAACAAACTTTCAATTGCTCATTTAGAGAATAAAATCTTAGTTGCACCTTCCGCGCCTTGATGGTAAACACTACTCATCATTTTTCTCTCAGAATCAAAAGGAATTTCAGCGTGTCGAGTATATTTTTGAGAAAGATGATGTTCATCCAATCAACCTTTCTTTGCACTTACAATCAAAGCTCACTCAGTAGGATCTCAGATAATTTTACCATCTTCTAGCTTAGAATTATTAGCTAGCATTCCAATTTCTAATAATCTCAAGAAACGAGCTGGATTATCAGAAAAACTACCTACCAGCTCATAACCATTTCCCGTGACATCAATAATATCATTATCTACCCAAAGTTTAGTAACCATCATCTCATTTTTCGTCAATGTTCCTGTCTTATCTGTACAAATAACACTAACCGAACCAAGAGTTTCAACTGAAGATAATCTTCTCACCAAAGCGTTCTTTTGAACAAATCTTTTTACTCCCAGTCCAAGAGAAATAGTCACCACAGCAGGAAGTCATTCAGGAATAGCTGCCACAGCCAATGCTACAGCAGTCAAAAAAGCTTCATGCAATGGAAACTGTCTAATGAAAAAATAAGTTAAAAAAAGAATAAGACAAATAATCAAAGTAATAACACCAAGCCATCGAGTCAATCAGTCCAGTTTTTTTTCAAGATTAGTTTTTTTATCTCCAGTTTCACTAATCATTTTAGCAATTTTTCAGATTTCTGTTCCCATTCAAATAGCAACTACTACAGCCATTCACCTTCACTTTGTAATAATAGTTCCAGAAAAAAGCATATTTTTAAGATCACCAAGTGCAGTAATTTCACTATTCAAAGATTCAGTAACTTTCAGTACCGATAAAGATTCTCCAGTCAAAATAGACTCCTGTACTTCCAAATTCACAGATTGAATAATTCTAGCATCAGCAGGGACTTTATCACCTGTATCAAGGAAAATAATATCTCCAATAGTTAATTCTGAAGCATCAAGAACAAACTGTTTTCATCATCTCATAACCTTTGATTTCAATCCAGCCATTTTTTTAAGAGCTTCTATAGCCTTATCAGCTTTATATTCTTGGATAAATCAGAAAAAAGCATTGATAATAACTATTGCAAAAATAATAAGAGCATCAACCGTTTCTCCTATTAAAGCTGAAACTAAAGTCGCAGCGAGAAGAATAATAACTAAAGTAGATTTAAACTGACCAAAAAAAATCTCCCAAGCAGAAACTTCTTCACTTTTCTTAATTTCATTTGCACCATATTTCAAAAATCTTTCTTCTGCTTGTTCTTTAGATAATCACTGTTCAGTAGTTTTCAATTCTAAAAAAATCTGTTGAAGGTCAAGTTGATGATAGTTTACTTTTTTCTCTCAAATCATTTTTTCCATTTCAAATAATAAATACAGTAAATTTCTTTGATATATCGACACAAACCAATAGTAAAAAAGCCCACTACTTTTACAAGGAAATACGACTAAAAAAAAATCATTGAGTAAATGCTAAAAAATCAACACCATTTTGCAATTTTTTTAATATTATAAATAAAAAGAGCTGAGGCAAAAACCACAGCTCCCTTAGCAAACAAAAAACTACAAAAGTTTATCAAAAAGAAACTCCCACCATAAGAGAATTTAAATAAATATCATAAGGAAGAAGTGATTTTGTCTTTTCTTCAACTGCTTTAAGTTTATCAGATCTCTTAGTAAAAAACTTTACAAAAGCATCAAAAGTCCAAACACCATCAATAACATCTGAATATTCAGAAGTAGCATAAATACAACCAGTAACTTTTCTAAAAGTTTCAAGATCAGTAAAAGCTGAAAAAGAAATATTCAAAGTACCAGAAAGTAATTCTTTATTAAATTTTTCAGTAGTATAAAGAAAGCCAGCCTCATCAAACCCTATTGCAACATAAGGATTATCAGAAGAATTACCTATTTTTTTATCAAAAATAAGCTTTTGTAGTTCTTTCTCATCAGTCCAAAGCTTTCCAGCTTTTCTAAAATCATCAATAGTAATCCCCTCAGGAATACAATTCAGATTAGTTTCATTAAATGTCGTAATATTTTTTATATCTTCCTTTTTACAACTACTCAATAAAAAAGTAAGTAAAATACAAGAAAAATAAAAAATAAATTTTACTCTTTGTTTCATTTTCGAGAAAACCCCAGATAAATAAAACAACAAACCTTGCTCTTGAGTCACACAGAGAGCTTTCTGCGTCTTAAACTTATCAAATTGAAAAGTTTCAGAATTTCGATCTTTTAAAATCATCTTAAAAAATAAATTTACACCCAATAATTTCTTGTTGCAAAAAAAGAGTATAAGCATAAACAAAATCAAGAAAAAATTATTTCCTGTAAATCTAAAAAAACTTCTTTAGTTCTTTTACTCCCTCGCGAAGCCGTACAGAGAAATGACGCAAAGCCAAAAAAGGATCCAAAAACTTAATAACTCTCTAACATTTTTATCAACAATCTCAATGTAGCTCCAGTAGCTCAATGTCCAGTCAATTCATCAACTCAACTTGTGTAAGCTGGTGAAGCTATATCAAAGTGAACTCGTTTCTTTTGAGTTATGAATTGAGAAAGAAAAAGACCAGCAGTAATTGTCCCAGGCCCAAATCTTCAAACAGTACTAATATTATTCATATCAGCAATATGAGACTTATAACTTTTAAAATACGGTTCATAGAAGGGGAGTTCCCAGACTCTGTCTTTAATATCAAAAGAAAAATTTTGTATCTGTTGATTAAGTTCATGATCTCTCCCCAAGATAGCACAGATTTTATTTCCAGTAGCAACTCACTGAGCACCAGTCAGTGTAGCAAAATCTAAAACTAGCTCAGGTTTATAAAATTTTTCAACATACGATAAACTATCAGCTAAGATCAATCTTCCTTCCGCATCAGTATTTCAAACTTCCACAGTTTTACCATTGTACATAGTGATTACATCACCGGGCTTAAAAGATTCACCAGAAATTAAATTTTCAACAATGGGTAATGCCACGATAATATTTTTTTTGAGTTTAATTTTAGCAGCATAGTGCAAAGCACCAAGACAAGTTGCAGCTCATCCCATATCAATTTTCATATCTTCCATACCACCAGTCGGTTTTATATTGTAACCACCAGCATCAAAACAAACACCCTTTCCAATTAATCAAAAATCTACTTTTTTCCCACCAGCTCACTTATATTCAAGAAGCAAAAGCCTGGGAGCATGCTGAGATCATCTGCCGACCTCATAAATTCCATTCATGCCCATCTTTTGAAGTTGTTTACCAACAAAACGAGTAATTTTTACAGCTCTCTGTCCCTTAAAAAGCCTAGTCACATAATCATCAAACTGTTCAGGATGAAGTCTATGAGCAGGATCATTTACCAAATCTCTCGTAATCTTCAAACTTTGTACAAGCATCGAAAACTCAGTAGAATCTGTTTCACTATTAGTAACTACAAGCGAGTAGTTCGTAATTTTTTCCTTTTTATAATCCAAAAAAGCATACAAAGAGTGAGCAAATAATTCCATTAAAAGTTTCTTTTCTGCAGAAGCAATTTGAACTTTATCAAGATCCAGAAAAAAAGATTTTTCAGATTTTTTGATAAGAGCAGAAATAGCTGCCACCAAATCTTCCATAAAATCATGAATTTGAGCCAGATTTTTAATCTTTGCAATAATAACATAATAAGCTCCATCTGGTCCAAAAACCACAGGAACAGATCAAACAACAAAAGGTTTATCTCACAAGACAAGTTCTGTAGAAAAAAATTGCTTAATCACCTGATTTGAAAAGCCCTTATAGTTTTCAGACAATAAAAAAATTTCATGTTTAATAAGTCACTTTTTTCCAAGAGAAATAGTCATTTTTTTTATTTTTATTAAGTAAATAATATATGATTGTCTTAAAAATTAATCCAGCATTTAACTAACTATAAACTTCTCAATGAAACCAAAAAGGCGTTGTTGTTCAGCCTGAAAAGTTTGAAGTTCATCAGAATGAAAAGCAGATAAAACATAATCAGCAACAGAGTAGTGAGCATTTTCAGGTCTTCAAACTCAGATTCTTAGCCTCCAAAAATCCTTAGTACCAAGATGAGCAATAATACTTTTTAGTCCATTATGACCAGCATGAGATCAGCCAAATTTCAGCTCATTTCTAGCAAAATCAAAGTCAATCTCATCATGAATCACCAAAATATCCGCTGGGGCGATCTTAAAAAAATGAGCAACAACACTAACCGACTCTCCTGATAGATTCATATAAGTTTGTGGTTTCAAAACAATAACTTTTTGATCACGAAAAACTCATTCCGTTCGCTCAGCCTTATAAGTTTTTGATCACGAAAAAAGTTTAAAATTTTGCTGATCCACCCACTGATCCACAAGAAGAAATCCAGCATTGTGTCTCGTCTTTTCATACTGTTTTCCAGGATTTCCAAGTCAAACAATCAGTTTCATGGTAATTTTTTTACGAAGATAATGAAATTCCACTAGCTTTCACGACAATAAAAACAAATAAAGCAATCACAATAAAATCTACAAATCTAGCCAAAAAACGCCCATAAAGAACTCCTCAATAAGAAAGATCTTCAAGTTTTTCAACACGCATCTTTCTCATCAAAGGACTAAAAAGTAAAGGCATAAGCAAATCTTCTATAAGCGATTTACCCAAATCAGCTACCTTAGTAGCAATCAAAAGTCCAATACAAATTCAAATCACATTATACTGCTGCAAAAATGCAACAAATTCAGCAAAAAAAGAACTCATAAGAAAACAAACAAAAAAGGTAAAAATTTTTATTCTGAAAAAAACTTAACTATTCCATCGTAAAAAACTCAAGTTCATCTCACTCCAAAATTTTCTTCCCAACCTTAACTTTCATACCACATTCATGACCTTGAGAAACTTCATCAACATTCTCTGTTTCTTTTTTCAATGAAAGAACTCTACCTGTTGCTACCATTTCTTCACCACGGTGAACTCTAAATTGAGCTCCATTAGTAACTTTGCCATCAAGAACCTTACCTCCAATAATCATCTCCTTCTCTCTTTTGAAAAAGATACCAAGCACTGAAAGTCTTCATACATAAACCTCTTTCGCTTCAACCTTTATCATTCCAGTCACCACACTTTCAATATAGTCAATCAGCTCATAGATAATGTCAAAATTTTTGATAGTAATTTTAAGTTGTTCGGCCTTTTTTTTCAAAGATGAGTTAATAGAAACTCCAAATCACAAAAGAATCGCTCCAGCTGCCTGCCCAAGAGATAAGTCAGATTCAGTAAAACTACCAACATCACTATGAATAATTTTAATTTCAATGTTTTCAGGCGGTACAATATTTGTCACAGCTTGCTTCAGAGCTTCCAAACTACCTCGTAAATCAGCTCTCAAAACAAGCTTCAGCTGAGCCACATCTCACTGATTAGCTCTAGCCAAAAAGTTCATCAAAGCATTTTCTGAATTATTTGTAGCTGTTTGTTGTTTTATTTCTTGCACTCTAGCAGAAGCAATTTTCTCATGAGAAACGACCTCTCAGACTCTTCAAGGCTCTACCACATTTGGAATTCAAAGAATCATAACTGGTTCTCATCCAGTAGCTTCTCTTACCTCTTTCCCTTTCCAATCCAAAATTCTTCTCACTTTACCATAAGTATCGTGAATCACCAAAATATCTCAAATTTTCAAAGTACCAGTCATCACTACCAAACTAGTAGTCACTCATTGTTTAGTATCTCTATTGGATTCCAAAACAACACAAACAGCTTCTCTCGAAGGATTATATCTCAGCTTCAAGTCATGAGCCTTGAGTAAAATAGTATCAAGCAAAAGATCAACTCACTGACCAGTCATAGAAGACAAAGGAACAATAGGTACATCTCCTCATCGTTCTTCAGGAATCAAACCTTGTTCAGTAATCTGAGTTTTTATTCTCTCAATATCAATAGCTGGTTTATCAATTTTCGTAATAGCAACAATAATTGAGACTCCAGCTTCTTTAGCATGATTGATAGCTTCAATAGTTTGCTGTTTGATACCATCATCGGCAGCGATAACGATCACCACAATATTTGTTACTTTAGCTCATCTAGCTCTGATAGCCGTAAAAAGTTCATGTCCTGGAGTGTCAATAAAAGTTATTTTTTTTCCATCATGAACGATAGCTGACGCTCAAATCGACTGAGTAATACCTCAGACCTCTCACTTTGCCACGACAGTTTTTCTCATATAGTCCAGCAAAGAAGTTTTTCAGTGATCGACATGTCCCATAATAGTAACAATTGGAGCTCTCTCTTGAAGATTATCAGCATCTTTATCAATATCAAGAATCGACTGCAAATTACCACCAGCCAAATCATCAAATGAAACTTTCGTACTTTCTTTTTTCACTGCAATATCAAACTCCAATGCAATCAAAGCTGCAGTATCATAATCGATAGAAGTATTAACTCAAGCCACTATTTTGTTAGCCAACAATTTTTTAATCAAATCAGCAATTGGAACTCACATTTTTTCAGAAAGTTCTTTGACATTAATAGTTGCTCCCATCATAATCTCACTTTTTTTCACAAGAGTACTCGATGTTTTAGCTTCTTTAGCTTCCTTTTCCTGTTTCACCACAGGAGCTTTTTGAACAGCAGCACGAGATTGAGAATGACCTTTTGCAGCGAATGAACTTTTTGATTGAAGAGTATCAAAATATCTAATTCCCTGAGAATTTTTTTGGTCAGATGACTCTGAAACTTTATTTTCTGGCGAATATTTTTTAAAAACAAATTTTTTCTCTGGAGTTTGAGTAGGAATAGTAGCTGTAGCTTTTGTCACTATAGGTTCACTTTTTTTAATCACAACAGCCTCTCTTCCATCATCTTTTTGAATCTCTACTAATGGAGTTTCTTCAACAATTTCTATTTTCTTTTTAGATGAAACAGCGACTTTTTTAACAACTTCACGACTATCTTCTTCAGTTTCTTCCTTCACATGAGAAAATCATAGTCCAGATAGAAAAGAATCACTACTAAGCTCATCAGCTTTGATAGCTTTGTTATTAGCTTGAGAAGTAGTTTTTTTAGCAGTTACACTTTGAGAAGGATTCGCAGAAAAATGATCTTGAAGAGTTTTCATATTTGCTTGAGAAACTTGACCAGTAAGTTTTTTCCCAAAAAGTGTCATATAAGTATCAGAAAGTTGTTGTTTATCAACACCGAGAATCACTAAAGCATCAGAAATTTTTGGCATAAAAAAAAGAAAAACGATTAAAACATGAAAACTTTATACGAATTCAAAAACAAAAAACAAACAAAAATCAGGCATTCCAAAACTATAAAAAATTTTTTCCATCCAATGCGAAAGGTCACATAAGTATTTTCTCTTTGACTGAAAAAACACTAAATGCTGATTAGTAAATAATGTACACAAAAATTCTTTTAAGAAAAAAAGACAAAAAATATCCCTTTTAAGAAGTTTTTTTGAGTATTTCCTTAATTTTTTTCTCCAATGCTATATCCTCAAAATATTCAGTATAAAGAGCTCTTTTGACAGCCACAATATCTTTTTTTGTTAATCACATAACTAAAAAAACATCATCAATATTCTTATAACTCCCAACGATAACAAACGATTCCAAGTAATGAACCAATTGTTTTAAAAATTCTTTTCAACGAAGATGATAAAGGCGTTCTTTATAAAAATAATGCATTTCTCTAAAAAATTGTTGCTGTTGAAGTTTTTTTTTCTGATAAAAGCGAACCAAATGCACCAAACGCAAAAGAAAAAAAATTCCACAAAATAAAGCAACAAAAAAACCCAAAATCACCAAAAAAAATTCGGCTTGAAACCAAGCAAACAAAGAAATTACATCAGACTGAACATTAGCATATATTTTTTGCATTTTGTTTAGAGGAAAAAAAACAATAAAATTCAAACCAAAGCAGTAAAAATCATCAAATCATCTTTCTGAGCCAGAATTTTATGAGAGAAATCAAGATCATTACCATCAAAAATCTGATAATCCGCACCGAGCAAATCAGCCATTCACTGAAGCATTTTTTTCTGAAGAGGAAACTGAGCAGAAGAAGCTGAGCCCAAACCAACCAAATCTCGAGAAAAAGAACTATCATAGGCCTGAGATGGAAGCTCATCAAATTGAAAATCAGAAAACATAACAATATGATCAGCTGGTTGAGCCATTTTTTGTAAAAAATCAGCGAAATGAAGAACTGTAGTACGATCTCAACTCAAAAGAGTAGTGTGAATAGCCAAAATATACTCTTTCAATATCCTTTTATCTCTTGTCGGGACCACATAAATCGATCCAGTTTTTTTCATCAAGATCACACCAACCTCCCTTTCAGAAGTTTTATCAATCAAATCTAAAGCAAGCCTTTGAGCAGCGGCCAATCTCGTCACTTTCTCACTACTTCAATGAAATAAAACATCCTTAGTATTCATAGAATCATTCAAATCAAAAACCAAAAAAATTGCTCATAGATCAGGATAAAAATTTTTCACGTTATCATGAGATCGGATCGAGCTATTCTGCACACCTAATATCAAAAAAATTCCAAGTACAAAAAAACAGAAAAAGAGTCTGATTATCTTAAAATATTTCCAAAAAACAAAATACATATCGCAGACCTATCAGAATAAAAAGAAGTTCAAATCATCTGATACTATTTTTTCTATCAAACAAAATCAAGATCAACCCAAAAAAGCACCAGATTTTTTGACAAAAAAGAGTTTATGAATACACTAAAAGAGTTTTATGACCTCAAAAAAATATATATCAATGAAAAAAAGAAAAATACGGCTAACAATTATACTTGCGACCATTACTACAGTAAGTTTTTTCGTAAAAAATTCAGCACAAAACCTAGTTTTTGCAGAAGAAAACTGAAACGACATTCGAGAAGTAAAAAACAGCCAAACGAGTCCAAAAATCTGAGAAACAATATCAATTTCTATCAAAAATACTGGAGACATAATATCTGGAACTATTTCTTTAATTACTCCAGACAGCTTTGATTTTATTATAACTCCAAACTCAGGCAGCCATTTACCTCAGTCAATTATTTACTCTGGAACTAACCAAGTAGTCTACACTTGGACATTTTCTGGGCAACAAACAGGTATTCAGTTATCTCGATCTGGACTTCTCAAAAAATCAGCAGAAACAAATTTCTCAATAAACATAGAAACCAGACGAAATTCAGGAAAACAACGAACAAAAACAATTCCCTTTACGATAAAAGACAGCATCATAAAGCCATTTGTAATCTACGAAACAAGCACTTGAGACAAAGCAGAAACTAAAGCAATACTAAGCTGATATGATCCAGAAACACAAACTATTTTCAACAATAATCACTCTCCGATCAAAGTCATAGAAAACGAAAAAATTTTTTTCTTCCAACTTCTTGATCAATCAGGAAAACTATCGCTCATTCCAGTACAAAACAAGCAAATGAGTGAAAATAGCATTCCGACAACACCAGAAAAATGAGTCATTAGTTATTCCATAAGCAAACCAACAAATCAACCTGTAAAAGTCGAATTTTCACTCACTGGTGCGACAATCATCAATAATAGTGGCTCATTTTTTTACACCTTCAAAGAAAACGGCATCTTTACATTCATCTACAAAGACCAATATAACAATACAGGCTCAGAAATAGCAAAAGTATCTCGAATCGACACCAGACCAATAAAAGCAAGAGTCATACAAAATCAAACCAAACGAACAACCAGTCCTGTATCAATAAGAATAGTCCTCTCAAAACCATGAACTCTTTATTATAAAAAAAATTTTTATTCTGGTTCATTCATAAATTTGCCTCCTATCACCGAGAACGAAATCTCAAACATCAGTTTCTTTGATGAGGCGGGGAATTCAGGAAAAGTTGAAATAATAGTAGGAAATATTGTTCCTCCAGCAAAAAAATCAATTGGTTTCCCAGAATCAGTTATTTGAGCAGAAAATATACTTCCTAAAGAATCTCCAAAAAGAGAAGAAATCGTGGAAGAAAAAAAAGATACAGAAAAAGAAATGACACCGATTATACAAACAAACAGCGGTAAAGTTGAAAAAACTCCCACACCAGAAATAGCAAAAATACTTCGTCTTTGCGATCGTTCATTTGAAGACATAGAAAATAGCTTTTACAAGAGACAAATCAGAATATTAGCTCAGTACTGTATCGTTCAAGGTCGATCAGAAAAAAGCTACAAACCAAATAATTTCGTAAAAACACAAGATTTCATAAAAATAATAACCAATACTGAAATTGTAAAAAAAATAGGATATTTACCAGAAAAAATAGATTATAGTAAAAGTGCATTAAATCAGTTATTTCAACAACAAGTCACAAAAGAGCTAGGATTAAAATTAACAAGTGAAATAAGTGTAGATCAAGCAAAACAGATAATAAACATCTTCAAAAAAGTTCAGCCTGAAAGCAATATCATAGAACTACCAATGTGAACCATTTGATCACCTCGTCTTACCAAAGCTCAAGCTGCCGACCTTATAGTTCGTGCCTTCCAGTTAGAAGAACCCGATTTATCTCTCGAATAAAAGTGATATGCTAAACAATCTGAGCAAAACAATACTCGAAAGACAAGATATCGAGTCTATAAAACCAGATTTTGAGAAAGTAAAAATTCTCAATCGCTCAGCTGCCGAAAAAATTCAGGCAATCATTTTTGATAGTGAAAAAAATACATTTCACATACTCACAACAAATAATTTTCCAGATCATCTTCAAAAACTTATCAAAAACTTAGAAGAAAAAGGAGCAAAAACAAAGATTTTTTATACAGATTTCGACTCATTCAATCAAATAGCTCTAGATTGGTATAATCAGATAGAAAAACAAGAAGAAAAAAAAGCAGAAGAAAAAGCAACAAATCAAAATGCAGAAGGAAACAATGCAGAACAACTTATCCAGCAATTTTTCAACGAAAGAGAAAAAAAAGATGATGGAGATTTCATCTTAGAAATCATAAGATTAGCTTTTCAAGCATGATCTTCAGATCTCCACTTCCAATCAGAAGAAAAAGGAATTTTCATGAAAATGAGAAAAGATGGTATTCTAAAAACAGTATTAGAATTTTCTCATGAAGAATTTCCAAAATATTTGCAGAAAATAAAATTTATTTCTGGTGTCAGAATGAATATCGACTATCTTCCACAAGACGGAAGATTTGATTTCATGGTAAACATCAATGGTATTCAGAAAAAAATTGATGTCAGAGTAAATACTATGCCAGGATTAAGATCAGAAAGCATCGTAATGAGATTTCTTGACAGTACCAATTCAATTCACTCTTTCACAGAGATCGGCTTTGGAGGTGAAAACCTTAAATCTATTCAAGAAAATCTCGTAAAAAATACTGGAATGATCTTAGTAACCGGACCAACAGGAGCTTGAAAAACAACTACAATATACAGCATGATAGATACGCTCAACAACGGTAGAAAAAAAATTATTACTCTGGAAGATCCGATAGAATATGAAGTTCCATGACTCCAGCAATCACAAATCAATTACAAAAAAGGCTATGATTATGAACAATGACTCAAAGCAGTCCTTAGACACGATCCAGAAGTTATTTTAGTATGAGAAATAAGAACACTAGAAACAGCAGACATAGCAATCAATGCAGCACTAACTGGACATCTCGTTTTCTCGACTCTCCATACAAACAGTGCCATTGAGACAGTCTCCAGACTTCTCAATATGTGAGTTCAAACTTATATGTTAGCTCCAGCTATCAATCTAATCGTCGGTCAAAGACTAGTAAGAAAACTATGTCACTGTGCTATCAAAAGAGAATCAAATTTCGCAGAGTCTGAAGAAATTAAAAAAGTCCTCGAAAAAATCCATGACATCAAACCGACCAAAATCATAGAATTTGATGGACAAATTTACCATCCAGTAGGTTGTCCAGATTGTAACGGAGAAGGTTACAAAGGAAGAATTGCGATCGTAGAAACACTAGAAATTACCGAAGACATAAAACAAACCATCGTAGAAAGCTGAAAAATCATAGATATCTTCGCAAAAGCTCGTGAAAACTGATTCCTCACTCTCAAAGAAGAAGGCTTCATCAAAATGATAGACTGACAAACCACTCTCGAAGAACTCAGAAGAGTAATATAAAAAATAATCAATTACTATAAAAACATAATAAAAATTATTTTCTGACTACACCAAACCGCAAAAACTATCTAGAAATTGTAGTACCAAAAACTACTTCAAGCAAATCAAACCAGTCATCTTGATTGTTAGCTGGAGTTTTTCAGTGTCATTGTCAAAAGAGAGCAGTAGCTACTGCTATCCAAGCATTGCCAAGTATTTTGATTTTTTGTCTCTGAGAACTAGTATAGTTTTTAAGCTCATCAAGATTTCCAAGTTTTTTGATCTCTTCGATAACTTGTTCTTTGGTGAGCAGTACTTTTTCTACTTTCTCTTTTCTTTCTATAGTAGTATCAAAAACCACTTCGAGTAAATCAAACCAGTCATCTTGATTCTTAGCTGGATTTTTTCAGTGTGATTGTCAAAAGAGAGCAGTAGCTACTGCTTTCCAAGCATTCCCAAGTATTTTAATTTGATTCTTCTGTCTATAAGTATAGTTTTTAAGAGCATCTAAAGTACCAAGTTTCTTGATCTCTTGGATAGCTTGTTCTTTGGTAAGTAGTACTTTCTCTATTCTTTCTATGGCAGTATCAAAAACTACTTCAAGAATATCGAACCAGTCATCTTGATTGTTCTCTGGAGTTTTTCAGTGTGATTGTCAAAAGAGAACATTAGCTACTGCTTTCCAAGCATTCCCAAGTATTTTAATTTGATTCTTCTGTCTATA
>CALMTC010000011.1 GCA_937872535.1 uncultured bacterium
CCTACTATACCTATCTATCTTCTAATCTGTAAACCTAATTGCTGCAATATTAACAAAATACAAGAAACAAATACTTGACTTTTCATATTTCACAATTATAAACAGAAAACAAAAAAATATGAACAATAAAAATTATAACACTGATCAAGATATCAGTAGAGCTAAAGAAATCGTAAAAGTTTTTGGTAAAAATTTGAAAAAATTAAGTCCTCACCAAGTATTATGTTTCGACGAGAACTGTAGAGAAAGCGTATCTCACTTCGATAATGTAGATTACGCAAATCTCGACATAACAAAATTAAGTTCAACAATAAGTATATTTCAAGCAAGTTTTGAATTCGAAGACATTGTTAAACGATATATGAAAGAATCAGAAGACGCCGATTCATTGGACTCAATAGACATTTGCACTAATGGTTTTGTGATATATCACAACCACATAGTCATAAAAAATTTCTATAGAGAAAGTGAAGACGATTGGTATGGGTATATTTTGAAAGAAATAGATCTCTTCGAAATATTATTTGAATGGCTTATAATAAGCTGCGACCTACTAGCTAAATCTTCTAATAGCCCAAAAAGTTTGATAAAAATATTTAAAAAAATAGATCAAATTTTTGAAAAAAAATATGGGCCTCCAATAAATCTATTGGAATCAAATGATTTCTAACTCAACTTCCACTCATATGAGTGGAGTTTTTTTATAAAAAAAATCACCGCATCTCACAAAATAGGATCAGCTGTGATTTTTTAAATAACCAGAATAATTTTTTCAGTTAAATTATATCAAGATATCTCCTTCTGTCCCTTGTCCATGAAGAATAGTATCAGCACTTGGAGCATTATCTGGTTCATAACCACCTTGTTCTTCGAGTGTCATTCAGATAATAGCTTCATCATCAGCAATCACATCAATAATTTCATCTTTTTGATCTCTATTGATATAGACATACATCGTCAAAACCATAGGAACTCTACCAATTATTTTAGTAATTTGTTCACCGAGATCTTCTTTGATATCTTTCATAATTTGTTTGGTATCCTTTCTTTTTTTCAGATAGTCATGATATTTTGATCTAGCAAAGTCAACTATCTTAGTATGTACCATTCTTACTTCAGACGAATAGACAAATCATCTTGATTCGATCTGAATATTACCGACCAGTTCTTTCGTCTTCGTATCAATCTTGAAAATCAAAGCAAGAAGACCATCTTCAGCCATAATTTTACGAGCTTTGATCACATACTCTCCAGAAAGATGACCTACTCCTTTACCATCAATCAAGACAGTATTAAGTTTAACCGTATCCTTAGCAATAGTCACTCTATCATCGTACATTTCAATAATCGCACCATTTTTAGCTGGCATCATGATATTTTCCTCAGGAATTCCCATCATCAAACCTAGTTTTTTATGAGCATACCTCGACTTCGCATCAGTATAAAACGGCATAAAAAACTGTGGTTTCAAAAGTCCAATCATAATCTTATGATCTTCAGCACCTCAGTGTCCCGAAGCATGAACATCCATATCATTATTTGTAATCAAATTTATCTCTCTGACTACTAAATCATTCATCATCTTTGCTACAGCAAGTTCATTACCAGGAATAGTCGTAGCAGACATCAAAATAGTATCTCATTTTTTGAGTTCAAATTTAGTATGTTCACCTCTAGCCATTCTAGCCAACGAGCTAAACTCCTCTCACTGAGCTCCAGTACTCAAGATAACGATTCTATCATCAGAAAGGCCATGAATATCGTCACCAAGCTTACGAATAAGTCACTTTGGTACATTGATATAGCCAAGTTCTTTACAGATCTCTACATTATTCACCATAGATCTTCCCGAAAGAAAAACTACTTTATTATACCTAGCAGCACTCTGAATGATCTGAATAATTCTTCAAACATTAGAGGCAAAAGTAGCAATGAGTAATCTCGATCTCGTATTTTTGATAATATCATCGAGAGTCTGCCCTACCACCATTTCAGAAATAGCAAATCAAGGTCTTTCAGAACCCAAACTATCTCCGATATAAAGTTTCACGCCTTCAGTTCCAATTCTAGCAATTTTAGCAAGATCAGCAGGTTTATCAATAGCTGGCGTATGATCTATTTTAAAATCGGCAGAGTTAAAAATAATTCCCTTCGGAGTATGAATAGCCAAAGCCATCGTCTCAGGAATATTATGATTCACATGGACAAATTCTATCGTAAAACATCCCAGTTTGATAATATCAGTTTCTGGGTTCACGATCTTATATTTAATCTTTGGTACATCTTTTGGATCTTCAAAAGATTTTTTTACGATACCTAGAGTAAGTGGAGTCGTATAAATTACGGGGAAATCAAGTTCAGGAAGAATATCTCTGAGCGCTCAAATATGATCCAAGTGTCCGTGAGTCAAAACGATTCCTCTCAATTTCTTAATATTTTTTTTGATATAAGCGATATCTGGAATAACATAATCTGCTCCCAAAATTTCTTGAGCACAAAATTCCAATCCTGCATCAACAAGGATAATATCATCTTTATATTCGATAAAAACACACTGTCCTACTTGTTCAAGACCAAGAAGACTACAAATTCTTACTGGAGTTTCATCACCAGTAGAAGAAGCTTTTTTCACAATTTGAGGACGAGGAGAAAGTGAAGGTTTTGTTCCTTGAGGGTTGATTTTTAATTTCGGTTTCGTAATTCTTTTCTTTGTGAAATCAATTGTCACATTACTATGCAAATTCGCGTCTACCGGTGTTTTTTCTTCTGTTGTCATTTATTTGTTTTAATAAAATATGGATAAAAATTTTTTGAACGAGCTGAAAGTAGACTGTAGAAATCGTAAAATTCCAATAATTTCTGACAATACAGAAACTTTTCTCACTCAACTATTGCTAACACACAAACCACAATTCTGTCTAGAAATTGGCTCAGCTTCAGGATATAGTTCAATCATGATGGCCTCTCTTCTCGCCAATCGAGGATGAAAGATCTTAACTATAGAAAGAGCATATCCAAGCTACAAAGAATGCATTGCCAATATAACAGCATCTAAACTGAGAAATATTTGGTCGTACCACTGAGATACCTTAGCTCTCGATATCCAAAGATTATCTTTTGGAAAATTCGATTTTGTCTTTATAGACGGCAGAAAAAGCGAATATCGAGAGTACATTTTGAAATGTAAGTCACTAGTAGCCAGAAATTTCATAATAATTTTAGACGATGCGATCTTATACGCTAACAAATTACAGTCAGTATATGAATTTTTTTCAAAAAAGCAAATCAAATACGAAATTAAGCAACTAGATGCGGATGATGGCATCATAATTACTTCGGATCCTGCCCTCTTTTCTTAAAAATTTCACTTTCAATGTGTTTGTGAGCGTCCCGACCTGCCCTCGATGAATATCGGGGAGAGACTATCATATAGAGTCGACATCGGGATTATTCTGATTTTCGTCCACTCATCGTCATTGCGCCTGCTCCGAAGAACTGCGGAGAATAGGATGAAGTCTGCCTATCACAGACAGGTGATATATGTCGATATTTTTCTATATTCATCAGAAATTATTTTCTATAGAGACGCAATAAATTGCGTCTACATTTTTGCATTCGAAATTTTTTCTGTAGGGATACAATTTTTTGTATCCATATTTTATTTGCGTCTACATTTTTTACATTTACCAGAAAAAAAGATGAGCATTTATTTTTCAAGCGAAGAGAAGAAAAATAAGTGGAGTTTATCCCGATTCATATCGGGAACCTTTCACATTGGATGGATTACCTTCTACTTTGAGTCAGCTTGTTGTCTCCATAAAGCAGCGTAAAGTCAGCTTTGTTTTAAGAGCTCTTGATGAGTACCTTTTTCAACAATTTTCCCTTTTTCCAGCACAAAAATAGAATCAGCATGCATAATAGTCGAGAGACGATGAGCCACCAAGATAGTAATTAAACTATTATTTTTACTGACAACATTGCGAATTGTCTCAGTAATTTCCTGCTCCACTATCGAGTCTAAACTACTCGTTGCTTCATCAAAAACTAAGACATCTGGATTTCTCAAAAGAGCTCTAGCGATAGCAAGTCTCTGTTTCTGTCCTCCACTTAGCTTAATTCATCACTCTCAGATTTTTGTATCCAGTCATTGAGCTTGACCAGCGATAAACTCAGCCAAACTAGCCTGTTCTAGGACTTTAAGACAATCAGTATCACTCGCCTCTGGATTAACAAACAGCAAATTTTCTTTGATCGTACCAGCAAAAAGCTGAGTATCTTGAGTCACAATTCCGAGAGTTTTTTTGAAATTATTTTTGTCACATTCAGCCAAAGAAAGTCAGTTCACTAAGACATGTCACTGTTCTGGTGGATAAAGTCAGCCCAAAAGTTTCAGAATCGTAGACTTTCCAGATCCAGACTGTCATACAAAAGCAATAGTTTTACCAGAAGAAACATCAAAAGAAACTGAATGTAAAATTGATACATCTTTTTGATAACCAAAAGTCACATTTTCAAAAGCGATACTACGAACAGCAGAAATTTTTTGAGGATTTTCTGGAAGTTTTTCTGGAGCTAAATTCATCATATCCTGAAGCAAACGATGAGCAGAAAAAGCCTCTTGATAACTTTTTACCACATCACCAAACTGATACAGTGGACCAAAAATATAGAACGAATAGAAAAACAAACTCAGCATTTCACCAAGGCTCATAGCTCATTCGTAAACTAGCCAAAACATCACAGCATTCAAAGCTACTCTCATAGCATTGATCATCGTGCCTTGTAAAAACTGCAGAGACCTAAGAATTTTCACCTTCTGAAGTTCTAATTCCAAGATTTTCTCATTACTTTTTTCTAGCCTCACCATCTCCTGACTTTCCAGCCCGAGCATTTTGATAAGCGAAACATTGCGAATTGTTTCAGTAGTATTTCCAGCCAGTTCCGTAGACTGCAAGACAATACTCGTCTGGATAGCTTTGATTTTTTTACTCATCCAGTACGAAGTAAATCACATTATCGGAAGAATCAAAAGAAAAAGTGCCCCCATCAATCGATGCACAAAAAATGCGTAGCAAAGGACAAAAAACACCCCGACCAGAGAAATAAAAACTACATTTATCAAGCTCTGAACATAAGCCTGAATATCATTACGAGCCTTGAGTAATTTCTGTAAAAGTTGCCCAGATTGTTGATCTTCAAAAACAGAATACGGCAGAGAAAAAATATGTTTAATCGTATCTTGATAGATGCTCATCCCCAGTTTTTGAGTCATCACATTCACAAAATAATCCTGAAAATTTTTAGCAATTCTAGAAACCATCGCCACCCCGACAATTCCAAGAAGCAAAAACGCCACTCCTTGAGAGAACTCTATCCAGCTCATAGAACCTATTTTTGAAACATAGCCATCCACGATCATCCTAAAAATCTGCGGATCAAAAAGAGAAAAAACCTGATTGATCACAGCCAGCACCAAAGTCACCAAAAGCATCTTCCAATAATTTTTTACATAACTCCACAAAAACATTTTATTCCTGATAAAAAATAAATTTCTGCCTTTCATTGTACACTTTAGAAAAAAGATTACAAGCTCCATCTAAAAAATTTTTCTCTACAGCAAGATTCTGCATTGCAAAAACAGCAGATTTTTTTATTCTAGGAGAAATTTTTTATCAGCTTTTAAGTAAAAATGACACTAGAGCAAACAATCACAGAAGACTACAAAACAGCGTTCAAAGAAAAAAACACAATCGGAAAAATAATTTTAGGAATCATCATAGCTCAGATAAAAAACAAAAGAATTGAAATCCAAAAAGATCTTACAGACGAAGATATAATTCAGCTTCTCAAAAAAGAAGTAAAAGCTATGAACGAAGCCATCACCTACCTCGAAAAAGCCAACAATCAAGAAGGCATTATCGAAGAACAAGAAAAAATTAAAATGCTCGAAAAATACCTTCCAGCAATGCTTTCTCTTGATCAGACTAAAGAACTCGTCCAGCAAAAAATCACCGAACTCGGCATCACAGACCTCAAAACTCAGAGAGGTCAACTCACTCAAGCCCTCATGCAAACTCACAAAGCCTCTCTCGACGGCTCGACTCTCAATCAAGTCATCACCTCTCTCCTCAGCTAATTACGGTCCCTAAATCTATCGGTCCCTGAGCCTGTCGAAGGGAAGGGAAGGAAAACAAATAATCAAAAAATAAATTTTACATAAACAAATTATTTTCCATCATGAAAAAATTTTTTTCTCTGGCTATTATTACAATTTTCTGAATAGTCAGCACTCCTATTTTTGCACAGACACCATCTTGACCAAACTCTTGAACTCCAAATACTACGACCACTAGTTCTTCATCTACCACCTCAGCAACTACAGCTTGACAAGGAGCAGCATGAGCAGCTTCTACAGCTTGACAAGGAGCAGCATGAGCAGCTTCTACAGCTTGACAAGGAGCAGCATGAGCAGCTTCTACAGCCAACCAACCTCCAAAATGTAATGGAATAAAACTCAATACAAATGTACCGTTTGTTGGCAACTGTATAGAATTCAGTTCATCAGACACAGGAAGCTCCCAATCTATCAGCGACGACACCACCAAAGTTACAGCCCTGAATGCTTTCCCTATCCTAGCATCATGACTTATGAAAATTCTTTTGACAGCCATTCTCGTAATCTGACTCGCTGCTATCATTCTTTGAGGTGTCATGATCGCTTACTCTTGAGCCGACTCATCATACTACAATCAAGGAAAAAATCTCATCCGAGCTGTCATCACAGGAATAGCCATCATCTGAATCTCATGAGTCATCCTCAATCTCATCAACCCAAATTTCTTCAAATAAGAGCAGAATATTATTTTTTATAAAAAAGGACAATGAGTTATATATTTATGGATGAAAGTTGAGAATTATGATTTAATAAAAGTAAAAGAAGTAGTAATTATTTCATAGTCACTTTCCTATTTTGCGAAAACAACAAATGTTTAGAAAAAATAGTAAAAAAAATTTTTAGCAATCTTTCAAAATCTTCGATAAAAATATCGTGATGAGTATTACATAGTAGCAAAGAAAAAGCTGAAACCAGAAAAAAATTACTCGAATTATGTGCAAATCAAAATTTGACAATAATGACGATATATGTCAAAAAATCAGCCATATACACGACTACGGACAAAACTTCAGAAAAACATATGTTATACAATTATATAGTGAACATACTTCTAGACAGAGTAATGACTCAAAAAATTATTCCTAACGATAAAAAAATAGAATTTATAGCATCTCGCAGAGAAACAAATAAAGTTTTAAATGACAACTTTATAAGTTATATCAAAGATGAAAGCAAAAAGCATCCATTTGAACTAGAAATTAAGATTAAGATGCCAGCACAAGAAAAATGACTACAAGTAGTAGATTTTATTTCTCGAGCAATATATCAAAAATATGAAAAAAACAACAATCTATTTTATAATATCATCAAAAACAAAATAATAGAAGAAAAAAGTTTATTTTAAATAAACAAAAACCTTATGCACACTTTATGAGGAACCATCCGGAACCCCGTACATAAGGATTTACTATTGTGGTCTCAGTATAGTCAATTTTTTTATAAAATCAAGACCGTTTTAGTTCTGCCATAAAAACCACCCATTTTTCTACAAACTACCTCTCACCAGCCTATCCAGATCACCAGCCGTGAAGATAACGATCACCTCAGTCTGAGTAGATTTCTCTATCAGCTCCAGCACATCAGCGACTTGTTCAGTATAAACCGCTCCGCCACTCTGAGCAAAAAGATTTCCCAGATCTGAGACAGTCTGAACAGCACTGGTATCAACAGCTTCGACCTGCACATCAGCCAACAATTCCTGTAGATTTTCTCTCGCAGTATAAATCGAGTAAATCATCGTCTGATCAAATTTTTTGAGCACTTCAGAAAAAGGATGCCAAAATTCCAGTACTCTCTTAGCCTGATGAGGTTGAAACACAGCCACGATTTTTTTCTCAGGGTATTTTTTCTTCACAGCATCAAAAACTACTTCGAGAGAACTCGGATGATGACCATAATCACTGTAAACAATAGCGCGTTTCCCATCATCAACTAATTTTTCGAGCCTTCTCCAAATTCCACGAAATTGTTCTATCAAATTTTTTATCTGACTACGATCAATGTCTGTAATAGTCAACAACGAGCTATCATCACCACGAATCGCTATCCCACTGCGTTCAAACTCCAAAACATGCTCAGCCATTCACTGCACGAGGCTCGCATTAGCCTGATTAAAATCTCAAAGTAAATGCTGAAAATCAAAATAACTATTCTCTATGTCACAAGTTTTTTCGCTCTTCCTCGTTCTCAAAAAATCCACACTTTTTTCTCATTTTCTCAAAAAAACTTCATATCTGGTTCTATCAAAAAATTCATTGAAAGCATCTTGATAATCAGCATCGTCTTTATAGTAATCGGTATGATCAAGTTCAACATTAGCAATCATCGAATAATCGACATCCATATTCAAAAAATGTCTCTTATACTCACAGCTCTCGATCACAAAAAAATATTTTTTCAATAACGAATGATCAAAATGAGTAATTTTTCAGGTTACAATTTTTTCAAAAATAGATTTTACCGCATCTTTATGTCCAAGTTTATAGTTTACATTTCAGAAATCTGGCACCAAAGCTCAGACAATTCAGACTCAGAAACGAGGAGACAAACTACTCAAAACCTGAATCAGAAGCGAAGTAGTACTACTTTTTCAGTTCGTTCCTGCCACAGCTACCGTAAAAAAGTGTTTAGAAATTTCTCAGATAAACTGAAAATAATTGAGAGCATAGTGATAAGGATAAATTTTTTCCTCAGTATAAGAGCGAGATAGTTTGATTTCAGGGCTATCTTTACAAGCCTCCGAGTAAATCACATAGTCTTCTGGCTTTACGACATAGGGATGATTTCCGACATAGACTTGAATACCATGACCTTGAAGTGTTTCAGTAATCTGAGATGCCGTCGAGTCGATACACACCAGATTTTTAAAGTCGAGTTCGTGAAAAATCATAGCCAACGCACTCATTCCAGCTCCCCCAGCTCAAACCAATACAATATTTCCCATCGTCTTCAATCAACAAGTAAATAACAAGAAACTAAAAAATAGTAAAAAAACTCAAACATTCAACTAAAAAACTCAAATTCAGACAAAATATTTTTTGATATGGACTTTTTAAGCATTTTCTCTACAATAAATTCGATCACGATGAGAATCTTACCATGATGAGCCTATCAAACCATAAGATTTAAATCGATACGAGAATTTATACCAAAAGTCTAAGAGCCTAAAATTTTAATTAAATTAAAGAAATTTTAGTTTTCGAAGACAAATCGGTATAAATAAAAATTTTATCCCTGATAAATGTGCAAATGATAAAAATTGAAAAACAAACAAATGGTTATCTCATAGCAGACAAATTTTTTATTCCTGAATGAAATGAAACCAAAACAGATAAAATTACTTTGTCCTTAACGATTGGTGAAGCCATGTCATATGAAAAAGATCACAAAAAAACAATAAATTTCCCAGGAAACTACGAGATTGAAGGTTCAAATATCATAGTTTTCGACACAAACTGATCTCTAAACTTTTTCGTAAAAGATGAAGAAGAAACTTTCGCATTTATCCAAAATCCATCCGTCCTCGAAAAAGAAGAATTTGGAGCTATAGCAAACCGAATCTACAGAGAAGACAACATCCACGAAGCTCTCCTCAAAATGGAATTTGACGGAGATAAAATAAATCTCGCAGACATCAAATAAAAAAATACGAAATTTTACTATTTCTCCAGATCCACAGTGAACCTCTTTCTCAGCTGCCCTACAGGTTTTGAAGCACTCATCAAAACAGAAATTCAAAGAGCATGATACCAGCCTTGAGAACAAATTTCTTGAGGAATTTTTTTCGATGGAGACCAGCAAGCCATCTCCAAAATCAATCTCCGAAGTAGAGTCTGAAACAAACTTTTTTTAGTAACAAAACAGTGATACACTAGTACATTTGACGAGCTCTTCGAACTCATCAGATCAATAAATCGAAAAGAATTATTGCCTGCCAACCATCCTATAGCAATCTGAGTAAAATCCATAAAATCAACTCTTCATCATATACCTTCGATTCAGAGCATCTGAAAAAAAGCGATAATAAGCCAACTCACAAACAACTCTTGAGAAAATTACTCTGAAAATAATTCTCTGGAAACTGCAAAAATAGAAATCATTCTCAACCATAATAAAACTCTCATTATGCTAAACACCTCATGAGAGTCTCTCTACAAAAGAGGTCGAAGAGAACATCAGCTCATAGCTCCGATCAAAGAAAATGTGGCTGCAGCTCTGATCCTTCTTTCAGGATGGAAGTTTCACAGACCCTTTATAGATCCAATGTGCTGAAGCTGAACCATCGCCATAGAAGCTGCCCAGCTCGCTAGAAATATAGCTCCTGGCCTCCAGAGAAACTTTTTTTTCGAAAAATTATCTTGGTTTGATAAAAATATTCATGCAAAAGAAAAAGAAGAAGCCAGATGAAAAATTTTTCATGAAAAAAAGTATGAGATTATTGGACAAGATAGCGACCCAGAAGCCATCAAAACAGCTAAATTAAACGCAGAAAAAGCCTGAGTAGCAGACACCATTGTATTTGAAGAAAACTCATTTACCTGACCAGAAAAACAGATCGACCGATCCGCTATCTGAACAGTTTTGACAAATCCGCCATACGGAGAAAGACTCCAGCCAGCCGATCTATGACTCATCTACGAAAATCTCAAAAAAATATTTGAAGAAAATACAAACCTCAACGGCTGATTCATCACATCGTATGAAGACATCAGACCAATTTTCTGAGATGAGTTCCGAAAAACCAAGCATTGCTACAATGGCTGACAAGAGTGCCTCTTCTACAAGATCAAAAGACTATAAAACACCAAAAAATCAGCTTTTTTCTGTCACATTTTTGACTTTTTTGAGTAAATAAAGATACTTTTAAAGTATTTAAAAACAGTAAAAAAATATGCAACAACGAAAAAAAATATGCAGCAATTTTTTACTCATGAAAAAATGGTTTATAGTAGCCATTATACTTCAATTCACAGGAGAAATAGCAGCAATCATTTCTCCATTAGCATGAGCAAAAATCATTGATATGTTAGATAGCAAAATAATCTGACCAGATTTTTGGTATTTTTTAGGAATTATTTTTTTTGTTGCCATAGTTGATGCAATATGTTCAAGAACAAACCGAACTATCAAACAATATATCACAGAAAAACTAAAAATTATCAAGACATTAGAATATATAAAAAATTTTTTTCTCATAGATTACGAAACAATAAACACCATAGGAACAGGGAAAGTACTCACCAGAATAAAAAATTGAATAGACTCAGAGATTACAATTCTCAAAAACATAATAGACATAATATATTCAATAGTCATCAGATGAATTTTAATCATCATCATTTTTTTCCGAACATTACCTTGGCTCAATGCATTGACGATAATCAGTTTTTTCATTGTAATAACAATAATGAACTTACTATCAAAAAAAGTAGAAAAAATCAACAAAACATACAACAAAATAACAGAAGATACAGGAAAATTAACAACCAAAATAATCATGGAGCAATCAACTATTGTACTCCACAACAAACAAGAAAGCGAAGTAGCCACACTAGCCGAAACATACAAACCACTACCTCGCCTCAGCTGGCAAATAGAACTACGAAGCTATATTAGTTATGAAATAATGTACATTTTCTTTGAAGGCATGAAAATAGCGACCTATATCGCACTAGGCTACCAAATCATCTCCGGAACGAGTTCAGTGGGAGAACTTGTCATGATCATCACCTATATCGGCTACCTCCGACGACCTATCAATACAATTCTCAACCAGTCAAGCGAAATGAAAAAAAATATGATTAGATATGAAAAACTTCAAAATTTCATGTCCATAAAAAGTAAAATTCTGGATGGAACACAAGAATACAAACACACTGAGGGTTCACTTAAAATCGATAATATTTCTTTCAATCACGATAAAAAAGACTCTATTTTCGAAAATTTTTCATACACTTTTAAAGGAAAAAAAACGACAGCTCTGGTCGGACACAGTGGAAGCTGAAAATCTACACTCATCAAGCTCTTGCTCAGACTCTACGATCCAGCTCAGGGAGCTATATCAGCCGACGACCAAGATCTCAAGACACTCAAGCGCTCATCTCGATACCAGCATATCGGCTACCTACCTCAGGAGCCAGCTATCTTCGATGGCACAGTTCGAGAAAATCTAGCATACAGCCTCACAGACGACCAGCTTAGCGAAAAAAGCAAAACTCAGCTCGAAGAAATTTTTTGGCAAGCTCTGGAAAATGTGTGACTCAAAAAAACAGTAGAAGAAATGCCAAAAAAATTAGAATCGAAACTCGGAGAAAAAGGTATCAAGCTAAGCGGTGGAGAAAGACAAAGGCTCGCTCTCGCTAGGATCGTTATCAAGAATCCTGAGATAATCTTACTCGATGAGCCTACTTCAGCACTCGATAGTATATCAGAAAATCTCATTACAGAGACGATGAAAAAAATCACAGCCAACAAGACAATGATTATCATAGCTCACAGACTTCAAACTGTCATGCACGCAGACACTATCGTCGTTCTCGAAAAGTGAAAAATCATTCAAGAATGATCTCACAAAGAACTCATCGAAAAAGAAGGAACATACAAGACTCTCGTCGATCTTCAAAACGAAAAAATCACAGAGTAAAAACAAAAATCCTTGCAAATCCACCAAAAAATCTATATAGATAAACTATTTTTTTAGTACAGTTAAAAATATCGATGCTTATCAAACACATCACAGCGGACCAGATCGGAAAAGAAGTCATCCTCCGCTGACGAGCAAACACTATCAGATCATCAGGAAAAGTAGCTTTCATCGAACTCAGAGACGGTTCTGGATTTATTCAGTGCGTCGTCGAAGAAAAAAATTTCTGAGCAGATCGTTACGCTGAAATTAGTTCTTGCGGCCAAGAAAGTTCTTTTGAGTTAAAAGGAACTGTCAGCAAACATCCAAAAAAAGACGAGTACGAACTGCAAGTTTCTGACTTTCTTGTCTACACCAAGACTCACGACTATCCACTCGGACAAAAAGAGCATGGACCAGATTTTTTATTTGATAAAAGACATCTCTATCTCAGATCAAAATCTCAACGAGCCATTCAAAGAGTTCGTGATACAATTATTCAAGCCACTTATCAGTGGATGAAAGATAATGACTTCATCAAAATCGATGCTCCAGTTTTCACACCAAGTGCCTGTGAAGGTACTACTGAGCTCTATGAAGTAAAACATGTCAACGGAGAAACAATGTATCTCAGCCAATCTGGACAGCTCTATCTCGAAGCAGCTATCGAAGCTCACGGTCGTGTGTTCGACTTTGGACCAGTTTTTCGTGCAGAAAAATCAAAGACTCGTCGCCATCTCAATGAATTTTGGATGATGGATGCCGAGATTGCCTTCATCCAACAAGAAGAGAATATGCAACTCCAAGAAAGTTTGATCTACTTCATTATTCAACAAGTTTTAGAAAAAAATGAAGCAGAATTAAAAATTTTAGAAAGAGACATTTCTCCACTCAAGAATATTTCTCTACCTTTCAAACGTATGACTCATACAGAGTTTATAGAAGATCTCAAAAAACATGGTTTTGATGTAAAACAATGAGACGACATTGGTTCAGATATGGAAATGCAATACATGGAAAAACAAGATCAGCCAATATTTTTGACACATTTCCCATTAGGAATCAAAGCTTTTTACACCAAAGAAGATCCACAAATGCCAGGTTTTTGACTTTGTTCAGACCTTTTAGCTCCAGAAGGCTGCGGTGAAATTATTGGTAGTTCAACTCGTGAAGACGATTATGAAAAACTCGTTTCAAAAATCAAAGAACACAATCTTCCTATAGAATTTTTCGATCGATACCTCGACACAAGAAAATACGGAGGCGTTCCACACGCAGGTTTTGGATACGGACTCGAAAGAATCGTACGTCGAGTTTGTGGCCTACATCACATCAGAGAAACTATCCCATTCCCTAGATACGCAAACAGAATCACTCCATAATTTTTCATCAAAATTAAAAAATTTTTATTCTGGTAAAAATCATGAAAAAGATTCTGAAAACCATTTTTAATAATTGAGCAAAAACTTTCTTCAGAAACAAAAATTTTGCTAATAGAAATGAACAAAATAATATCTTAGCAGATATTCTAGAAAGAAACTCAAATGTCGATCAGATCAAACCATTACAAGAAGACATATTAAAAACCTTAGAAGATCCAGAGAATCTTTATGAAAACTTCAGTGAACTAGAGCTCAATAATTACGCCTCAATCAAAAAAGATATAGAAAAAATGATGCAAGGTGAAGAAAATATCCTCACAGAAAATCAACTACTATCCTTCATTAAGGCAGGAGGAACAACATCAGCATGACCATGAAAATTTTTGCCATTCACAAAAGAAAGTTTAGAACAAAATCATTCAAAAGCAGGAAAAACATTAGTTCATAATTATGTTTCAAGCCATCCAGAGTGCAAAATTTTCATGGGACAATCATTAGCTCTAACAGGATGAAAACAAGAAGAAACGCAAAGTGCCTACATTTCATATCTGTTACACTCTTACTGATTTCCGAAGATTTTAAATTACTTAAAGGCTCCAAGCCAGGAAACTAATAACATAAAAAATCGAGATGAAAAAATAGATAATCTCATTAAAGAAACAATAGATAGCGACATCCGTTCAATTAGTTGAGTACCTTCACAACTTTTGACACTTTTTCGTAAAGTATTAAACCAATATAACAAAGAATACATAGATGAAATACGACCAAACTGTGAAGTAATTTTTTGATGATGAACCAAAGTATCTTTATACAAAAAAGACCTCCTCAGTTTATTTAAAAAAGATAAAAAACCAGAAATAATAGAAGTGTACAATGCTTCAGAATGATTTTTCGCAACAGAAAACAATAATCAATTAGAGTTATTAGTAAATCATTGAGTATTCTACGAATTTTTACCAAAACAGTACTACAATAAAGACTTAAATAAAATCAATAAAAATAAAATTTTAACACTACGAAAAGCAAGTCTTAGTAATGAAGAATTAGTGATGATCATCACAACACAATGATGACTTTATAGATATATACTAGGTGATACGATAAGATTTCTTCATCCAGAATTAAACTCCCCAAATAAATTCCCCATCGAGATTACAGGAAGATTAGAAGCATATTGCGATGTTTTCAATGAACATATGATAGTATCATATACCGATCAAGCAATCGAAAAAACGCTCAAAGAAACATGAAATCAGCTTAAAGAGTATACCATTGCTCCAATTTTTTCCACCATCAATCAACCTTGATCGTATGAATGTTGTATAGAATTCACAAATACCCCAATCAATCTAGAAAAATTTGCAACCATCTTTGATACAGAACTTCAAAAAACTAACGATAATTATAAAGCAAAAAGAGAAAACGGCTCTATGAGTTCTCCTACTATAAAAATTTTACATCCTGGTACATTTGAGCTATTTCATGAGAAAAGAGAAAATCTACACGCTCAGAGCAAAGTTTTGCGCCTAGCAAATGATAGAAAAATCATTGAAGAATTAGTTATAGCCATAGGAAAAGATAAGCGAAATACGCTTCCAAACTACCAAAGTAGCTAAAAATTTGCAAAATAAAAGGTTTTTTCTATAATAAAATATGGAATAAATTAACCACTTTATAAAACCAAACAAAAAAATGGAAGTAACAGCTTATAATTCAGAAAAATATGTAAGAGATCATCGACGATATATTATTTTTTCATCATTTTTCGCAATAATCGTTGTTTTAGCCATTCTAAGCAAAAACTTTATTGGCACAATAGTACTTTTCTTTGTCCTTTGAGGATATTTATTCTTCAATGTAAGTCTCAATCAACTCATCAAAATAGCCATCACAGATACTGGTTTAGTAATTGGTTCTAAAATATACGACCGAGGAAAACTAAGAGGTTTTAGTCTAGAAATCGATCCAGACACTCGTGAGATCAAAAACATTATTTTTTCAGCAGAAAATAGACAATTAGTACACTCTTTCGAAGACAGTCAAGAAACGATTAAAAAGTTCATCATCAATCTCAATGAGTTTACGCCTATGATGGGAGAAATTCAGCTATCATCTTTTGAGAAAATCATCAGAAAACTAAAAATCTAGCAAAAAAGATTGACAAAATCAAAAAATTACGTATAGAGAGCTTGTTTATATCATACCTAAACCGATGAAAAAACTCATACTCTCTATTTTTTTTATAGCAGCTACTCCACTTTTAACATATGCAGACCAATCAGATCTCGCGACAAATTGTCTAGATTTCGAGGCAGGGACACTTTGTATTCAACTCAGCAAAATAGACAGCGACACCTACCAGGTCAGCAAATACATCGAAAATGCTCAAAACAGCTCTATGACACTAAGCTGTGACATTTTGACACCAGATAATAAAATGCAAAACCTCGGAAAGTGTAACAGACAATTTGATTACAACGATAATGGAGAAAGAACAGTTAAGTTCTATATCAATCTAGAAAATGAGTTCAAATCTCAAGCTTTCGAGGTAAATTTTTCAGATTATCAGCCAATTTTAGCAAGAAAAGAAGCTCTTCCAGAATATTCAGTCGAAGACGAAGTAAATCAAGCCATGAGAATCGATCAAAGAGACTCTATAGACTGATTTTCAGCAGCAGAACGAGCTGACGTAAAAGCTGTTTACAAACTCTGGCCTCTCGTTATCCAAAAACTAGAAAAAAAATATCCTAAGCTCATCAATAACATCAACTGGCAAAATAAACAGCAAATCCTCTACGAACAAACTAGACTAACACTCACAAACGATGTCAACAAAAAATATGACACTTACGAAAAATATTACAACGCTGTCATTTCTTTCGTAGAATATACCATAGAACAGAAGAAAAAATAAGTTTGCACTCATCAAGTATTTTTTTATAGTAGATAAGAAAGCAGAAATAAGACTTTTACACATTTTTAAAATAAACACATGCAAAAAAAAATTCTCTCAATCTTTTCGTTTGGATTACTTTTCTTTGGCTTTAGTAGTGCAAATTGCATTTCATTTGACGCAGGAAATGTTTGTCTTTATGTCAATAAATATGGTAGTAACTATACAGTTTCAAACACCATTACCAATGCTAACAACAGCCTTTTAGCTTTGACTTGTGATGTCCTCACTCCGGATGGAACTATCCAGAGCCTCTGAGCTTGTAATGGTTCATTCACTTACTCAAACGGTGGAGTCAGAAATCTTAAGTTTTATGTCAGACTAGAAAATCAGTATCTTGCCAGAGAATTTTCTTACGATTTCACAAACGGCGGAGCTCTCAATCCAATCTGATCGAACAATAATAATAACAACAATAATAATTATACAAATAATTTTCTGGTAACTCTCAGTGCGTCTTCAGTATCTAAAAATCAGTATATTTCGACTACACTCTATGCTCAGTCCAATGGTTCTACAAATTCATCATACCAAGGAACAGCAAATATTACAGTACAAAAACTTCAAAACGGATACCGATCAACAGCTAATTCTTATGACTATTATCTCAATCCTACAAGTACTTATTTTTCTTCAAATAATTACGGATACAAAAATCTATCAAACAACATCATTTTCTACAACGACGGAACATATAGATTATTTGTGACAGATAGCTCAAATTCTTCGATTCAGTGATACTCATCGCAAATCACAGTAAGTACAAATTCGTCTACTACGACACCTTATTTCCAGATTTCACTACCGACGACAGTCACGAAAAACACATCAGTAGCGTGATCAATCCAAGTTTATAACTCATCAAATTATTACCAAGGTATAACAAATCGAACAATAGAAAAACTCCAAAACGGATATCGATCAACAGCTAGTTCTTATGACTACACGATCTTAGCTTCATCTCCTCTGTACTTTTACACACGAGAAAACAACCAGAAAAATAATCTTTCAATGATAAAATTTTTAAATTCTGGTACATACAGAGTAATTCTAAAAGATCAAAGCAATAGTTCAATTCAATGAACTTCTTCAAACATCACCGTCCAAGAAAATTCATCATACTATACGACTTCACTAGAAGTATCTCCTTCAAATTACTCTCCAGCTACAAGCAATTATGTAAATCTTACCTTGAAAGCATACCAAAACGGTTCAATTTTATCTTCTTATACAAACACCGTTTCTCTCAGAATCGAAAAATATACGAACTGATACCGATACACTGCTAACTCATCTGAATACAGTCTATCTCCGTCTAGCACTTCTTTTTCTTCTCGAGATTACGGACAAAAAACTCTCTCAAATGCTGTTATTTTTTACTCAGCTTGAACATACAGAGTCGTAGCAACAGATCAAAATAATATTCAGTGAATATCTTCAAATATCAATGTAGGTTGAAATTCATCATACTACACGACTTCACTAGAAGTATCTCCTTCAAATTACTCTCCAAGAACAAGTAACTACATAAATCTCACTCTCAAAGCATATCAAAACGGTTCAATCCTATCTTCTTATACAAACACCGTTTCTCTTAGAGTAGAAAAATATACTAATGGATATCGATGGACAGCAAACTCATCTGAATATAGTTTGTCACCATCAAGTACCTCTTTTTCTTCTCGAGATTACGGACAAAAAACTCTCTCAAACGCTGTCATCTTCTATTCAGTCTGAACTTATAGAATCGTGGCGGCAGACCAAAATAATATTTCGACAAACTCAAGTTCTATAGTCGTATCAAACACTACCTCAAACAACTCATCAGCTGGATTTTCATCATACGAAATGAGACAAGTTAAATCAGCATACGACATTCGACCAGCTTTGATAAATCAATTAAAAATCCAATATCCAAGACTAAGCACAAATAGTTCTTGGTTATCTCAGCAGCAAACTCTCTACCAAGACATGACTGACATTCTCAATAATGCTCTCGGAAAAAGATTTACAAGCTACCAAGCATTTTACAATGAATTAGTTAGATTCGTCCAATACACAATTCAAGTAAGATAAAAATGAGAAAATTTTTACTCTGGTTTTAAAAAATGAAAAAAATAATAAACACATTAGGAATCGATCGATGAAGTAAATACATAGGTCTAGCAACAATGTGAGAAAATACGAATATAGCAATGCCAATTGGTTATCTACTAAACGATCAGATGATCTATTTTAATATATCCGACATCATTACAAGAAACTATGTAAAAAAAATAGTAATCTGATATCCAAGTAAACAAAAAGATATTCAGGAAAAAATAAATAAATTTATGCAATCACTAGAATACATCATAGACAAATCAGAAATATCAATTGAAAAAATTGATGAAGATTATTCAAGTGTACAGTCTGGAGAAATAGTATCAAATTTCAAAAAAAATGTAGCCGAAGACACCGTCAGTGCCATGATAATACTAGAAAGACGATCTGAAAAAAGAAATTCTTAGAAAAAAACATATAAATAAAGAAACTCTGGAGCTTTCGTTCCAGAGTTTTTTAGATAAATTTATTTGGCAGAAGACTGAATTTTTTTATCAAGAGATTCGGCAGTATCTTTTATGTTTTTCAAAACATCCTGAAGTTGAACTCGGTAATTTCTATTCTGTTCAAAGAAAACATAAAATTCATCTTGAACACCGATAGAAATACTTTTTTGAAGTAGATTTTTAGCGTTTTCAAGATCATAAGGAGGCTTATTACCGACATAATTTTTCAAAGTAGCAAGATTTTGATTATAAGCTTCAACAGTCGGCGCATCTTTAAATCAAGCATCACTAGCTCCAGGCAATCAGATAATCAAATATTTATTTCTCTCAGATTTTGAATTAAGAGATCATTCATTCTGAAGAATTCACTGACTTAATTTATTTTCAGTAGCAGTATTTTTATTTTGTTGAGTTTTTTTATTTTTCTGGTTAAAAATAGGTTTAAATTTAACAATAAAATCAAAGTGAAAAACTTTATTAAGTTTTATTTTTTGCATCGATGTCTCCAAAATTTCTTTAGTTTTCTTACTCTTTAAAAGTTGTCCACTATTTTTGAGAGCAATTAAAATCGAGTTTATTTCATCAACAATTTCTTCAATATTTACAAGTTGTTTCCCAGGAACAATAGGTCTACTCTGTCATGGGACAAAACAAAATCTCATCCAAAAAGGATCAGAAGTATCTCAAATAGTTTGACAAAGACACTGAGCTTTACAGACAGAATTATTGAGAAGAGAATTATATCAATTAATTGGGTAATCAGCATCACACTTTTGAACACACATATCTACAGCTCCCCCAGGAGCAGTCAGCTGAGGATCAAAAGCTGCATTTAAAAAATCATCAGTCGTGCGAACCAAATCAGTCGTTTCACAAAGAAGATCTTTTTGAGATAAAATAAGTCAACTAAAAGATTCAGTAGCTTTACGAGTACAGCATTCTGAACTATCAGTTGTTACTTTAGCAATAAGAGGCAAAAATGATAAATCAACTTTCTGCAATGCTCTACCAGTGATAACAACAAATCAGCTAGCTCAAGCAGCGAGAGTTTGCAAACGCCATTGATAAGTATTTCCACTACCAACATAAGAAAGAACATCTAAGCTATGACTTTCAGATACAAAAATAATATCTTGAGGAAAAGTAAAAGCAACAGCAGTATTTCTAGCATTTCAAAGTCATTTATTTGCATAAGAAATTTGAAAAGAAACCAGTTCACCAGCCTGCACAAGAGAACGACTTTTTTGAATACTATCTTCTATACGAGGACCTTGACAGTCGGCTGTTTGAGAAACTTGCTGAGTACCAATAGCTGGTAAAATGTCATTGAGAATATTCGTAAGATTTGAACTATTCAAAGAGTTATAATAATCATCTTTTTCATTTTCCAAGTCATTAAGAATATTTTGTTGCAAAGGAAACGCACTCTGGTCAACACACACATTATTAATTAAAACTCACTGAGGATTAGAAACAGAAGGAGAAACAATTCACGAAGATAGCGTTAAAATACCAGATCACAGCGAAATAGTACCAGTAGACAAAATAAGCCCTGTTAACAAATGAGCACCGGATTGAAGAGAATTTCAGGTTAGAGGTGGGTAACCTTGCCAAGGCACAAAAACAGTAGTTAAAGAATCTAGCGCTTGATTTTGAAAAATAGCTCAGCCACCGATTCACTGAAGTCCTCCAAAAGCTTGTCAAATTGCGCCAGGACGAGGCATCTGAAAAAATACAATTTCATCAACCTTTTTATTATTACCAAAAAGTAAAGATCAAATATTCTGAATATCAATCATCAAATCATAGCTACTATCTTCAAGCGAAGCATTCGAAAAAATATCAGTTCATCTCGATGATTGTTCAATCTTATGATGACTATAGTAAGCAGCCTCAGAAAGATAATATGCAGATTTCATCAAATTTGTACAATTCAAATAGCTTTGAGAACTATAAAAATTTTGAGTAGGAAGAGGTGTTAAAGAAACTTGATCAGAAATATATCCATTTTTTTGTAAGCACTGAGAAAATTTAGTACAAGAAGCAATGAATCATTCCATACTACCAGCTTTAGTAGTTTTTGTATCAGCGCCAAATGGACCGAGTAATCGATTTACCTGATTACGAATATCTGGTATAAAATAAAGAACACTTGCCACTTCAGATTCAGTCATACTACATTGATATTGAGCATTTATATACTGATAAGCAGCAGAAAAAGCTTCCTTATTACTACGAAGATTAGTCTCCACCAGCATCTTATAAGCAGCATTATAAATTCCACCAATTTCAGCAGATGAAGGAAGTCAAGCAGTAGTATTATCTTGATTCACTTTCTCATATTGTTCATTCATCCAAACATCAGGTTGAAAAAATTCCAATGCAAAAACATGTTGGACAAATATAAATCCCACCAAAACACATCATAATAAAAACTTTTTATCCTGGTTCATGTTATTTTTCTTGTACATTTCTGAGTTTAAAATACAACTGATGTAAAGGAGTATAAATTTGAACAAGTGATTTCCTAAATGCTAAAAGATCTTCATAATAAATCATCAAGCCAATATGAATAGGGAATGTGAGAAAAACATCGCCTACCATCCTTTGAAGATGAGAAACTGCCTCTCTTCAAATCGCAATCTCAAAATGAAGATCACGAATTTCTTGAGCATTTTTCTCCAATCAAGAAACCACATTTGAAGAGAGAGAAAGATCAGAATAACCAGCGTCTTGAGATAAAATATGAGAATAAAATGTAGAAAAAAGTGAATAGAAAAAAAGTTCATTATAAATCAGATTAAGAAATCTAGTCCAGTGATTTTCATTATTAGTAAAAGCACAAGCTAGCGGGTCAAAAGAAGATGTAAGTAAATCAGCTTCTGAACAACGAAGATTTGATTTGCTCATAATTTCACGAGCATTAAGAAAATCAAGCTTATCAGTAATTTTTTTTGAATTCTTAATATATTCCAATAAAAGTGCATAAGTTTTTGGATGAGAACATTGATCAGATTGACTTTCAGATAAAGTATTTTTTCTAACATAAATTCAATCATCACCACACAATTTAGCTCAAAAAATAGATTTACTTCCTTTCCCAAAATATCTGTCAGAGAAATCCGTTACCAATTCATCAAAAGGTTTATCTCCATATCAAAATAAAGAAGAAACTTTTAAATCTCAATACTCATTCATAAGAGCATTAAAAATACCAGGAACAAGTGAACGAAAATTACAAGCATTCATAGAACCATCGGGATTACAGCCAGCATCCAAATTAGTCACTACTTTAGATCGAGAAGAGTTTTTCACATAACTAGAAAGCGATGGATGAAAAAAAGTATCTGCATATCAAATTTGTCAGCACAAAGAATACAAAAAAACAGAATTTCAAGGTTTATAAAAAGCAGATCATCATTGGTCATAATTCAAAAATCAGGCAGACAAATTTTCTCACTGCAAAACAGCAGAACAAAAAATTTTCACAATTCATTTTTTAGTTTTCTCCTGAGAATATTGAGAAATAGAACGAGTAAGATCAGTTACAAACATTCACTTCTTAAGAGAAAAATCAGCAACCTGAGATTGTTCTTGAGCAAAAACAGAAACATTCAACAAAAAAAATAGTCACAACAAAGAAATTTTTTTCAAAACTATTTTTTTTCTTAGAAACATTTTTATTTTTTACGATAATAAATTTTTAATACCAGCATTTAGAAGGAACATTAACACATTGATTTTCACAAGAACTTCAAAGATGCTTTACAATACTAGATCTAGCAGATTGTTTATCTTGTTTTGATCAAAGCAAATCAATTCAATCATAGACAAAGATACTGATTTCAGGCACAAGAGCTGTAGTAGTAGCAGGATCGAGAAAAGCAGCTTGAGCAAAATCATTTTCTTGACTAGCCAAGACACTAGCCATATCTTGCTCCAATGCCATCTGAAAATCAGTCAACAATCTATCCTTCATAAGAGTAGAAGCTGGAGTTCAAATAGATTGTTCTCTGACTGATGATTTAATCTCTTGTACATTCTGATCAGCTAAAGGAGTATTCCAGCTATAAAAATCTTTCACATCTAGCGCTGCATCTTTCACAACTTTACCTATATTTCTCATTTTTTCAGCCATATTTTTCAGACCAGGTAATCATGAATCAGAAGCATTCAAAGCATCAATACCATACTGTTTTCTCATAAGATCATTTTGCCTTCTCGTAAAAGCATCATCTCTACTTTTTTTACTAAAAAGTTGTTTCAGTCTTTTCAAAGAAGCCTTATAAACATCTACCGATTTTTTAAATCCAGAAAGTCATTTTTGTAAAATTTCTTCTGTCCTTTTTCCAAATTTTTGTAAACTCTGAGAACACATAGTTCCAGAAATACAACTATATTTTTGTTTCATTTGAATAAAAAAATTTTCATCAAAATCAAAATATATATCTTTAGTTTTTTCCGAATAAGAAATAGTATCATTACGAAATTGAGAAATATCATGAAATACAACAAATCTCTTAAATCTAGAGTTCAAAGCCCAGATCAAAGAAATTACTTCACTACCAGAAATTTTATAAGGAAATAAAGAAGCCTCAGCAAAAAATCAGCCTTGAGATTTTCTCTGGGAACCAATTGCACTATTTATTTTATCCACAACACTATCATCCAAAGGTCACATAAGATCTCTCTGAGAACCAAGTTCCAGAAATTTATCAGTAAACTTAGTTTCCACAATCATAAGTTTTTTATAATCTCTAATGACAGCTTTTCATCTAACCAACACAGCAAACTCTAGTGGCACTCAAGTTACTGTCTGTACCGAAAAAGCAACCAAAGCTGTCAAACTACCAAAAGTAGTCTGAAAAGCACTACTAATTCACTTAAGAGATTGAGAAAAAGCAGTAACTAATCATCCTCCAGCATTACTTTGAGATGAAGCAACTGGCTGCAAAGAACCAAGAACAGCTTCAGAAAAATCAATATAGCGTTGAAATTCAGGAGAAGAAGTAGAACAAACAGCACAATCATTTTCCACAGCGAATCCAAAAAATGGCATAATCAAAAAGAAAAGCGAAAGAACAAAAATAAAGTGAGAAAATAATTTTTTGAACATCAGAGATAACGATGAGATTAAAGAGAACATTGTTTAGTTCATTCCATCACTTTTTGAACCACAGTAGCAAACGATGAATCCATATCAGCAAATTTTTCCATCAAGGTGACTCGCCTATTTTGGAGAAAATAATCTGACATATAAGAATGAAAACCATCGGTCAATATTTTAGAAGATTGATACAAAGAAACAGTTTCAACATAATCTACTTCTCTCTTATAACGATCAAAAGCCATAGAATTACAGCGGTTTTTAATAGTATTGCTATTCGTAACTCAAAAACCAAGACTCGTAAAAGCTTCATTTTGAACAATACAAGAAGCAGCAGCACAAACCTGTAAATACCTATTAGCAAGTCAAGCCTCAGAAATCGGTTTCAAAGAAAAATTTGAACAACCAATCTGAGAGCCATCTTTAAATAAATTTTCTGGTTTTCGGTACTTCTGAAAATAAGCAAATATTTGCTCTGGTTTACTTCATTCAGCACTTGTTGCTAAATCTGTTATAGTATTTCTTCGTTCCATTCATCGAGAATTTAAAACAAGAGCATCATAAGAAATACGAGGATCTCCATCTAATTTTCTAAATCCCACATCTATCAAATGATCAAAGAAATATGGTGACTCTGGTACTTCTGAAGGCAAATTATTACTATCCGCACATTGATTCTTACCAAGTTTTTCTTGACAACAATAAGACCATAAATGAACAAAAGCAACCTCTAAATCGTTTTGAGAATAAATTTGGGAATAGCGAGAAACCAGAGAAGAAGGTAAGTTAATTTTTCCTCATTGAACAAAAGTCGTTACAAGATTACAATCAGAAGTCTCCTCTGCTCTCACAAAAGACATCGACAAAACAACACCCCCTATCACCAAGACTAATTGCCTGATCATACAAGAGATTTTGCATCAAAAGTGATTGATAAAACCTGACTTCATCACAAATTTGTAATACGATAAAGAGTACTATTATTTTGATAACCATAAGTTCAATGATACTGAGTGTGATAAGGAGCTGGAACATACAAAGATCATTGAGATCAGATATACAACTCACAATCACCATAAGTTTTCTTGAGACAAGATCATCCATCAAAAGGTCAGTAAACCTGTCAACTAAGAGGCTGTAAACTGTATTGGTTATCAAGAATCTGAAGAGGATTCAATCCAGCCAAATTTTTAGCTTGAAGTTGTATAATAAATATAACCTTATTATCTATTTTGTCAAAAATTTGGACTGTAGGATAATAGCTTTCAAAAGACATTCTAGTTTCCAAACGAAGCTGATAAGCAGGGTTAATAATAATTTGAGTAGTTTTACCATCAATAGTAACCATTTCATCACCATTTTGAGCATACAAAACAATATCCTTACCAAGATCAAAAACTCTTCCAGTAGCAAAAAGTTGGTTTTCTTTCACAGAGAAAAGAGAACGAGAAATTCATAAATCTACACCCGTCAAAGTTTTCCATACCCCATTTCTCAATCTTTCATATTTTACAGAACCAGTGTCTATATCTTGAGAGAGTTTACTAACCAAGGAGCCAAATTCACCATTTTCAAAGTTAACATCAGTCAAACTAAGCATAGGAGAATCTATAGTCAGAGTAACTTTTTGCTTCTCAATATTACCAGCAAAGTCTTGAGCCGAAAAGATATAATCACGCTTTTGTAAACCTGTAAAAAATAATCCAGTCAAAGAAATTTCTCCACCCTGTCCAGAAGCGACAAGAGAACCAGAATATTCTATCCAGCTTTTTTCTACAGCCACGTTATCAGACCAAACAGCATTCAAATCATAAGCTGTATTGATAAATCATTTCAGATTATATCATTGAGAAACTAATTGATTAGTTTTTATCCTAAATAGATTTGCTTGCAAAATAGGTCACTGATCATCAGCAGCTATTTGCCTTCAAGCTACGATTTGTTGAGACCAAGGTCAATTTTTTTCAAACCTGACAAGCTGCCCATTATTTGAATAAACTGGCTTCAAAGGAGCAATTTGTAAATAATATCGCTTTCTATCAAGATCTTCAAGAGCAACTCAAACAGTTTCCAAACCAGAATCAAAAACCTTTAAAGAAATAATTTCCCCATCAGCTTGAAGACTACTTATAGTTTTATCCAATTCCTGAGGAAGCAAAAGACGAGCCTGATCAGATCCAGTAAGCGACGGCAACACAACAACAAAATTTTTATCCAATAATCATGGAGATACAAAATTTAATTCCTGCTCTTTATCATGGAAAACATCTACTCTTTCAACCAATCTAATAACATAACCATAATTGTTTCCATCATGAGACCAAGAAAAAGAAAGAGTATCAGCATTTTGTCATTTCATTGCAAAATTTTTCACCTCCCAGGTTTGGTCGTAAATCTTGACTGATAATCAATTAAATGAAGCATAACCATCATCAACTAAATCTTCCAAATCCTCTAAATCACGCAAAGATGGTAATCCATAAAAAGTTGAAGAAAAAGTATTTTGACCATAGTTAAAATTTTGATCAGCATATTTAACATAAACATTATTTGAATCTCGCATCACTAAATCATTTTTCTGATCTTTATTCACATCACTCAAAAAGTTATTTTCTGCAATTTGTTCAACAAAAACTGATGAGTCGACAACATTAGTAAATGTATCAATTACTCAAGTTACAAAGCCTCCTCCACTCAATGGAATTTGATCCAAACCAGTACTAGGAACAAAAATTCCATTCACATACTGAGCAAGATCAATACCAAAACTAGATTGTGAAGAAGCTGAAGAGATAGTTGAAGAAGTCGTAGTAGCTCACTGAGCCAGTAAAGGAGCTTGCTGATCACCATAAGCGATCAAAGCCTGATGAACATCACGATCAAGTTCAGAAACATAAGTTTTTGCCTTCTGATAAGTTCCATCATCCATAGAAAGCTGCACAGCACTATAGCGAGAAAGAGCAGCTTTATAGCCAGAAACCATCTGAGCATTGAGTTCTAAATATGTCTTTTCAGGATGAGGTTGATTCAAAAGATCTAGTGTTTTATCCTTTGTAGTAAATAAAGGAGCAGAATAGTTTTTTTCTTCATCATGATCAGCTACTAATTTGTTTTTTTGCAAACCATTCAAAAAGTCATCATAAGATTTTTTAATAGTTTGATTAGTTTCAGAAAGATTTTTTTGATATGTTCTTACATCTTCAGCAAGAGTCTGATAAACACGAGCCACTCACTCTCTATTTGGTTCGACATCACTTTGGTAGTTCACTTCGTCCATCAAAGCTTTCAGTTTATTAGTTTGAGCCTGTCATTCGACCTTAGTAGCCAAGATTTTAAGTTCTTTTTTCAGAGTATTTTTGACAGTTTGATAATCATCATTTTTACCAGACTCATAAAGCGCCCCATAATCAAAACTCAAATCATCAGAATCATATTTACCAGGTTTGTAATCAAAACTAGTAATATTAATATCAACATTTTGTTGTAAAGGATCTTGTATTTGATCTTGATAAAACTTATTGAGATTTCTAGATCATTCATTTATTTTACTTTCCAAAATTTTTCAAGGCTTTTCAGTTCGTTGATTCACCCCATCTGCAATACTTTTTATCACAGCATAAACTTGATCAAAATTAAATCTTAAATTAACAAAAGTATCTACTCTGATGTCCATTCACTGCAAAGGAGTTGGATTTCTTGTAATTTTTAAACTATCGAAAGGATTCACTTCCCAAGTCCTTTGAGTAAGTTGTTCAATTTTTGATTTCACTCATTTTTCTCAAACAAGTCCGATATTTCATTTCATAATACAATAAATTGTTCCCAAAAATTCGAGTACTTTGAGAGAGATATTGATACTTGGAGTAATTTTGGGAATTTTTGGTGGAGGTGGCAATGTTGGCAAATTAATATTTATAGACGGCAAAAAAGAAGGTAATTGAGGAAGATTTGGAGGTGTTGGTAAAATAGGCAAATCAGGTATAGAAACAGATGGCAAATCCAAGAAAGGAAGATCAATAGTTCACAAGTTTAGAGTAAGTAAATCTATAGTTACTTGAGGAGGTTCTGGAAGATTTGGCACTCTTGGTAATGGTATAGAACTTGGAACAAAATTAAATTTAGGGAGCAAGACATCCATCCCCAAATCCATCTTAGAAAAATCAAGATAAATATTTGGTATTTTGATAGGAGGAATTGGAATCACTGGGAGATTAATACAAAGCATACTAAGAGAACAAGCATAAGAATCATAGTTATCATTTTTACACTTCGCACATTTACTTTGTCGATTCGTAGAAAAATCAATAATAGCTTGCCATGTTTTAAAGATACCAACAAGCAAAATAATTGTATCAACATACTGTTCAAATCTTCTAGCATTGATATCAAACCATCTATTGAGATGAGAAACTATTCATTCAAGAATATCAGTCAACTCAGTCAAATATCTATCATAAATATGAATCCAATCATAAAGTTTAAGAGGAAATTGTTTATATTGTTCCAAAACTTTCATATTCTGCTTGATCACTCTCATCAATTGCTGGGCATTTCAAAGTGTATTAGTGAAATAATTAACATAATTAGAAAATCTATCAATACAACCCTGTCTACTAAAATCAGTTGGTTCATTAGCACATTTATTAGGGATATTAATATTTTTTGCAGATTGAGAAATTTTTTCATTAAGACAAGAATTTTGTTTTTTCTTATCAGTAGATAGGAGGCGACATTGTAAGACTCCTTGTTGAGATCATTCAAGTTTAGCCAAACTAATTTCTTTGGTACAGATTTTTCTATCGATACTAGATTCTGGAAAATTAGCCTTACACTGCTCCAGAGCAGCCTTATCAGTAGCATTATACAGATCAAGCCCAAGTAAACCTAAAACATTAGCTCATAGATCAAGCCAATTATCAAGAATCACTTCATTTCTCTTTATCCAATTATCAAGAAAAGCAGTATATCTGACGATATCTTCAGAATAAATAAACGGAATAGTAACAGTCACATCTCTGGTATTCATATTCACCAAAGGTACTTCTTCAAACATTCTTGAAATAGCATCAAATGGATTTGAAACTTTATTTCATCGATTAGTAAGCTGAGCCTGTTGAATAAGATTATTTTTTGACCAGTTCATTATTTTTTCAGCAGGCTTACCTTCAAGATTATTTTTTCTATTGATTTGAATATCAGCCTCATTTTTAGATTCATCCATCAAATTTTTTAAATTATCAAGACGAAGAGAATCAAAACCTTCAGCCACTTGAGAAAAATCTGGGAAGTAGACAGCAATAGTCATACTAGACATATTATTCACGATATATTTTATTTGATTATCAAGCCATTGTTGAATAATACACTTTGGTAGTCATTTTACATCACCAGCCAATATTTTCAAAGTAGCAGGCTTTCCACCATTTAAAGTAACTGGAGTTACATCAGCATCTCTGAGTGAAGTTCTTTTGACTGGTTGTTTATCAATCATAAAAAGTCAGCCTCATACAGTATTTGAAGGAAGAGAATTATTGTAACCAATATTATTTGGAGCTGGAGAAACGACATCAAAAGGACTTTGTTTTTTTGTTTGACTACCAAGAGATAAAGAAGGATTAGTATCATACTCATCAATATTTTTACAAACACCAATTTCTGATAAATCTTTTTGCCAATCATAAATCTGATTAGCATCAGAATCTCAATTATCATTTCCACAATTACTAGGAAGAGAAAGAGCTACCACAATACAGTTTCCAGCTATATTCCTAAACGGCTGAGGAATATTTTCTCCAACCTTCATAGGCCCAAGACACAAAGCAACTCCAAGTCCCATAGTCAAAGTAGGAGAAAGATAGAGTCTAATCATAGAAGGATATTGCCCTCCAGGAGCCCAGTAAAATGAGTCCATTGGAGATTTAAGTCACCAAGGAAAAGGAATAGGACCAGCAGGAGTAACCAAAGTACCAGGGAAAAAGAAAGCAGGCAATCACTTATCAGGCATCAACTTACATCCAAAAAGATTGAAATCTCAAGGAGACAAAAATGCCATATTAAAAGGCAAAGGCAATCCTCCACAGCTATTTTTTCAGATCTTAAATCCGTTACACAATCACTGCAAAGTTTTTTGCAATCAAGCCTCTATTTTTTCATTAATATCATTCAAAAATCCAAAAGAAACATTCAGTGATGCAGCTCAGTTATTTTGAAAAAGATTCGTCAAACTAAACTGTTCCAAAACACTACTAATTCAAGGCATATTAGTAAGAGACTGCTGTGCAATAGAATTATTAAGACCCGACATAAAATTATTTTGAGCCTGTTGAGAATTATTTTGCAATGAATCAGTATGATTTTTTACAATATTTTGCAGATTAATAAAATTTTCAAGATAATTTCTTACATTCAGCTGATAATGTCCTATAAACTCAAAAAACATCTTCAAACAACTATCAGTAAGAAAAATTTTTATATCTGGATAAATATCCGTATCAATTTTTTTCACATCAATTCTAACTGTCTGCGTCGGCTGATATTCCAATTCATAAGAAAAATTTACATCTTCTCACTGCTTTATCGGAAGGTTATCAATCATAAATTCATAATCAGTTCAAGGAGTCAAAATCATTTTTGAACCAGAATTTGTTGTTCCACGATCAAAAGATTTCATAAGACCATCATCGTCCACATCAATAATCCAAGGTCATTGAATTCTATCAAACAAAGAAAGTGTCGTATTTTGTTTTCCTATGAGATGAAAAGTAACACGAACCTTATCTCACTGTGACAAAATACCTCAGTTAAGATCTTTATAAATCTTATAAGCTTCGACAGCATCATTTGTTTCTAAGCGTTTTATGGGAACATAACGAACATCATCCAAACTCATAGCTTCATAAAAAGGTTTTTGATTGATTGGAGATTCGACATATTTCATTAGCTGACTAGCTCAGCTTTGCACCAGAGAATTTACATTAAACTGTCCAACAGCATTCATCAACGAACTACTAGCGACATTTTGAGAAAATTGTTGTATCTCATCAGCACTCACAGTACCATCATTATTAAAATCCATAGAAGGATCTTGAGCTGGTCAGCCAATAGATGGTAGTTGATGAGAAATAGGATTATTAGCTTGTACTCCATTAGAATCAATAGGCTGCAAAGGCTCAGTTAATCAAGCCCAGCGAACGAGACTATTATCATAAATTTTTTCTCAATCAATAATTTTAAGTGAAAAATTTTTCACTACTTTCACTGCTCCAGCTTGCCTACTTTTCCATCCAGCATCACAGCCAAAAGAATCTGTACTCAGATAATGTGGTCCAGCAGAGCTACTACCACCATAAAAAATCTTAATAGATCAATCTGAATCATTGGTAATAATATCAAGCTTATCATCCAAGTCCATATCCTGGAAAAAAATCTGATAAACCTGACTCAAATCTTGCGGTCATCATGGAACATCAAGACAAACATTAGTTCCATCGACATCAAAAATTCACTCATTATTTCTATAAACTCTTAGTTTTTGAGCTGGAGTTTTGACAAGCAAATCAGGATATCCATTCCCATCAACATCTCAGACATTCAAATCTTCAATTCCATCAGCAATAAGCAAAGCAGGTCCCAAATCTGTAGAAGAGACATTCCCTCCATACTCTTTGAGAAATTTCACCGTACCATCATTATAAATAATAGCCAAATCTTTTTGTCCATCAGCATTAAAATCTATCTCTTTGACCAGATGAATAGTTTTTGTACTATCAGAATAAATTGTTTTTCCAATTCATCAGTCAAAATCAGTACTAGTAATCGGATCATTACTATCAATTCTCTTCAAAGCTGGATCACCAAAATTAACGACAAATTCAGATCCAAAAGCAAGAGAAGATTCTCCAACTGGTTGACCAGCACTAAAAGCAGTAATATTTTTATACTGAGCTTGAAAAGCAATATTTTTCTCAGGATCTATACTATCTTGAATAGAAGAAACCGTATCAGAATCAGCAGCCAATACCACATCAATCAAAGAAATTCCAACACCACGCATACCATTAGTACTACCTTCAGCAAAAACATCAATAACACTATAAACAGAATGATCAAAAATCTGAACAAGATTATCTTTCTGATCTCCAATAAAAGTATCATCTCTGGAAAGCAACAAAGAACCTATTTTTTTACCTTCAAAAGAAACATCAAATAAACTATGTCCTAAAATTTTTTCATGTGAATATAAAATTTCAACTCCTGGTTTGAGAAAATTTTGAGAAAAATCGACATATGTTTCACCATTGATAACTACTTTATATCATTGCAATAAATTCGTCTCTATCTCATCATCAGTAAGTTCTGGAACATAAACCACACTATTACTCAAGAAATCATTGAGAGTCACATTTTCAAGAAGTGGTTTTGATCTAAAGACATAGTCAGAATAAGATCAAAGAGCAGCACGCCCAACTCAGTCAATAAGATAAGAAAATCCAGAAGAAGAAACTTCCAGAAAAACTCTCTGATCAGGAGAAACATCAAGAGTAAGATTATTAGCTATCACAAAAGGAGTTTGTCGAACATGTGACGGATCAACAAGCATCGTCGTCACAGCCAACAATTTTTCAGAACGAGTAATCATCTCTGTCACTACTCCGCTATAGTCAGAAAAAAATCACCACATATTTCCTCGATCTGCACCAAAAAGATTCAGATACATAACATTGAGTTTATCAGTTGGCAGAAAATTATTTTTTACAAATAGTGATTTATATCATGGTTTTTGATTTTCGAGAGCAACTCATTTCAGATAAGCATAAATATATCACTTCCCTCCAGGAGCAAGACCTTGGAATGGAAAAGAAGTTTGTCACTGTTGAACAGGAACACTAAAAAGTGTAGATCCACTAGATGAAAGCGATCCAATTAGTCAAATCTGAAGATCAACAGGATCAATAATTTGATTCATCCAAATATCTTTGACAACCACCAAAGCAGCTTGATGAGATCAGATTTTCATTTGATCAGAATCAGTAATCACCTGAACAATTTTTGGAGAAGAAGGCTCAACTACAACAGGAATAGAAATATCCTGACTACCTGGAACACTGATAACAATCTCATCCTGCCCAGCCTGAAAAGAAGGATAGAAATATACAGTAACAGTACCATTAGATGCCAAAAAATTAGTATGAGAAACAAAAGTTTCTTGCACAAAAGATTGGATAGCACCACTAACAATCTGTTCAACTTGACCAGTAGCAACAGTTCACGGCTTCAAAAGAGCGTTCTTAGTTTTTACAGAAACTTGAGAATAAATTCACTGCCCAGCCAAATCTTTCACATCAATACTCAAAGCCACCAAATTATTTTCAGCAATCTGAGAAAGTCATTGAGAATCGACACTCACCAAATCAGAACCTGCTTCAGGAAGTTTATAACTAAGCTGATTCACAGCTACACCTCCACGCGAAACACGGACCGTTCCATCAACAAGCTGAATAGTTTTTTGATTAGCTGGCAATCAGTTAACAAATCAACTCGTACTTGGTTGAATAGAAATCTGATCATAAGAACTATTTCCACCACTAAGCGAACTACTATCATACAAAAAATATAAATTTTCAAACGAATCAACATCAAAAGAACTATAAAAACTACCATCATATAAATTTTTTCCACTGGCTACTGCTACAAAATAATTATCAGAAACTCTAGAAATAGTATTTCCTCGTTTATCATAAGCATTCACTACAAAAGGCAAAGATGCTCATCTCAGTATTTTAGAAGAAGGACTTACCATAGAAATAGAATCTATAGCTCAAGGAACAATAGAAATAGTTTGAGGTAAAATAATACAAGCCTGTCCATCACAGATTTTGACATCCAGCATCAGTAATCAAGCTTTCTTAGTAGCCAAATCCAGATCAAGTAAGAGCGGCTGAGAAAACAAATCAACATCGCTAAGAGAATAAGATTGCTGACAAAGATTTTTAGAATTGATAACTATACAATTATTTCAAGTAGAAGAAAAACTAATATCTACAGAGCCAAAATCTTGACTACCAGCATTGAGTCCGAGAGAAAAATATTTTTTCTGTTCATAAGATTCTACAGGTTCTACATAAAAGTTATCAGCGACTTCAAGATCAGGCACCAATCCATCAAATTTTTGCATAAAGCGAGGATTGATAAAATCCCAAATACCTTGAAGCTTATTTTTTTGAACATCAGAAAGACTCAAAAGTAAATTTTCATTATCAGATTTTGCCTGAGCAATACGACTCCATTGATCAGAAAACTTACCAATATTTAAAGCATAGTCTTGTATTTCTGATCATAAATTTTGAGGATTTTGATCTACTCAACGAAAAATACTTCCCAAAGCTTTGATAGCATCAGTTACAAAAACTGGTCCTTGAGAATTTTTATAATCAATAGTCAGAATTTGAGTTTTTAGAGTTTTTTTAAGCCAACATTTTAGAGCTTCTGGCCACTTATCCAGAGAAACACTTCAGTCAGCGTCTAAAGAACATTCTGAACGATCTTTTTGAATTTCTAGATCTAAATCGTCATTAATTCTAGGAGCTACATCTTGATCATAACGAGCTTGAGCAGATTGAATTCTTTGAATAAATGACGGCACTTGAGACTCATCCTGAATATAATCAAATCCATCAGAATTTAAATAAGCCAATTCATATCATCAACTTTGATAAAAAGCATTACGCAAAGCTATTGTCCCAGAAGACAATCAATCATTAAGACCATACTGAAGATATCTCATCACATGAGAAATTTTTGGATTAAGATCAAAAGATTGTTTTTTTGCTTCTAAGTCATCAATCACACCTGTCGATGAAGTTTTTTGAGACCATCAAAGATTTTGATAGTACAAAAAGTAAGCAGCGTTACTGATAGTTTCTTCACCGAGAGTATCAATAAAATAATCCACCGGCATCAAATTATAAGTACGATTTGGTGTAGCCAAAGGATCAGACACAGAAAGAAAATCAAAAGCAGATTGATTTTGAGTATAAAAATTTTGGCGTTTCGCTTGCTGTTGAGTAAGAGATGAATTATAAAGAACAACTTTTTTTCTTAAATAATCCTTAATACTAGAGTTAATTTCATCTGGAGTTTTAAGAGTCTGTACCAAACCATCTCTTTTAAAAACCTCTACATTATACAAATTTGGATAAACAAATTTCACTAAGTCTCAACCAATTCATTGAAAATTAACATATCTAACACTATCAACTGGTCTATCACTAGTATACAAATTCATACCAGTTATTTGAGCAACCGTAGGAGCTTTCATTTCATTTCTCGTATCAAAAGTTTTATAATCATACTCATAAGTATTTTTATAATTTCATCAAATTGTTATAGTTCCTCCAAGAACAGAAACTTGAGCACACTGATCATCTCTTACTGTTTGATTAAAGGAAGTTCAGTTTACTTTAATAGTTACCTTTTCACCATTATCAGGAAATTTATTTTTAAAGATATCAAAAAATTCAACATCACTATAGGGAATTCTACCATCTATTCTCTCTTGAGGAAAACAATATGAAGCAACTACTTCTTCCCCTGGAGAACTAAAACTTAAAGTCAAAAAATCAAGCGGGTCATTAACTGTCTTATAACCATACTGTAATTTTATTCTCTGGATACTGGAAAAATCTTTGTAGCCCAAATATGAATAACCAGTAGTAACTTCACCTCAGACAGTAAGTGGTCCATCGAGAGAAGATACTGTTCTTGAAGGTCAAATCAATTTAGCTCCAGCGATATCGTAAATCGGCCCTCCAGCCAATCCAGCAGGTGAACTAGTCACAGAAGGATTTCGAGTATATTTATAATCAAAGTTTTTTAGCGAAAGATTCCCATCAAAACCTGTGATATTAAGAGGAGTTACTCCACCCCAATAATACCAAAGAAATTTATCCATAGCCATAACTTGAGATTGACTACCATAGTCACTAGAACATTCAGCAGGTGGAGCTGGAGTGAAAGATCACTGATCTCTAATCTGACACTCTTGATAACACTCATTGAGTCAGTTCGGATCTTGTCTCGAATTATAGACAGCAATATCATCTTTAGATTTATCAAAATTATATCACTTATGAGCTTCGATTTGTCTATCATTTAAGCCATAAGAAGCACCTACAGACCAAAGAGAAGAATCAGTTTGAACATCACTTCCAGATATAATATCTTCGCCAGTCAAAACATCCAGAGAAGAAAAATTTTTATAACTACCTCTATAAATCGAAAGATCCTGAACACTATTTACATCAGAAGCTCTTTTTCAAAAATAAAAGTTTTCATATCTTCCTTCTAAAAGCAACTCTCAAAAAGTACAAGCTATAAAATTACTTCCCTGTACTCTATTTTTATATTTTTCATAAATCGTCAGAATAGGAATTTTCATAAAATATTTTTCCTGCTGAATTTTATCATCCAAAGCTTTTTCAAGCTTCATCGAAATTTCAGTAAGTGGCTGAGTAAAATCCTGCTCAGCTCAAAAATTTCATAATAAAAGTGCATCTTTAGAAACAATTTTTTCCAGATGCGAATCAAACTGCTTATATCTTCCACCAGCTAAAATATTGTCTCTAGCACGGCTCAAGGATAAAGTTCAAAAATTCTCAGAATAAGGTTTTACAAGTTCAGAAACCATTTTTTTGAGAAATAAAGTCGGTGTAGCTTGTGATGAAGTGGTAGCTGGCATCTGAGAAGCAGCAGCATTCATCGTAGTCAAATACTGAGCAGCCATCTGACTAGTTGGATCAGTTCATTGTGTATCAATAGAATTCAAATCAGTCATCAAAGCCGAAACTCCATCACCACTAGGTCACTTAAAATAATCAGGAATCAAATTAGTAAATCTATGAAATCAAACATCTTCAGAAAAAAGAAAATTATGAATATAGTAAGGTAAATTAGCAGAATTAAAACTTTTTTTAAGTTCTACAAAATCATCATACCAAATAGCTTTATCAATAAAAGCAGCCGGCTGAGCAGCATATTTTCTTAGTTTTTCAAAATAATCAAGATAAGCATTTGTTCAGCTTCCAAGTTGAATCAATCAATGCCAAATTTCTGGTACACTATAAGGTTTATCATTATATTCAAAAAACTGGCTCTTTTCATCGTAAACATATTTTTGATCACGAAAATCTACATAAGGAAAAACTGAAGGGAAAATAAATCAATTTTTTTTAACAACAGGGAGTGGCATATCACCTATCAAGACAATACCGACTAAATCACTAGTTTTATCTTTCACTCATTCAAAATACATATTTTCCAAAATCTTCACAATATCTTTTGCCTTAAAGTTTTTTTTATCCAAAGGCAATACCAAAGCTTTTGAATCAGAAAACTGAGATTGAAGATAATTTCTTGCATACCAAACTATTTCTTTTTTCAAAGATAGATCATCATAAAGATCAGCATCAACTACTACTGCTATAAGATGGTTAGGTGATATAGTTGGTTCAGCATTAGCAAATTTTGGCACAAAAAGAAATACATTAAGTAGCAAAGAAGCCACATAAATAGCCAAAAATGAGCTTATAGTTCTTTTATCAGAGAAAAAATAAAACATCACCCATCGACAAGAAAAAATAAAATCCTACAATGAGTATAATGATGCCGAAATGAGTGTCAAAGTATGAAAGCCTATAAAGTGAAAAAAGACTTTACAAAAGCAAAAAATAGAAGAAAAATAGCACATAAAAAAAATGATCAAAATTTTTGCAAAAAAAAATATTTTTAGTACAGTTATGAAAAATTTATTTCTCTGGAAAATATGAACACACAAACTGCAACAAATATAGCAAAAACAGCAGCAGATGGTACAAGTAGCGTCGTAGAAAATAACACTTGACGATTAGAACAGTATATCGGCGATGGACTTTTTGCATTTTTTGTAAAATTTGCAGGAGTTTTTGTTGTTGTCGTAGTGATGATTATGATTTCAAAAGCCATAGCAAGCATCATAAGAAAAAAAGTTATTGAATCGAGCATACTGGAAAACAAAAAATCAAGCGATAAAATAGGAGATCTTATAAGCGATGTTGTATTTTATAGTCTCGTAATTTTCTGCATATTTATAGGTTTTGAGCTTTTATGATTTGATGTAAGTTTATTGCTGTGATGAATCTCATTTTGAATATGATTAGCTTTCAAGGAAATACTAGGAAATATGATTGCTGGAATTATGATCTTATCAACAAAAGAAATTAAATTATGAGATATTATTGAAGTTCAAACAGATTGATGAGTTTTTTGAAGAATTGAAGAAATCACTATTAGATATACCACAATCAGAACATTAGATTTAAGACAAGTTATCATCCCAAATACTACTCTAATCACAGTTCCTATAAAAACTTATAGTGCTGAAGAAACTGTGAAAGTAAAAACAAAAATCAGAATTCACTACGATTCAGACCTAAAAAAAGCAGAAAAAGCCATAGTAGATTGATTAAATTCACTAGAGTTTACAGTAGATAAAGACAAAACAAAAGCTGTGCTCACAGAATACTGAGACAGCGAAATAATTATGACATGAATATTTTTCTTCAATCCAAATGCTTGATTATTACTAGAATATGCAGTCTGAGAAGCAAATCACAGAGTAAGAGATTACCTAGAACAAAATTGAATTGTCATACCATATCCACATGTTACAGTCACAGTAGATCACAACGATACCGATCTATTATGAACTATGGTATATGCAAGCAAAACTTTACATAAACAGTCACCATGAACAACTCACTAGCAAACAATCAAATCATAGAATCTTCACGACAAATATTGGAAAATCCAGTAATCAATTTTATGATAACACTTTTATCTGCTGCTATATCAGTTTTCATTTGATATATCATCATAAACTACATCACACAAAAAGTAAAACAAAGAATAGGAGAAAACTCACTAGAAGATAACGACGAATATCAAACAAAAATAGCAAATTTGATAGGCACAATAATTTTCAATATTTTAATGGTTTTCAATGTCCTCCTCTGATTTCAAATACTTTGATTCAAAGTAGGAGTTCTCATGGGATGAGTAGCATTTTGAATCTGATTTGCAATGCAACAAATACTAGGAAATATGATTGCTGGAATCATGCTCATAACAAATTCAAAATTCAAAATAGGAGATATTATTGAAGTAAAATCATTAAAAGTATTTTGAAAAATCCAAGAAATAAAGATCAGATATTCGATCATAAAAACCTTTGACAGAAGAAGAGTAATTATACCAAATTTACAATTTATGAATGAGTCAATCAGAACATTCAACTCAGAAAAAATAATTAGAGGTTACATAGATTTTTATGTTTGATTCAAAGATAATCTAGAAAAAGCAAAACAAATAATAAAAGATGAAATAAACAAACACGAATACACTATAGAAAAAGAATACACCAAAGTAGCTATAAGTGAATTTCGAGAAAGTGGAATTACATTAAGAGCATTTTTTTACTTCAATCCCAAAGGTTGAAAATCTGGATACATCATAAAATCTGAGCTAAGAAAATCGATACCTGAAATTTTATACGACTATAAAGAAATAAACTATCCTTACAATCATACTTCCATCAGCGTTGACCATAATGACCAAGATATTTTAGAAAGTATAAACATTCTGGGTAAAAATATATAAAAAAATCTGGAACCGAGTTAATCTCAGTATCCAGATTTTTTTATAGATTATTCATCACTATCATCAGCTTCCGTCATATCTTCAAGAACTTTTTCATCAACCACTTTTTTTCACATTCTAATTTCTTTAATTTTATTTTGAATATCAGTCTCCAAAGCTTTTCTAACTTTTTCATCAGTAAGAACCAAGTTCATAGCTTTTTCTTTACCTTGAACTTTTTGTCCAGCTACAGTATAAAAAGCTCAAGCCTTAGAAATAAGACCAAAAGCAGTTCAAGCTTCTACAATATCGAGAGCTTTATCAATACCCTGTTTCCATTTTACAGCAATTTCACAAGCTTTGAAAGGAGCAGAAATTTTATTTTTTACAATTTTTACTTTTGCATAATATCAAATTTGCTCTTTTTCTTCTTCTATTTTTTCTCACTTTCTAATTTCTAGTCTTTGAGAAGCGAAAAATTTCAAAGCATTACCTCAAGTTGTAGTTTCTGGATTACCAAACATAATTCCTATTTTCATACGAATCTGGTTGATAAAAATAACCGTAGTACCAGTTTTTGAAAGTATTCCAGTCAATTTTCTCAAACCTTGAGACATCATTCTCGCTTGAAGTCACATGTGAGAGTCTCACATATCTCATTCTATTTCAGCTCTTGGTACCAAAGCAGCCACCGAATCTATAACAATAAGTTTCACAGCTCCAGTTTTTGCCAACTCTTCAGCAATCTGAAGTGCTTGTTCTCAGTGATCTGGTTGAGATAACAAAAGATTATCAGTATCGACTCAAAGTAATCTAGCATAATGAGGATCCAAAGCATGCTCAGCATCAATAAAAGCTGCCAATTCTCATCTTTTTTGAACCTCAGCTATTGCATGAAGAGCCAAAGTTGTTTTACCAGAAGATTCTGGACCATAAATTTCTACAACTCTTCCTTCTGGATATCCTCCACCGAGAATAACATCCAAAATATAAGATCAGCTATGAAAAGTATTAACAAGTCAGACATTTCAGCTGTCTCACATTTTCATAATAGCACCTTTACCAAATTGTTTTTCAATGTTTTTTAAAGCTTCTTGTAGTACCTGGTTCTTTGTAGTCATCGTTTCGTAAAAAAAGTAAGTAAATAGTAATTCGTGTTTTAGTCTTTCTTCGTGTTAGTATTCATATCATCTTCTACAGAACCTGTCATTTGATGTCAGCTCGATTCAAGAACTTCATCGAGAATTCTTTCCACTTCTTCGTTAAATTCTTCATCTGAAACAATCTCACCAGACATTGTCATCTCCTGTTCATCCACTTTTTTTTGTTGAGTATCAAAGCATCCTGCTAACACAAACAGAGTCAAAAGGACTGTTCACAAAAAGATTTTTTTCATGAATGATTTCCAACAGAAAAGATAAAACAACCGTACCATAGTTATTAGAAAAAAAATTGCAATGAGTAAAGCAGTCAAAAAACAAGAGTAAATTTGACAAAAATCCTCTTTTAGATATAAAAAATAAAACATAAAAAATTTTTATTCTGGTTTAAAAATAAAAATATGACTTCAATTATAGCATCAATTTGACCAGCAACCAAATCTCCAGAAATTTTAAAAGAAGCCTTTGAAAACAATGTAGAAATTCTAAGATTTAATTTTTCTCACTTCAATCATAAAGATGCTATGGAATATATAAAAGTCATAGAAAATCTAAAAAAAGAAAACTATAAATTTAAAAAATTATGAGATATCGAGTGACCAAGCATCAGAATTTGAGTTTTATCATCTCCTAAAAACTATGAAAAAGGAGAAATTTTTTCACTCTTCAGCGACGAGAAAAAAGCAATTGGGAAAAAAGATTTACGATGTGATTACGATCTAGAAAAAGATGTAAGAATTGGTCAGATAGTAAGAATAGATTCATGACTTTTTGATACAGAAGTAGTAGAAATTAAAGATAGCGAAGTAATATTAAAATCACTGAATGACGGTACAGTGACATCGAGAAGACATGTAAATTTACCAGGAATTCACCTTCGCTTACCAGCTCTCAGTGAAAAAGACAAATCAGATTTGCTCTTTTGTATAGACAATAAATTTGACATCATAGCAATGAGTTTTACAAGAGATGCAGATTGAGTAAGACAAGTAAAAAATTTTCTCAAAGAAAATGGTGGTGAGAATATAGAGATAATGTGTAAAATAGAAAATCAAGAAGGCATAGAAAACATAAGAGAAATTGCCGACGCAGCAGACAGTATCATGGTAGCTAGATGAGATTTAGGTACAGAGTGTCCCTTTGAGAAAATACCAGAATATCAGATTTTATTGATAAAAACATCTAAAGAGAAAGGTAAAAAAGTTGTTGTAGCGACGCAGATGCTAGAAAGTATGATAAACAATCCTAGTGCGACCAGAGCTGAAATTGGAGACATTTTCACAGCAGTAACTCAAGGAGCTGACCATACAATGCTCTCTGGAGAAACCACCACTTGAAAATATGCCATGAATGCCATCAAGACAATGAACACAGTAATTCAAGAAGCAAAAAATTATATGAAAAACTAAGAAAAAACTAGCCTAAAAAGCTAGTTTTTTATATTTTTAGAAGTTTTCAATCAAGATAACCATAAATAATTGGAACTCAAGTTTGAAGTTCTAAAGAAGGAATTTCTTGATCTGAAATCGACTCAATATGCTTAATAATAGCTCTCAAACTATTTCCATGAGCAGAAACCAGGACATTTTTTCATTTTTGTATCTCAGGGAAAATTTTTTCAAGATAATAAGGAACTGCTCTTTTACAAGTATCTTCAAGACTTTCTCCTTCTGGAGGTCTTACAGAATAGCTTCTTCTCCACTGATGAACAAGTTCTTCACCATACTTTTGAGCAGTTTCAGCCTTATTAAGTCATTGCAAAGCACCATAGTGGCGTTCATTCAAAGCCATATCAGAATAAATAGGTATCTCATTAGGAGAAAATTCATCAGGATGTAAGCCTTTACCAGACATTCCAGATTCATTATGAAGAAAAATTCCAACACGCTTCTGTTCAGACAAAATAGAAAACAAAGTTTGTTGAGCTCTAACAAGTTTTGAAGTAAAAGCGATATCAACATCAAAAGATGAAAGTTTTTTAGCGCATTCTAATGCTTCCTGAATTCCTACAGGAGTCAAAGGAACATCAACCCAACCAGTAAAAACATTTTTAAGATTTCGCATAGATTGCCCATGTCTCACCAAGATCAAATAATTCATATAATTCTAGAAAAAGATAAACACATATCAGAAATAATAAACAACCTAAAAATAAATGCAAATTTTGACAAAAAAAGTTTTTTTTGTACAATAAAAGTGCAAATTTATAAAAAATTTATTATCTGAAAAACAAAAAATGTTTGATCAAAAAAAATTAGAAAAAATTCTCATAGTAACAAAAGACATCAAAGACATTAAAATTCAAGGAGCAACAAATATAGCAAAAGAAGCCTTCAAGATAATAAAATCAGAAACAGAAAATCAGTCTTTCAGTTCAAAAGAAGAACTTGAAAAATTTCTACGAGAATCATCAGAATTACTGATAAACGCAAGAGAAACTGAACCTATGCTGTTCAATGGCATGAAATATGCAAGATTCTCGTTTCAAAAAAACAAAGAAAAAAGTTTAGAAGAGCTCAAAAAAATTATTATTGATTCTTTTGATTTTTTTCTCAATTTGATAAAACAAGAAAAAATACAGAGAGCTGAAATAGGTTCAGAATTAGTAAAAGATTGAATGACAATTTTCACTCATTGCCACTCTAGTTCTGTCGTAGAGCTTCTTTTAAAAGCAAAAGAAAAAGAAAAAAAATTTATAGTATACAATTCAGAAACAAGACCTCTTTTTCAAGGAAGAAAAACATCAGCAGAATTAGTTTCATGAGGAATAGACACAACGATGGTCGCTGACTGAGCCTGAGCATATCTGATCAATAATTCAGTAGAAAAACACGTAAATATTAACATGATTTTTTTAGGAGCTGATGCCATAAAATTAAATGGAGATGTCATGAATAAAGTAGGTAGTTTTGCTATAGGGCTATCAGCATTTCATTCTCACATTCCGGTTTACATAGTAGGAAGCTTAGCCAAAATAGACACAGTAGACACAGTAGACATCGAAATGAGAGACAGCAAAGAAATTCGACCAGAAGCACCTGCATGATTAAAAATAGCAAACTATGCTTTTGACACGATACCAGCAGAATTTATCACAGGAATAATAACCGAATTTGGAGTCATAAAACCATCTGATTTAAAAAAAACACTAGAAGAAAAATATCCTCGAATGACAGATAAATAAAAAAATAAAAAAAATTTATTTCTGCAAAAAAGATGAAAAACAAAAAAAATTCATTCTATGCAAAAACAAAAAACATAGATATTATAGACTGAGATGAGCTTATTGCAGTCATTAGTAAAGAAGATTGAGAAAAGCACTGAATGCATGCAATGGACAAAGTAGCTCTTCGACATAAGTGAAAAGAAATTGTACTCAATGTCGATCTATCAAATCACCTTGTAAGACCAGGAGAAGTATGACTATTTGAAGATGTATATAAAAAATATAGCATTCCAGAAAACGAATCTGTAGAGTTAAAATATGCAAGAGCAAATCCGACATCTATAGAAGCAATCAGAAAAAAACTTTTAGGAGAAAAATTAACAGAACAAGAGATAGAAGCGATAGTTGATGATATCAAAAACAATAGACTATCAGACACGCATGTGACTTATTTTACAGCCTGTGGTTTCTTTTATAAAAGCGTCAACAATGAGCTAGTACGAATGACCAAAGCTACAGCCAAATCAGGAAATTGTTTTAATTTCTGAAAAAAAGCAGTCAGTAAATATTGTATAGGTTGAGTTCCCAGCAACGAAACTAGTATGATTATAATTCCTCTGCTCGCATCATTGTGAATCACAATGCCAAAATCATTTTCAAAAGCAATCACTTCACCAGCCGCAACTGGCGAGTGTGTCAGTGTATTGATGAACATTAAATTCACTCCAGATGAAGTAAAAAAATTAGTTAAAAAAAACAACAGCTGTCTAGTGCGATCAGAACCTCTCAATTTAGCGCCAGCAAACGATAAAATCATAAAAGTATCAAATGCAATTTCAATGGAACCATATTCCAGAATGATCAGTTCCATAATGGCAAAACAGCATGCAATGGGAATCACAGATTGCTTAATAGACATACCAGTTTGATCAACAGCAAAAATTCCGACACTAGAAATTGGAAAAAGAATAAAAAGACACTTCAGCTATATTTGAAAAAAATTAGGAATGAACATGAAAGTGCTTTTAACAGATGCTGATCAGCCAGTCTGAAAATCAATCGGTGCAGCACTTCAAGTCAAAGAAGTATTAGAAATATTACAACAGAAAAAAAACAAAAGTGAACTACTAGAAAAAAAAGCTCTCTTCTTAGCCAAAGAAATCCTAGAAATGATCTGATTTGCACACTGAATCAAAGCACAAGAAATAGTTGAAGAGTGACTAAAATCATGAAAAGCTCGAAAAAAAATGCAAGAAATCATAAAAATGCAATGAGGAAGAAATTGGAACATTAAACCAGACGAAATAAAAATCTGAGAAAAAACAAAAGAAATTAAAGCCACAAAAAATTGAGAAATAGACGAAATAGACATGAAACATATAAATACCATAGCGAGAACTTTAGGTTGTCCATTTGATCTAAAATCATGAATAGTACTTCATTTCAAAAAAAACAACAAATTCAAAAAATGAGAAATATTAATAACACTTTATAGTTCAGATGAGAATAAACTAAAAACAGCAATTAAAATGTTAGACAAAAAAAATATATATTCATTCAAAAAATAATAAAAAATTTATATTCTGATTTAAAAAAATGAAAAATCAAAAAACAATTAAAAAATCTATAAAAAATGTTCTATTCGCAAAAGTAAAACCAATAGACATAACAGATGGAGAAGAATTAGAAATAGTAATAAACGAAAAAGATGCTTTATTATATGGAATTACAAGTCACGACAAAGTCAGTGTAGTTTATTCTGGAGGAGAAATAGTTTTGAATGCTAGTCTCACCAATTCAGTAGTAACCCAAAAAACAGTATGATTAATGAAAGATGTAACAGACAAATACGGCATCAAAGATGGGGAAATGGTAGAAATTTTTTTCACAAAAAGTAGTTCATTAGCTGTTGAATCAATAAAGAAAAAACTACTAGGAAAAAAATTAAACTATAAAGAAATGTATGCAATTATAGACGATATTGCGAAAAACAAGCTATCAGATACTATGATAACTTATTATGTCTCTTCAAGTTATTTTTACAAAACAACAGATGAAGAGCTATATCTTACAGCAAAAGCGATGGCAGAAACAGGAAAAACAATAAAATTCCCTGGGATCGTAGTAGATAAACACTGTATTGGTGGAGTACCAGGAAACGAAACTACTATGATCGTAGTACCAATCATCACTTCACTCGGTTACACTATGCCAAAAACTTTTTCAAAAGCAATTACTTCACCAGCCGCAACTGGCGAATGTGTAGAGCTTTTAATGAATATTTCTTTTACAGAAAATCAGATTAAAAATATTGTAAAAAAACATTGATGAGGACTTTTTTGGTGATGAGGTTTAGCATTAGCACCAGCAGACGATAGAATTATCAAAGTTTCTTATCCACTCTCTATGCAATCATATTCAAAAATGATCAGCTCTATCATGGCAAAAAAATATGCAATGGGAGTAACTCACTGTCTCATTGACATTCCAATGGGACCTACAGCAAAAGTTACAAATAAAAAAGATGCAAATATGCTCGTAAAAAAATTCGAATTTGTAGGGAAAAAACTAGGAATGAAAATGAATATCCAAATCACAGATGCTAGACAGCCAGTTGGAAGTTGAATCGGAACAGGACTACAAGTAAGAGAAGTACTCAGAATTTTACAACAACATAGCAATAGACCAAAAGATCTAGAACTAAAAGCTATAAAACTAGCAAGCGAAATAATCAAAATGACTGGAATGGCAAAAGGAAAAAAAGCAGAAGAAATAGCTTGGAAACAGCTAAGATCATGAACTGCACGAAAAAAATTTCAAGAAATAATGAAAGCTCAATGAGGAAAAAATCTCACTATAAAATCAGAAGAAATTGAACTTGGGAAAGAAGCATACGAGCTCAAAACAAATAAAAATTGAGTAGTGAAACAAATAGATATGAAAATTTTAAACAACATAGCGAGAACTTTAGGTTGTCCATTTGACAATAAAGCTGGAGTTTATCTGAATCAAAAACTCAATGCAAAAGTAAAAAAATGAGATACGCTCTGTACACTTTATAGTAGCGACAGCAATAAACTTAAAATGGCACTAGAAATGTTGAAAACTGATTCCATCTATGAAGTCAAATAAAGTATACTCAATCAACATAAAAACAAAAAAGCTCAAGAGATTAGTCTCTCCGAGCTTTTTTTATCATAAACAAAAAACTAAATAAAATTGTATGTCGTCTCCCATATAGTCTTAACAGTAACATCAGACAAAAAAGCCACATGAGGAGTAATAAAAAAGTTATCAAGATGAGAAATTTTTGAGATTCATTCAAGACTTTCATTTTTAACTACATCCAGTGCTACAAAAGAAAATTTATTCTGGTTTTCAATCAAAGCATCTTCATCAATCAAACTTCCTCTAGCAATATTAACAAGTCATATTCACTGTTTCATCAAAGAAATAGTAGTAGAATTAATCATATTTTTATTCTCTTCAGACGCATTACAAGCCAAAATTATGAAATCTGATTTTTGCAAAATATCACCAAAAGAAGCATAACGAAAACTCATTTTTTCCTCTAATTCAGCCTGAGGAAAAAGGTCATGAGCCAGAATCTTTACTCCCAAAGGTAAAAGCATAGAAATAATTTGCTGTCCAATACGACCAGTTCAAATTACTCCGACAGTTTTTCAAGCCAAATCAATAATTCAAGGAATATCATAAGAGAACGAACCAGAACGAGTTATTAAAACACTATCCAAAAGTTTCCTAGCTCCCATCAAAAAAAGTCAAACAGCATGAGTAGCAATCACATGAGGACCATAGCCAGGAATGGAACAAATCTCAATACCATTATGAACACAAAATTCCCTATCAACATGATCAGTTCCCACACTTCTACAAATAATTTTTTTTAAACGAGGAAAAAATTTAAGAATATCTGGACTAATACGAGAATGAATAAAAATAGAAATAACTTCAACTTCATCATTAAAAAAATAATTTTCTGGTTTTAAACTATAAGAAAAATACTGATCAGACAATCTACGATAAGGAGCATCTATTTTATCTTGAACATCAAAATGGAACACAGTCATAGTCTATCAAAAAAAATGTAAATAATCAAAGAGCATATAAACCAAAGGACTAAGAAAAAAAGCCAATAAAGTACTTGAAAAAACAGCGACTGCCATTTTATGATAATCCAGATTTCGATGCTGAGCAATAACAATAGAATTAACACCCAAAGGTTTCATAGCAATAATGAAAAAAACACGATAAATATTTTCATAAAAAAGATGAAAAAAATACTGATCAAGAACTATGAGAAAAACAATAAACAGTGGCCAGATTAAAAATTTTACAGAAAGCATATAAGCGACAAATTTAAAATCAAAATCTGATCGATCAACATGAGCAAAAGAAATTCAGACTAAAAGCATACCAATAATAACAACAGCTCCAGTAAAATAATTACCTACTGTCAAAAACAATCCAGACAGCTGAAAATCAAAAGCACGAAGCAAAAGACCAAAAATAGAAGCATACAAGACAGGTAGTTTAAGAATATTTTTTAGTCAATTTTTGAGAGAAAGAGAATGTTTAGTAGAAGAAGCCAAATACATTCCAAGAGTATTTTCAAAAAATGCAAAACCAAGTCAAATAGCAACTACGATAGTTACAGCATCACTTCAGACAAACAACAAAGCCAAACTCATACCAAAAAAGAGGTAATTACCTTGACCACTAGCGAATCAGATAAGTTTTCTAGTAGCATCATCAAAAAAATATCAAGACAAAAAATAGGAAAACAAAGAAATAGAACAAGCCAAGATAAAGAATAAAAAAGGAAGAATAAATCATTCTGATCATAAAGAAGCATTCATAACACTTTTACAAATCACTACTGGAATAATAATATAGAAAAGCAATCTAGTAAGAGATCTTTCGGTAATTCAAAAAAATCTTCAGCCTAAAAAACCTAAAAAAATCAAGAAAAAAATAGCAAACATATCAAAAAAAAGATTCATTTATCTATGAGATTGTAAAATAATATCAAGAGCTGGAAATGTATCATAAGCCAAGAAACTAAGCATTGCTCAGCCACCAGTACTAATATGATCAAATCAAAGAAATCCTGCCTTTTGAAGTACAGAAATACTGTCTCCACCACCTATCATTTTATAAGCATTCTTATTTTTCAAAACACTAGCCAGGATTTTCTGAGTACCAGCCATAGTAGATTCCCACTCATAAACTCAAAGAGGTCAATTAACAAGGATACTATGAGCAGACTGCAGAACTTCATCAAAAATTTTTACAGTATCTCATCAAATATCTACAGCAATTTGGTCAGAAGGAATGGTCTGATGATTACAAACAAAAAGTTTTTCACCTGGATCTTTAAATTCCGTCACAGTCATATGATCTATCGGCAAAATAATTTTATCACCATATTTTTGAAGAATTTCCTTAGCAACTTGTAACTTATCCTCCTCTACCAGACTCTTTCAAATCTCAATTCAGTTAGCCTCCAGCAAAGTATAAGCCATAGCTCATCAAACCAAAATCGCATCAGCTTTCTCAGCCAAAGCTTTCAAGATATCTATTTTCTCAGAAAGTTTTGCTCCTCATAAAACAGCCACAAAAGGTTTAGTAGCTTGAGAAAAGTTTTTCAGAGAGTGAACTTCTCTAAAAAAAACTGGCCCCAAAAAACTCGGTAAAAAACGAGCAACATCAAAAGTACTTGCTGATTCACGATAATCAGCAAAAGCATCATTCACAAAACAATCAAATCACATTGCTAATTTTTTAGCAAACTCAGCTCTCTCAGTCAAGTTATCAGACTCCTCTTCTTTAAAAAATCTTATATTCTGCAAAAAATAAACACAATCAACATCAGAATGAAGTACTTTTTCATTCACTTCTGAGATACTAGTTAAAAAAACTACTTTCTTGTGAACTCCATCTTGATCAAATTTTTCCTGTAAACTACCAACAATTTTTTCGAAGCTAAAACGAGTTTCCTGATTTTTTGGTCTACCAAGATGGGCAGTTATCAAAAGCATCTTAGCTCCAAGAGCCAATTCTTTAATCAAAGGATACGATTCAATGAATCTAGAATCATCAAGCATTTCAGCCTTTTCATTAGTTGGTACATTTAAGCATGTTCTGAGAAGAATTTTTTTTTGATCCAGAAATTGAATATTTTTATAAAAAAGTTTTTCAAGATCTGATTGAGAAATTTGATACATGAGAAAAATATAAGGATAAAACTAAGACTTATATGAAACAACAAGATCAAGCAAGTCTACCATTCTATTTGAATATCATCGCTCATTATCATACCACCCAGCAATCTTAAAAAATCTATCATTAAGCTGAACAGCAGCTCCAGCATCATAAACACAAGAATGACTATCATGAATAAAGTCACTAGAAACAACAGGTTCATCAGTATAGCTCATAATTCCAGCCATATAAGTTTCACTAGCCTTTTTAAAAGCTGCATGAATTTCTTCGAGACTCGTAGCCTTAGTCGGCTTAAAAGTCAAATCAACGAGAGAAGAATCTCCCACAGGAACTCTATAAGAAACGCCAGTAAGTTTTCCATTCACAGCAGGAATGACCTTTCCTACCATCTTCGCAGCACCAGTTGTCGTTGGAATTATATTGAGTGCAGCAGCTCTTCCTTCACGAAATTCTTTACGAGAAGTTCCATCTACAATAGCTTGAGTTCCAGTATAAGCATGAATTGTAGACATGAGACCTTCTTCAAGTCATATACCTTCAGTTAGCAAAACATGAACCATCGGAGCTAAACAATTAGTTGTACAGCTAGCATTGGAAACAATTTGTTCTCCAGTATATTCAGCATTATTAACACCCATAACAATAGTTTTCACATCTTGATCAGACGGAGCAGAAATAATTACTTTTTTCGCACCAGCTTCAATATGCCCCATAGCATCATCCTTTTTCGCAAAAAATCCTGTAGATTCAATAACCAGATCAATTCAATACTCTTTCCAAGGGAGTTCACGAGGATGAGCTTTCAAAGCTACTGTTTTTAAAGTGTGATCACCTATCTGAATAGTAGAATCGTCAAGCACTTTAACATTTTGTTTTAGTCTACCATGAACACTATCATATTTCAAAAGATAAGCAAGATTATCAGCTGGCACCAAATCATTAATTACTACCACTTCCACTTTCCCATCAAGAAAATTTCTCTCAAGTAAAGCTCTGTAAACCTGTCTACCAATTCTACCAAATCCATTAATCGCAATTTTTGTTGTCATTTTATATTTTTTTAAAAAGTTAAATATTTTTTTAATAATTTTTTAATTTTTTCTTACTGCTTTGAAACTACTGCACAAATCTGCAAAAACTTTTTAACATCCAAACTCGCACCTCAAATCAGCAATCATTGAACTTCTTTACAAGCGATAATTTGCTGAACATTTTCTGGATTTACACTTCATCAGTATAAAAGTCTAGATCACTTATCACCAAGCTGAGATCTCAAAAAAGTGTGCACTTCAGAAATATAGTCCTGAGTCGGAACTTTTCCAGATCAGATAGCCCAGACTGGTTCATAAGCTACATCAAACTCTCCAGCAAGTTTGGTATCAGAGGTAATACTAGCAAGCTGTCTAGACAAAGTAGACTGAGTTTGTCATTGTTCATAGTCTTGTAAGCTCTCTCCAATACACAAAATTGGTCTCAAGCCTGCTTCTATAGCCAAATAAAATTTTTGTTTAACAATTTCATCGCTTTCTCAAAAAAGCGTTCTTCTTTCAGAATGACCCACTAAAACATAATCACATCAGATCTCTTTTAAAACAGCAGGACTGCTTTCTCAAGTAAAAGCACCAGCATTCTGAGTTGCAGAATTTTGAGCTGCTAACTTCAAGAGATCAGACTGATTAAATCTATGAAAAGTAGAAAGTAGACACTGCATAGGAGCTATAAAAACATCCATTGTATCATGAGCTTTATAAACACTCTGAAAAGCAGAAATAAAACTCTTAAGTTCCCAAACTCCCATATTCATTTTAAAATTTCCACCTATTAAAAATTTTTTCATCTGGTGAATATAAAAATAAAAATAGACACTAATTAAGTCTAAGAATTTTTGCATAAAGTGCAAATTTTCAGACACTTTTTTGACTTTATTTTTTTTTTAATTATAATTTAGCAGTCAGTTATTTTAATTCAAAAAAATAAATGGAAGAAATAAAAAAACTAAAATGAATATTAACAGATCTTGATGAAACACTTTATTCATATAATCCAGCAAATAAAGCTTGATATAAAGCTCTATTTAGTCATATAGAGCAAACAGAAAATAAAAAAACAATAGAAATAGAACACGCTTTAGAAGAAGCCAAAAATATAGTGAAAAGAAATTGTGAGCACCAAGGAGCTTCACACTCCAGACTACTCTATATTCAATATATGGTAGAAAAACTACTTTGAAAAACAGACACGAAAAAAATAATAGAGCGAAATAAAATTTATGACACAGCATATTTGGAAGCAATGACACCATTTCCAGGAATGATCGACTTTTTAACTCAAGCAAAAAAAAACTGATTAAAAATCTGTATCATAACTGATCTAACTGCCGAAATTCAATTTAAAAAAATAATAAGACTTTGACTAGAGGATATCATAGATTTCATAGTCACTTCAGAAGAAGCTGGTGCTGAAAAACCAGCCACAAAAAACTTTGAGATGGGACTAAAAAAATGTGGACTAGAAAAATCAGAAGTCTGTATGTTATGAGATAGTACGACTACAGACATACCTTGAGCACAAGCCGCATGAATCAAGAAAATTTTTCATAAAGTGATAGAAAAAAAATGAGAAACTCCATGAGCCATACAGTATGAAACTTATCAAGAACTTAAAAAAATATTTAACTTTTAAATCAAAATTTAGAGTCACAACAAAAAATATTTAAGGTAACAAGTTAAGTTTTTTAAAATTTGACAAATCAAAAAAAAAGATATAATAAAAGAGTGAAAATATTTAACTACTAAAAAAATACAAAAAAATGACACTTCAAGATGAAAAATTTATGAGCAAACAATGAGAAAAATGAGTTCTGGATAATAAATCACTAAAGTATAAATGCCATTGGGAAAAAACTCCAGCAAACATTCCTGAAGATATATTTCAGGAACTTAATAGACGAAGAAGAATCTTATACAACATGAAACTTATCTGAATCTATCCAAACAATATCTGATATGGAAATGTGAGTATCAGAAAACCAGGTACGAATCAGTTTTATATCTCAGGAACATCAACAGGTAGATTGACAGAGTTGACACCTGAACATTACTGTCTAGTTTCAAAAGTAGAAGCAAAAGATAATCAGCTTTACTGCGAAGGACCTATTGAAGCATCAGCAGAATCAATGACTCATTCAGCCGTGTACGAATCAGATAGCACTGTAAATGCCGTCATTCATATTCATAATTTCAGCACTCGAAGTACATACATGGACAAAGTACCAACAACAAACAAATCAGTACCATATGGAACTCCAGAAATGTCAGCTGAAGCAGCTAGAATGTTTAGAGAAACAAATGTAAAAGAAACTAAGTTTTTTGTAATGGGAGGCCATGAAGATGGAGTAATGTCTTTCGGAAAATCAATGGATGAAGCAGGAAGAATGATCGTAAAATATTTTTCTCAGATAGAAAATCCAACCTATGCTTGCGATGGTAAACACCAAGACTAGTCCATAAAATAAAAGAAAAATCAGCTCAAGAGCTGATTTTTTTTATAAATTATTAGAATAATAAATTATTAGAATAATAAATTATTAGAATAATAAATTTTTTGAAATAAAAAAATCCCAGAAAGGGAAATTACAAGAATTTGGAGGACACGAGATTCGAACTCGCGGTACCTTTCAGTACACACCCTTTCCAAGGATGCGCATTAAACCACTCTGCCAATCCTCCAAAAATCAACAGCAAGATAGTAGTCAATAAATCTAGATATACAACAGAAAAAATCTTAGATTACCCCAGAGTAATCAGCTTGAGAATTATGAAGCATAGGATTATAAAACTTAAAAAGAAGAGAAACAATTTCAGCTGTATCAAGTCTTTCTACATCCATCCCCAATGAACTAAGACCATCAACAACAAGAGAACATCTTGTATCCAAATATGTTTTATTTTTTACAAAAGACCTATATCTGCTAATAATTTTTTCAGGAGTTTCAGTCGAATCTAATACAGCCATAAATTGAGAAAACCAAGATTTACTAACACCAGAATTATCATCTCAATCACTATAATAAGGCACTACAACATAAAATTCTTTAGTATAAATGAGACCTTGCTTCAAATCAATTGTTTCCAAAAATTGCAAATAATTATCACTCTGTGCCTTCAAAACAGCATTCTCTATAAGAGAAACTTTTTGTCTCATATAGCCAATATACTGGGAAAGATCAAGATATGAATTACGAATCAAGATTTGAACAGGAAATTCTAATCAATTTAAAAATCTTCTATACTGCTCTATAACTACCTCCTGTTCTTCAGCATTTTTTAAATCAAGATTAAGTCAAGAAACTTTCATAATAGCTCTAATTGATCAATCTTTCATTAAAACAGTATTTCCTCTAATTTCAGAAAAAGGAAGCATCGTTTCAGTATTAAAAATTTTATCTCAACTTGATTTTATAATAGATTGTTTTTCTTTTGTCAGAGAAGCCATGTAAGTAGTCTATAAAAATAAAAATTAGATAACACTCACTTGAGTAAAAACAGTAAACAAATAGCTAATAATAAACCAGCTTAAAAAAAGAATCCCAAGTGCAATAGCTGTACCTCTCACCATCTGCTTCGCCTTATTAAATCATTTTTCCTGTTCAGCAAAAAACATACCATAAAACCCATAAATCAGTACAATAACAGCAATAAAACTAACAAGTCATAAAAAATAATTAACTACATCTCTAACATAAGCACTAGCTGGTTCATCTCCATAGGAAGCTGGCAAAGGAAATCAAATTGCTTCGAGAAGTATACCAATAATACTGTTAGAATTATCTACGACAACATCGTTAAAAACTTCTCAAATCTGATGGCTAGTATTAGCCTCTTGCGGACTAACTTGCACAAACGGAAAAGGTGTTTGTTGCATAAATCAAACTCACAAAAAACCGAAAGAAGCAAACAAAATGGAAATCAAATATTTCATAGAAATCACAGTAAAAAATAAATTAAGGAAGAATAATCCAATTAAGAACAGCGAATATCATACTCACTACAAACCAACTCAAAGCCATACCAGCAATAGCAATAGCTGCATACTGAACTCCTTGTTGTCACTTTTTAAATTGTCAACTATCTCAAGCAGCAGTAGTCATCAAATATCCGTGATAAATAAGATAAAGCAAAGCAATAAAACTTACCATTCACAGAAAATAATTAACAATATTTCTTACAAAAGAAAGCGTCTGAGATTGAGCAATTTGAGAATCTGTAATAGGTTGATCAAAAACAAGATTATCAATACCCTGTCAAACCGCAGTAGTTCATTGTCTCAAAGGATTATCCAAGTCATCAGCCTGCAAAATATTATCCTGCACATTATAAGGACAATTAGTAAACTTATCAACTTGTCCCAAAACAACAGAAGTTGGACATGGCTGAGCATAAGAAAATCCAAGCATCAAAGCCACAAAAACAACAACATTCATAAAAATTTTTTTCATCTGACAATCAAACAGAGTAAAATCTTTAAAATCTTGAATCTATAAACAGTTTATACAGGAATTTTTTTTTGTCAAATTTCTACAACTTCTATTTGTATTATCATCAAAAAAAATTATATAGCAGCTAAGTCTTAGCTATTAATAAGGTAGAGAAAGACTTTTTACAATTTTTTTTCAAAATGACAAACAGTGTAAAATTATTCGTAAAAAATTTAGAGTGGCATGTATCAGACGAATCACTCAAAGACTTTTTTGCTCAGTACTGAGAAGTTATCTCTGTAAACATCCCTAGACCAGGAGGAAGAAGTAAAGGTTTTGGTTTCGTAGAATTTGCATCAGCAGAAGCTGCAAACAAAGCATTTAGTGAAGCAAACGGAGTTGAACTTGAAGGTAGAGCACTCTCAATCCAAGAGTACGAAGAAAGAGAACCACAAGAAAGACAAATTGATCCTAAAAAGCTTTTCATAAAAAACCTAGATCGAAACACTACAGAAGAAGAGCTATCAGATTTCTTTGGACAATATGGGAAAGTAGTATCAGCAAGCATCCCTCAGTTCGAAAACAAAAGTAAAGGCTTTGGTTTTGTAGAATTTGAATCAGAATCAGATACACAAAACGCTCTCGAAAAAAGTAAAAGCCAAGAAATCAAAGGTAGAAAAATCTTTGTCTACCCATACTCTCAGAAATAAAACAAAAAACTGCTCATCAAGGGCAGTTTTTTTATTGATTCTAAAGATAAACTCCCTATACTAAACAACAGAAAAAGTTTTTATTCTGCCAAAAAAATGACAATAGAACAACTACTAAGAAGAAGAGATTTAGAAAATAAAAAAATTTTGGAAAAACTAATTTGCCATTACCAAAAATTTTCCAGAGAAGAAATTTTTTTAAAATCAGAAGAAATAATTTTTCCTGAAATAATTGAAAAAATAGAAAGAGATTATCGATCATACCAAAAAGATAAAAAACCACTAGAATATATTTTATGATTTGTAGAATTTTCTGGGCTTAAATTTAAAGTTTCTCCTGCCACACTAATACCTCGTCCAGAAACAGAATATATGTTGGAAGCAGTAAAAGAACATTTAGAAAAATCATGAAATTGAGAAAAAAGAGTTCTTTTAGATATTGGTACTGGTTGCGGAGTTTTAGGCCTATCAACCTATAAAAGATTTCAAGAAATTTTTTCTGAAGCATATTTAAGCGATATTTTTGAAAATGCCCTCGAAATAGCAAAAGAAAATAAACAATATTATTTCCCTGAAGAAAACCAAAAAATAAATATTGTAAAATCAAATTTATGTGAATTTATAGTAAAAAAACCAGAAATCACAAAAAATAAAAAAGTTATTTTAATTGCAAACCTCCCCTACATCCCAGAAGAAACTTTCGAAAACAATGTGGAAGAAAATGTAAAAAAACGAGAACCAAAACCAGCTTTTGTATGATGAGACGACGGTCTAGATTATTACCGCCAAATGTTTGATCAAATACTATCATTAGAAGAAAAACCAGAATCTTTAGATTGTTTTCTAGAAATGATGACTCGACAACGAGAAATACTCCAAAAAGAATACCCACAGTTCCATTACTCTCTCCAAAAAACATTCCACTTCAACATCATCATACTTTCTGCATCTCTCTAAAGGTATTCTCATTATAATCGACAAAAAAACTCTCAAGCCCTAGAGCAAGAGAGTTTTTTCTATTTCGTTCCCTGAGCCTGTCTATCGCAGACAAGTTTACCAATCATGGTTGGCCTGTCGAAGGAAAAGGGAGATCGAAGAGAAGTTCTGAAAACAGTATCGTATAGTTACTATTTAAGCTTAAAGACTACAAGCTGACTACCTCACCCAAGACTTTGTGACAAGAATTGTTGTAAGAACTGTTGAAATCTAGCTTTATTATCTTGAACTGGAGAACTCATCATATCATAAAGATTAAGATACTGAATCATGATAAATCTTTCATCTTCAGTCATCGTATCAAGCTGAGCAAAAAGCGTAGGCTGTTTTCTATCTGTGAAGAACTGTGCAGCAGCAGACTGTAGTTTAGCTTCATCAATTACTTTACCATACACATCAGCTATATCACCAATAGCTTTACCATCCTGCATTCTATAAGAAAAAATACTAGCAATACGATTCACAAGATCTTGAGATTGAGCAAAGAACCTAGCAACCGACATTTGAGCTCTTACCAAGACAGTTTCATCAGGAGAAAGCCCAGGAAAGAAAGAAGCAAATTCATCATCACTTAAGCTAAAAGCATACTTAGCACCAATATTATTTGTAGAAAATAATTCTATATAACCATCTTGAACCAATTTAACCAAAATAGTCATAGCACCATTATCTTCAATACGACTAGTAACAGGATTTATCTTAGCAAAGAATCTATTAAATAAAGTCTCATTACCACCTCACATAACCACAGTTCAAATATTCGGATCAATAACTAAATATTTCAAATTCTGATCTTTGAGTCTTAAGTAAGTTTTACAAGTATTATTGTCTGAAGCCTGCTCCCAAAACCAATGAAGCATTCAATCTTGTTTAAGTTTCTTTTGATTTTTCAAGAAATATTGAAGATATGTTCCAGCAATAAGTACACCATCAGTATCCTTTCTATCTTGAGTCTCTTTAATAATTTTATTATAGTGAGGAAATTGAAGATCAAAAACATCTTTTGAGGTAAAAAGATGATCTACCACTTGTTGAGGTTGGTAAGAACTTCCACTACTAAAAACAGTTTTATATCACTGATTCATTCTATACCAAACAAAAGGTCAACTACCTCACTGAGAAGCTATTCTAAAAAGATTCAAAGAAAGTTGAACAAAACACCAAAAAAGAAAAACAGCAAGCAGAGAATAATAAGCAAGCCTTTCATAAGAACTAGAATCTTTTGCTTTCAAATCTAATCAAAGATAATAGAAAAACATCAAAACAGCCAAAATAGTCCAGACAATCATTCAAATACCATACCAAACAATTCCTCATCAAATAATCCACCAAATAATCCAACCAGCAAAAGCAACACCAGCTACTCAAACAAGTTCACGATGTTTTTGAAGAATTCCATAAATAAGACCTAAAACCACAAAAAACATACCAAACAACCAAACAAATCAAATATCAGTATAATAACTACTTAAATTTTGAAGAGATCGATTGAAAGTTACATTAAATGGAACCAAAAGTTTATAGGGAACAAAAACAGTATCAGCAGTCACTCTTACAGCATTTTCAGCAATAAAATCATTCAAAGCTTTAATCTGATCACGCATCTGTAAAATAAATTCTTCTGAAGCTTTACCAGTAAACAAATTTATTTTTTCATCACTAAGAGCAGTTTTTAAAATATCATATCCTGATGAATTTTTATTCAATTGTGGCAAAAGAGTCGTCAAAACATTCTTATCAAAGTTATTAACTGCTCCAATATTTTCACAAAGCAACTGAGCAGAACTATCAAAAGAATAACATCATTGCATAAAGAAAACTGATCGCCAGACATTTTTAAATTCTTTTTGACCATAACCAATATATCTTCCAACATCTTCATAAGTTCCATTTCAAACTGCAGTTCTCAAACCAGTATATAAAGAACCCGTTCATCCCTTTAAAGATTCCAAAGAACATGAAACCAAAGCATCATCAGCAACAACAGGAGAAATATGTCAAACATCAAGAACTACATTATTTGCAACCAACAAAATAGGTTTTCTCTGAGATACAGTACTACCCAAAAGAATATTTTTCAAAAGTGTTGACGGAGAAAAATCACCCTTAAGATAAGCATTATAAAGTACTTGCGGTCCCTTAAAAGCCAAAAGTGAAAGAAAAACAACACTCACCCAAATAAGAAGAAGTTTAATATAATAAAGCTTTTTCTTAAAAGATCAAAGAAAAACACCAGCTATCGTCGAAAGAAATCAAAGTCCCAAGAAAAGTTTTCACTCATTTGGGGTAACAAAATCTCTTGCTGTTAAAACTTGAAACACACTAACAATTCAAAGTGCAATCAAAGCTCATCACACCAAAACAAAACCTCAAAGAAAGAAATATGAAAGTAATAGACCGAAATTCATAACATCTAGAAAAGCTGTTTGTTTAGCTAATGCTGCTGCTGCAAAAATCACTGCAGAAATAATAATATATTTTATCCCATCCTGTTGAAAAGAAAGATCAGTTTGGTTATTTTTCAAAGAATTTAAAGCAAAAAACCCTGAAAACATTCAAAGAATAGAAAGAGAAAGAACACCAAGATCAGTTTTATTATCAATAAAAAGCAAAAAAGCTCACATTCAGCTAGTCAACCAAAGAAGAATCAAAAACCAGCCTAGATAAAAGAAAACATCCTTAAGCATAGCAAGATAATCTTTTGGTTCTCAAGATTCTATTTGCAAATCTTCTTTCCCACCGACCACAAATCTCAAAACCTCATTAACTAAACCAAGTCAAAAAATAAGAACAAAAAGTCAACTTAAAAAATTCATCTGTACAGCAACTGTATCTGGCGATATCCAAAACCAAGACTTCAAAGGTTGCATCAAACTAAACCAATAGGCAATATAAGCATACCAAAGTGGTACAGATTGAGCTCATTCAGACCAAAGCACTCAATGATTCTCAGACCATATTTTTGGCATATACATATAAGCATGATTAGCATCCCAAGCCGTTGGATAAGGTATATAAGCCAAATTAAAACCATAATAATAATAGACAAAACTCAAAACCACAAGCAACAAAAGAGAAAAGCTAAAGAAACTCATAGAAGAAAGATTTTTCCCATTCACCAGAGTTAAAGTTTTTATAGTTTGAAATTTATCAAGGACAATATGAGAATAAAGCAAAAGATTTTCTTTTTGAAGAAAAGCAAGTCACACAAAAGCAATAACAATCAACCAAGAAACCAAAGGATAAAAAAGTTGAGTAAGGAGCAAGAAATAAACTACGAGCATAAAAAGAACAATCCCAAGACCTAAAGAAAGAAGACCTGTCTCAAAAGTTACACGAGTAAGTTTAAGAACTTTTTGTAAAACAAAAGATCCGAGAGAAAGTACTCCAATGAGAAAAACAACCCCCAGAGCAAAAATAAAAAAGCTATTCAACGCAAACATAATAAGTCCAGATCCAATAAGTTGGTCCTTAATAGCAATCCAGCTCAAGCCAAATAATAAAATTCAAGAATAAATAGCCAATGCAAAATAATCTAAACGAATTTTCTTACTAAAAAGAAGATAGCTTGTTGGTATAAAAGCAGCCACTAAAACCATTAAAAGAGTTGACCAATTAGTTCCATCAGCAAACATAGTATTATAGTAAGTATGATTTGCCATAAAAGCACTAAAAGTCTCAAAACCAAACAACACTAGAAAAACCAAACTGATACCAAGAAAAATCTTTTGTTTCATCTAAAAAAATAATAGTATAAAAACTTAAAGTTATAATGACTTATTTTTTTCCTTTATCAGTGAAAAAGAAATGCAAAAGCTCAACTGTCACTGGGACATTAAGAAGAAGAATCATAAACATATTAACAAGCATCATAGCACCAAAACCTTTAAATACATTAGTTCCCATAGAAAAAAGCAAGAAAGCTATCAAACCACTACTTAAATTACCATCTCTAATAGCAGACCAACTTCTCTGATATCCCAAATCAATAGCTTGTGAAAAAGTTTTTCCTGATTGTTTCTCTTCAAGAACTCTTTCAAAAATAAGAATATTTGCATCTACTGCCATACCCAAAGTAAGAATTATAGCTGCGATTCCACTAAGAGATAAAGCATAATCTGTAATTTTGACTACTGCAAACAAAACAATAACAAAGATCAAAAGAGTAAACAAACCAACAAGAGCTTTCTTTAAACCATACATCAACCAGAGCATAAAGAAAATCAAAACAAATCCAACAGCACCAGCAATTAAAGCTCATTGAATAGCATATTCTCAAAGACTAGGAGAAATTTTTTCCTCATTAGCAACAATTAATTTTACTGGCATCGCTCATTCATTGAGAGAAGTAATAAGTTCTTTAGCTGTTTCTACAGTAAAACCTCATTCAATTTGAGCTGTTCATCAACAAATTTTATCATTAATTTTTGGGGCAGTTTGTAAATTTCATCATACAAAAATAGCCATCTGCTTACCAATATTTTCAGCTGTAATATTACAGAAAATTTCTTTTCCTTTATCATTAAAACTAATTTCTACAACTGGTCTACCAAGTTGAGATTGATTAATTGAAGCAAACTTAAAGAAAGCTCCATTTAAAATCTCTGAAGTAGCGCTATCTTTAGCACTTACCCAGCTATTTTTATTTCTCACAAACACCTCTTCAAAAGAATAAAGTGTCTCAAATTGGATAGCATCCTGAAATTTTACATATTGAGGTTGAGAAACAGCATCAATAACTGCAATATCATAAAGTTTTTGGTCAGCTGCTTTTGCGGCACTTATTTTCAAAACATAATACCCATCAAACTGATCAAATAAATTAACACCAACTGAAAGTTTTTTATCTGCTCCAATATAACCCAAAATAGTTTGTTCATCTTGCCATCACTGAACTACATTCAAAGAAGAATCTACAGAAACATTTTTTTCAAGACTTGCTTTCATTTCAAGAGCTTTTTGTTCTGCAAGAGCAAGATCTTGAGCAATTTCAGATTGATTTTTACCAATCATCTGAGGTTTTTGTATTTTATAGAGCTGTACATTATAAGCTTGTTGACCAGAAAAAATCAACCCATTATTATAAGTTAAACTTCTAGCACTTGGATTATAAAGATATTCTCAAACCTTTATAGAAGATTGTTGAGATTGAGAAGCATCTCTCACAGTAAGATTTTGAGCCAAAGCAGCATTTTTAAAGCGTTCCTTAGAAAGTGTAGTAACAGATTTCTTAGTCACTCAAAGAGATTTAACCACTAAGTATCCTTCAAGATTTTCAGTCACAGTAGCACCTGAAGCATCTACAGAAGAAACTTGATGATATAATCAAGCCAATACTCTATCTAAAACTTGACCAGATGAAAGATTTTGTAAAACAGTAAGATTTTTTGCGTAAATAGCTGGCAATTCAGAAAGAGTCACCTGAGAATAATTATTATAATAGACATCATCAGACCCTCTACCTTCAGTAAGAGACTGAAATTGCTGAGGATTTTTAGTCACTGAAACCAAAAAGTTATCAGCCAAAGATCTTCTCTTAGCCAAAAGCTCTGGAGTCGGTTCTTGCTCATTAGCAAGTTTAAATTCAAGCTCAACAGTTTTTCAAATAGTTTTTTTAGCCTCCTCTATGTCTTTAAGTCATCAAATTTCAACAATCACATAATCCTCACCATTTATATACTGGACAAAAGAATTATAATCGCTTACTCCAAGAGCAGAAATTCTAGAATCAATATTTTTCAAAATAATATCCAAAATTCTTTTTCTGACTTGATTATACTCAGTAACATTCGAGTAAAGTTGTTTATATTCAGCAAAATCAGCTTTATAGCTAAATCTTACTCATCAAGAAACATCAAGACCTTTTCTAAAATAAGAGACACCATTACTCGTCAAAGTAAAATAGCTCTTACCAGTGTCTGAATCAGTCTTTTTCCCGACAAAAAACACGATCAAGAAAGAAATAAAGAAAATTCAAAGAAGAATTAATTTCCTGTTTTTCTGCAAAAATAAACTCATTGTATACCCAGTTTAAAATAAGTAAAGAGTGATTAAGAACAAACTATTTTTTTGATTTTTTATATAACTTCAAAAAAAAGTACTGCAAATACATAAAAGGCAGAGAAAGCGTTTCATAAACATCACGCACAGTGCGTACGGTATCACTAAGCAGAAAATGTGCTCTCAAGATAAAAGCAATAGCCAATACCAAAAAGAAAAAGAAAAGAACAACACAAAAAGCTCAGCCAATAACCAACACATAGTGAGACACAAGCAAAACAGCTTCCATCAATGGTATGACTAGACAAATAAAAGGCCTCAAAAAAAGAGACACTGATGAAAATGTACTCATTACAGAGGGCTTTTCAAGTCTAAGTAAAGAAGACAAATACAAAAAGAAAAGAAAAAATTATTCAGAAATAGTACCCAAAGAAGACTGCTTTTGAATAAGATTTTGCTTAAAGCGTTGACTCTCAGAAAATCATTGACGTGTCTGGATTGCTTTTACATAATAATCTTTAGACTTTTGAAGTTGTCACATACGATAATAAATATCACCAACCACCTGATAAATATAAGATTGTGGATTTTTGACTAAAAGAGCAAGCAAATCCTTAAGTGCATCATCAACTTTATTCTGAGCCAAACTGATACCAGCCTTCCCAAATCTACATAAACTAGGATTATTGATAAATTGTTTATAACACTGTTGAAAATAATCAAGAATAAGTTGGCTATTCTTCTGAAAAAGAATATTTGATTTATTTTCAAAATAAGGAAGATAAAGCAATCTATAAAAGAAAAAATAATAATCTGACTCTTGCAAAAGAGAACTATTAGAAAATTGTTGAAAAATCGTCATCATATTTTTTTCATCACCAATGCGATCATAAGACAAAAAAAGATATCTATAAATATCAGATTTAAACGATTCAAGTTGTAGCTGAGAAAGATAGATAATAGTCTCATTATATTTTCAAAGCCAATAGTTACAAATACCAATCAAAAATCTATAAAAATCTTTCTGAGAAACATCCAAATCAACAAGTTTCTGAAAATACTCCAAAGAAACATCCCAATTATTCATCAAAAAGTGAGAATAAGCTAAGATTTGATAAGGCAGAATATAATTTTCATGAGAAACCAATATTTTAGCTGAAACTTGCTGAGAAATAACATAATATCAATGTTTAAAAGACACTAATCACATAAGTCATTGAAGATAATAAGCAGGATAATCAGATCTTTTTTGAACCATAGCAAAATAGCTTCTTACATCTTTTTGAAAATCGAGATAATTTTGAGAAGCAATTTGATCAATTTTTTTTTGAAAATCATCAATATTTAAAAGCAAAAGTGACAACAAAGCATCATAAAAAAGATAATCGTCATTTTTTATGAGTAAATTATCCCTATAACTTTTCAGCATTTGTTTTATTTGCTCTATTTTTGTAGATCAAATACTCTGAAATTCAGAACTATTAAAATAAACATACAAAACAACTAATGGTGAAAAAGATTTTTTTTCTGACGAATTCTTAAAACTCGAAGGATTAAAAACATCTTGGACATCAGAGATAAGCTGTAAAGCTTCATCAAATTGCAAATCATCAACAAGCCTTCCCACCAAGACCTCTAGCACTTCAAATTTTTGTGTTTTATCATAAAGTTGCTTCAGAAAATCGATATCATAACGCTGTTCAAGAATCAAATCATTAGAATATTGAGATCTAAGAGAAACCACATCAATAGAAGAAATTTGACCACTACTAACATTAAGTCCTGAAAAAAGATCATAACCAGTAACAGCTTGATCAGATTGAGAAACACTAGTATCAAGACTTCCTGTATCAACAACAAGTAAAGTCTCAGTAGTTTTAGTAAAAAAAGAAAAAAAAGGTGACAAATTATCAATAAAAAAGAGCAAAAAAATCCAAAGAAGAAGAATCAATAATCATAAAAAGTATTTTATTTTTTTATAAGAAAACATACAGTTAGCTAAAACATAAATTAAAAAGGATGGGAAATATGAGAGGAAAGTTCTAAATAATCATCACTTTCTTGCTTATCGACAATCTTTTCACAATCACTACACAAAAAGACAAGCGGTTTTTTGAGTTCAAATGCTTGATAAATCTGATCAGACAAATCCACAATCATTCAATGACTATTGATTGGCATCACATCATTTTCTCTATCCACTTCTGAAAAATCTAAAGTATAGCGCATTTCATAATTCTCTACAAAAACTTTTCTAAAATATTTTTTTCCACAACGATCACATTTTTCTTCAAAAGAAGCTTCCATTTTCTGTAAAACAACAACAATCTCACGATCATTAAGAGATTGCAAAAAAACACTTCCAGAAAATCAATTTGCGTCTAAGTTATCATAATCTGAAAGAAATTTCTTTTCAAAAGAAATAACATCTTGTCATCAAGATTGATGAAGAAGATCAGCCACTTTTATAACTCGATTAAAATCTTTAAATATCATTGTATAGCAAAAAAAAATAGATAGATTGTCTATAATTATTAAATCATTATTTGCAAGACACCATGAAAACAAATCGAGAAAAATATACTTCTTGAAATAAAAATTTAAATTCTGCAAAAATACTCACCAAATCAAAGACAGTAATAGTATGAGTATCTGGTTGACCAGATAGTATGGTAACAGCCCATCGAGTTATCAATTTTTATCAAAAAAGTTCTCCAAAAGCTAAAATCATCATAGCCCACTTTAATCACAATCAAAGAAAAGAAGCCGCATCAGAAGAACAATGGATCAAAAAACAGTTTATAAAACAAGAAATCGAAATCGGGCATCATCAAAAAAACAAATCTACAGAAGAAGAATTAAGAAATGCAAGACATCAATTTTTTGAAAAAATAGCAAAAAAACACAAAAGTAAAATACTTTTTTTGTGACACAATCTAACAGATCGCATTGAAACATCTCTTTTAAATATGGCTCGTGGTTGCGAACAAGATTGATTTATCAACATGAAAACAATAGACGAAAAAGAAAACTTAGTAATAATAAGACCATTGCTTCACCTTACTAAAAAAGAGATTATAGCAATTGCCAAAAAAGAAAAAATAAAATTTCTCATAGATAAAAGTAATTTTTCCATAAAAACTTCAAAAAGAAATTATATAAGAAATAAAATTTTTCCTCTGCTTGAAAAAATATCAAACAAATCAAAATCATGAAGAGAAAACATATATGAAAGTTTTTCAAAAATCTATGATCTCTATGAAAAGAAAAAAATTAAAAGAAATTTACCCAAAAAACGAACAGAATATAAAATTTTCACGCCATGAATAGATTGTCAATGTCGACAACGAAGTTGACAAAACTTGACACCCAAAGACATAGCCGAAACCATCAAGCGATTCCATCCAGAAAAAAATCGTAGCCAAGCCTTCATCAAACAAACAGACAAGTTTTTAAATAGTATCAATACAAAGTGATTTACCAAAATAGGAGATATTTTTTTCTTCAAATGACAAAAAAACTTTTTTATCTGCAAAACAAAAGAAATTTTTTGGGAAAAAGAAATTGAAACCAAGAAAAAAATCACTAGGCTCTGAGAGATAGAATTTTGAAACCAAAAGATTTCAATAACAGAATCTTTTCTATGAGCGACTCTCAGATTCCCCAAAAAATGAGATAAACGATGAAGCAAGACACTGGCAAAAATATTTATCAATAATAAAATACCAGTCTTCGAAAGATATTGAATACCTATAATAGAAAAAGACAAAGAAATTGTAAAAATATTTTATCCCAAACACTAAAAGTAATAAATGAATCGACAAGAAATAATAAATGAAATAACATCACAAGGACTAATAATGCGAACACAAATTCAACCAGAAATAATAATTTTTTATAATGAACATCAATGGTTGCCATATTTTTGAGTTTATCTCGTTGTCATAATTTTATTACACAAATTTAATACAAACCTTTCTCAAAACAAACAAAAAATCATACAATCATTTATTTATGAAACAGATCGCCTTCTCTATCAGTACGCCAAAGCCATTCACGAATGAAAAAATCAGATTCATGATTTCAAATGAGCAATAGAAATACTTTTTGAGAATAAACAACAACTTTTCAAAGAAAAAAATAAGAATTATCTAAACTACTATAATTTATTTGAAAAAGATGCTCGCTATCTTGGTGAATTAATTGGAAAACCAGTTGCATCAGAGGATTATTTTATGTGAATGAAAAAGTCAGGAGATTTTCTGAGAAGATCAGGAAGACTTCAAGCCACAATCACAGCCTTTCTAACAGTCTGAACTCTCTGATTTTATCGACCATTTGCCCCAAAAAACAACTAAAAAAACAATCAGCATTATTTTCTTCGACAAAATTTGACAAATTTTTTTCAATAGTATATACTAGAGAAAATTTATTTAGTCAAAAAATCTCAATGACTGAAGAAACAAACTGAAAAACAACGCCAAATCCAAAAGAAAATAGTATTCTAGATATAGAAGCAATTTTGAAGTTAGCAGAAAATAATTCTGCAATTTCAGATATCCATATGGCTTGAGATGAAGCAATTGCATTTAGAATAAATGGCGACATAAAAAGATATGAAGAAGCCTGAAAGTTAAATTCTGAAGCTATAGAAATAATTTTACGCCAGCTCATGAAAGGCAATCCAAAATCATTTGATAAATTTATGGGAGATAAAGATTCAGATTTTTCTTTCATGGCAAAAAATGGAACCACCTATAGAGTAAATGCATATCTAAAACTAGGAAAAATTGGAATTGTAATGAGAAAAATCAATGACGAAGCCAAAAAACTTGAAGAAATAATGTTTTCAGATATCGCAGAAAGCATTAAGCAGAATATTCTTTCTCTTAAAAAAGGTTTATATCTGGTAACAGGACCAACCGGATCATGAAAATCAACCTCTATAGTATCAATGTTGGATTATATCAATGAAACAAGGCAAGAAAACATAATTACCATAGAAGATCCAATAGAATTCATATTCAAAGCAAAACAATCGCTCTTTAGTCAAAGAGAAGTAGGACACGACACTCGAAGTTTTAGTAACGCTCTCAGAGCAGCAATGCGTGAAGATCCAAATATTATATTCGTTTGAGAAATTCGCGACAGAGAAACAGCAGAGTCAGTGCTCAATCTATCAGAAACAGGCCATCTAGTTTTTAGTACATTACACACTTCCTCAGCCGCTTCCACAGCGAGTAGATTCATCTCATTCTTTCCTCCAGAGATACAAGACAGTATAGCTGATAGACTAGCCGACGCTCTCATTTGAATTCAGTCTCAGTTTCTGACCAAGACAAGCGATCAGTCAAAAAGGTTAGCGCTCTTTGAGTTACTCATAAACACCACAGCGATCAAAAACACAATCAGAAAAAAAGATTTTAATCAAATCGATTCAATCATCTTTACAGGAGAAAGTTATGGAATGATAACTCTAGGACAATATGCAAAAAGACTTATAGAAAAATGAATCATTACAGAAGAATCAGTAGCTCGAGTCTTTAATCAAAAAAAATAAAAAATGACAGAACAAATAAGCTCATGATCCTCTCACTGAAAAAGACATATGAGTCGACGGGAAATCAAAAAACTGCAAGAAAATTTGAAAAAAAATTATGAAAGACTAATTCCATTAAAAAAACAAGCAGAAAAAAAACATAAAGAAGAAGAAAAAAAAGCAGAAGATTTACTGATTTCGCACTTAGCAAACAATAAATAATAAAAAATATTTACTCCGTCACAATAAAAAAAACAATGAATCCACTTATTACTAAACACTTATCAAAAGATCTACGACAATTAGCTACAACATTCACCATTTCTGAAACATTTATAGAAAAAATGCCAGAAATGATCGAACTCATTTTAAGATCAAAATCTCTAGAAAAAGCAGAAGAAAAACAGAGTTGGTTCAATCTTTTACCTCTTATGGCTCCAGAACAAGTTGAAAAATTGAAAGACATTCTCACAAGAGAAAAAATAAAACTAGAAGAAATTGAAAAAAAATATGAACAAAAAAAATTAGACATTAAAAAGAAATATCTGATGAAATGGCAATCAATGGGTTACATTAAAAAAATCAGTGAAATGAAAGCAAAAGAACAAGCAAGCAACGAAAAAGAACACGAAGAAGCAGATAACTTATTAGCTTCAATCTAAAAAACATTTGATATCTATCACTATAATCTATGTGGATGAAAAAAATAAAAAAATATTGTTGATGGTTTCATACTTACAAACACTACATCTTAGTTTTCTCAGCAATCTTGGCAACAGGACTTGTTTTTACATCAAAACAAATATTTGCTGCAGATCTTCTAGAAAGAGCCTTTCGTCAATCAAAACAATACGACCAAGTTATAAATCTAGGTAACAATAAAAATGCAGTAGGTAACGAGCTTTTCCAAGCATGAACAAACATTTGATGAGTAAATCAGAATTTATGACAAGGATGTTTCGTAAATGGAACTCTCGTAGAAGGATATTCTACTCAGGAAGACTGTGCCGCGATAGGAGGAGATATGAATATTTCAGTTCTCAATATTTCAACACAAGATCCACTTTATGTCAGAATTACTAAATTCATACTGAGACTAACAATAATCTTAGCAATCACAATGGTACTTTTCAACGGTGTAAAATATGTAGCTTCAGCAGGCAATGACGGAAAAGCAGGCGAAGCAAGAAAAGCACTTATAAATATAGGAATTGGTATTCTCATAGCTATGTTTTCACTAGCTATCGTATATTTCATTTCATCAATCACATCAGGAACATTACTCAATATTTTAGGATAAAAATTCACAAAATTTCTCTTTGAACTCAAAAAATTTTTTCTTACTATCAAAATGTAATTTTACTGATCTTCAAATATCATGAAAAATATAAAAAAATTTCTCATTCTGATTACTTCTCTCATAAGCTCATTTTCTACAGTAGCAACAACTCAAGGTCTCACAATAGAAGTACCACCAGCAGATTATCAAGATATAGTAAGCCCTTGATCTCAAAAAATTCAATCACAAAAAGATCAACTTATAGAGCTTATCCAAGCAATCAACTTTTATCTCCGATTTTCAATTGGTTCAATAGCAATGGGAGTTTTGCTCTACGGTTGATATACTTTGATAACCGCACAGTGAAATGAGTGAAAAGTAACCCAAGCCACCAACATTTTCATTTCAAGCTGAATAGGAATCTGAATAGCAGTATTCTCATATGTGGCAGTTAGAGTTATTGTTAATCTCTTTTAAGTAAAAAATTCATCATTGGAAATAGAATAAAATCTGCCTTTCGAAGGGAGAAAAATCATCTCCAACCTTACTTATCAAGCACACACGAAAATGAGCAAAAAATTTTTGGTTCTTACTGCATCTTTTTGAAGCTGACACAACAGTGCTGCCCGTGCAATTTGCAACCAGCTAACAAAAAATAATTACAACTACGAAATCTACGACATGGTAGATTTTTTTTGATGAGAAAATGGTAAAAAAATCCAGACATTACAACTTTTTATGGCAGAGAAAATACCACTCAGTCGATCATCAGCATTTTTTCTCAGCGATCAAGAAATGATAATAGAAACCCTTCAAAAACTAAATCCCTTTCAAAATCACCAAAAATTTGAAGAAATAATGAAAAAATTCAATCCAAATCACATTATTATTGTACATCCATTTCGACTAACTTTGCTTGAAAAATATTGAGAAAAAAATCCCAAAACTTTCAGCATCGGCACTGTCATCACAGACTCCCAAAATATTCATTCATCTCGGCATATTCACAACGAAATTGTTGATTTCTATTTCCTCATAGATCAAAAAACCCAACAAATATTTCATAAAAAATTTAATCATCTGCAAAAAAACACAATTTGTTCTTTTTTCCCACTCGAAAAAAATTTTTTTCACAACAAAACAAATAAAAAAATACATAAGATAAGTCTTCTTCTCACTGGTTTATCACTAAATTTCACCAAAAAATTATTAGAAAATTTTCAATCAGAAAAATATAAAGTTTTAATTATCAAAGGAAGAAATGATCTAGATTTCATAAGATTAAAATCTGAATTTCAGCAGAATAAAAAATTTTCATTTGAAGAATTTGTACCAATAGCCAAAGAGCTAAAAAACATAGATTGTATGATAGGAAAAGCCTGAGGAGCTCTGATGTCAGAATGCATTGCAAATGATGTCCCATTGGTAGTACCACAATTTATTCCAGGTCAAGAAAAATGAAATGTTGATAGTATAACAAAAAACAAAATAGGAATATACGAAAAAAATCCAAAAAAAATTCTAGAATATATTAAAAATTGTGATCTCTGAAAAGTCCAAAAAAATTGCCAAAAAATCAAAAAGAAAAACAGCTGCGAAATAATAATCAAAAAAATGATAGAAAAAACTAGCCTTGAATAAAATCTTCAAGAACTTTAGCCACCGTAAACATATTGTCCTCACGGCGATAACCAGCCATGATATGAAGCCCTACAGGAATTTTTTTACCATCAATGTCGACAGGGTTGACAGGAATAGACATAGCTGGAATTCCAGTAAGATTTGGAGGGATAGTATAAATATCAGCCAAATACATACTAACAGGATTATCAGATTTTTCTCCAAACTTCCAAGGTAATACAGGAGAAGTTGGTCAAATTATCACATCATACTCAGCAAAAATATCATCAAAAGCCTCTCTCAGAGCCTGTCTATAGTGACTAGCTTTCAAAAAGTGTGATTCATAGTTTTCACTACTCAAAACATAAGTTCCAGTCAAAATTCTCCTTTTAGCCTCATCTCAGAATCCAGCCGATCTGACAGATTGCATATACTGCTGGACTCATTGCGTATCAGAAAAAGACTGCTGCAGACCAAATCTAATCCCATCAAATCTAGAAAGATTGGTACTCACTTCAGCTGGCATCACGATATAATAAGCAGAAACACAATGACGAACAAGATCACAATCTACAAATTCCACAATAGCACCAGCCTTTTTTAAAAGTTCAACTGCTTCATCAAAGCTTTTTTTCACCAAAGGATCTACTTCACCATCAAAAAATTGTTTAATGATTGCTATTTTAGTTCATTGTAAATTTTTTTTCTGTAAAGCATCATATCGACCTTGTTTGTCATCACTCTCAAAACTTGTCGAGTCATGAGAATCAAAATGACTGATACTATCAAGCAACAAAACAGCATCTTCGACAGATTTGGTAAAAGTTCCAATCTGATCAAGAGAACTTCCCATAGCCTGAACACCATATCTAGAAACTCTACCATATGTTGGCTTTACACCGACCAATCCACAAAAAGAAGCAGGCTGACGAACACTACCACCAGTATCGCTTCACAAAGCAGCTAAAGCCATTCAGCCGGCAACACTAGCAGCACTACCACCAGAAGATCAGCCAGGCACTCTCTGAAAATCATGAGGATTACGAGTTACACCAAAAGCTGAAGATTCAGTGCTTGAACCCATAGCAAATTCGTCCATATTTCCAGCTCCAATAATAGCAGCACCATTTTTCATCAGCCACTCAGCACAACTAGCGCTATAAGGAGCTATATAATCACCTGTCACACGAGATCAACAAGTCGATATAAACCCTTTCACTAGAATATTATCCTTGACCACAATAGGAGCAGCAGCCAATGGTCAGTTTGAAATTTCTTTTATCTGCTCATCACTCAGCTCGTACTCTCTCACCATAGCAAAAATGTCACTATTGAGTGATTTATTTTTTTCACGAAGTTCACGATAAAAAACCACAGGATCAAGCTCTCCAGATCTTACTTTATGGATATACTCTTTCAAATTCATTACCCCAAAAATCAATAGTAAAATTTCTACTCTTCAATCAACTGTTGAAGAACTTCTTCAAGCGATCCAGATTCACTATCAGCAGAAGCATCTTGGACACCTTCCTCACCAGTCATCACATCGCCATCAAGCATCTCATCTCACTGAGCTTGATTAGGATCAATCGCATTGCTTCCAGAAGCCAAACGAGCTTGATTCATATCGATAATCATCTCTTCACCAGACAAAACCTCTCCTGTCCCGAGATATGAAGCATCTTGACTATTTCGATACCAATATCTCACGACAAAAAAACTAATCATCAATAATAAAATCAAAAAAAGAATTCTTTTCAACATTTTTATTTTGGAAAAAATTAAAATCCTGCCTCACTTATATAATTTTCCCATCTCATTTCCAATCCTTCTGAAAAAAATATTTTCATTTACATCTCTCCCCTTTTTAGTACAATCACAACTAAAAATCAGTCCCTGAGTTTATCAACCGAGATTGGTTGCCTGGCTCTCGGTCCCTGAGCCTGTCGAAGGGCCATACTTAAGTAAAAATATTTTATTCCTGCGAAAAACCTAAAATATGCTACTGATCTGAGATATCCACATCAATACCAAGATGAAACACACCATCTTGGAAGAACTGAAAAAAACCATCAATTGACGACCAGAAGAAAAAAATATTATTTTTGGAGGAGATTTTGTATACCATTTTAGCTATGACAGAGCCGCACTACTAGAGTTTTTTATGTACTGCATCGACCTTTTCAAGCAATGAAAGACTGTTTATCTCCTAGCTGGGAATCACGATCGACTGAGTCAGCATTTTGTCTACGAGGAAGCCAAACAGTCATTTGACATTCTCAATCAAAACTCAGAAAATCAGATTTTTTTCATTACAAAACCTCGAGCCACGAGCATCGAAGGCCAGGAGATTTTGTTTTTGCCATTCACCATCCACGAGTCCGACATCACTAGTTTTTCTCCGGAACTAGCTCAGAATCTCGACACACGAGCCAATCTTTCAGTTACCATCGAAACTCTCAAGTCTTCAGAAAACAAAAACGAGCAATTCAGTGGTCATCTCAATGAACTTATCGCCCGACATAGTCAAAAAGCAAAGAATCTTCTAGTTATTCACCATTACTACATAGCAAATCAGCAATTCCCAGGAATTCAATCAAAATTTTCTTTCAAAGATAAAGCAATTTCTGCTGATTTTCTAGATCACAAAAATCTAAAATTTATTTCTGGCCATCTACACAGAGCATTCACATACAAGAATTATCTCTGTCTATGAAGTTTTTGGTCGACCACTCCATGAGAAATAAATGAGCTGAAGCGAGTCTGTCAGTTTTCACCAGAAAAAGAACTTTTGACACTTCAGGAAATTTGCCTCAATCCATACATCACAGTCAATGCAATTAATGAAAAAATTAATGAAAAAATAGTGGAAGAAACACGAAAAAATATAAAAAATTCTCATATTCAAGACATCAAAAAATCAGACCAACGAAATAGTACCATAGTAACAAAAGATTATCCAGATCGAGAAAAAATCTCTCTTATCACTTATAACGATCAAGATATTTCGACCAGTTCTTCAGATCTGATTGAAGAAAGTTTTCTCAGCAAAATAAAAGAACTAAAAATAAAGAAAAAAAACTTAGAACAAGTAAATAATCTCTTAGAACAACTCAACACTCAGACCAAAGATTTTCACTCAAATCGAGCCGACTGGAAAAAAATACTTACAGAATTTATAATGTCAAGATATCCTAATAATTATTCTCAATATGAGACAATTCTCAAAGAACTAGAAATCATATAATTTGCAAATTTCAATATTGGTGGTATACTTTATGCGACTCTCAAAAAGTGTCACCTTTATCGAAAAATATAGCGATCACTATGATTTCAAGCTCAAAAACAAATCTAAAAATTTTTTTTTCTGGTTTTTTCTCCAGAGAACAATTTTTGAATATAAAATTCTTAGCAAAAATAATCGGAGGTTCCCTGCTTATCACCATACTTTTCTGATGATTTGATTATTTTTTCGACACAACACGATTTTTAGAAGCAGTACATGCTCAGTCTGGAAGCACTCCACCACCAGAAACATCGACAGCTCAGACCATAGCAGAAATACTAGATGTGGTTCTAAAATTTGTTTATATGCTCATGTGGCCGCTTCTAGCCATAGCTGGAAAATCAATGGACAATTCACTTATTTATTGATCTATTTTTCATCTCGATGTTTCATTACGACAAATTCGAAATGTCACCAAAAATTTTGCCAATTTTACACTGGGTTTTATAGTTCTTTACAATGTAATCAAAGGTTACTTCAGCTTCAATAGTTTTTCACCAACAGATATTCTCAAAAAAACTCTCATAGCCTGAGTGCTTATTCAGCTCAGCTGGTTCTTAGTAGGAGCAGTAATTGATCTTGCCACTATTGCGACTTTCAGCATCTGAGGCCTACCTCTCGTAGTAGCCAATCAGACACCAGTTTGAAATGAGCCTATCATTTCACCAGTAGTTTATAGTAATTTTTCAGCCAGCAAAAAAGACAAATCTGGACAGGAAGACACAGTAATATACTACCGCTATAGCAATATAAACATCCTGCCATGTCTCGTTACAGGGAACAAACTAGTAGGATGAGAAGAAACCATAAAACAATTATCCTGAATCTACCAAGGTCGTCTCCCAGCATGACAAGAATTTAGCAAAACAATATGTATCATGAGCTGGACACCGCTATGGATGGGCGATCCATGAGAAATGAACACAGGAAATTATAATAAGCGAAAACAAAAAGGAAATGAAGAATTAAAAATATTGAGAGATACAAAATGATGATTGACAATGTGATCTCTTTTAGAAGATTCAAAATCTTATGTCTGACCTTTTTTCACGCTCTATACTTCCATCTTGAACATGTGATCAATAAATGTTGCATCATCAAATGGAGACGCAGTTCACTACAGTATTGATTTTTTAATTAAAGCCATTGTTGGTCTATGACTCATTCTTCCACTTTTCGTACTAGCTATTTGAATGTTAGTCAGAATTGGAGTTTTATGGTTAGTCATAGCATTCTCACCATTTCTTATCATCAAACGAGTTTTTTGACGAAAAATTTTAGGAAATCGTGAAGAAGATAGTAGCCCCGATAGCATCATATCACTTATTTTCTTACCAGTATATGCAGCTTTTGCAATCAGTATAGCTCTTATCTTTCTAAGCACTATCCAGACAGCAACAAATACAACACTGCTCGGAAATATAGATTCAGAAAACGGATCACCAATTGAACAGACACTAGGAATCAAAAAAACCACATGAGGACCAAGAGAAAACTGCTATATAGAAAAAACAATAAAAAGTGAAATATGCATGGAAACAAATGACTCTCGAACAGGATTAGATATTTATTTCGACTTTTTATCTCGAATTGTAGTCAATTTATTTGCCATGTGACTAATGCGAACGGTAGTATTCGCTGTTCTCAAAAGTTCAAAAGTGACAGCCTGACTTGCAGACTCAATCAGCTCACTAGGAAAGTGAATCATCGAAAAATCACCGATTATTCCAGTTGGTTGATGATTAAGTCTCAGTTGATTGCAAGAACTTCCTTCAAGAGCTCAGAATACCATAACCGAAAAACTCAACACTACAGATCGTAAAGCTACAGACGACTTTTTAAAAAATCTATGACTAAAAGAAGACGAAGAATCTGCAAGCAAAACAGCTCCATCTCAAGTAGAAAAAGCCTACACCGACAAAGCTAGCGAAATCATAAGATGAAATGAAAGCAATCTAGTAAATCACATCACAAACACAACAAATAATTTAGCGACAAATTGAGGAAGATGAAGTTTGACTAGTACACCAACAGACATAACAGGAATTTTGACTAATCTAGAAGAAATTTTAACAAAAGCATGATGAAATGAGGCGGAAAAAAATTCAGCTCTCAAAGGGATAATCTCTTTGATAGATAAATTTAAATCAGCAAAAACAAGCGATACTGAAAAAGAAAGAATCAGAAGAACTTTTAGAGATTTCTTTACAAATGAAAATAATAGCTTATCGAATAAAAAACTCGCATTTGAAGCAATCGATGACGCAACACTAAAAACGCAAATTAGCTGAGACTTAGAATGAAAAAACATAAGAGAATGAAACACAAATTATGAAATAGTAACGATAAACAATAAACTAGAAACAAAAGAAGTTTTTTGAACAGGTGTGGTTTTAAACAGAGAAACAATAGATGCTACACAAACAGCAGTCAATAATAAATCTATAACAGAAAAAAACGCAATCACACAATCAACAATAGAGGGAATAACAGATCAAAACATTAAAACAGAATATATAAAAGCTCTCATTTCACCATCTCAAAAATCAGGAGCAATAGAAAAAAAATTAGAAGCAACAGACATAGAAAGAATAAATAGCACAAATATCAATCGTATCTCTCCAGCTCAAATAAGAGACTTACCAATAAATTTATTAAATACGCTTCTTAACAAGGAAAATCTCCTAGCGGCTCTTTCTCCAGCTCAAATACTAGCGATACCGAGAAACTACAATACACTCACTCAAGGGCAAAAAAATAGTTTATGAGATAAACAACGTCTCTTTGACAACCAAACAGATAAACTATAAATAAAAAATTCACTTCAAAATCACAAAATGACAAAAAAACACTTCAAAATTTTTATTCTGCTCTCTGTAATAGTCACTCTCTTCCGAGATGGATGATTCTTTTGAAGTTGAGTTTTTGCTCAGACCACTACAGCCACAGAATCTCAGCAAAAAATAATAGAATTTATCGACATTATCCTAAAGCTTTTTTCTCGATGACGGGTTATCTTAGCATCTTTAGCTGGAAAAATGATGAGCAATGATCTTGTCTATTGAAGTGCATTTAGATTCGATGTTTTTCTCTGGACACTACGAAACATCACCAAAAACATTGCAAATTTTGCAATCTGATTCTTGCTATTATATCATGTTTTAAACTCATTTATCAATCCATGAAGCTGACCAGCCGAGCTAAAGAAAAAAATCCCACAGCTCTTCATTGCATGAGTTCTGATACAGATAAGTTGGTTTTTAGTAGCAGCTATGATAGATTTATCAACAATTGCCACAGCAGCTGTCTGATCGTTCCCTCAGGTCGTACTCAATGGAGAAAATTGAGCTCAGCTAAAAAACGAAATCAACAAACAAATGTCAAAAATACCAAAAAAAATGACACGAAATTATAACAAAGACAATCCAAATAAAACAGAAATAAAAACTTCACAAGAAACAATAGCATTTGAAGATGGAGAAAGTGCATTTGATCTGATTATACCAAAGGCAGACTACATAGCTGGACCACTAATCTACCTCTGAGTAAGCATTTTCAGATTTCAACATTTTAGTTTTCTTTCACCAGATCAAGTTTTCTCATCAAGCGTTCTCATCAGCATGATGATAAAATTAGCTCTATCTCTCATTTTTATGATACCTTTACTATGACTTTTTATCTTTAATGTCGTCAGAGTTTTTGCACTACGAGTCCTCATAGCCTTCTCACCGATTATAGTACTATTCTATGCCATCGACAATAAATCAAAATCCTTACCAGATCGATTCTCTCGATGAGAATTAATTTCTCTCATATTTCAGCCAGTCATCAGTGTTGGAATTTTAAGTATTATTTTGATCATCATAACAGGTATGACTTCAGTCATTAACAACAATACTTGATCCAGCCGAGATCGAGACGGAGTCAGATTTTCAAATGAACCAAAAGGAACAACGACAATCGACATAGGTCCTTCAGAAGAAAAAAGTATCTTCAAAGGCACAATCGAAGGAGATATTTTTACAGAAAGTGGAAGTTCATTATGACTTGTTGCAGATCTCATTGTAATGTTTTTTACTGGATTTCTTTTATGGATGCTTTCAGCTCTTACATTCAAGATGGGCTGATCGATAGCATGATCCGTCGCATCAAAAGTCACAAAACCACTAGAAGAACTCGGAGAAACAGCAGCCAGAAGTGTACCTATCATACCAGGTTGACTTTCACTCAATGCAGCTGAAAGATTACAGTCTGAATACTGATGAAGAAACAGTAAAATTCTGCGTGACATATCAACAACAAGCAATGAAACAGTCAACGATATAATAGAAGAATTAAGATGATCTTTATGACTAGAAAAAGATTTATTGACCGTAAGTGAGGAATCTATCATTAAAAAAAATCTGAATAATTTAATAGCTCAGCCAACAAATCGAAAAGAAGGAACAAAAAATGTTCTCAGTACGCTTCTCAAAGATGGGAACATAGAAGATCTTTTCAACAATCCTAAAACATTTAATCTCATCTATAAAGAACGAGCCACAGCAATCGCAAACAATACCGAAGGAGAAAGGTGGCTGATGAATCAGTTATGACCTACAGAATTCAACGAGTTATTTTCAGTCACAGATGGTAAACGTAAAGCTGCAAAAGAAGCTGACTATTTCCTAGATCAAGGAAGATGAACGAATTTTTGAAATCTCATCGAACAATTAAAAAATAATCCAGAAAACACATTAAAAGCAACAAATAAAATCACAAACATAAAAATATTATCAAGACCAACAAATTCATAAATTACAACCATAAAAAAATTTCTATTCTGAAAACTACCTATTTTTAGTGCATATTTTTCGAGAAGAAATCAGAAAATAAACTTTTCAGCCATAAAAATTTGATCAGTATAGTTTTTCAGTAAATAAAAATATTTTTAGACTTGACTTCAAAAAACTTTTTTATATCTTATCGAAGATTACTGAAAATCGTTACCGATGACAGTAGGTACCTGAAAAGGTTTAATAATTACACCTACCGAGGCTTCATATCTATCATTTTTTGGTCGTAATGAAATCCTCGTAAAGGGGGATTATTTTGTTTTTAATTCGAATAAGCTTTCCAGATGGCAATTACAAAAGCAAAAAAAGTCGATCTTATAGCAAACTATAAAGACGATCTCAATGCTTCTAAAAATGTCGTAATCCTCAAGCAATTTGGTATTCCAGTAAACACAATGAATGCCATCAGAAAAGAGGTAAAAGCGACAGGAAGCAAAATCACAGTAGTAAGAAAAAAACTACTTCACAAAACAGTTTCTCAGACAGATCTTCAAGAAGTTGAACTTCCAGAACTAGATGGTTCTGTAGTAGCAATCTTCAACAAAGAAAATGAGTATGCTGCTCTCAAGATTATTGCAAAACACCTCAAAGCATTCAAAAAAGCTGATGCTCCTTACAAGTTTGAATATGTTGGAGGATGGTTTGAAAAATCTCGAAAAAATGGTGAATTTGTAAAAGAACTTGCTGATCTGCCTACAAAGGAAGAATTGATCGGGAAATTACTTTACATGTTGAAGTATCCTGTTCAAGCTTTGACAAGTACATTGGATCAAGTTTCAAAAAAGAAATAAATCTAATTGGTTCTGTCCTCAAGTATTGGGTTAAAAATTCTCACTATACATTTTAAATTATTTATGCTGAAAACAATGGAATTATCAACAAATGTAAAAAAAGTATTTGATCTTGTTAAAGAACTTAGCGCTATAGAAATCAATGAACTCGTAAAAGGTCTTGAAGAAGAATTTGGTGTATCTGCTGCAGCTAGCATGGTAGTAGCAGGTGGTGCAGCAGGTGGTGAAGAAGCTGGTGCTTCAAAAGACACAGCTAATGTAGAACTTACAGAAGCTGGTCAAGGTAAAATTGCTGTTATCAAAGTTGTAAAAGAACTTTTGGATATCGATCTTAAAGCTGCTAAAGAACTAGTTGAAAAAGCTCCAGTAGTAATCAAAGAAAATGTTAAAAATGATGAAGCTGAAGTTATGAAAACTAAAATCGAAGAAGCAGGTGCGAAAGTTACATTGAAATAATTGGCTTTTACTGAATAATACAAGGGAATGACTCTCACAACAGAAAATATTGTCCTAGCAAAGTGTCATGTTGGAAATCTCAAAAAAGAGACTAATCCAAAAACAAGAAGATATTGGTTAGATACTCAAGAAAATATGGTCATCATCAATCCTGATGCGATCAAAGAACAACTTGAAAATGCTCGCAAAAAATTCGAAGAAGCAAAAGCTCAAAAAAAAGAGATTTTGATTATTTGTGAAAGTCCTCTTTACGCGGAAGAAATTGCAGCACTATCAACAAAAAAAGGTGTTCACTATATGAATCAAAAAATTCCTTCTGGTTTTTTAACAAACTTCGATACGCTTATCTCTAGAATTAAAGCTATGAATGAACTAAAATCATTTATAGAGTCTGATTCTTTTGCTAGTCTTACAAAAAAAGAACAGCTTACGACAAAGAGAAAACTCAAAAAAATTGAGGAAGTATATGGTGGTGTAAAAAATCTAAGAAAAAGTCCTGATCTCATCATAGTAATCGACGGTAAATCTATGGTAAAATTTGTAGATGAAGTAAGTAAGACTCGCAAAGATTCTATTGTGCTTGCTTCAACAAATTTTGACAGATGGATTCCTGAAGAAAATCTTGTAGTAACTAATGTCTACAGCTTTTCTGCACTCGATTTTTCTATCAAATATATCTTGAATAGCTAATCATGTCTGAAAATACAAAAGAGATAGAACAACTCATAAATCAAAACTATGTTCCGAGCTCTATGGAAAGAAAGAGAACAGTTTTGATGTATGTGCTCTTTGGTATTATAATGTCGTTATCAAAAAAATATGTCTCCACATATGAAAAGTTTCATCTTAAACAAGCAATAGGTCGACGAGTCAGTTTCATGATAATACTTACTGCATCTGTAGTACTATTTTTCATAAAATACTTAAATCTAATTCCTATCATTGTTCTACTTCCTCTCATGATCGTGCTTGGAATCTTCGTGAAACAAGCTCGAAATGGTGAATATACACTCGAAAATAACAAAATTTTACTGCCAATATTCGGGTGACTCGGATGACGAGTTCTTGATATTTTTGAAGTAGAAATGACAATATCAGATTGACAAATTGATTCGTCTGAACAAAAGACTCCTCCAGCTCAATAAAATAATTTATATTTCTTCCAGAATTGTGTGATGAATATCGATCTTCTCAAACAACTAAGAGAACTTACAAATGCTCCTCTCAAAGACTGTAAAGACGCTTTAACTGAATCAAACGGAGATCTCACAAGAGCTCAAGAAATTCTAAGAGAAAAGTGAGCTTTACACGCAGCCAAAAAAGCTGACAGAGAGACAAATGAAGGTGTAGTAAGATTCAAAAAAAGTGGAAACGGAAAAATTTTATGAATAAAAATAGTCTGTGAAACTGATTTTGTAGCCAAAAATGATACATTTCAACAGATAGTCGAAGATGCTATAAATATCTTAGACACAAGCACAAATGATGTAAACTCAATAAATGAATTAGATAGTTCAATTTTCGAAAAAATCGATAAATTGATTAAAGATAATATCGTTAAATTAGGGGAAAGCATAAAATGTGTGGACACTTATGTCAAAAAAGCTGATGGAACGGTTTACAATCATCCTGGAGACAAAATAGCATCTGCTATCTTTTTCAAAACAACAAATACTCAAGCTGATAGTATAGCTAAAGACATCTGTCTTCAAATCGCGGCTATGAATCCTGAATATCTTTCAGTAGAGCAAGTACCAGTTGAAAAAATAAACGAACTCAAAGCTAAATTTATGGAAGAAATGGCTTGATCTGGAAAACCACAAGAAATCATCAACAATATAATTCAAGGAAAACTCAATAAAGAACTATCAGAATATGTTCTTACAGAGCAATCTTACATTAGAGACGAAGCAAAAAAAGTGAAAGAAATTATTCCTCAAGATATTGAGCTCATTTCATTCGTAAGATTTGCAATATAAGCCACCTCTTTATTTAATGATAAATGGTCAAACCATGAATAAATATGAACTCGTTATCGTATGTAATGCCTCGCTTACAAAAGCAGAACATGCAGATGTTACAAAACAAGTAGAAGAAGTATTTCAAAGCAATATTTTAGACAAAGATGATCTCGGTGTAATGCAATTAGCATATAAGAACACAAAAGAAAAAAGTGCTCACATCGTTTCATATCATCTTCAGTGCAGTCCAGAAGAAGTAGAAACCAAGAAAAAAGGACTTATCTACATCAAATGAATTTCTAAATTTGTTATTTTCAGCATGACTAACAAACAAAAGTTTTTCAAATTTGCTGAACTAGAAAAGACATATCAAGAAAAATTCGCAGAATCTTTCCAGCCTAAGAAAATATAATCCATTTTAATCACATTAAATAATCGAAAGTATGAAGAAAAAAAATATCTTTCAAGATGCTGAAAATCTACAATACATCAATCGAAAAGCAGTAAGTCTCTTGAAAAATTTCGTAACTAGATTTGGAGAAATCAAACCTCGTAAATATACAGGAAATACAGTAAAAATCCAAAAAAAAGTTAAGAATGAAATAATCAGAGCAAGAGAAATTGGAGTACTTCCTTATACTAAATAATCATATTATTAATTTTTGTTTATTTGTTAAATAATTTAGAAAATGGCTAGTAAGTTAAGAAGAATTAGAAAATATAAACGATTAAAAAGATTGAGAACTCACGGTTTCCGCTCTAGAATGGAAACAAAAGATGGTAGAAATGTTCTAGCGAAAAGAAGAGCAAAAGGAAGACATCAGCTCACAGTACAAAGAAAAAAATAAGTAAGACTTTTTGATGAAACCGAAAGGCTAATCAAAAGTCTTTCTTTGGTACTATTTCGATTTAGTTCACCAAAGATCATGATAGAAATCGTCAAAAAAATAACAATCTGATAATCAAACAAAAGGCAACAACAGTTGCTCAATTTTTAGATTTTACGAAATACAAAAATCATGGCAAAACCTACAAAGGTTGCAAAAGCAGCAAAGACTATTCTTACAGATGCACCTCAGGTCTCTGTGAAAGAATTAGTCAAAATTCTTTGAGTAGAAGAGTTTAATAAACTGAGTCAGGTAGAAAAAACCAAAAGAATAGCTCTTTCAAAAGAGAAAAAGTTTGGAAATTTTCCTGATCTTCTTCAAGCACAAAAGAAATGATATCAAGAATTTATTGATATTTACATTCATAAATTATTTGAAGATGTAAATCCTATTCAAGATATTGCTGGAGAAAAATTATTTTTGACCATTGATGATGTAAAAGTTGAAACTGCAACTCAAGATATCGATATGTGTAAGAAAAAAGAACTCACTTATGGGTGAATCATTACAGGTAGAATAAAACTCAGTGACTCTGCATCAAAAAAAGTTCTTTTCAATAAACGCGTAAACATTTGAATCCTACCTCTTATGACTCAGTCATGATCATATATTATCAGCGGTATTGAAAGAGTTATCATTTCACAAATCGTAAGATCTTACGGTATTTTCTATAACTACGACAAAAAAGAACTCAAACATTCTTTCAAAATGATTCCAGAAAAAGGATCTTGGTTTCAAGTCTTAGCTGAAAAAAATGGAAACATCGTAGCAAGAATAAATAAATCAAGAAAGTTTAGTGCTACAGCTCTTTTGAGAATACTATGATTCGAAACAGATGAATCAATTTCAGAAACATTCAAAAACATTTTTGAAGAAGAAGATTTTAATTATATTAGCCGCTCACTTGAAAAAGATCCTACCATAGATGCACTTTCTGCTGCTGTTTATATCTATGGAAAAATCAGACCAGGTGAAATTGTTGATCCAGAAAACGCTTTAGATTACATCAGATCTTTGTTTTTGTCAAACACAAGAATTCATGTTTGAAGAGTAGCAAGACGTAAAATCAACGCAAAATTAAATCTCAACAAAAAACTTGATGATCCTATTTCAAACATTTTTGAAGGAGATGATTTAGTTGCAGCAATGAAATATTTGATTAGTTTTGCAAACAATAAAAAATGATTCTATGAAGACGACAATGATCACCTTTCAAATAAGCGTGTAAGAACTATGTGAGAGATTCTCTATTCTCACCTCCAACCTGTTATGCAAAAATTCATTAAAAGCGTAAAGGGAAAACTTTCTATTCTGAATCTCGAAGAACAAATCAAATTAACGGATTTAGTAAATTTCAAAATGATAGATAATGCTATCAAAAGTTTTTTTGCTACATCACAACTTTCTCAGTTCTTAGACCAGACAAATCCTCTATCAGAAATTGAACACAAGAGAAGAATTACAGCTCTCGGCCCTGGAGGACTCAAAAGAGAAACAGCAAAATTTGAAGTGCGTGATGTTCACCCATCTCATTATTGAAGAATTTGTCCTATTGAAACTCCTGAATGACAAAATATTGGATTGGTAATCTACCAATCTCTCTATAGTCTTATCAACGAAGAATGATTTATTGAAACTCAAGCTCTCAAAGTAAAAAATGAAGTTGCAGTGAAAAAAAGTCTACTCGTAGGAAAAATTGCTCACAAAGATATAGTAGAACTAGATAAAAAAGGCAACAAAACAGAAAAAATAATTGTAAAAACTGGAGATATAATAGACTCAAAAGCAGCTGAAAAAATCGAAACTATATACTGAGCAAAAGGTAATACAATAAAGGTAAGACCGTTTCTTACGGACGAAGTAGAAAATATTTCACCAGAAAACGATGAAAAATATTATATAGCAGACGCTGCTTCCGAGATAGATGAAAATGGAAATCTAAGACAAAATCGCTTGGCAGGAAGACATTATACTGACATGGAAGAATTCTACTCTGATGTTATTAGTCATGTCGATGTAAATCCTTCACAAATTTTCAGTCCAAACACATCACTTATTCCATTTGTTGATCACAACGATGCCGTTCGTGCCTCAATGGGAACAAATCAGCAAAAACAAGCAACTCCTCTAATCAAAAACGATGCCCCATTAGTTGGAACATGACTAGAAAGCGATATAGCTGCAATGAGTTATGCTACTATCAAAGCTGAAGGAGATGGAGAAGTAATTTATATTGATGGGAAAAGAATCAAAGTAAAATACAGCTCTGGAACAAAAGAATACGAAATTATTACTTTCAAAAAATCTAACCAAAAAACAATTATTCACCAAAGAGCTACAGTTTCTCTTTGACAAAAAGTAAAAAAAGGAGATACACTAGCAGAAGGACCTTCTATTGTAAATGGAGAAATAGCACTAGGAAAAAATCTCAGAGTTGCATTTGTACCTTGGGAATGATTCAACTATGAAGATGCGATTGTAATCTCTCAAGCAGTCGTAAAAAATGACAAACTCACATCAATTCATATTGAAGAATACGAAATTGAAGTAGCTGATACAAAACTTGGTCCTGAAGAAACTACAAATGACATCCCTTGAGTTTCTCTTTCAAAACTGAAAAATCTGGATGAAGAATGAATTATTAGAATTGGTTCAACAGTAAAAGGTTGAGACATTCTAGTTGGTAAAATCACTCCAAAAAGTGAATGAGAACTGTCACCAGAAGAAAAACTTATTCAAGCAGTATTCGGAGATAAATCAAAATCTATGAAAGATACTTCTCTTTATCTGCCAGCAGGAAGTGAAGGAAAAATCATTGATATAGTAGTTCTCGACTCCAAAAAAGGAGACAATCTTTTGGCATGAGTAAAGAAAAAAATCAAAGTTTATGTAGCTATGACCAGAAAAATTGAAGTTTGAGATAAATTAGCTGGTAGACATGGAAATAAAGGTATTATTGCCCTTGTAGTTCCTGAGGAAGATATGCCAGTTACTGCTGATGGTCAACCTATAGAAATCATTCTCAATCCACTTTGAGTAATTTCTCGTATGAATGTAGGACAAATTTATGAAACACAGCTTTGATTAATTGCTAAAGCACTATGAGTAACATTCACAGTTCCTCTTTTCTCAAACTTCTGATCTGAGGATATGAGAAATATTCTTACTAAACTCGATATAAGCCATGAATTGAAAATGGATCTATTTGATGGAAAAACAGGAGAAAAGTTTGAAAATAAAATAACAGTAGGTTATATGCATATTTTGAAACTCATCCACATGGTAGAAGACAAGATTCATGCTAGATCTGTAGGACCTTACTCTCTAATTACTCAACAGCCTCTTGGAGGAAAAGCAAGAGATGGTTGACAAAGATTTGGAGAGATGGAAGTATGGGCGCTAGAAGCATATTCTGCAGTATACACTCTCCAAGAAATGTTAACAATCAAATCTGATGATGTACTTGGAAGAAATAAAACATACGAATCAATAGTAAAAGGATTCAAACCGCATATTTGATGAATTCCTGAATCATTCAATCTCGTAACATATTTATTCAAAGGACTATGACAGAATATTGCTCCTCTAAATCAAGAAGAAATAGATAGAATTCATAATGAAAGAATAAATAAAATCAAAAAACTTTCATTGAAAGGAATTTCGTATAAAGATAGTATAGAAGAAATTCTTTGAGGAGAATCTGATTTAGATGAACCAAGAATTGATGACAAAAGTGAAATCATAGACAATGTCATCGAAGAACTAAAAATTCATGGTAGTATGGATAACTAAAATAATTTTCAATAAAAATTTTTATTCTGAAAAAAGAATAGAAAAGTTCGAGAAAATAATTCAACACAAAGCAAGTTTCCTTTTACATATCTCTCAATAAAAGTATGCAAAAAACAAATTTTGACTGATTAATGGTAACACTAGCATCTCCAGAAGATGTTCAGCAATGGTCTTACTGAGCAGTAGACTCACCAGATACAATCAACTATAGAACAGGAAAACCTAAGCAGAAATGATTATTTTGTGAATCTATTTTTTGACCTGTAAGAAACTACGAGTGTAGTTGTGGAAAATATAAAGGAGTGAGATATAAATGAATTGTTTGTGAAAGATGTGGTGTAGAAGTAGCATCTTCAAGAGTAAGAAGAGAAAGAATGGGACATATCGAATTAGCATCTCCAGTAATTCATATTTGGTATGTTAAAGCCACTCCTTCTAGAGTTTGACTTCTTCTTGATCTATCAGTAAACGAGATAGAAAGAATTTTGTCTTATGTAAAATATATTCTCATCAGTGAGCCTTCAGAAAAAGATATCAAAACAGTTCTAGACAGCATGAATAAAGATTTAGAAACAAGCATGAAAGAGCTTGATGAAGTCTATTCTCAGGAGCTTAAAAACATCAAAGAGATGAAAAAAGCTGATGGAAAACAAATGAGCAAAGAAGATTTAGAAAAATTGTATGAAGACAATAAAAGTCAAATTCAAAAAGAATTTAATAGACTAAAATCAATTGTAGCTAGTCTAAAAATGTGAAGCACTATCCTCGAAAGTGATTATAGAAATGTTTTCGAAAAATTTGATAGTCTAATTCAGTTCCAATCAGGAGCTCAAGCCATTCAGTTTCTTCTTAGTAAAATAAACATAGAAAAAGACATACAGACGATTGCATGAAACTTCAGCCAAACAAAAGGTGAAGAAAAGAAAAAAACTATGAAGCATCTTAAGTTATTGATCAATCTTCATATTTCTTGAGTAAAACCAGAATGGATGGTAATCAAAAATTTACCAGTTATCCCACCAGACCTTAGACCTGTAGTACAGCTTGACGGTTGAAGATTTGCGTCATCAGATGTAAACCTTTTCTATAGAAGAGTTCTGATGAGAAATATCAGATTGAAAAAAATGATTCAGGTTGGAATGCCAGATGTCGTGAAAAAAAACGAAATCAGACTTCTCCAAGAATCAGTAAATAACCTTCTGGTAGGAGAAAAAAATGCCCCTGGTAAAGGATGAGCAGGTCTCAAAGTATTCAAATCTTTGACAGATATGCTTTCTGGAAAAGAAGGTATCTTCAGAAAAAATCTTCTCGGAAAGAGAGTTGATTACTCAGGAAGATCAGTAATTACAGTAGGACCAAACCTAAAACTCAGCGAATGTGGACTTCCACTTTATATCGCAGTAAGAATTTTCACACCATTCATTATAGGAAAACTTATAGAGAAAAAAATAGTCTACACACCAAAACAAGCTGAAAAACTCATCAAAGATGAAGCACCTATCGCTTTGAGAATCCTTGAAGAAGTAATTAAAGACAAATATGTACTCCTCAACCGTGCACCAACACTACATAGACTTTCTATCGAAGCATTCAAAATAAAATTAATGCCTGGTAAAACGGTAAGACTTCACCCTCTTGTTTGTACATCATTCAATGCCGATTTCGATTGAGATCAAATGGCGGTTCACCTTCCTATTTCAGAAGAAGCCCAGCTTGAAGCCAAAAATCTAATTGCTGCAGACAAAAATATTCTTAAACCATCTTCTGGAGAACCAACAATTTCTCTCAGTCAAGATATGGTGCTTGGTATATATTTCTTAACAGACAATTACTGATTAGATCCTAAAAAAGCGCCTCACGAACAGCCTTTCACAGGAATTTTCAAAACAATCGAAGATGTTCTCAAACGCTATGAATCATCAGAAATCAAAGTATGAGATGTAATTTTATTCCCTATTGACGGAGAATTCAAAGCAACAACAGTTGGAAGAGTATATTTCAACTCTCTCCTACCAGAAAAACTTAGATTTATCAATGAAAAAATTGGAAAAAAACTTTTGAGAAAAATTCTTGATCAAATCTACGATGAATATGGAATGGAAGAAACAGCAACAATTGCAGATATATTAAAAGATGCATGATTCAAATATGCTACCAAATCATCAACAACAATATCAATATTCGATATGTCAGTTCCAGAAGAAAAACCTGAAATCTTAAAAAAAGGTGATAATTCTGCTAAAGTTGTCTACGATATGAGCTACCTTGGTTTCTTATCTGAAGATGAAAAACACAGACTTATCGTAAAAAACTGGACAGATATCAAAAGCGAAATCGAAGTACTTGCAAAACAAAGATACAATCCAGGAAACAGTATTTTTTCTATGATTGATTCAGGAGCGAGAGGAACTCAAGCTCAAATCACACAAATCTCAGGAATGAAAGGTCTCGTTGTATCTCCATCAGGAGAAACTATCGAACTTCCTATTAAATCTTCATTGATCGAAGGTTTGACTCCTATCGAATATTTCATTTCATCTCACTCAGCCAGAAAAGGTAAAGCAGATACTGCACTTAGAACAGCTGAATCAGGATATTTGACAAGAAGACTTTGTGATTCATCACAAGATGTTATCGTAAAAAAATACGACTGTGAAACAGATGAATATATTTCAATTTCTATAGATGAAGCAAAAATCAGAGGTGAAGCCTTCAAAGATTTGATTTTTGGAAGAGTATTAGCAGACAGCGTTAGAGATGAATTCAACAACGAAGCACTCAAAAAAGGTGAAATTATAACAAAAGAAAACATTCGTATTCTGGAAGATCTTGGAACAGAATATGTAAAAGTAAGATCTCCAATGACTTGTCATGTAGTTGGATGAGTATGTCAAAAATGTTATGGTCTCGATCTCTCAACAAGATCTCTCGTAGAAATTGGTTGCCCAGTAGGAATCATAGCTTCTCAATCTATCGGAGAACCAGGTACTCAGCTAACGATGCGTACATTCCACGGTGAAAAATCAGCAACAGAGTGAGATATTACTCAAGGTATTAGAAGAATTGAAGAACTCTTTGAAGTAAGAAAACCAAAAAAACCAGCTATCGTAGCTCCATTTGACTGAGTAGTAGCACTTATCGAATCAGGTAAAGTGATTGATGTAGAAATTACTTCAGATCCTATCCATAAAAACTATGTTCTCAAAGATGGCTATAAAGCTACAGTCAAAAAAGGAGACAAACTAGAAAAAGGTGGATCTTACGCATCAAAAGGAAAGAGTAAACTCAAAGTCAAAGAAGAATGTGAAGTTATTTCAATTCACAAAGATTATGTTCTGGTTGGTGTTATCGCAAAACATGTTAAATCTGTTGGAAACTATGCACTTCTAAAAGTTCAACACGGTGATACAGTCTATAAAGGACAGATCTTATCAAACGGAGCGATCGACATCAAAGAGTATAAAGACATTGTAGGAGATATTGAAGCTCAAAAATATATGGTAAGAGAAACGAAAAAAGTATTCACCTCTCAGGGACAAGATGTTAATGACAAATATATGGAAATTATCGTGAAACAGCTCTTCTCAAAGGTAATGGTTGAAGATCCAGGAGATTCAAGTTTCATACCAGGAACAATCATCAAACACGAAGAATTCATCCAAATCAACAAAGAACTCAAAGCAGCAGGGAAAGTAATTGCAAAAGGAGAAAGACTCGCTCTCTGATTAACTCACATCGCTAAAGAAACCGATTCGTGGTTATCTGCAGCGTCATTCCAAGAAACGATCAGAGTAATGGTAGACTCCTCTATCAAAGGTTCAATCGATGAACTCAAAGATCTTAAATCAAATGTAATTATCTGAAGACTGCTTCCTGTATGAGAAATTTACAAAAATAAGATCGCTGAAAATAATCAAAATTTTCCTTGATTATCAGGAGAAAATATGTAAAGTAAAGTACAAAAAATTTTATTCACTGCATTTCCCAAAATGGCATTTAAAAAAGCTGCCTGATCAGCAAAAAATCTAAGAGATTCGAAAGCAAAATATAGATGAGTCAAACTATTTGGTTGACAAGTTACTAAAGCTGGGAATATCGTTCTCAAGCAAAAAGGTGACAAATACGAAGTTGGTAAAAATACTTACAAAGGATCTGACTTCTCTATTCATGCAGCTGTTGATGGCATCGTATCATTCAAAAAGAAAAAAGTAATGAGATTTGATGGAAGAAAATATCTCAAAACTGTAGTTGAAGTGATACCTCAAACTGCTTAATGAAATTCACTATTTTTATGTCTCGACCGATTAACCCATGACACTCTCTCCGAAGAAAAAAACCTCGATCTATAAAAAACATAGAAGACACTCTGCTCGACAGACAATCAATCTAAAAAAATTGTCAAACAGATACAGACCATCAACTTGTAACAACTGTGGCAAAAGTAAATTAAGCCATCAAGTTTGTCCTCATTGTGGTTTTTATGCTGGAAAGCAAATCATTACTATCAAGTCAAAAACAAACAAAGTGGTTGAAGCTTAGAAAACCAGCTTGATAAAAGAGAAAAAAAAAGTATAGGTGTCAAAGCCTATGCTTTTTATAATAAATGAAAAAATGTCAACGATCAAAGGAAGAATTAATGCAAGAAGAATTCTAGTCAGCTATTTTTACGATAAACTTTTTTATCAGCTTCTCGAAAAAAATACAAAAACATTAAATGACACAGTAGAAATTGAGAAAAATCTAAAGATAATAGAAGAAGAAACTGCAAGAAATGAACTAGTACAAAAGATTAAAGAACTAGAAAAACAAGATCCAAAGCAATATATCCAGGAAATTATTGATAATTTTTTTGAAAAATACAAAGAAAAAGATAATCAGATCGACTACAACTTTTTATTTAAAATAGGTGAATTATTCGACACTTATAAAGAAATAACCAGCCAAGAAGTAACTAAAAAAACAAACTCATTTGTATTTGAAGAGATGGATCTTGTAGACCAAGCCATTTTTATCCTCTGATTTACAGAACGAAAAACACAAGACACACCAAAAGAAGTTATCCTCAATGAAATGGTTGAGCTAGGAAAAGCATACTGAGATAGCTGATCTCCTAAGCTCATCAACGCCATCATGCACAAAATTTTCGAAACAGCAAAAGACACAAGCAAATAAGCCTGTGTCTTCTTTTTTTGAGGATTGGTGGTTAAGAATACAAAACCAAGATTTTCAAGATCATCTCAAGGACAATCAAGAACTCGCACCTCAAAATGGGTATACAGCTTTCTTGTAAAAGCCATAGATTTTAGCAAACTAATTGCTAATTTTTGTTTTTTTGATTTTTAGTTTTTGTTTGCATCATCATAGTATCTGAATTATTTTTTTTGTCAAATTTTAAGGCAGAAAAATATATTTTTCGATATTCTAGCCAAAGTAAAGAATCCAAATGAAGAGGTGGCACAGCAAATTTCTCAGAAAAAGCCTGGAAATAAGCAATAATTTCTTTTTTAGTTGCCTTATTTTGTTCAAGAAACTGATAAATTTGTATCAAACGAGAATCAAGCGGTATAGGAATAGTCGAAGGGAAAGCCACAAAATCTCCAAAAACAATTCTAGCAGCATAGCCAAACATTTTTACAGCAAAAACAACCGTTTTCGCATCAAAAGGTTGTTTCATGACAGTCAAAAGTTCAAAATGAAAATCACCCATAAAATCATAGAAAAAGCGCATATCTCTATCAAAAAAATTTCAATTTTGAATAAATTTTTCTATTCTGCTAAGTTTCATGTTATACAAACGACAATTGTAGCGAGATTTTTTTAAGACACTTTCTCGCCATTTTTGATTGTGAGCTCCATATTCTAACAACAAAACAAAATCTTTTTCAACTAAATTCGCAAATTCTGCCCACCAAAGCGGTCAAGATCCTGCAATTTGATAAGAAACCAAAGCATTCTGAATCACTAAATACAAAAAAACCTGTCTCGTCAAATATACATCTCCAAATTCACTAGAAACAGCATATCGAGCTCTTTTTAAAGCCAAAAACTGTTCATCTTTCTCCTCCAAGTCAATAATCTGCTGAAAAGTATAAGCTGCAATAAATTCATGTAAAAATTTCATTCCTGCTTTTTCAAAAGCTAAACTATTGTTTCAAAGTTACAGTAGGTTCTATCATATAATCAGGAAAAATTTCATCAGCAAAATGAGCAGAAAATTGATCCAGAGCAAGCTTTTTTATCTGATTTCAAAACGAACAAACCAGCTGGTCATTTTCAAAGCCAAGATGTAGCATTTTTTGATAATCAGTCTCATAAATTTCATCAATAAAACAGTCAATATCCTGCAAATCAAGATTATCAAAAACAACAGTCTGATAAGTAGATGCAGTAAAATCATAAAGCCACCATTGACGCTTTTGTCCGAGATAAATAAGTCACTGAGAAGGTAAAAAATCAGCCTTGAAAAAAGTGCGAAAAAAGTCTAGTTTAGAAACTGAGAAAAATTTAATTTTCCCAGGATATAAAAAGCCAAGAGAATTAAGAGCTAAGCATCAAACTCTCAAATGAGTAAATCAGCCAGGACCATTGAGTACGACGGCACGAGAAAATCAGTATTTTTGGTAAATTTGTAATAATAAAGTTGGAAAATGCGTTTCTACATTTTTATGTTCACAAAAAAACTGCTCTCATCAAGCAAAAACAACTATTTTATTGGTAGAAAGATTAACAAATATCATAAATCACAAGAGTATCATATAAAAAACAAATCTAGCCTTTTTCTAGCCAGATTCAATAAAATTATGATTTTAAAAAATCTCCTTACTGCAGGAGATCTCAAAAAAAATAACCAGAATAAAAAAATTTACATTCCTTTAGCCAAAAATTGAACAGCTCTCACAACAACATAACTAAAAGCTACCAAAACAAGACCAATTAAAGCATATCTAATCCCCTGTTTTCACTGAGCAGCCTGTTTTTCATCACTTCCAGATAAAACATAAAGCAAACCAGAATAAATCAAAGCAAGCGTAACAATAGTTCAGATAAAAAAAGTAGCAGATAAAACTACATCTGAAACAAAGGTTTCAACAGTCGTATCCTGATTTTGTTTTCTAATACCAAGAGTTTCATAAATATTAAAACTACATTGTCAGTTAATAAGGTCTTTTTGAGAGCATTTAATTCACAAAGCACTTGAAGATGTTGTATTTTGAGCCAGAATTTCTTTATTCATTCTAAAAAGTAACAAAAATAAACAATAAAAGTGTAAATATTTTTCAAAAATTCACAATCAACAAGCTACAATAAAGAGAAAAAGAGATTGACTTATAAAAAAAATAGCACTCTTATCGTTTGAACATAAAAAGAAATTCATTATAAGAAGCTCACATCTTAATTCGTACATTTTTTATCAAAAAATAGATGATGGATATCAAACATTTCAAGAAAATTTTCGACCAAGAATTAAAAAAATATATCAGCGAAAAACTTAAAAAAAATCCCGTCATCAAAAAACGAACCAGTTTAAAAAATATCTTAGATTACATCAAAGATTTTACTTTTTCTGGGTGAAAAAGAATCAGACCTTATCTTGTTTTTTTAACTTATAAAGCATTTGGAGGAAAACAGGATAATGAAATTTTAAAAATCAGTATGGGCTATGAGCTATTACACACCATGGCACTAATTCACGACGACATCATGGACAAAGGAGAAAAAAGACATGGAGTTTTGACTTATCACAAACACATTGCTTCTCTTTTAAAAGGACCTGAAGCGGAACATCACGGCATTTCACAAGCAATTTTAGTATGAGATCTCTTGTTTGCACGAGCATACGAATGTATCTTCAAAAAACATGAAAAAATTAAAAATAATAATCTGGCTGAACTCGCACAAAATAATTTTCAAACAATGGTAAATGAAGTTATTTTAGGACAAATTATCGATGTCGACATTATGTGTGGAAAAGAAATAGATAATGAAAAACTTGAAATCAAAAATCACTACAAAACTGGCTGATATACATTCGTAAGAACAATGTTATCATGAGCATTATTAGCCTGAGTAGATCAAAAAACATTAAAAAAAATTAAAGAAATTTGAACAGAACTTGGTTTAGCATACCAGATAAGAGACGACCTACTAGACATTTCAGCATCTCAATCAGACAAAACACTCTTTTCTGATGTGCAAGATGGTCAACAAACCTATTTTACAAATTTCATCATGGCCAATTGAACAAAAATGGAAAAGAATCTTCTCGAAAGTAAGATGAAAAAAAAGCTTTCCAGAAAAGAGATTGAAGAACTAAAAAAACTCTTTGAAAATTCATGAGCAATAAAACACGGTAAAGAACTTATAGAAAAGCACCTAAAAAATGCAGAAGAAAAAATTAAAAAAATTAAAATTAAAGAAAAAAAGTATATAAATTTATTTTGAAAAATAATTTCTCTGCTCAGATCCTAAATAGAAAAAGCCATTATAAAAAAATCACAAATTAAAAGAGGAAAAAAACTTGACATTACCAATGAAATTCTTATCAAAGAGCCAAGGCTTATAGAGAGAAAAAAACATAAATTTATATCCACCTAATTCAGCAAATGAACTTCAATATCAAAATGGATGACAAGAAAATTAAAGTCAATATTGAAAATTCAACTCTAAAAGATGTTCTCAAATACTGCAAACCTAAAGAACAATTAGTTCTTCTCAAAAAATTTGGTATTCTAACTGGTAAAGAAGTTCCTCTCCAAAGAATTGGAAAAGAATACAATCTTACTAGAGAAAGAGTAAGACAAATCGAAACTCAAGCTCTTATGAGATTTAGAAGACTTATCGTTGGCAATAGTACTTACCTGAAAGTAATTGAAGAAGCCAAAAAGATTCTTGATACTCATGGTGGTATTCTCCTTGAAGATCAACTCATTGCTAAACTTATCAACAAACAGATATTCAGCTTCTCTTCAAAAGAAATCAAATTAATTTTAGTATCAGATTTCGATATTGCTTACCTAAAAAGAAACAAACTCATCAATAAAAGTTTCTATAAAGACCCTCTTTTCGAAGATCTTTTAACAAGTATGGTACTTTATGTAAAAGATTATTTCGAGAAAAAATGATGAAGTGAAGATCTTTATGAATTCATCGACAAGATCAAATCACACTTTTCTTCAAAATACGAAAACATTGAATATCTAAAAAACATTTCATTCTACACTAATTTTTTCAACACAGTAAGAGGAATAAAAGTTTTTGACGGTAAAATTGGACTAGCAACCTTTACAGATGTCTATCCAAAAACAATAAAACTCAAGATCATATACACCTTGAGAAGGATGAACAAACCAATGCATTTCCAAGAACTAGCAACAAAAATCATTGAACGATTCCCAACTAAAGCAGTAAAAGTAAACACAGTCCACAACGAACTCGTAAAAAACAATTCAATATTTGTAAATATGGGACTTGGTCTTTATGGACTAAAAGAACGAGGTTATCAAGGATGAATAGTACAAGAAATCATCGTTAGAATACTAAAAAAAGCTGGTAGACCAATGTCTGTAAAAGAAATTTCAAAAGAGCTCCTCAAAGAAAAAATGGTTAGTCCAAATACAGTTATTCTCAATCTTCAAAAATACAAAGATCATTTCGAGAGATTGGAAAAAGGAATATATGGACTCAAAGAAAAAACACATCCAAAACGACAAAGCAAATAATAGCATTGCAAAATCAGAAAAAATAACTATAAAACTCAGGTCTAAAGAAAATCAAGCCTGAGTTTTTTTAGACTCAAAAACATAGTTTTTGAGACCATAAACAGATGCCCAGGTGGTGGAATTGGTATACACGTACGCTTGAGGTGCGTATGCCTTTGGCTTGAGGGTTCGAGTCCCTTCTTGGGCATTCTAAAAACTTACTCGCTATCGAAGCGGTATTTTTTTTATAAAAATTCTTATACTGGTAACTTCAAAAAAGCTACAATTGAAAAATAAAGTAAAGTAAGTATACTGGAAGCAATTATTTTCAATCCGTCTATCTAATGCTGCACATCATCCCGACTCCAATTGGAAACAGAGAAGATATTACACTCAGAGCTCTAAAGTTACTGAAAGAATGTGAAATTTTTTTATGTGAAGACACGAGAACTTTCCAAAAACTGCTTTCAATGTATGATATTCCATCAAAAGGGAAAAAACTCTATGCTTTGACCTCATTTACATCGGAAGCTAGCCTTGATTTTTACACCAAACTTATCAGTGAAAACGAAGTAGGTTTAGTCAGCGAGAATGGTACTCCATGACTTTCTGACCCAGGAAAAGAGCTTGTCAAACTGTGTCGACTTCACGATCTGAAATTCGAGGTTTTACCTTGAGCAAATGCCCTTATTCCAGCCATAGTAAGTTCCAATTTCGACACTAGTTCGTTCAGCTACCAAGGTTTTTTGCCAACGAAAAAAGGAAGACAAACAGCTCTCAAAAAGATTTTAGCATCAAGCGACCCTGTTTTCATCTACGAATCAGTCCACAGAATCGAAAAACTACTCAACGAACTAGATATCCTCTGATTTAAAGGTAGACTTTTAATCATCAGAGAAATTTCTAAGATGTTTGAACAAAAAATCTTTGGTACCACCACAGAAATAGCAGAAATGATTAAATCAAAAAAATTTACCATCAAATGAGAATTTGTTGTGGGGATTATCAACGATTAGAAAAAATTTTTCTTCTAAGACCAAAACTCCACAAGTGCATAGCCATTTTTTGACCATCTTTAGACTTATTTTTTCCATAGAGCCCATCTCAAACAATTACAAATCCCAGACTAGCCAAATGAGTCCTAATTTGATGCCTAACTCATTTAGAAATCACGACACGAAGCGTTGATTGATTTTTTTCAGAATCATAATAAAGTTTTTCAATACAAGTCAAAGCTTCTTGAGCTTTTCACCTAACAGTTCCAATATCAGCAGAATTTTTGAGTACGACCATTTTTTCTTTCCCATCTTTATGATGAGCAATCGGCCAAGCGACCATCTTCAAACCATCAGGAAAATCACCATGAACATCAGCCAAATACAACTTCTCTAGTTCTCCAGTTTTTTGCAAAACCATAAATTCATCAGCTATTTCTCTCGTTTTAGCAAAATACAACAATCAAGCAGTCTCGTTATCAAGTCTATTCATCAATCAAAACTCATCTTCTTTTGAAAAATTTTTATTCTGGTTTTCAACAAATTCATCACTTACACAGCAAGTTTTTTCTAAAAAAATCATATCCAAAAAACTTTTCTCTTTTCAAAAACTAGATGCTATTCAAGCTGGTTTTCGAAGATAAAAAAATTCAAAGTCTTCATAAAAAATTATTTTTTTCATAGATAGTCCAAGGTAAGAGAATCAAAAAAATAAGTCTGTAATTTACGATTTTCTCAGCGTCCACAACAAGGTTTATATTCAGATATGATAAGTTTCCCATCATCAAGTTCCACCGAAAAATCTAAAGAAAAATCATCATTAAATTTCTTTTTCATCAACTCAGTAAGAGAAATCAGCTTCAGATTTTGTGGTTGAAAAAAATACTCCTCACCATCTCAATCAAAAACACTATCTGTCCTAAGAATAAAAGCTCCTGATCTATAAAGCTTCAAAACAGGTTGCTGTCCATTTTGTCCAAGTTGTCCAACTATCAAACTTTGGGAGCTTTTAAGCCTATTTCACTGAGTATCTTTGACCATCAAAACAGCCTCAGAAAAACTCAGATTTTGATCTCCAGTTTTCAAAACTTGGTAAATCAGCATACGACCACCGGGCAGTTCTAGAATTTGCTTATCCAGACTTCTAGGAAAAAAATATAAAAAATATGTATCAAAATCATCTCATTTTTCTAAAAAATATCCCACATCATTTTTTAAAAGTTTTTTTTCTGACGATTTTAAAATCAGTTCAGCAGCAGCTCAATGTCCATAAAGTTCTACAATTTTCTCGATTACCATACCATCACAACGATATCAGCGAACCAGATAAAGATTACTTCCCAGTTCAAATCAATTTCCAAAGCGTAGATCAAAAGAAAAATTCTCATCAGCTCAACTAAAAAATTCAATAGTTTTTAGAAGTTTCTTATTAGTAAAAGAAAAAAAATCCAATCTCAAAATATCAGTTTCCACCAAACCAGTAAAAGAAAAAAAGCTTTCATAAACATCACGACTAGCCAGTCAGTTAAAAGAAGAAAGTTGAATTTTATCAGCATAATTATGTTTTTTGCAGCTAGATTTTTTTTCTTCAGCCTTTGGAAAAGAAGCGTAATAGTCAGAAAAAAAAGCCAAATCACGGATCACTACAGCTTCCTTTCCAATAGTTTTATCTATTTCAGTCGAAGTAACTCAGCTCGAACATCCAGTCAACAATAGCAAAAAACAGAATAAAAAAACTTTGAAGAATGCAGAATAAAATTTTTTAAGCATTTTTTTTAAAAACATAGATTTACTTAAGAAGCGATAAATTGCATAATTCCAACAATATGTTTGATTTTTTGATAGTCTATCAGAGTAAAATCTTCAGTAAACTCCTTGAGTCTTTTTTCATGCATTTTAGTTTTCGTGATCTGTCCACCAAGACCGAGTTCTCAGACAAAAACAAGATGTCTATCGAGAATTTTATTTTTATATTGACTCAGAATTCCAGCAGCTATAGCCAAATCCAGACCAGAATCATGAAAACTAAATTCTCAGGGAATATTAACATAGATATCAATTCCTCCCAGATCAAGTTTGAGATATTTTTCCAAAATAGCTACGATCAAATTAAGTCTCTGAGTATCAATTCCTATAGCACTTCTTTGAGGAAACTTAAATTTAGTTTTATTCAAAAGTACCTCCAAATGAACTACCACAGCTCTTCAATTATCGACTCCGACAGTAATAACACTTCAAGGAACAGTGCTCGTCACAGCATGTAAAATCCTCTCTTTAAGATCATAAACTGGCTTCAGGCCAAACAAACTCATCTCAAAAATCGCCACATCATCAGTGTGACCAAATCTATTTTTCATACATTTCAAAAGTCTATATTGTCCAAATCTATCACCTTCTAAATACATCACCACATCGACAATATGCTCCAAGTATTTTGGCCCAGCAATCTCACCACCTTTGGTAACATGACCAACAATCAAACAAGCAACTCAGCTAGTTTTACAAAACTCAGAAAGTTTTTCAGCACAATACTTAACTTGATTTGGACTACCAGCAGTCGAATCTTGTCCTACAGAATAAATAGTCTGAATCGAATCAATCACGATCATATCAAACTTTTTTTCTCTAGTTGTTTCAACAATATCCTCAAAATGAGTCGAATGAAAAACATCTAAATGAGCACTATCATTTTTATCAGCAGAAATTCTCTTAAATCTATCATAAACTTGAGTCACATTTTCTTCGCCAGAAAAATAACCAATACGACATCCACCTTGAATATGCTGAATAATTTGCAAAACAATAGTCGATTTACCAATACCAGGCTCACCTCCAAGCAAATAAACACCACCGACTTTAATTCAATTCTGCAAGACTCTCTGTAATTCCTTATGCTGAAGATCAAAAAAACTATTTTTTGTATCTTGTCTTCCTGTTTCCAAGACACTTCCTGTCGCTATTTCATGTTTTTTCAATTTCTTCCCAGTATCTTTATACTCATCAAAACTTCAAAACGCACTACAGTCAGGACATTTTCACAATTTAACAGGAGTTCAATAACCACATTCTTTACACAAATACATCTTCAATTTCATAAAAAAATTTAAATTCTGGTGGATACAAAAAGTTCTACTAAATTATAGCAGTCTGGAAACTAATTTCAATTTGCAAATAAAAGAAAAAAAATTAAAAAAATTAAAATTAAAAAAATATGAAAAAAATCATTGAATCGTTTTTTCTTGCTATTTCTAAAGCAAGAACCAATCCTGGATTTGGGATAGAAAAAACACTTATAAAAAGGAGACAATAAGAACAAAACACAGCGAATTGCTGTGTTTTTATTATTTCTCAAAGAGATATTGACTTTTTATTATTTTATACTATAAACAATAAAACAAAAAAGAAATGAAAAAAATCGCAACCTTATCATTAATAGCATTTCCAAAAATGCTATTTGCAAGCGGCGGAACTTCAGAATTACCTGAGGCTTTCATTACATTAGGATTTGTTCTACTCATCTTATTCTTAGGAGTAAGATATGGAAAACAACCTGCAATTCTCGTGTCCATAGCAATTGGAATCGCGATTATAAGTTTACTTCCACATGAAGTAAGCAGCAAAATAAGCCACAATCCATTCTTATTTGCAATCGGCGAAATAGGGTTAGTTATGTTAATGTTTGTGAGCGGCCTAGAAGGAAACTTCCAAACCATCACAAAAAACCTAAAAAATGGTGGAAGCAATGCCATCATTGGAATACTTTTAGTAGGATCAGCTGGTTATCTAGTAGCAAAATTACTGTTACCAGAAGCATCTGGATTGACTCACTTTGTCATAGCAGCAGCTCTGACACCAACAAGCGCAGGAATTCCAGCATCGATATTTAGTGGAAAAAATTCATTTAAAAATGAACAAACCACTACAATAGTCGGTGCAATAACCGACGATATAATTGGCCTGATAATATTAACAGTAGTCAATGGACTATTAGCAGGTAAAACAGATCCAGGAAGCATAGCCATTTCTACTTTCACAGCAATTGCATTCATCGTAATTGGAACGAGCATAGGACAGCTTGGGAAAAAACAGTTACAAAATCTTTTTGATGCAGCGAAAGCAGAAAGCTTAACATTAGCTCTAGTATTCTGTTTCATAGTAGCTGGTCTAGCATTCTTTGCTGGGTTAGCTCCGATGATCGGAGGTTATGTAGCAGGACTAATTCTGATAGACATTCAGATCAAAGATTCCCATGGAGAACCTGCAGAATTAGAACATACCTTAGCTGCTAAAACGGTTTGGATGTTACCAGCTTTCTTTGTTTTATTGGGCATGAAGCTAAATGTAGCAAACTTGACGGGGAATACGATACTATTCGGACTTGCATTGACAATTGCAACACTTATAGGAAAAGGTTTAACAGGTAAATTAACAGAGAAAATATCTGGAGGTACTATAAATGGGACCTTCATGACATTTTCAATGACATCTCGCGGTGAAGTAGCAGCCATCATGGCACTCTCAGCTGCAAATGCTGGTTTATTTGCCAGCAACATCGTAGAAGGATTTGTTCTCATGATCATCATGACATCAGTGATATGTGTCATAGGAACAAATAAACTTCTTAAAAATTGAAAAATACACTCCAAGTTTATCTTGGAGTTTTTTCTTACAAAAAAAGTTCACCATCCTCGAGTTTTACGATTTTTTCCTTGAGCATTTTCTCAATCACAGTATCAAATTTTTCATGAGGAAAAAGTTTTTTCACATCAGAAAGAGAAATTTTTTTCATCTTCAAAAGTTGCTTTACAATTCAGCTTCTCACCCATCTCGTAGAACCCAGAAATTTCGACTGCTTAGCTCAAAAGGTAACACCAGTTTTTTCAGCAGTTAAAACCAAAGCTCCATAGTCCATGAGAGCATTATGTCGATCACGAGATTGCCCTTTCGGTAAAATCAGAGAAGAAATTTTTTTTAAATATTCATGAGAAGATTGAGGATCGAGTGAAAACTCAACAGTCAAAACTCTCTTGATATTAACATCAATCACTGGCACATCAGCATTAAAAGCAAAAGCCATGACAGCGTGAGCAGTATAATCTCCAATGCCAGGCAGTTTTAAAAGTCACTCCAGACTATCAGGAAACCTTCAATTCAGTTCAGAAACGATTTTTTCAGCAGCTTGCTGAAGACGCAAGCCCCTAGAATTATAGCCAAGTCCCGACCAAAGCCCAAGCAAAGTAGTTTTATCAACCTGAGCAAGCTCAAAAACAGTGGGTAATTCACGCAAAAAACGCTCATAATAATTGATCACTCTAGAAACCTGAGTTTGTTGTAGCATCACTTCAGAAATCCAAATTTCATAAGGATTTTGTGTATTTCTCCACGGCAAATCTCTGCGATTTTTTTCATACCAACTCCACACTTTTTTCTGAAAATTTTTTATCTGGCTCTTTGACAAAGAAATAGTCATTAAAATGATGAAAAATAAAGTCGTTATTGATGAGAAAAAACGACTATAATTTAGGAATTTTTATTTTCGATACCATCAAAAAAGAAATCACAAGAACAAAAAATAAAAGCAATCGTTCAAAACTACTAAACAAGAAAATAAGAATAGGAATAGCAATTCCATTAATAGTAATTGGCAAGCCTTCATAGCCTTTTTTTGCACCATATGATCAGTATGATTGAATTTTTTGAGCATTGAAACGAGCGAGTCTATAAGCCCCAGCTCCAACAAAAAACAGCAAAATAATGATCACAAAAAAACCTTGAGAACTATGAGCGTAAATCAACAAAGCTGGAGCGACTCAGAAACTAACCATATCAGCAAGAGAATCAAGTTGTTCACCTAGTTTGCTTTCTTGTCTCATAGTTCTAGCCACATAGCCATCAAAAAAATCCAGCACCATAGCAATAGGCAGCATAATCAAAGCATAAAACTCTGACATATTTACAACAAGCAAAATTGCAAAGAATCAAACAAATAAATTAGCCATAGTAAGAAAAGTCGCCAAATTCATTATCTCAAAAAACAAAATAAAATTATTTTTTCACAGCAACAATACTTTCTCAATCAACAAGATGTTGTCAAACTTCGACACAAATAGACACACTATCATCAAAAACAATTGTAACTTGACTTCCCATCTTAATAAAACCTATCATATCTCATTTTTGATAAGAATGATGAGGAACGGCATACTGTACTATTCTCCTAGCCAAAAATCAAGCTATTTGCACAATTTTAAATCTAGTTCATCAGTTACTCTGAAAAAGCATCTGATTATGCTCATTTTGAAATGTAGCCTTCAAAGATCAAGCATCTACCACAGCGTTCAAGAACTTTCCAGCAACATATTTTGAGTCTAAAAGTTGAGAATGAGCAGGAGCTCTTTGACAATGAACATCAAGCACTGAGAGCATAATAGAAATAACAGAAACTTTTTTTCCTACATCTCAAACAAAAAGATCACAAACCTTTTTATTTTTTTTACATAGCTCAAAAAACTCATCATAAGAATGCGCGACAGCTATAACCTTACCACTAGCTGGAGCCACGAAAAAACGATCATCAGAAAAAGGAAAACGAGCTGGTTGACGCAAAAAATAAAAACGATAAAAAAATCAGAAAAAAAAAACCAGAAAAAAAACAAAACATAAAACATAAAACATAATCAAAATTCAAAATACTGATAAAATAAAATACTTGTATCATTTTTCTCAAAAAAAACAACAAAAAAACAGCTTTTGAATTGGACAAAAAAGCAGAAAAAACTATACAGTAGAAGTAAATATTTTTTATGAAAATCTTACAATGAAAATTTATCGACCCAAAAGCTACAAAAAAGCAATTCCACAATGAATTCACAGATACATCATCACACTTTTTTTTTGATATGCAATTTGATACGGGATAAAATGAATTCAATCAGGAGAATTTAATCTAATAAGCATTTGACAAGAACTTCAATGGATGATACTATTTCTTTTACCAGCGATGGTAGCAAATGCTTCACCAGTCATAGCCAGAAAACGAAAAACACGAACTACACCAGTTTATGAACCTATTTTTGGTAAAAACAAAACACGACGCGGGCTCATAGTTTGATTATGAAGTAGTTATATTACTTTCCGATTACTCATTTTACTATGATTCACGACATTGACAGATCTAGACAGCATCCTAAACCGAAGTTCTTTACCCAAAAGTCTACGAGAAATTCGCTATCAAATACGACCAATTCTAATCTGAATCGGAACAATTTGATGAGATATGATCGAATCAGCCATAAAAAGAAAAATCAAAATAGCGCCATGACAACCATTTATTCCTCGAGATCAGACCGACTACATTCTGGGAATTTGCTTAATAACAAGTCGACTTTATGATCGATGAGCAAATCAAGTTATTTATCTTTGTCTTTTTGGTGGTTCTATAAGTTACATAGCCCATTTCACAGGCTATTTACTAAAAATGATCGACACCAAAAAATAAAAAAATCTCATGAACACAAATCTTCAAACTAACATTGATAAAATTCTTTATTCTGACTACTCCAAAGCAGAAAAATTTTCTCAGCTCAAAAATCTTTTCAGTGACAAAGAAATAATTTTTTCAGACTTCGACGACACCATCACACCAAAAAACACCATGTTTTTTGCCAAAATTCACTCTCTTAGACGATTTTTAAGACAAAAAAACGAAAAAATTTTCCCAGCAGTTTTACCAAAAATCGAAATCAATTCAGAATTTTTAAAGCTCCGAAAAGAAAAAGATTTTTCATCTCCGATAGTTATCATTTCTCGTAACGATCATGAATTCATCAAATATTTTATCCAAAAATCAAAAGATATTTTCGACAAACTCGGCATAGAAATAATCTGATGAATTGGGAATCAAATACGATATCCAAATTGAACTTTCTTCATGAAATCAGAAGAAAAACGCAATATTATTCCAGATAAAAAATTTTTTATTTCCGACAAATATGAACGAAAAAATTATAAAAATTACGAACATTTTTTATCAGTCGACAAAGGAAACAAAGATATTTCCTGAACAAAAGAATTTTTTTCAAAAGGTCGAAAATTTTTTCTCTTCATTATAAAATCAGCATTCAAAAAAACCAGATAGAAACTTGATTTTAGCTTCTTTTTTACTATAAAAATCATATTTTATAAAATTTTTTGTACAATGTCAAAACAGATAGCAGAGTTTCTTTTCCCAGAAATCAAAAAAAACATTGAAGATTATCAAAAAACATATCCAGCTCGCCCAGCGGGACAGATTGTTACTCGCTTCGCTCCGAGCCCGACAGGAGTTTTGCATATTGGTTGAGTCTATTCAGCTCTTGTCGGAGAGCGTTTTGCTCATCAGCAAAATGGAAAGTTTTTTTTACGCATCGAAGATACCGATCAGAAAAGATTTGTAGAATGAGCAATAGACAAGATAGTAAACGGCCTCAAGATTTTTGGAATCGAATTTAACGAGTGACCAATTGGACCAGATTTCAAAGAGATTGGAGAATATGGACCATATACCCAGTCTCACAGAAAAGAAATTTACCAGACTTTTGCCAAGAAACTCATCGAAGAAGGCAAAGCTTATCCTTGTTTTCTGACAGCTGAAGAAATTGAAGAAATTAAAAAAATACAGACAATAAGCAAAAAAATGCCATGAGTTTATTGAACTTATGCAAAATATCGTGAGATTTCTCTAGAAGAAATACAAAAAAATAGTACAGAAAATAAACCTTTCGTCATAAGATTAAAAAATCAAAACGACCCATCAGCCAAAGTTACTCTTCACGATCTTGTAAAAGGAGATCTAGTAATGCAAGATAATTTTGTAGATGTGGTACTCCTAAAATCAGATGGCATACCAACCTATCATTTTGCACATCTCGTTGACGACCATCTTATGGGAACAACTCATGTAATCAGAGGAGAAGAATGGCTACCATCTCTTCCTCTTCACCAGCAACTTTTCAAGCTTTTCAATTTCAAATCTCCTCAGTACGCTCATACTTCAACAATTCTTAAGCTAGATAATGGCAACAAAAGAAAACTTTCAAAAAGAAAAGACCCAGAAGCAGATATTTTTTATTTCATCGAAAATGGCTACAGTATAGCTGGTCTCAAAGAGTACTTGATCAACATAGCTAACTCATCTTTTGAAGACCGAAGAGCCCAAAATCCAGAAAAAAAAGTTGAAGAATTCCAAGTAGTATTGGAAAAAATTAATAAATCTGGAGCTCTTCTTGATATGCAAAAAATTGATTTTCTTTCTCAACAAGCTCTGTCTACTTTGTCTACTCCAGAACTTTTTGAACAAGGGAAAACACGAGCTTCTCAGTTTGATAAAGAACTTTTCGAGCTAATGAAAAAATATCCAGACTATACAATCTCAGCACTGAATATCGAAAGATGATGAGAAAAAGATCCAAAAAGAATACACATTTTCTCAGATCTTAGAAAAAATTTAGCGTTCTTTTATGATGAACTTTTCGAGCAGACAGAGGAACCTACTCTCCCAGAAATTGACTCCGAAACAATCAAAAATTTTCTCAACACATACATAAAAAATCTTAATCTGACTCAAACCAAAGAAGAACGATTTGAACAGCTGAAATCTATCTGACAAAATCTCTGATTTGCTCTTACCAACCAAGATTTCAAAACAGGAAACTTCAAAGGTAAAATTGGTGATCTCGCTATGATTCTGAGAATCCTCCTTTGTCACTCATCTCAGACTCCAGATCTTTTTGAAACCATGCAAGTAATGGGGACAGAAAGGGTTATCAAAAGATTAAGCATTTAAGAAATTTACCAGAATAAAAATTTTTTAGTTTTTAAGTTTAGAAAAATGAGTGATAAAGCGAAAAAAACCTTTTATTGTCTCAATATGTTTCCTTATCCATCTGGAGTTTGACTGCATGTCGGTCACGCTTCCAACTATATCATCAACGACATCATTGCCAGATTCAAAAGAATGCAATGATACGAAGTAATTAATCCAATCGGTTGGGACTCTTTTTGACTACCTACAGAAAATTTTGCAATTAAGCAAGGAAAACCAGCACATCAAGTTACATCTGAAAATATAGAAAATTTCAAAAGACAGATGAACAAAATGGAACTCAGCTACGATCGAGAGAGAGAAGTCACGACTTCCAACCCAGACTACTATAAACGAACTCAGCGAATTTTCACCAAGCTCTTTGAAAAAGGCTTAGCTTACCGCAAACAAGCTTTTGTCAACTGGTGTCCAAGTTGTCAAACTGTTTTAGCAAACGATCAAGTTATCGAAGGAAAATGTGAGCGTTGTGATTCAGAAATTACTCAAAAAAGTCACCTTCAATGGTTCATCAAAATAACAGATTACGCAGATAGACTAATAGCAGACCTTGATTCTATCAATCGACCAGAAGAAACCAAGCAAGCTCAAAAAAATTGGATTGGAAAATCAGAAGGAGCAGAAATAGATTTTTCAGTATCTGCGACAGAAAAAATCACAGTTTTTACAACTCGTCCAGACACTCTTTACGGAGTCACAGCCCTTGTAGTAGCACCAGAAATTGAAAAATATGACGAGTTTATTCCAACGGACTATCGTGAAAAAGTTCTAGAATACAGAAAAATCACAGCCTCTAAAACCACAGTAGAAAGATTACAATGAGAAAAAGATAAAAGTTGAGTTTTTTCAGGATTTTTTGTTACTCATCCTCTAACCAACGAACAAGTTCCAGTCTGGTTTGCCGACTATGTACTTTGAGACTACGGAACTGGAGCAGTCATGTTTGTCCCAGCTCACGATCAAAGAGATCGAGACTTCGCACAAAAAAATAATCTATCGATCAAAATAGTTATAGAAGCACCAGAAAATCACGAATGATGTTTCACTGAAACTTGAAAAATGATAAATTCTGATGACTTCAACGGACTTTTAAATACAGATGCAAAAGAAAAAATCGTAGTACATCTTGAAAAACTCTGAAAAGGAAAGAAAAAAATAACCTACAGACTTCGTGATCGATCAATCAGCAGACAAAGATATCGAGGAAGTCCGATACCAATTTACTACGACGAAAATCAGACTCCACACGCTATCCCAGCAGACGAGCTACCAGTAATCTTGCCTCTCGACATAGAAAATTATAAACCAGCCGGTAAATCACCCTTAGAAGATCACCCAACTTTCAAAAACTATCTACACAAAGACTGAAAAACATACCTCAGAGAATGTGACACTCTAGATACTTTTATCTGTTCTTCATTCTACTTTCTCAGATATCTTGATGCTAAAAATCCAAACGAACTCGTGAGCAAAGAAAAATCCCAAGCTATGCCAGTAGATTTCTATATTGGCTGAAAAGAGCACACAGTTTGACATCTTTTATATGCCAGATTTATTCATAAATTTCTCTACGATCTAGAGGTTGTAAGCTGCCCAGAGCCATTTCAAAGACTTTTCCATCAAGGAATGGTACTAGGTCCAGATCACCGCAAAATGTCAAAACGCCGAGGAAATATAGTAACTCCAGATCAAATCATCGACGAATATGGGCTAGATACACTAAGAACTTATGAAATGTTTATGGGACCACTCGAAGCAGAAAAAAGCCGAGATGACAATAGTGTCAAAGGTGTACACAGATTTTTAGAAAGAGTAAAAAAGCTTCCAGATTTTTTCAACACATCAGCTGAAACGGATCCAAAACTTCATCAGACCATCCAAACAGTCAGCCAAGATATCGACAACATGAAGTTCAACACTGCCATTAGCAAACTCATGATTTTAGTAAATCATTGGTATCAAACACAAACTGTTCATAAAGCAGATTTTGAAAAATTTCTCATGATTTTATCACCTTTTGCTGTCAAAATCACAAACGAACTTCGAAAAAATCTTTGAAACACTACAAGTATTCACGATCAAAAACGACCTTCTTTCGATGAAAAACTGATAGAAGAAGATTTCTTTGAACTGCCTGTTCAATTCAATGGAAAAACTAAAGGCAGCATCCAGACAAAAAAAGGTCAATCTCAGGAAATTATCATAGAAATTATCAAAAATGATGAAAAATTCTCAAAAAATTTTATTTCTGCTCCCAAAAAAATAATTTTTATACAAGATAAAATCATCAATATCATAATCTAAAAGCCAAAAAATTCAAAGTGCACTTAAAAAAATCCCTCAGAACAAAAAAAATGTTCAATTGAGGGTATTTTTTTGACAAAAAATTGATTTATACATAGAATAAAGAAAAGTTTATCCACAAAACAAAAAAGAATGAAAAAAAGAATTATTCTGATAACAGTATTCATCTTGATGCAGTGATTTTCACGAGCTGCAATTCCGGTAGAATATAACGCAAATTATCAATTCCAAGCTAACTGGAGTAAAATTCTAGAAACATTAGTTCAATTAGAAGCTACCAGAAAAACTGGATGAGAAATACAACCAACAATTTTCTTACAACTGAATCTTGATTTTCAGAAAGTTTTCGAGTTTTTCCCACCAGAAACTTCATTCAAAACGACCTATCAGCAATGTCTTTCATCATCTCAAAACTTAGCAAGTTTACCAAATTTCAACGGAGCAAATTATAACCAGTTAGAAAATTTTTTCTCATATTGTTCTCAACCTCTTCAGTCAATAATCAACGAAATTTCAGCATCTTATACGGTCAGGCCAAAAGTAGTTGTAACACCAAAAGATTGACCTGCTCCTTTGAATGTCACTTTCGATGCCAGATGAAGCATAGATCCGTCAAACGACACTATTCCTACCAATAATTTTTTCCGATACTATAGAGATATAAATGGCGAACAAAAAGTAATAGGAAGAGGAGCTATCGTAAATTACACTTTCGAACAAGAAGGAAATTATATAGTTCATCTCACAGCAAGAAGTGCAAATACTCAGCTGAAAGGAATTTTTGATGGAGAAGTAAACTCTAGCGTCAATGTTTGACCTCAAGCAGCAGTAATCGCTGTCTATGTAAACGGAAAAAAACTAAGAGAAGACTTTCCAATCAAAATAGGGACACAAGAAGCTAGAAAATGAGTACTCATAGACGGTTCACCAACTCAAGCAAAATGAGGAAGAAGAATTTTATCTCACATTCGAGAAATCACGGGTAAACAGTGATTTTCTATCACGCAAACAAACGACTGATCACCTACGTCTCTCAAAACCTCTCTTCCAAGCAACGGAGAATATAAGATTAAGTTAACAACAAAAGACAATGAAAATAATAGTATAAGTAAAACTTTTCAACTAGTAGTCTCTGATCCTGTAGCTCTCATCAAAAGCACTCCTGATGAATGAAACACATCCACGACCTATATTTTTGATGGTGCTCAATCATACTCAGTCATATCAAACATCAGACTTTTCACTCGAGAAATTTATGATCCCAATGGAGTAAAATTAGATACAATTCAATGAAAAAATATTAAAAGACAATTTAAAATTCCTGGTACTTACAAAGTAAATCTTACAGTAACAGATGAACAAAATCAAACAAATTTTGATCAAATGACAGTTATCGTAGACTCATCTGAACCCATAGCCCAATTCAAAGTCACACCAACAAGTGCACGATTAGCTCCATCAGAATTTTTATTAGACGCCTCACCAAGTTCGGACATAGATGTCCTGAATCAAGCTGATGCTCTAAGCTACGAACGATCATTTTCAAATACAGAAAATGTCGAAATCAAAGAAAAAATAGATGAATGAAAAAAAATCAGAGTAGCTTTCAATAAAAAAGGAAAATATCAAATAAAACTAACAGTAAGAGATAATTTCGGAAAAATAGCAGAAGTAGACAGAGAAATAGAAGTAAAATCAACACTTAGACCTCAGATAATCATCACACCATTAGCCTCAAAATTAGGTAGACCAAAAGTTTTCGTAGCCAGAACAAACCAAACAATTGTAAATTATGATCGAGATTTTTGAAACGGTCAAATCAGAAGAACTCAAGATCCAAAAATAATTATAAACTATGCAAAAGCTGGAGCTTATAAAGTAAAACTGAAAGTATATGGACTAGACGAAGAAACCAATGAGCTTAACAAAACAGTATTTGTAGGAGAAGCAGACAAACCAATTGCATCATACGATGTCAAAAACACACTTTGAGTCATATTAGAACCGAAAGAAATCTGTCAAGTCACTACAAACTGAATAACAACAGAAGAAAGCGCATTCCCAATAGCCAGATTAGAAAATATTTTTATAGATGTAAATGATTCAGTAAATACACTTTGAGAAAAAGGAAATCTAAAATATTATTTTCAACCTAAAAATGAAGATATTTCTGCCACAAATTCATTTAATTATAAATTTACTGATGTCGGTTGTCAGTATATAGATTACACCTTAGAAGACACAGCCATCAGCAAAACTGACAAAAAAAGAATCTGGTTCAAAGTAGACAATGCAAGACCTGAAATGGAAAATTTAACTCTGGTTTTCCCACAGTATGGAAACGAAATAGGTATCTGATTCAGCCAAACAAAGAAAAAAGATATTTTTAAAATAGATTACGATCCTCTCATCGTAAAAGTAAATCTCGTAGGTGGAAAAGACCCAGATGGATTCATTTCTTACTACCAGCGATACTATTACAATAAAGATGATCCAAATAGAAAATTAGAAATCAAAATCACCCCATCAAATTTACCATACGCTTATTTTTCTCTACCAAGAATACCTTGAGAGTTTATGTTTTGAGCACAAATCTTTGATAATGATGGATGAAATATCACATCAGAAGAAGTAATTTGAAAAGGACCAGTAGTATTTTTTCCACCAGACACGAAAAATATAGATATTCCTCTCGTTACTCTAAAAGTATCACCAATCAATGTCAGAGTATGAGACGAAGTAATCTTTGAAGTAGAATCAAGAATCCTATCAAATAGATCAGATTTCATATCAAACAGAACAATCAAATACGACTTTGATGGAGACTGAGAACGAGATGTAACCACAAAAAACGACAAAGTTAGCCACATTTATACCAAACCAGGAAAATATACACCAAGAGCTCAAGTTCTTTATAGAGGATACCCAGGAAGAGCAATTTGAGAAAACATCGATGTAAAAAATGCCCTGAGAGCTAGTTTTCTATTCGACACTTTCGACAACAAAGTAATTATGAGAGATATTTCGATAGGAGACATAAAAGATAAAACAATTTGTTTTGACCTGAGATACTGTAAATCTAATAACTTCTACAGCAAAGAAAATGAAACAGATTCATTCTTCCAGTACGATAAATACGGAAAAGTAGTAACCAAAGTAGACATTATAGACGAATTTGCAAATACAGGTTCTTTTCAGCAAATTATTGATCTTCAAGCAGATGAAAATAAAAAAATTCTGCACATGATGGCAATTCCATGAGCATTGGAAACGGGAAACAACATTATTATCAATGTCGGAAAAAATCTAAATAATGAAATCACAGCTTACATAATCTACAATTGAAGCTGAGACTGTTATATGGACAAAGACATCACTATCGATTCAGACAGTGATGGAAATAAAGAACAAGATAGAGACATAGCTTGTAATGAACTAAGAAAAATACCATACTTGGCGCAGTTTGATGCAACTATCTGAAGAATTTATTACAATGTAGACAAAAAACTTTTATCAAAAGAAGTGACAGTCAAATTCATAGATTTTGATATAGATTTACCAGAAAACACAAAAATACTTTACACAGATCTCAGTAACTTAATAAACAGTTTAGATGCCAAAACAGAAAGCGAAAAATTCCTCAAAGATCAGCTTATTTTACTAAGAAATGGAATTTGAGACAAAGTGTCTACATCGTCTATCATTGTCAGCATTAGAGCAATTCTCGAGGAACAAAAGCCAAATCTCACACAAGATCAGCTTCAAAAATTAGAAACTATCTTAAATACCCTTTCAGATAGTGCAACCAGTGCTGCGCTTTGATGAACTGTCTATGAAAATGCAAAAAATGGAATACTATTCTTATTCCCAGAAACACAAAAACCTGATATTAAAAAAATTTTTTCTCTGATTGAAAATACTACAGGCGACAATGAAAAAATCAAATGATATCTGGAAGAAATTCTTTCTATGACTAATGATGCAATTCAAAAATGAGACTTAGAAGGAGAAGATTTCAACATAGTAAAAGGCTATGTTTGTGAAATTATCAATTACTACTGAATTCCTTCAGAATCATGTCCGGCACCAGACGATCTGACACAAAATATAGAAATAACAGATACAACAACTAGTACATCTTCTTGATGACGAGGTCTTCGATGACGATTACTATTTATTTTAGGAATTGCAATATGATGATTTGCCCTCCTCGTAATAGGATTTGCTATCAAAGCAAAGCTTCAAGAAAGCAATAACTCATCAAGTTGAGAATGAAATTCCGAATCAAGCTCTGAATAAACATAAAAAAAATCCCACTATCTCGAAAAAAGATGGGGATTTTTTTATCAAATAAAGCAGAAAATAAATTTTTTATTTAATGAGAGTATTAAGATAATTTCTCGTAGCTGGTCAAACTAATCATCTCAGTCAAGGATTATCCCATTTCTGCAAAATAGCATATTTAAGCTGAAAATTATACACAGCATCTTTCACATCCTTATCAAAAATTCAATCAAAAACTCACTGATAGAGCGATTCATTAGTCAAAATTCTCTGTAAAGTTATTACTCCTGATGATTGTTCACCAAAATCAAAAGCTCTCGTAAAAGCAAATCACTGAGACGCTATTTTTGTTCCAGTAGTAGAAATAGTAGCACGATAAAGGTTTTCTAAATCAATTGGACTACGATAAGAAAGCTCAGCAATAAATTTACCAGAAAGAACTTGAGCAATATCATCAACGAGTCATTTTCTATAGAGAGCATAACTACGAGCTTTTGTATCAGAAATTGTATTCAAAAGAACAGAGACTTTTTGTAAAAAAACAACCTGATTATAAGAAGAACCTAACTTACCAAGATAGCTATTTATAGCCTTCCAAAAAGCAATATTTTTACTTTTCATAATTTTTCATCGATCAGATCTCAAACCATAAGCCGATTGAAAAAGTTTAGCCATTTCTCATCTCGTAATATAAGTAGAATCACTAAGTTGATTAACAAGAGGCTGAAGAAATTCAGCATTTTTACCTCCCAAACGCATCACTCTAGCCAAAAAAGACAAAGCCTCAGTTTGTGTAATAAAATCATGTGGCTTCAAATAGGTTTTTCCAGACAAAATTTCATAACTATTATTCAAAATATTGTAGCGTTGAGCCAGATTTACATAGGAATAAAACCAATCTTCACGATTCACATCAGATAAAATAGTCGTTGGTTTCAATGTATCAAAAGGAATATCTCTGGCTAACATAAATGCTCTCATGAGAACCTTAATAAATTCAGCTTTTGTAGCAAAATCATCAATTCCAAACGGTCTAGCACTGATACCAGGTCTTCATTGAACGAGGCAATAAGCCAAAAGCGAATCAACAACTGATCCATAAGCACTAGCTGCTGTATCAGTAAAAACAATATTTCCATAGTTTAAATCAGTAAATCTACACTCCTTTTTCATTTCTACATACCAACGAATTCTATCACCAAGAGCAAAAATAGGAGATAAATAACCAGTAGTTCCAACACCGATAAAACCAATATTTTTACCTGTCGAAGTAATATAAGTAGAATCACTAAAAGAAAAACCAGTAAAATCAGCCACATCGACAAAAGAAAATATTTTACAAGTTGCACTACATCAGTCTCCATCTATATTATTTCCATCATCACACTGTTCTCTAGACTCTAAAATAGCATTACCACAAATTCCAAGTGCTTCAGACTTACAAATAGCGCTACATCCATCTCCATCACGCAAGTTTCCATCATCACACTCTTCACTACCCTGAAAAAAACCATCTCAACAAATAGCTTCCAATCCTCATCATCAAAAACTTTGAGAAGGAAAAATAACACCATCAGTTCAAATCAAAAATGTAGTAGACAAACCACCAATTTTTAGAATACCTGTCGATATCTGTCCAGTATTCGTCGAACTAGTAAGACGGACTACCAAACTATCTCACTGAGAAACAATAGCAGGACCAGCAGAAAATCACCCTCCATTAAGACTATACAAAATAGTTGTGGCACCAAGATCATTAAATCCGCTCAAAATAAGAACAACTGGTTTTGTAATCCCACCTATAGTAACAGAATTAGAGTCAATGGCAGTACCTGTAGCGACAGGAGTTTGACTAAAAAAAGTAAGAGAATCAGGAATCAAATCTTGATAATAGGGACTAACTACTCAAACAGCATTACTAGAAGACGGCGCCAAAGGCACATAACTAGAACCATTATAAATAACAGATTGTACCTGAGTAGAAGCAGAATAATTTCATCAGACACTATAAGAAACATCAGCAAAACTAGGATTCCATCAAGCAAAAGCACCAACGGTACTACACGGTGAACTTAAAAATCACGGATTAATAACATCAGCACAAGCAATTGAAGTTGCTGTAACAGAATAAGTAGGAGCTATCCATCAAAGTGACGATATCGCTAATTCGCTACCCAGTCCATTAACAAATCAGCCAATAAAATTAGCTCATCAATTACTATTACTAACAATCTGATCGTATCAGCTATTTTGAGCTCATCAGATATGAAAACCACCAAATCAGTTTCCAAAAGACGACAATCTATGTAAATAGCTATTACTACCAGCCATCCAAAAACCAGTCCATCAGTTATTATAAGTGACCACATTATTATAAAGATTACCACCTATTTCGTCATAAATTCCAGCTTGAGCATTATTATAGCTCACGACATTATTAAAACTATTTTGCCCCTGTGTAAGAGAAAATATATGCAAACCATACTGAGCATTATTAAAAATTTGCACATTATTAAAATAAGAATTAAGTGGATCCAAAAGATAAATTCAATTTTGTCAGTTATTATAAATTTGTGAATCTATAAGTCTCAAACTTCATCATCAAGCCAAATGAAGTCAATTCAAGTTATTATTAAAAATTTGAGAAGAATGAAGAATTACCGGCGTATTTGATAAAAAAATTCAGTAATCGCTAGCATATAAAGAGCTATTAAAGACAGAAACATTTGGAGAAGAAACTATAATAGCAGATGCTCCAGCAGCTTTTATTCTCAGATTATCAAAAATAACCTGCGAAGCATTTACATCAAAAACATCCGTAGATCCAGAAAAATAGACCTGCCCAAGTCCGACAAAAACCACACAAGGATTAGAGACATTTAATGTAGTAGTCCACTGATAAGTTCAGGACGAAAAATAGTAAACTGTATTTGCAGATACACTTCCAAGCACATTAGTTCAAGGCTGTAAAGTCACTTGATTAGCCAAAGTACAGCTATAAGCATTCCAACCACTCGTATAAACAGAAGTAGATCAAAAATAATAACTATTAAGATCCGCCAAAGTAGCTAAACTATTCCCTCCAAAACCCAAAAAAACAAAACAAATCAGTAATAAAATTTTTTTTCTCTGGTTCATATCAAAAAAACAAGAATAAAAATCATCTTTGATCTACTAAAATCATACAATAATGCAATCACAAAGCACCTATTAAAAATAATTAAAAAAAAATGTAAAGGACTTGATTTTTTTAAAATTATCTATACAGAGGCGGTGTGTGAGAAATAAAAAAACACACCTAAATTATATGTATAAAAAATTAAAAAATTATTTGCTCTTTATCTTGTGTTTTTTGGTATTGTGTCAATCTCTGCTGGGACAAAACAAGCCAAAGAAAAAAAGTAGCCCTGCTGACTGGGGGTTGATGGCCGCATGGAATACATCCACTACGCCAACAGCAACAGATACAGCATGGTTTGGATCAACCTCTGGTCCTTGTTCACTTTATGTTTCTAGTGCAATCAGTACTTTGTTGATAGATAATCTCTATGGACAAAAAATTACTCTTTTGGACACAGTAAAATTAAAACTCCAAAAAGATGTGATATGCAAAAGAAATGGCATTGTAACAATGGACTTTAAGAATGGAGAAATTGAGTTTTATGGTTCAGAAAATGCTGTGATCGACAACATCGCTCCAGTAATCAAAATTCGTAAGCTCAGAATCAACAAAAGCTCAGGAGCGACTGTTACCCTAATCAATCAGAGCGTACAATGTGACACTCTTATCCTAGATGGAGGAACTCTTCAGACCGGATCTTACAAGATCATAGTCGGAGATAGCACCTCTGGGAAACCTGGAGTCATCATTTCAAATGGTGGTTTCATGGAAGGCACTATCTCACTCATCGTGACAACGAGTTCAGCAGCACAGGTAGCAATACCACTCGTACAAGCTGGACTCAAAAGAGAAATAAAACTGAATAACTTTAGCGGTTCATTCGGACCGTCAAACAGAGGAAAATTAGAAATTTCCTTCGTAAACACTGCACCTGGGGACAATGGTCTTCCTCTAGTAGAAAACGGTAGAATTATGACCACCGCATCTTCAGACGGGTTCTGGAGGATAACAAAAGTAGATGACATATTATCAGCTAGTTATGACATAAGCATAACTGCTGAAAACTTTAGCGGAATCTCAGATTTCGCGAACATAACGATACTAAAAAGATCTTCATCGATCGATCCTTGGACTGCGCAAGGAACACACGAAACTGGGACAGGGAGCAATTCATTACCCACTGCTCATAGAACTAGTCTTACAGATTTCAGTGAGTTCGCGATTAGCCAAGGAAGTCCACCGACACCCCTACCGATTGAGCTCATCAAGTTCAAAGCTATTGGAAAAAATCTAGTCTGGGAAATAAGCAACCCAGAAAAGATTAGTAGCTTTACAATAAGCCATTCCATCGATTTACTCAATTGGGAGCAAATAAGCGAAATTATTCCAAATTTAGCTTTTACATACTCTCAGACAGTAGATAAGAGTGGCTTCTACAGACTAAAAATCAATGAGATTGATGGTTCAGAAACTATTTCCATACTAGAAATAGAAAAATCATCTTTCGATAAAACATCTACAGCTACCATCAAAGGAAAAACCCTAGATGTAAACTGTCCAGATGAAACAGAAATCATGATTATGAGCTACTCAGGAGTTACACTCCTTGAGCAAAAAACACAAGGAAGCGCTTTATTCGATCTTTCTCACTTATCAACAGGGATTTACATCCTAAGAATAGGAGAAGAAAAGAAAAAAATTTTCCTTGAATAGACTACCCCCGTTCATAATGAACGGGGTTTTTTTATTGAAAATTTTTCAAAAAAAATCCATCCACAGAAATGGACAGATTTTTTAAAGACTTATAATAGTTTTTACTTATTTTCAGATTCCAAAGCCTCGTTTATTCTAGTTGTGATCTCCCCACCGTAATAGTACTTCGCACCATCATAAAGAGCTAGTTTATCTTTGCCTTGTTCATGAGCATTAAAGAGATAAAGCCCAGCAGGTAATTGTGAAAGTTTATTCTTTTCAAAACCAGCAATTGGCTGTAATCGATCATGTCTTTTAGGGTTCTCTTTCAAAACTTCATTATGAGAAATTTCAAGAAAAGCCTGTCTCTGATCAATTTTACCACCATTTTTATGAAAGATATGTTCATCAGCATCGACTGCTGTAGCCAATGACATTCCATTCTTTTTCATAATTTCTTTAGTTTCATTGAGCCCAACATGATTTTTCACATAGAAATACCTTAAATCAACCAAAACCTTACCATCTTTATCAATAATAAGCTGAGGATCTTTAGATTTTGCAATATATTTATTCTCTAAATCTGATTTAAGAGTATAAAGAACAGAATAAGTTCAATCTGCATTCTTTTCTACCTCCGGAGTATCGGTTATATAAGGAGCTTCGTCAATTCCTTTCCCCACATATCAATCTGGAAGAGATCTTCTTTTTGGAGTTTCTACAAAACCAGCAATTTCCTTCTGAGCATACTTTCTAAAATCATTGAGCGCTTTATAAGCTTCAGCCTTTTCCACATACTGACTTGCTCTCTGCTCATCCAATGTTTTAACCAAAAGATCAAACGCTTCTTTACCAATTTTCTTATCATTCAATTGATCTTTATATCCTTGCAAAACAGTAAGCAATTCTTGTCATTCACCATAATGTCTTTTCTGTCAAACATGTTCTCTATCAAGCAACTCCATAGACTCCTTGATTCTAGTCTCAAGCGGAATAGCCTCTGAAATAACTTCTTTTCCTTCATCTTTCTGAGTAGCAGTTTCCTGAGACGCAGACAATTCTTGAATCCTTTTTTCCCACCCCTTTATCTGTTCATCAGTAGGATTTTCAGTAGTACTAATTTCATCAATCAAATCCTTATTAGCTTCTATAATTTTAGGAGACAAATTATAAAAGTCAGTAATCAGTTTCTCAGCCTTTTCTTTATTCTTGCCTTTTTCAATCACCGCCTCCCCTTGTTCCACTTTCTTTGGAGTAATAGCCTTCAAATCAGCAATAATCGAATCCATAGTAATAGGACCAGCTATTCCATCCACACCATATCCTTTGAAATTAGCCTTCCCTCAATAAGTTACACCAAGCAGCTGATATTCCATGACAGCATCAAAAAAAGCTTTATCATAATCATCACTACAGTTATCACAAAGTTTAGCTAGATCTTTATAGAGAGGACCACTAGCCGTAGCTATAGTCTTCAAAGCCTTAACAACTGTTTTAAGTCAAATTTCCACTTTCACAGAAAACTTTTCTTTCAAAATATTCTGAATCTCTATATTCTTAAGCTTATTTTGAACTTCAATCTGATCCTTATTGACACCATTAACTACTTCTATTTTCACTGAAGTAGCCTGTTCCTTAACAAGATCAAAAAGCGTCTTCTTATCTTTATCTATATTTTTTTTTCTAAATTCCTCTACATTTTTACCGACTTCCTTAACATCATTAATAGTAATCTTCTCATCCTTATAAGGACTAAATATATCTCCAGGCATGGTTATAAAAAAAAGAATAAAATAATTTCTTTACAATTATATACAAAAAAATTCAATTTGTCAAAAAAATGAAAATAATTTTATAAAATTACTATTCTGCATTCATCAGAATGAAAATTTTTTAGTGAAATATTTTTTTAATTACCTTTTGAAATTACTCCGATGGTAGCAAAAACAATATAAACATCGAGAAAAATTGATCGATTTTGAATATAATAAAGATCCAGTCTAGCTTCATCATCAAAAGACAAGCTATCTCTACCAAAAATTTGAGCATAACTAGTAATACCAGGTTTAATACTAAGCAATCTCTTTTGCCAAGGTTGATAATGAGCTACTTCTTGGTCAAGATGAGGCCTCGGGCCAACCAAAGACATAGTACCAATAAAAACATTCCAAACCTGCGGCAATTCATCAAGACTTCGTTTCCTCAGAAATCTTCATCGAGCCGGGATTCTAGGATCGTCTTTCATTTTAAATAAAGGTCAGCTTCTCTCATTTTGATCAATAAGATCTTTTTTCATTGATTCCGCATTTTTAATCATAGTACGAAACTTATACATTCGAAAAGGTTTTGATCATCTTCCGATTCTCTCCGAAACATAAAAAAGTGGAAATCAATCTTTAATAAAAATAAATAAAGCAATCAAGACATACAGCCAAGAAAAAAACACTAAGAAAAAACCACTCACAAAAATATCAGAAATTCTTTTAATAACAATAGCTCGACCATCGAGAGTAGTAGCTTTATATTCCATAGCCATCACACCAGCAAAAGAAATATTTTGGTAAATGACATCGTCCAAGAAAAAACTCTCAGAAATATGATAAAAAGATTTCCCCATTAGCCTGACCTGATCAAAAAGATTTTGAAGTTGATGCTGAGTAAAAGTACCAACAACGACAAACACATCAAAATCTTTAGTAGGAAAAGATTCTGTCTCATCAAATATCCAAGTTTTATAAGAGTAAGAGCGATCTATAGAAATTTTTTCAAGTACTGCAGTCGCATCATCTATATTTTTATAGCACAAAAGCACCTTAAAAGTATCTTTTTTTTCAAAAAATTTCTTAATCACTCCATACCAGGAATCAAAAATAGAAAGAAAAAGAAAACAAAAAACAGCAGACCAAATAATAATAAATCTAGAAATTCCACCGACAAAAAGAAATCAATTTCAGTAAAATCACAAAAAAGTAATCAAAACAAACCAGATAAAAAAAACCCTCAAGTAACGAGAAAAATATCAACTCACAGGAGCAAAAAGCTGATATAATCAAGACCAAGCAGCCACAATAACAAAAAGCAAACTACTTAAAACCGCAAAAAGAAACATCTCGTCAAGATAAATAAGAGGAATTGGAAGTTGAACTGTAGGAATCAAATCAGTATAGGCACGGATCACATAAGCCACAAAAAAAGAAAGAGCCAAAAGAGCTAAATGAAAAAATGGTCTCAAAAGACTCAATAGAACAACAGGATTATGAACTGATTTTTTCATTGCAAAGAAGAAAAGTTTGAATAAAATGAATCAATTAAGATTTACTTCAACAAGAAACAAAATGCTCCTACTCATCACATATCCCAACAACCCAAGAGAATGCAAAAAAGCAATAACAATACTCCTCAAATCATGAATCGTATCAGAAATACATAAACGAAACTATATGAAAAACTACCAACTTATCAACAAAAAAATAGAAGTACAACAAAAAATAGGATTACTAATAAAAATAGATGAAATCAACCTAAAAAAATTCAATGAAATAGCAAAAAAAATAAACCTCCCAAATGCAGAAAATCCAATTATTTTAGAAAAATAGACATCAATCAATAATTTATAACAATAAAATTTTTTATTCTGGTTTTCCCAAAAATGCGACAAAAAATAAATGAAGAAGCTGTCGAATTATGAAAATTTATAGTAAGTGCAATTATAGTAACGATAGCAATCTATTTCACATTCAAATATTTAGAGTCAACTCCAGTTCTTTTACTACAAATAGAAAATCTATTAAAAACCCAAAGAATATTCGACATCAGTTTATGAGAATTAAGAAATAATCTTATTATAATTACTCTCATTATTCGGACTACTTTTTTCGTAAAAACAAGATGAGTTCAAATAAGTTGTATGATGGCTTTAGTCCTTTATGGTCTTCAAAAGTTTTTTTTCATCTCAGATCGAATAATTATAAGCCTCGTAGGTAGTTTTTTCATCATTGCACTACTTTCTTACATCAAAAATCGATTCACCAATCTTATTACTATCACAATAATTACAATAAATTGTATAGCAATCACAGCTTTCATACTACCGACATACACAAAGATAGTAAAACCAGACCAGTTTTACAGATTGCAAAAAAATTTCATTACCACTTATTCGAATCTTTCACCAGAAGAATTAGCAGATTCAGACGCTCAAATCATAATCACTCATTGAGAGAAAAAACAAGTTTTACAATTTTGACAAGAAAACAAAGGAGCTATAGAAGTTTTCTCATGAGACAAAATCCTATTCGCATCAAAAACTGGTCTCAAAGAAACATTTGCCCAAATCACTTTTCAAGATGGTTCATTTATACTGCTTACCCCGCAGACATCGGTCATTATTTGATTTGAAATCCAGCCAGAAAAACTCAAAAATAGAACAATAGAAACCACACTAGAAAATGGAATCATCATCGTGAGCACATTAAGATCCAAAGCCACTCCCATCGACACCAAAGTTTCTGAGGAAAAAATCAGCCTACAAGAAGGTCGAATTTCAAAAAAATCCAACACCATCCAATACAGTAAAAACCTAACAGGCAATGAACTCTCATGAAGTATTTTTCAAAATTTTCAATCTGGTTGGTCTATAGTGACATGAGAAAATAAGTCTCGAGATTATTCAAGCATTCTCTCTATCAAAAAATCATTTGAAAACAGCTATGACACATTCATAAAAACAGAATATTGACGATTTTTTTCAGACACCATGACATTAGAAGATATAATTGTAAGTAAAATGATAATCTGATCAATCTATAAACCAGAGATATATATTTCTCAGCTTAAAGAATTTCAGAAATCAAAATATTTCCTACCAAAAATTGAAAAAGACAAAGGAAGAGAAGAAAATCCAGTAGTAAAATTAAATAATTACCTACTCAAAAAATATAATCTCTGATGACTGATTTCGTCTGAAGAAGAAAAAGAACGAGAAATTTACAAAATAAGATAATTTTCTATTGAAATGTCAATAAAAATAACTATATGAGCAAAACCCAAAACAAAGTAAAAGAAAAGAAAATCACAAAAAACAATAAAAGTCAATACAATCAACTTGAAAAAAAGATCAGAATGGTTAGACTGACAGAACCTTGGTCAAACAAATTCGATCTTTTCACCAAGGAATAAAATAATGCGGAGGGCAGATATAGCTGGAGAGATGGCAGAGTGGTTGAATGCGACTGTCTTGAAAACAGTTGTGCCTTTACGGGTACCGTGGGTTCGAATCCCTCTCTCTCCGCCATTTATAACTTCTTTTTTCTATGCCATTTACAAAAGCACAAAGAAATTTTACAAAAATTACATTTGCGTTAGTTATCTTATTTGTATTTGGATACATAATCATTTATGCAGATCAGTTTAAATACGAAGAAAGCTACATAGCTATCAATCAAAATTTCGTAGACACTGACAGTAAAGACATAAATTCAATAGACTTAAACGATGTCACAATAGACGAAGATATACCAGGAACCCTGACATACATAGTAAAAAACTGAGACACACTTTGATCTGTTGCTCTCAAGTTTTGAACAACAGTTTCAAACTTAAAAAAAGTAAACCAACTACAAGGAAGATCTATTAGAGTTGGTATGAAGCTAAAAATCACAGAAGAAGAATGAATAATTTATCAGTTACCTACTGATACAAATTTATTAGTATTCGCAAATCAATACAACCTCAATGTAGAAGACCTAAAAAATCTTAACTACATCCAGAGCGATGACCAAGTATTTAAAAAAGGCGACGATTTGTTTATTCCTATATCGGAAGATGAAGCTAAAAAGCTTGGCCTCATCTATACAAAACAAAATGACTGATTCGATGATGCACCAGTGAAGCCAAAAACAGTGACAACAACGACAAAACCAACAACCAAGGCTAAGGTCACAGCAAACATTAGCAGCACAACAGTAGAAGATAAAATAATAAGCAAACCATCAAAAGGAAACATAGTAGCAAAACGAGTTTTCAAAAAAAACATATCTAATAGCTTCTATGCTTGATTTTGTACATGGTATGCCGCCACCAAAAGACCAGACATATTCAAATACACCAACGAAGAAAAAACAAGACAAGAAAGACCGTTTGGTTGAAATGCGAGAGAATGGTACCAAAATGCAAAAAAAGCCGGTCTAGCTGTGGGTTCTACAGCAAAAAGATGAGCTCTCATTACATTTAGAAGAGGCTGAGCAGGCTACTCTAGCGCTGGACATGTATGATATGTATTAGAAGTAGACACAGCAAACAATAGGCTTCTCATCGAAGATATGAACTACTTAGGTAAATTCATAGTAACACAGCGTTACATAGATATAAATGAAGATAACATCATTTGATACATCTACTAAAAAACCAGAGAAAGTGCAAAAATTTGCACTTTTTTTGTTTGCATTAGCAAGATAGTTGGTTATTATAAAAAAGCAGAAAAAATTATTTTCTGGCTTATGTACAAAACAAAAACCAAAGAAAAAAATTATTTTACCCTATCAATCATTATCATGGTTGCTCACAGACAAACATTCACACTTATAAATCGCAAAAGACATAACCAGTATGAATTTTTTAAAAACATATCTGAAGCCAAAAAGAAAATACTTCTCATCGCAGGATGAGGTATTGGACTTTTAGTAGTAATTTTACTAACACGATTTTATGTAAATATTATTGCTCAACTACCAGATATATCAAAAATTGAAAACATAGTTTTTTCTCAATCTACAAATATAGTTGATAGAAACGGCAAACTCTTATATAAGCTCTATCAAGAAAACAGAGATTATGTGACTTTGGACAAGATTTCTCCAAAAATGATCAATGCAATCATAGCAATTGAAGATAAAGATTTTTGGACAAATAAAGGAGTAGATTACATGGGTATGGCAAGAGCTGTCCGATCAGATGTCAGTAGATCAGCTCAAAGACAAGGTTGATCAACGATCACCCAACAGCTAATCAAAAATGTCCTGCTTACAAGAGACAAAACCATCACAAGAAAATTAAAAGAAATAGTATTAGCTTTCCAAATAGACGATGTCATCAGAAAACAAGTTTTGATAAACAATAAATGATTGACTAGTCAGCAAGTAGAACGCAAAGTAAAAGAAAAAATCTTAGAAATGTATCTCAACTATATATTTTTAGGAAATAATTCTTATTGAGTTGAAACAGCATCAAGAACATACTTTTGAACATCAGCAAACAATATTACGATATTACAATCAGCAATATTAGCGTGACTTCCTCAAGCTCCCTCGACATACGACCCATTCAAAAATAGAGCATCATTAATGGGAGAACTACAAATCATAGAAAACAATATAAAAATACAAGCTACTGGAAGTTTAAAAGAAACTATATACAACAAAATCAAGCAAAATATAGCATCAATCAATCTAGACAACAGAAAAGACAATGAAGGTTTCATTAAATTCATAAGAGGGCTTAATTCATTTGATATAGATTTTGAATGACAAACATATAGCGTCAAATATATACCTGGAAGAAAGGACACTTCTCTCACCAGAATGTTTGAAGAAGGATATATAGATCAAAAAGAATTGAAAGAGGCCTTTATTGAAGCCTTAACATTCCAATTTCAAAAAAATTCATCATATATAAGAGCTCCCCAATTTGTTTTCTGGATTATAGAAGAATTAAAGAAAAAATACGATGAAGAATTACTCCTAAAATGAGGTCTCACAATAAAGACTTCTCTAGATTTAGGTATTCAAGAATTAGCAGAAGAAAGTTTCAAAGAAAATGTCTCAAATCTAACAAGTTATTGAGCTGACAATACAGCGCTTTTTTATGCAGACAGTAAAAATGGAGATGTTTTAGCTTATGTTTGATCTTTGGACTACAATAATGATGAAATTGATGGAAAAGTAGATATAATTCAATCACCAAGACAGCCTTGATCCTCAATGAAACCGTTGATCTATGCACTGTGATTTATGAAATTGCCACTTACAATTGACACACCTATTTTTGATATTCCTACTAAAATAGGTAAAGACCAACCAAACAATGCAGATTGAAAATTTGAATGATTATTACCTCTCAGAAAAGCTTTGTGATACAGTAGAAATATACCAGCCATCAAAATGTACTTTTCAGTAGGAGAAGACGAAGGAGTTAAAAGTTTTCTCAAAGATCTATGATATACAACATTCTCAGACAATGTGCGTTATGGTTATCCACTATCAATTGGAGCCTGAGAAGTAAAAATGATAGAACATGCAAACGCTTACATGCACCTCAGTGCGATGTGAAAACCAGCAAAAATAAATCCAATTCTAGAAATTAGACTATCAGATTGATCTCTATTATATCAAAAAAAAGTAGAATATCAGACACAAACAATTCCAGCTTGAGTAGCCTATTTAATACGAAAAATACTATCAGATCTAGAAAATTTACCAGCCACTTGGGTAAGTAATTTTACTGTCTGATGACTAAAATTTGCCAGCAAAAGTGGTACAACAGACATGAAAATGCCAAATGGTCAAAAATTACCAAGAGATTGATGGCTTATGATTTATACACCATCTAAGGTAGCAGCACTACGAGCAGGAAATACAAATTGAAAACCAATGAATGCAAATGCATACTGAGGTTGGGTAAACGGTAAAGCACGAAAATCTTTTTTCAGAAAATTGCTTCAAAAGTGATATATCAAAAACGAAAATATTCAACCAGTAGAAGTAGCAAATGTTTCTATATCAAAAATCTCAGGAAGATTAGCGACAGAAGACACACCTGCTGATTTCGTGGTGTCTTCTATGGGTTACATCAAGACTCTACCAGGTGCCACAGATCCAAAAATGAAATTCATAGAAATAGATAAACAATGTGGTGGATTGAGATCAGCCCTCACACCACAAAATGACATCATAAAATGATATGTAATTTCACCAGTTTCATTCATGCCAAACGGTATGGATGTTGGAGATATCAAAAATCGATGGAAAAGATGATCAGCCATGGTATTAAGCAATGAAAATGCCACTACTGGTGACACGAAATTCCAATACACAAATATATTTCTGGAAGAACCAAAAGAAGTATGTGAAAACAGAACAGAATCACAAGACGACAGCATAGGTATAGAAATACTAAGACCTACAGCTGGTTCAACAGTAAGTAAAAATTTTGCCATTCGATATAATGTATCGGCAAACAGCAAAATCAAATATCTCAAAGTACTACTCAATGATGTAGAAATAGCTGAAAAAAGATTAAACAATGAACAGATTACAGACATAATAAATGTCTCATCATTTGATTGAGTACAAGAATGAACAAATTATCTATCTGTGATAGCAATCGACGAAAAGTGATTTTCAAATAAACAAACTTATGATATCAACATCGTAAACTCAGACAAAGAAGCTCCATACATCATGAAAGATAAAATAAACATAACAAAAAATAGTGATGGAACATATAAAATAATACTATTTTTTGCAGACGAACTCTCAAATATTAAAAACTGATCTATTTCATTCCAAGGTAAAAAAATAAACTCATTCAATAAAAATCTCACCTCATTTGAAATGGATGAATTAGGAACAATAGATATTCAAGTTGAAGATGCCTTCAATAATAAATTAGACACAAACTTAGATCTTAATGGGTACTATAACTAACAAAAAATGAGCTACTGAGTAGCTCATTTTTTTCATAAAGATAAAAATTTCAATAATTACTTCAATTTTTCTTTAAGAGAAATTAAAAATTGAAAAGACTGCAAAGGAGACATCTGATTTATGTCAGCACTCTTCACAATTTCAGCAATTTCTTTATAAATCAAAGAATTTTTATCTTCAGCAATCAATGGTGAAGCAAATAAAGATTGAGCTTGGAAAGAATTATTCTTTTTTTGTTCTAATCCAAGCAAATATTCTTTAGCCTGCTGGATAACACCATCTGGCAAACCAGCAAGTTTAGCCACATCAATACCATAGCTTTTGCTAGCACCACCTGCCACAATTTTTTTCATAAAAACTACCTCCTTTTCTGTCTCATATACACCTACTGAAAAATTTTCTAATCAGGCTAATTCTCACTGAAGGCCAATCAATTCATGATAATGAGTTGCTATCAAAGTTTTAGCCTTAATACTATGAGAAATATAAGAAACAATAGCCTTGGTAATAGCAAGACCGTCATAAGTAGAAGTCCCACGACCAAGTTCATCCAAAATAACAAAAGAATTCGCTGTTGCATTATGAATAATACTAGAAACCTCTATCATTTCTGTCATAAAAGTAGATTGATTTTTAGCAATATTATCAGCAGATCAAATTCTAGCAAAAATACCATCAACAAGAGGAATTATAGCTTTACGAGCAGGCACAAAAAAACCACAATGAGCCAACAAAACAATAAGAGCATTTTGTCTCAGATAAGTAGATTTTCCACCCATATTTGGTCCAGTAATCACATGAAGATAACTCTGTTCATTCATCAAAAGATTATTTGCAACAAAATGAGTATGTTTATCAAGAAAAGCTTCCACGACAGGATGTCTTCAATCCTCTATCAAAAGCTCAGCTCACTGTTTTATTTCTGGTTTTACAAATCATTTACTCAAAGATAAAAGAGCTTGAGAGCTATAAATATCAAGCCATCAAAGATAAAAACAAAGTTCATTAAGAACTGGCAAATACTGATTAAGCAAAGAAACCAAGGAAACGAGAACTAATTTTTCAGCATCAATAAGTTTGTCCTTAGATTCAATGATTTTTTTCTGTATAGAAGCGAGAAAAGGAGTCGAGTACTTCTCCCCCGACTTCAGAGTCCCAATACGCATAAAATCATATTTTTCATGATCTCTTTGAGCTTTTCTCTCGAAATCTTCAGCATCTTTTTTTGTGAGTTCCAGATAATAACCTTGATGAACAATATATTTGAGTTTAATATTTTGTACACCAGTGTATTTAACAAGATCTTGTTGATATTCCAACAAAAGAGAATCGCTATGATAAACCATTTTCTTTAGTTCATCAATCTCAGAACTATAGCCATCAGCAATATAATTCATTTCATCAGAAACAATCACTTCAGTTAGGGTTTCATCAAGCTTCTTTGCTAAATCTTTAATAACGCGAGCATCATCAGAAGAAAATCAAATCATCAAAAGCAGTTTTTCTACCGATAGTTCATCATTTTTAGTAAAAAGATGAAAAAAAGTAGTTTTTAACTTTTGAAACTGCAAAGCAGAAATTTTTCTATAAAGCAAAGAAGAAACTACTCTTTGAATATCAAAACATTCCTTCAAAACCAAAGTCAAATCTTCAGTAAGCTGTGGATTTTCAATAAAAAAAGAAATAAAATGCTGGCGTTTAATCAAAGTCGAAAGATTTTTAATTGGCATCTTCAGCGTCTCTCTAAAAAGCCTCTTCCCTCAAGTCGTCACACATTTATCAAAAACACCAAGCAAACTATGTCTCACTGTATGTTCATAACTAGACTCAAAAATTTCAAGATTTTTTAAAGTCACATCATCAAAATAAAGACGATCTTCTCAGCCAAAAAACTGCAAACCAGAAATTTTATGAAGAGCTCATTTTTGAGTACGAGACAAATACTGGAAAAGCAAAGAACAAGCATGGATCCTACCATTTTCTAAAGCTTTACCAAAACTATCAAGGCTAGAAACCTGTAATATTGATTTCACAAAATTTTCTTCCTGAGAAGCACGATGTCAAATAGTCACCAAAACATGAGGCAACACAATTTGTAAATGATGTTGAAGTTGTTCCTTAAAATTAAGTTTAACATCAATATCAACAATGACTTCAACTGGTTTCACAATACTAATATGTTTCAAAACCAAAGCAAAATCCTCGAGAGAATAAGTATAAAATTGACCAGCAGACAAATCTCATCGAATCATATGATAAAAAACACCAGTTACAGTTTCTTGCTCTGTCAAAGCCAAAATAAACTTAAATTCTGCATCAGATTCAGCCGTATAAGTACCAGGACTCATAATAGACACGACCTCTCTTTCAACAATTTTTCCAGGTACTGGTTGGCTAGTTTGCTCAGCTATTGCCACTTTATATCAACGACCAATCAGCTTTTGAATATATTTATCAGCTGAATGATATGGAATTCAAGCCATAGGAATAGGATTTTCAGAATTTTTATTCTTACTTGTCAAAACAATATCAAGAGTTTTACTACAAATATGAGCATCTTCCCAAAAAGTCTCATAAAAATCACCCAAACGAAAAAACAAAACACAATCAGAATATTGTTTTTTAAGATCTACATACTGTTTCATAGCAGGAGTCAAATTTTCATAGTTCATGAATAATTCAAAAATATCAAAAATATCTGAAATATCCTAAAAATACTGTTTCAAAGAAAAAAATCAAAGCTAGTTATACTTTTTAAACAGATTTTTTGACAAATTTTGAAAATATAGTACAATAAAACGATAAAATTTTTTATCCTGATTAAATTACAATGAAACCAAAAAAAATAAAAAGGACGGAAAAAAAACTAGTGAGAAAGTGATTTCTAATAGCGTTAATTTGAGCAATAGCACTATCATTTTGAATTCAAAGTTGGGAAAATCAAAAATCACGAGCAGCTGGAGAGCCAGCATCTGATTTACAAATTACTCAAACAGTAAATAAAACAGCCACATCAGCTGGAGATATGCTGACTTATACAATCACTTATAAAAATCAATGACCAAATAACATAAACAATGTTTCAATAACAACGCAGCTTTGAAACCAGATGGTTTTTGCATCAGCTACTACGCCAATTTCTCAGCAATGAAATAACATTATCAGAAACATTGGTACCTTAGCAGTAAATGGAACAGGAAGTTACAAAATCTATGCAAACATAAACCAATGGTCAAATAATGGTACTGTCACAACTTTTTCTACAATCAATGGACTCGTGACAGACACAAATATGAATAACAATACAGCAAGTTCTCAAACTTATGTAAATAATTCAACAAATTGTATTGATCAATCTATTTCAACAACAGGTCTTCAAATTAATTTCACCTATTCATCTCCAACACAAGATGTTTTTATTCAGTCAATAAATTTCAATAACACATCATTTCCAGGTTTAATATTACCAATTCAAGCGGTTCAGCTCATTCCATTACCAAATAGTTTAAATGGTGTATGAGAAATCAGTACCGACCATTGAGATGCTGCGACCTATACATATCCAGCTCAAGAAGATCCTAGCATGTCAGAACTAGTAGAAATGCTTGGAAACAACAACATAAACAACATAATCGATTTCGAGTGAATAAGAAATGCATCAATAGACATCAAATTTGACTCGACAATAATAGACAACTCGACATCAACAGACGGCTATTCAGAGTTACTTATTTTTGAAAGAGGAATGAATTCTGACATTATTGTACAAGCTGTAAACAATTTATGAGGAACTCCAATAGGTAATCCACTATTATTAAAAAGAGTCGATCAAAAAGCTGTATGAGTACAAATAGACACTACTGAAATTTGATCTCCTCAAAATGTCTGATATCGAAGATTAGATCTAACAGATCTTAATGTACCAGCAACTCAGATCATCAGATTGACATCATTGACATGACACAATTGACCAGATATCAAAATTATGGGTATTAAAACAACAAAATGTGCAACATTTGAAACAGATTTAGAATTACATCAAACAGTAGACACAGCAGTAACAGTAGCAGGAGATACGATAACTTACACTATAAATTATATAAATAATGGTCCAACAATAGCTTACGGAAGTCGAGTAGAAACAGAACTACCAAACGATATTTCTTTAGTATCTTCATCTCTCACAGGATCAATAAGTTGAAACAAAGTAATAATACCAGTTTGAAATCTAAATATATGAAGCGGTTGAATAATTATTGTAACAGGCTTAATAAGCAACACTGTTGTTTCATGAGATATATTAACAACAATTTCAACTATTTTTAGTGATACCCCTGAAACCAATACAACAAACAACACAGACAGTTCGATCACTCGCATAAGAGACTGAGAAAAATTAAAATTAGTAGCAATATGTTCAGACAATCCATCAGTATACAAAGTTTGGAAAATTATAAATGAAAATAATGTACCAGTAAGCTATACAGCACAAATATGATCAGGATCGTACAATACACTAGGCATCATTCAATCATCATCAGAAAGTTATATTCAAACACCAACACAATCTGGTAACAACACGCTATCGCTTTTTGTAAACAATGTGCTACAAGATACAAAAACCACAACAAATGTAAGCTGTGGAAATCAAATAGCAGATCTAGCTATACTACAATCAGTAGACAAAATAGCAACTCATGCTTGAACATATCTCTTTTTGACATTTGACTATAGCAACAATGGCCCATCAAATGTAAACAGTGTCTATATTGATGTCAACTTGTGACCAAATCTTCAGTTCATAGAAAGTTCATTAAATTGAAATTTTTTATCTGGTAACACACGAAGATTCGACATTGGCAATATGAATGTTTTTGACAACGGTGCATTCTATATTACCGGATTTATCATGTCAGGACTTACAATTAACGATACAGTATTTGTTCAATCTCATATCGACTGAGCAGCTGATGAGCCAAATACAGGAAACAATTTCGATGACACTTTGACAATCATAGTAAAAACAGGGGTTGTTTATTCAACAACAAATGATTCATTTAGCAGCGGAACAACGGTATTACCAGAATTAAGTTGAGAAATCCAAGACTTTGAAATTAGTTGAGAAGTAAAAATAGATTTAACAAAAGAAAATATTTTCAACATCATACCAAAAGTAATTGGAAGATGATGTCATTATACAGATGAGCCTTACTACGATTTTGACTTTGTAGACATGAATGGACATCGATCATATAATTTTGTAAAACTATTGCGTTTAAATTGTATAGTAAAAGGAAGATATAAAAACTATAAATGGTTTGAACCAGGTCAACCAATAACAAGAGCAGAAACGATAAAAATCTTCACAAAACTTTGGGGAATTAAAAACGAATTATTCATAAAAGGAGAAAAGTACAAATATATTGGAGATAACCCAATATCTGATGTACCAAGCAACCATCGAGCAGCGAACTATATAGATTATGCGTTTCAAGCTGGTCTTCTTGATTGACTTTATGAAATAAAAGATGGGAAAAGATATATCTATCCAGACAAATTCATTACAAGAGAAGAAGCCGTAATAATGATGATGCAAGCATTTAGTCTTATCAACGACTATCCACTAAATAAAATACAAACACAATCAAGTTTTTCAGACATAAAAGGTAGCAAAGGAGAAAACTATATCAGACATGCTGAAAAATTAAAAATGATAGAAGGCAACACTGCAAATGGAAAAAAAATATTTAGGCCATCAGCACCTATCAATAGAGCTGAGCTCAGTAAAATAGTAGCTCAACCATTTAAAAATGTACTAACTTTATATAGAATAGTCGTCGACAAAAAAAGATAAAAGAGATCTAGCATAAACATTTCTAAATTTTATCGATATAAACAAGAAAAAATCCTGGCAACCTCGAAAGCCAGGATTTTTTACATTTTCCAGAATAAAAATTTTTTTATAATTAAGTAGCTTGTTTTTGTCCTGTTTTGATAGTACCAAATTGTCAACCATAACCATAAGAATTTCATCCTTCAAACTCAAAAGAATTCAATGATCAAATTTTTCTTCTGAGATTTTCTTCTTGTTGAAGGAAATATCTTTCAATAGAACTGTCTGTCATCACTTTATAATCAGAAACATAATCTTCTCCAAACACAGCACCAATCATTCTAGGATCAAGTTGAGCAGAGTTATGGTACAAAAATTCAGTAAACACAGTCAACGCATTAGTAATTTGACTAGGAAATTCTCTATTTAATTCAGCCTCTTTAAGAATTGCATTTTCTATAAGTCTCCTCTTTTTTTCTTCAGAAAGGTTTTTTTCTCTTATAGTTGCGAGAATACTAACAAGTCTTTTAGTTTTAGAACCATCAAATAATGGTCATTTAAACCAAGTATAGAATTTTTTCATAACAAATTCCATCACTCTCTTATTTTCAACATTTTCAAGTCATTTAAAATTACTAACCACACTATCCCAAAAAGCCACCGCTGTTTCTTTTTTATCATCAGAAAAAACCGATCCTCTGACACTAAACATCTCATTATTAACTACAGAATTTGAAACATTAAATACTGCATTTTTATAAAAATACTTATTATTTGTGTCTCATCTAAAATTATCAATATCACTTTCCAAAGATTTATCCAAAAGCTCAGTAAGAATGACCTTATCATCAAGTGCGATAGTCTCATCAGAAAGCAGATTAAACATACTAACAGGATCTTTCAAATCTTTAAAATTAAGAAAAGAAACTATTTTATTAGCATTTTTAAACTCTCTTGTAGATCAGCTCCATCGAGCATCAAAACTAGTAGCAATTTTTTGATAAGAACCAGAATAATTTAAATAAGATATTTTTTCTGGTGATCGTAAACTATCAGGTAATGGTGAAGGTATTCAGCGTTTTTGAGCAATCAAATTAAGAATTTTTCAGACCTTTTCTGGTCAGTTTGCATCTCAAATATAATATCAAATAGGGAAACCAAACTTTCTACACATACCAATCAATTCAGTCTTTACATTAACAAGCGCTTCGTTTCTGAAAAACCCAGAAACAATTCCAGCAAGAACACATCCATAAAACTTCACAGCTTCTTCATCACTATTAACCAAAGCTCCCATTGCTTTCAAATCTCAAGCAGTTTTTTCTATTCTCCCCTTACCAAAGTTATCCCAAAAATCTTTTTGAGCAAGCGAAAATCTTTTTAAAGCCATCTTACCATTATATTCTTTATTCACATTTTCAGAGCTACCCATATTATTATAGCTTCATTCCAAAGTATTAGCAAACTGAACAGAGTAAAGTCTCTCAAATTTCTTTTCTTCTCAAGTAGAAGTTCTCAATGTCGCTAATATAAAGTCAATTTCTGCTCTCACAATAATATCAATAAGCTCATCATTATTTACATCTTTTGAACGACCAGCTTTAGCAGCCGCTATTTTCTGTTGCACTTCCACCAAAAATTTCTGCTGATATTGTTCTCCAAAAAGTGCCTTTACCCAAGCTCCTTTACCAGCAAATTTTCTAAGTTTTCTCTGATAAAGTCAACCATTTTCAATCGTATAAAGCAAAGCACCACATATATCATAAGTTTTAGCCCCTGGTCAGCTGTTTTTTTCAATAAGTGATGCAATCTCACCAGAAACAGCTCCAGCATCAATAGATCAATTTTTTACAAAACTATCTTTTTCACCAGAAATTTTCTTAAATATTTTACTATCCCAATCAGACTGAAACTTACCATGAGCATCATCAAAAGCCTTTCAAACAAAGGGAATCCAAGTAAGTCTCTTATAAAATTGGACATCCATCATCATCCAATCTTCAAAAGCCATAGCTCTTTTTTCATCTTTTTCTTTGAGATAAGATTTGGCAATACTCATCGCTCATCAAGCAAATTTCATTACATCTCCAAAAGTATACCATTTGAGACCTGAAGGTTTTTTTAAGTCAGGATTCATTTTTTGTGCATCAGCTTGTTCAGAAAGAGTAATTTTTTTATAGTCAGTGTGAGAAAAACCTTTTAAACCTTTATCAGAACACCAGATCATAAAACTTTCATAACTCATTTTTTTCTTGCTAGGAATATTTTTACCATGTTCTAAATCATAAACATTGGGGACATATTCAATCTGAACTCAATCAGAATAATAAGTAGTTTTATACATAATTGAGCTATCAAACTCTTCATTTTTAGAATTAAGTTCTTTCAAAGTTTTTCATCGATAAGAAATATCATTTCATCAAAGATCTTTACAAGATCAAGCTCTCCAATCATATCTTTTAAAATTTTCTATACCGTTTTTTATATTTTCAGATTCTAAAGAAAAATCAGAATTTTTGATATAATGGTCAAATCAAGAATTAGGTACTGAAGCAAACTTATAAATCTGACCACGAATAGTTTTTAATTTTTGAAGACTTTTTGCCGTCAAAGGCATTGTCAACAATTCTCATTCATGTCATCAGCTAAGTTTAAGATCAACTCAACGAATTTTAAAGGTAATAAGATTTTTTTCTTTGTCTACTTTGTCTACTTGAAAACTACTCCAGGTTTGTCAGCCCCCTGGAGTTTCAGAATCAGAAAAAGGAACAATCAAAACAGTTCACTTTCTAATTCATTTATCAGCTTCAGAAAATTGGTATCAAGCTATAGCATCCCATTCTTTTTCAAAAGCTTTAAAATTCTCCATTTTTTTCTGTTCATCTGTTTTATCAGTATGAACATCATTATTAAAATCTCTAAAATTGTCATTAAGTACTTCTTGATTTACCTTATTTACGAGATCATATTTCTCAACAGAAGGAACTTCTTGCCCCTGTGGAGATTTTTGCATCACATAAGAAAATACAAAAGTAGCAAGATCATCTCCAGTAAGACAAAAATCTTTATTAAGGATTGTTGGTTTTAATCTTTTAAGATCAGACTCAGTAAATTCTTTTACTAATTGCCTTCCAACTTTAGTATCAAAAGGTAAATTTGCAGGATAAGAATATAAAGCATATGTTCACTTACCTGTTTCAGAAAGATATCACTCATAAAATCATCACTTAGAATCGGTTAGTTTAATTTTATAAGAAGGATGAATTTTCGTATTTTTATTGATAAAAATAAAATCATTCTTTCCGGCTAGTAAATTTTCCATATCAGAAGAACTCTCCACTTCAAAAGCAAGAGGGAAAAGAGGTTTATCAAACAAATCATCAAAAGATCACAATGGCAATGGCCCACCAAGAAGATTTTTTTTCTTAAAAGAAACCATCTGTCCATTTGGCATAAGAACATAATTTTTCTTCAAATCAAATAAATCTTTTAAAAAAATTTTTAATTCTGCACCATCTATTCCATAAAAATTCTTCATCGATTCATGAAAATTTTCGTCATAATAACTATCAATCATTTCATCAACAATAATTTGTTGTTCATCAAGACTAAGTTTAGAAAAATCAAAATAACTATGATACCATTTAGTCAAAACAGAACCAAGAGCAGGATAATCTCTTTCAATTAAAGCAAAATAAGTCTTAAAAAGTCTAGCATTTTTATCTTTTTCAGAAACTTTTCAATCAGCAATAAAATCAAGCAAGCTAGAATCAAAATCAGAAAGTTCTTCAATGCTATGCCCAAATTGACTAAAAAAACCTTCCAAACTAGGTAGTTTAAAAACATTTGCCATTTCAGAAAGAGTTTTTTTTGTAACATTCCAGCTATTTTTATAAGAAGACAGAATCTGTCTAGAAATAAGTGGTTCAAAAACTCTTTGAGATTGTTCAGACCAAAAAGAAAAAGGCTGAGATTCTATTTGAGTTTTTTCAGGAATAGAAATTAAGCCATTTTTTATAAAATTACTTAAAATTTGTGAATTTGATAAAGATATTTTATAAAAATTTTCTTTCTGAGCATAAGAAAGATCTGAAGAAGAAAGAAATTTATCTATCGTAGTTTGAAAACTAGATATAGTGAGAGGATGCAAAGCAAACAACTTAGTAAACTCATTTTTTTGTTCAGGAGAAAACTTTTGAACATCATTAATCTGAGCATTGAGTAAAGCCATAAATTGAGATATCAAATCGCGTTCAAAAGAAGGCTCTAAAACAAAAGATTCTCATCTTCACAGAAAATCTTCAAGTGAAATAGCAAGACGATCAAAATCAGCCCATCAAACTTGAACTCAAGAATCGAGCAATCTTTTGAGAAGAGAATCTCAAGAATATCTATTTAATTTCAGTAAAAAATCATCAAAAAATTTATTTTTATCAGAAACAAGATCAGTACTGACATTTCTTTCCTTAAGATATTGTGAATAACTAGCATCTAAAATATTCATGACATCAGCAGATAAGTCACTTTTTTTAGCATTTAGATTTTTTAAATTATTCAGATTACCTTGTTTATTAAAATTTTTTCTTGCCATCGTCGTGAGAATAACTAAACAAATTCAGTATAAACACAAACTAATAAAAAGCAAAAAACTAACGAGATTCGGCAGGACCATAAACAAAAAACAACCAATGTCAAGAAATACTATGAAAAAATTTATTTTCTGGAAAATATAGATGAAAATAGCTTTTGTACACGATCGAATTATTTTCAATGGTTGAGCAGAAAAGGTTTTACAAGATCTTATTAAAAGAGAATCTTTTTCAGAAGCAACCATTTTCACGCTCTATGCAAATCAAAAAGAAATAAAAATCAGCTGAAAATCAATAAAAATCAGTTCTGCAATACCTGTTTGGATCATAAAATCGCTACAACGACTACAAGCAACCCAATTACCAGTCATAAAAACAATAGCTGATTACCGTAATTTTATGGTAATATATCCCATTTTAACCACAATCCTTTCTCTAAAAATTAAAAAATATCATCCTGATAAAATCACAATATCATCATTTGCAGCAGTAAAAAACTGTGAAGTAGAAAGCATCCCAACAACACTCTATTTGCATTCTCCGATGCAATATATTCGAGAAAATTATGAAGAATACAAAGAAAAATTTTCATTCCCCATCAAACAAATTTTCATAGCGACAGCTTTTTTTCTAAGAAAACGAGATAAAAAACCAAGAAATTACGAGAAAATATTCTTCAATAGTGAATATACAGCCAAATGTGCAAAAAAGATTTACAACCTAGAATGAGCAGTATTATATCCAAAAATAGAAAAAGAAGTCGAAATAGCAGAAATAGTATCCCAACCAGAAAATTATTTTTTATTTATGGGTAGGGTTGTGAAATTTGTAAGAGAAGTAGACAAAATAATAGCTTTAGCAAACAGATTAAACATTCCATTAGTAATCATGGGAGATTGACCAGATAAAAAAGAAATGCAAAAATGAGCATGAGCATCAGTAATTTTCACCCCACGAATAAAAAATCGAGCAGAAAGATATCAAGTTTTAAGTAAAGCAAAAGGTCTTATTAATATAACCAAAGAAAGTTTTGGTATTAGCACAGCTGAATCTCTTTGCTGTGGAGTACCCGTATTTTGATTAAATGAATGAGCAACTCCAGAATTAGTAAATTCAGAAAATTGAGTACTTATAGACAAAAAAGACATAGACTCTCTCTCTGTCAACTTTGTCAAGTTTAGTCAAAAAAAATTCGATAGACAAGCCATCAAAGAAAATTTCATAAAAAAACTAAAAAAACATTCAAATCGATAAGTAAAGTAAAAGTTTTTTGTTTTGAAAAAGAAAGAAAAATTAGTAAACTGAGCCAATGCCTATATAGCTCAGTAGGTAGAGCGCACCCATGGTAAGGGTGAGGTCACCGGTTCAATCCCGGTTATAGGCTTTTTTTACAAGAAATCACACAAAATGGAAGTTTGAAAATTAAAATACTTACTTGAAAACATTAATTCTGAAGACCAAGAAGCAAAAGAAAAACAGGAAATTTGATGAAATTTTTCTTATAAAAAAACAGAAAAAAATATCGAAAAATCAAATTATCCTATAGTAAAAGGTGAAGAAAGCTTAAGAAAATTATTAAAATCAAACAACATCAAACTACCAGAAGACAATATTATTCAAGCACCAAAACTGGCTTGACCAGATTTCACACTTGCAGTAAAAGAAATATTTGATCTGAATAAAGAGCGTTATGAAGTAATAAATCAGTGTTCTGATGAACTAGAAAAAATACTCAAAAATGATCCAAATACATTTCGAGCAAAAATCGAAAAAAAATGAATTTTCATCAATATTTTTTGTGGAGAATCTTTTTTCCAAGATTGTTCAAAATTCATCTTAGCTCATCCAGAAAACTATGGAACAATTAAAAAAACTAATCCAAAAAACATAATTGTAGAATACTCATCGCCAAACATGGCAAAACAAATGACAATTTGACACCTCAGATCAACAATTATTTGAGATATGATTCAAAAAACATTAAGCTATATGGGAGAAAATATTTTGAAACGAAATTATTTATGAGACCGATGAACACCATTCGGAAAACTAATTTATAGCCTACTGTTTCACTACCAAAAAGATGGAGACACAGTTTTCAAAGAACTAGAAGCAAATCCAACTGCGACAATGGGAAAATTATATTCTGCATTTAAAGATATTGAAGACGAGGAAAAATGAGATAAAGCCAGACTTTTTTTTCAAAAACTCGAAAATGGAAATAAAAATTTATATGAAATATGGTTAATTTTAAGAGAATTGACACTAATAGATTTCGATCAAGTCTACAAAAGATTAGGTACCGAATTTGACACTTATCTCTGAGAAGCTTTTATTCAACAGTATTGTGATGAAATTTTCTCAGAATTAAAAGAAAAAAACTTCATCATTGAAGATCAATGAGCCAATATAATCAAACTTATCAAGCATTGACAGTGAGAAAACAGCTATTACAAAGTTCTAAAAGCTTCCGACTCGATCAGCGAAGAAGACAAAGTAGAAATTCTATTGATTAAAAAATCAGATGGAGCATCACTTTATTCGCTTAGAGACATAGCTCTCACCAAAATAAGAACCCAAAAAATCTTAGCAGATGAAATAATTATATTCACTTGAGCAGAGCAAAACACGCATTTTGCTATGATAAAAGCAATTTGCGAAGAAATGAACTACATAAGACATTGAGCATATCAGCATTTTTGATTTTGACTTATTCTTCTAGATGGTAAAAAAATGTCATCTCGTCAGGGAAAAATCAAAAAACTCAGCGACCTGCTCGATACTATTCAAGAAAAAATTATAACCAGTTTTGAAGAAAAGATAGATGCAAAATGAGCAGACAAACTATGAATTTCTGCACTTATATTCAACGATCTCAAAAATGACAGAATAAAAGATTTCCAATTTGATCTAGAACAAATGACAAAAATCAATGGAGACACATGAATTTATCTACATTACACCAATGTCAGAATAAAAAAATTAAAAGAAAAAATAAAAGAAGTAGACATAACTTGACACACTATATCAGTTCGAAGCGAAAGCGAAAAAAAAATAATAAGAAAATGTTGAATCTTTGCCTCTATTTTAGAAAAAGTTATAGAATACAAAAAACCTCATATTTTTGCGCAATATATCTTAGACATTTGCAGAGATTGTAATGAACGATACAGTACTACACCAAAAATAGTAGAAGCCGATCTAGAAACTCAAAAAAACAAAAAAGCAATCATAGAAACAATTCTAATCACGCTCAATCATTGACTGAATATACTAAGAATACCTGAAGTTCAAGAAATGTAAAACCAAAATTTGCAATCGAAAAACTTTTTTCTATATTTCTTGTATAAACGATAAAAAACTAATTCCCTTTAAAGAAAATTTATATTCTGGAAATCAAAAAAATGGAAACAACAACAGCAAAACAACAAATGGAAAAATCTCTCCAACATTTAGAAAATGAACTCAAAAGCTTTCAACTAGGAAGAGCAAATACAAGTTTAATAGAAAATGTAGATATTTTCATCCCATCACGAAACATGAAGCAAAAGCTGAATCAGATGGCAAATATAAGTGTAATCGATGCTCAAACATTAAAAGTAGAGTGTCGAGATAAATCTTCTTTATCAAGCGTAGAAAAAGGAATTTACGACGCAAATATTTGATTAACTCCTCAAAATTTATGAGAATATATTATGATAAAAATTCCTCCTCTGACACAAGAAAGAAGAAAAGACCTAACAAAATTAGTATCAAAATATGCCGAAGATACCAAGATTTGAATAAGAAATATTAGGCAAGATAGCCAAAAAGAAATTAAAAAAGAATTTGATGAAAAAAAGATCTCAGAAGATCAAAAAAAATCACTAGAAAGTGAAATTGACAGCCTAGTAAAAGATTTCAACACAAAAATCGATACTATCTCGAAAAATAAAAGTGAAGAAATCATGAAAATATAAAAAAGAGACAAATTGTCTCTTTTTTTAGAAAAAATTTGACAAAACCTTTGGGAAAAATAGAATCTCACTAAAGAAATAAAATTATTTGAATAAAAACAAGAAAATGACTACAGATGATCAAAGTAAAACACCTATAAATCCAACAAGTGAATGAACAAATTCTACTGTACCAACGAATCCAATTTCAGATAATTTAGCATTTGAACTGAATTTTGACGAAGAGAAAAAAACAGATCAATCGCTAGAAATACCTGAAATCAAAATAAACAATGATGATTTAGCCTCAATTTTAGATGAAAGTCCAACCCAAACCGAAACACCCGCAGAAGATACAGACATATCTTTTGAAAATCAGCAAGAAATAAATTGAACAGACTGAATCAATCTAAATTTACCAGAAGTAGAAAATCAACCAATTATTGAACAAGTAGATCTATCAGAATCAAGTAACGAACAAATAAAAGAGATTTCAGTTCCTGAAACAGATTGATATAAAGAAAATGAACAAATTTCTATGGTAGAATGAGCTTGAAGTGAAGAAAGCATCAATTCAAGTATAGAGATAGAGCCCGAAGAAACACCAGAATATATCGAAGAAATAAATGAAAGCGAACCAGAGACAGAAATAGAAACTTCACCTAGTGAGACAAAATGAGATACAAATCGACAAGAAACTTCATTTGAACAGAAACCAGAAGAAATAGAGCTAAAAACAAATGATATATGAGTTACTATAAACGAACCAAGCGAACAACCAAATAATCAAGAAACAGAGGAAATAAGCACAGAAAATCAGAATATGGGAATTAATATTGATTCTATGATTGCAAAGTTAGAAAAAAATGTCGAAACAAGTGTCGAAGCAACCAAAGAAGATTTAATAAAAATTCCAGAAGAAGTAAGCAGTTCTCCTTGACCATTTTCAACAATAAATCAAAGCACTTCAGTCAATAATTGACAGAAAAATGAACAATTAACAAACAACCAAGGAAAAGGGAAAAAAACTTTTTTTCGAATCTTAATAATTTTGCTTATTTTAGCCATTTTCTTCTATCTTAAAAGTGCCTATCCTATAGAAACAAATAATCTAACAGATAATATTTCAAAATATATCAAAAACATAACACAAACAAAAAATTCAACTTGAGAAAATATCACAGAAAATAATACAAATCAAAATTTCTCATCTGGTTTAGTACAAACAGGTACACAAAACGAAACAACTCAAGAAAGTTGAACTATTTCAATACTACCAGAAGAAATAGCATTACCAACTTTAAACATAAATACAATAAAAGAAACGCTAAGATTACAGCAATCTCAAGCAAAAGACTATATGACCATAGCAAAAGAAAAGAAAAATTGATCAGCTTTAAGAAATAGTATTCTCATAGTCAGAAAAACATCTACTTATTTGCAAACAATAGACACAGCAACAGCTGAAGACATAGAGAAAATCAATAAAGATACAAAAGTCTTTGATGAAATTCTTTCTGAGATAAAACTAGCAATAGATGATAAATCTATACTTCTAGACTGAGAAATCACAACAACAAGCACTTGAGAAGATTCAGCAGAAAAAGAATTTGAAGAACTACTAAAAACAGAGAATAACCCATAATAATCAAAAATGCAAAAATTAAAATTATCTGATCTAATAGAAAAGTTTTTAGTTTATATAGAATTTGAGAAAAATTTAAGTAAAAAAACTCAAGAAAATTATAGCTTATGGCTAAGAAGACTTGAGGAATTTTTATGAGATATTCCGATAAAAAAAATAACTCCAATGTCTCTTTTGGATTTCAGAATGTCACTCCACAAAAAAAATATTAGCAAAAAAACTATTAATTATCATATCGTAGCCATTAGATCGTTTTTCAAATTTCTCATAAAAAATGATATTCCGGTAGTTTCTCCAGAAAAAATAGAGTTAGCAAAAATAGAACCAAGGACAGTTAATTACTTATCAGATGAAGAGATAATAAGATTATTGGCAGCTCCAAGCGAACGAGAAAAAAAAGAACTCAAAATGCAAAGAGATGAAGCGATACTTTATACTTTGTATGGAACAGGATTAAGAGTTACAGAACTATGTAATCTGAAAAAAGATGCAATAAAACAAGACACAAATCAATTTTTTGTAATTGGAAAGGGTTCTAAAATGAGAACAATTTTTTTCACCTCAAAAGCAAAAGAAAAAATAGAAAAATTCATAAAAAACAGAACAGATAATGAAGATCAAGTCTTTATATCTCTTTCTACAAATAGTTTTTGAAAAAAGCTATCAAGAAATGCGATAGAAGAAATTGTTAAAGATTATGCAAAAAAAGCTTGAATAGGAAAAAAAGTAACTCCTCATACCCTAAGACACAGCTTTGCTACATCACTAATAAAACGCTGAGCTGACATAAGATCGGTCCAAACACTTCTTTGACACGCATCCATCACGACCACTCAAATATATACACATGTTGATGACAAATTTTTAAAAAAAACTCACGATTTATTAGGAATAGATGATGAATAAAAAAATTTAATTACAACAAAAATTGACAAATAAAAAATATCAAATATAATAAGCCAGAAAAAATTTATATTCTGGTTTTTTTAAAATGAGAAAATGAATAGAGTTCATAATCTGCTTAGTAGTAATGACAAACTTCATAAGAACAAGTATTACTATGGTAAACTGAGCAAACGAAAATGAAAAAATAATAATAATGATAGAAAAAATAGCAGATTTTTCTAATGAAAGAATAGAAGAATTAGAAGAAAAAATAGATAAAGTACTAAATAAAACATCAAACAAAACAAATAAAAGTTATAATTTACTCAAAAAAATTAAGGTAAAAGTAAATAAAATAAGCCAAATAAACAAAAAAATAGCAGATTTTGATAATGAAAAAATAGAACAACTCTTAAAAAACACAAATCAAAATTCCACAGACATACTCACAACTATAGTAAAAAAAAGATTAACGCTCAAAAAACATGAAAATAATGAAAAAGAAAGAAGTTTATCAGAAAGTATAGAAAAGTGGGATAGTAAAGAGAATTGATGAAAAACTTTAGAAACAATTAAAAAAGAAATTTTATCAAACCCATCACTTTCAAAAACAACCAAAGAACAATTAATACATAAAATAGAAAAAAAGCAAGAAAAGAAAAAAGAAGAAGAACAAAATAAAGAGGTAATTTTACCAAAATTCAATGCAGCTCCTATATATTACTCCAATGGTCAGACTGTTGAAGAAGTAGACAATGACATAGCCAATGTCTCGACAGAAAATAGCAAAATTTGAGATTTACTGGAAACGCTAGATTTATGAGAGAATTGAGAATTTTTTGAATAGTAGCAAGAGAAAATCAAGTTTGCAATTATAAAAGCAATTAGTTATTATACAAACAGATAAATAAATTAAAAAAACAGGAAACAATATTTTAAGATACAATACACTTACTATAACCAGAATAAAAAGTTTAGATAAAAAAGTAAAGAAATGGAAGTAGAAATAAAGGTAAATGAAGCCAATCAAAGATTTGATAGATTTTTAAGAAAACGGTTCAAAAATACTCCAGAAGTTAAACTTGGAGACATTTATTCTCGATTGAGAAAATGAGCAATCACAGTCAATGGTAAAAAAAGAGAGCAAGCCTATAAGCTAACAATTTGAGACATAGTACACTTTTCAAACACGGATGTAAAAAAAGATCCAACCATTTCAAATAGAGATAAAAAAAGTAAGAAAAATAATATTTCTGTTGAAAAAATTAAAGAACAAATACTCTATGAAGATAAAAATCGAATTTTCTGGAATAAACCCTATGATATAGTTATCCATCCTGGAAATTTTCATACCAATGATTTAACTTTAAACGACTATTTAGAAGCCTATTTTTCTTATTGAAATAAAAGTCAATCAGAAACATTTAAGCCATCTTTTGGGTTTAGACTTGATAAAGACACATCTTGAGTCATCGTATGAGCAAAAAATTATGATTCTCTGCAATACATCAATGAAATCATCAGAGAAAGAAAAACAGAAAAACATTACATAGCAATAGTAAAATGAACTTTTCCAAGCTCAATAACAATGACAGAGCCTCTCTTTAAATGATTTAATGCCAAATTCTGAAGAGCCCAAACATTTGTAAACCAAGAAAAATGACTAGAATCAAAAACCCAAGCTTTTTTAGTAGATACATTTTCAGATCCAATGATAGGAAAAATATCGCTAGTAAAAGTAAAGTTATTTACGGGAAGAATGCATCAAATCAGAGTTCACCTTTCACATCACGGCTTTCCAATTTTAGGAGACATAATGTATTGAGATAATTCAACAAACAGTTACATCGCAAAAAAATATAAAATAACAAGACAGCTATTGCATTCTTATTCTTACTGATTTATCGATAAAGAAACTGGAAAAAAGATAATAGTACAAGCACCTATACCAAATGATTTTCAAAAATTATTTCCAAATCAAAAAACAATTGATTTATAGCAGACATTTGATTATTTTATAGTAATGAAATCAGAAAATTTACTGCTAGAAGCCTATGAACAAGTATCAGAAGACGACAGGTTTGTAAGAATAACGACCTCAACTACTTTTTTGCATTCAATTATTTTTCTAATAATTGTTCTGAATAACATCAATTTTTTCATCAATAACACCACTGGAAAGTGAGTAGAAATGGGAACAATTTTCAAATATATAAACTCTCTTTTTTTAGAAAGTTGATTTACTGGTGCATTTATAATTCTTCTCATCAGTTTAGCAGTAGGATATTTTTTACTATATCCCATAGGAGAAGCGACTTTAATTTATTATTTAGATAACGATAAAAAAGACTCTCGATGATCATTTCTTAAATGACTCAATAAATTCTTTCTAATGTTTGAATTTATAGCAATGAATGGTATGGGATTTAACCTACTTTCATTTGGATTTATTACGATGAGAATCTATACAGCATGAGTTTTAGACAATCCATTTGTAATCACAATTCTCTGAATATGGCTTACTATAATATTGTTTCTAACTTTTTTACGACCATATACCAAATTCATAATTGTCTTAGAAAACATGGAAGTAATGCCAGCAATAGGTAGAAGCATAGAATTAACAACAAAAAACATTAGCATGACTGTCAAATTTGTCATCATTTGACTACTTCTTCAACTAAGATTTATTATTAATACAGCAATTATTGTACTAGTTCCTATAGGAATGATTTTCGTAGCAACAAGTCTAGACATAATAGACAAAACTATTTTTAATCCAATAATTTACGGTACAACATTACTTTTATTTCTGATAACTGCTTATATAAACGGTATAATAGAAGCTTTTTTCATAACATATCGATACAAACTTTACAAAAAAATAAGTTAAAAATCGTTGCAATTAAGTTTTTTTTCAGTATATGAAAGCCATCCCTTAAAAGGGCCTGTAGCTCAGTTGGTCAGAGCAAGCGGCTCATAACCGCTGGGTCGTTGGTTCAAGTCCAACCAGGCCCACCATTTCAGAAAAAACTATTGAAAAGTAAATAGTTTTAAGTATAAGAAAAATAGCCAGAAAAAATGCAGGTGTAACTCAATTGGCTAGAGTCACTGCCTTCCAAGCAGTTGGTTGCGAGTTCGAGTCTCGTCGCCTGCTAATCAACTCATAACCAGAAATCTGCTCAACAGATTTTTTTTTAAATATATGAGCAATCAAATGTTACCAGAATCAATAAAACGAAAAATAACAGAAATTAAAGAATTTATAAATACTCTCTGAATACAACTCCCAAAAAATTTAAATCCTGACTTTCTTATAACAGTTTTTATTCATAAATCGTTTTCATCAGACTTCAAAGAGCCTATTACAAATAATGAAAGATTAGAGTTTTTATGAGATTGAATCCTTGGCTGAATCATAAATAAATTATTATATAAAGAACTACCAAACGAAGAAGAAAGTACACTTACTTTGTATAAAATAGCATTAGTGAGAGAAGAAACATTAGCAAAAGCAGGAAAAGAAATTTGAATTCAAAATTATATTTTTTTAGGAAACGGTGAAGAAAAGTCGTGAGGAAGAGAAAAAGATGTCATTATAGCTGATGCTGTAGAAGCTCTAATTTGATATATTTTTATAGAGATATGATATGAAGAAACAGAGTTTTTCGTAAAAGAATTTATTTTTAAGTTTTTTTCAGAAATAAAAACATTAAATACAAAAAGTTATAAGACTATTCTTCAAGAAAAGATTCAAAAACTCTATAAATTATTACCAGAATATAAAGATTTTGAATACGAAAAAGATGAAAGATGAAACTGTATTGTTTACAAATCAGAATTGCGAATAAACAATGAAAAAAAAGCAGAATGATTCTGACAAAATAAGAAAAAAGCGCAAGAAGATGTAGCAAAAATACGAGTAAATAATCAAAATCGAACAGATTAAAGAAAAATAGCAAACATAATTGAAAACCAAAAATTTTTCAGTATAAGATCTAAGTTTATATCGTTTTTTATGTCAAATGAAATCATGGAAATTTCCAATCATTAAAAGAAGTTTTTTATGGCTTACTTTAGGTTTAGTAGCTATAATTACATCATTGATAGCTCTCATTAATAACTTCAGACTATCAATTCAATTCACAGGAGGTATGGAAATAAAATATACTTCCAAAGAAGTAAAAGACATAAAAGATGATCTAAAAATATTTTTAGGAGAATTGTGATATAAAGATATTACAATAAATCAAGAAAATTATGAAAGATATCAAAATATTCTCATAAAAACTGATGTTGAAAACGACAGCAAAGTAGCAGAATTATCAAAAAGCATTCAAAAATATCTTGTTGATAAAAAAGTAGTATCAGGCGAAAGTGAAATTCTAGAATCATCAATAATCGGACCAAGTATTTGAGCTTATATGCAATCAAATGCAATCAAAGCACTAATATATGGAATGATTTTCCTATCAGTATATATGGTTATAGCATTCATAGGAATCAAAGATGTTATTTCTCCATGAGTTTTGGCTCTCATCACTATTATTACAATGCTTTTCGATATCATTATACCATCGTGAGCATATGGAATTCTGATGTACTTCAACCAAACAATCCAAATAGATGTAATTTTCATCACAGCCATCTTAACTGTTATGTGATATAGTATTAATGACACGATTGTTATCTTCGATAGAATAAGAGAAAACATCATAATCAACCAAAAATCTCTCGTATCAGAAAAAATTACATACGGAAAAATATTTGAAGACTCTCTACGACAAACAATGAAAAGATCTATCCTAACAGGATGAGGGACTATCATCGTAATCGTTACAATGTTCATATTTGGAGAAGGAATGATCAAAACATTTGCATTTACTATGTTTGCTTGAATCTTATCAGGGACTTTCTCATCAATATTTATCGCAGCTCCTTTAGCCTACATAGTTTTAGGAAAAATGAGAAAAGAAAAAAACAAGTTCTAATAAAGAAAGCTCCGATTTACTTCGGAGTTTTTTTGAAAAAATCTTTCCACAAATTTACAAGTTTTCAACATAAGTTCCCTAAAACCAAAACATATCATTAACAAAATTTTCAACATTATTTCCTCATAAAAAAATTATTATTCTGCCAAAAACATAAGTACAAAAACACTTTCAAAACATTCAACATTTTTATAAATTTTTCTCTTTATTACTATAATTAAATTTTTTAAATAATTAAATAATACAATAAAAAACAAATAATGTGAAATATAACATTTACCTTCTTCTGAAGATACGACCATGAAAAATGAATAACTATTCTCCTTCAAGCAATTGAAGAACTTTCTTTAGAACCAAAAAGTTTTTCAAAAATGGAATTTAATTTTTTTTGAAAATGAAGCTACATAGAAAAAATTAAAGCATTATCAAAGAAATTTCCCAATATCAAAGAACATGGACGAAAAGATCGTAATCATATAATAGATTTTTTGAAGAATAAAACAGATTATACTATTATGCCTTCAGTTTTTTTAGAAACATTTTGAAAAACTTTTCTAGAATCTTGTGAAATAGGTGTCCCAGTTATTTGACTAAAAAAAGGTTGATCTGCTTCATTCATTCATGAAAACTTAGATATAAATGCTGAAAATAACGAAAAAATAAAAGAAAGGCTTATCACTATTATAAAAAAAATTTTAAGCAATGATTGATCATATAATAGAAAAATATATCATCAACGATCTCTAAATAAGGCCAAAAATTTTTCCCAGCAAGTTCGAATAGATAATTTTTATAGTTTTTTTCCAGAATATAATCTTTGAAAATCTAAAATACTGCTCATTTCAGATTATAATTCAAACTTAGGATGAATAGAAAAATACCTTCAAGATACACAGAAAATTTTAATACATCAGTGAATCAATACAAAAATCTTCTGACGACCACTTCCTACAGGACGATATACGAAATTTCTAAAATGATTATATCTCTGTCTATCATGACTAAATATTGTCTACTTTGTCCAGCTTTACATGATTTTATTAAAAGAAAAAGCTAGTCATCTATGGTTTCATAGTACTCTTAGAGTAATTGGTCGATTTCCTATTTACTTTTTATCAAAAAAACAAAAAATTCTGGTTACTTATCACGATCTTTGATATTTCCACCCTTTCCCAAGTCTCGTTGAACAAGAATCTCAAATACCAAGCGAGTTTTCTTTAAAATCATTTTTATCAGAAGCAAAGAATAAATCTTTACTGATAAAAGGGCTTGTCATACTTAAGTTTTTTTCTCTAAAGCTCATAAAAAATCAATTACTAAGAAAAGCTGACTACCATATCGTTCCATCTGATTTTATGGTAAAATTTTTAGAAAAACAACGAAAAGTTCCAAAAGAAAAAATTATAGTTTTTCCTCATTGTTCTATACAATAATTATAAGAAAAAGACTTATTGTAAAAAAAGATTTATCTTTTGGGTTATAAATGAAAAATTTTGAGAATAGTATCTTCCGATTTCGTCAGGATTTAAGGATTTTTGATAATTTATGATTACAAAGAGCAATAGAAAATTCGAAAACAGTAACTCCTCTCTTTATTTTTGATGAAGCTATCATAGCAAAGTCTCTCAAAAAAGATCCGAGACTTTGATTTTTGATCGAAGCGGTAGAAAAACTAGCTAAGGAGCTAGAAAGTAGATGATCTCACTTGATAGTAAAATTTTGAAATCCCAGACTTATTGTACCAGAAATTGTAAAAGATACAAAATCAGATGCTATTTTTTGTTCAAAATCCTATTGAATTAATAGTAAAACCAGGGATATTTTCATCTCAAATCGAGCAAAGGAGCACTCAGTCTATTTTGAACAGGTAGAAGATTTTTTGCTAGTTCCACTAGCCAAAGTAGAACAAAGAAAAGTTTTTACGCCCTTTTTTAACAAGTGGATTCAGCATATTCCAGAAAACTACGATTTAGTTGAAAATAAAAATATTTTATCTAAAAAAATACCAGAAGATAACTGGAAAAAACAGTTAGAAAAAGCTATTTCTCAGATTGACTCCTGAAAAAATAAATACCGATCCATGGATTTTTCAGTTCAAAGACTGAAAGAATTTGATTTTACAAACTATGAAAATACCAGAAATTTCCCTTATGAAGATGGTTCTTCTAAACTTAGTCCTTATTTGAGATTTTGACTTTTATCAGTCAGAGAACTTTATAATACAGTGAAAAATAAGAGTCAGACTTATGTAAAAGAATTAGCTCGACGCGAATTTTGGCAGCACATAAATTATTATTTTCCAGAATCAAATGTTGTAGAATTTCAGGAAAAAAGGAGAAATTTAAAACGAGAAAATAACGAAAAATTTTTTGAAGCCTGGAAAAATTGAAAAACAGGGTACCCTATTATTGATGCTGGTATGAGACAGCTCAAAGAAGAAAATCGAATTCACAATAGAGTCAGGATGATAGTTGCATCTTTTTTGACCAAGGACTTACTCATAGACCGAAGATGGTGAGAAAAGCACTTTGCAAACTACCTTATAGATTACGATGAAAATGTGAATATCGGAAATCGGCAACGATCAGCCTCTGTAGGAGCAGATCCCAAACCCATTAGGATTTTTTCACCAATTCTTCAATCTCAAAGATTTGATCCGCAGACTCATTATATCAAAAAATATATTCCTGAATTAAAAAATATTCTTCCTGGCTTGATTCATGATCCTACTCTCCATGATTTACCCTATGAAAAACCCATCATTATTCATAAAAATCAGCTTCCAAAAGCTAAAAATATGTATTATCAAAACAATACACTTTTTTAAAGAATCTAGTCATACATAGACAATGTCGACAAGTTTTAGACAATCTTTCATAGCAAAAAGAGTCTTGATTTTCAAAATAAAGATAAGCATACTCTCAGCGAGTAATAATTTTATCTTTTCAGTAAAAAATGAAGAAACGAGCTTTTTTATCGGATACATTTAAATTAGAGGATCGAGCTTCTATCAGTATATTTTACGAAAAATTGCTTTTACAGCAAATTACTTCAAAAGAGCAAGCAGAAGAGCGAATTCATCAGAGAGATGAATTAGATTGTTTTCTTGATGAAGATTTTGCTAAAAGATATATAAAAAATAGTCGTTTTACTGATGACGAATCAGCAAAGCAGGAGTATATATTTTTTTTAGAAGAAATTTTACCAAAACGAGATATTGTATCAAATGAGTTAGATCAAAAAATACAAGAAAACAAAATTTTTTCCCAAATAGATCGAGAATGATTTCAAACTACATTAAAAACCATCCATAGAGCTACCGAGCTTTTTAGAAAAGAAAATGTTGATTTGCAGACAGAAGATCAAAAGCTTGGTCAGCAATATAGCGAGATTATTGGCTCACAGTCTTGTGAAATAGATTGAGAAAATATGACTTTGCAAAAGGCATCTCAGCTTTTAGAAAAAAATGATAGAAGTTTGAGAAAAAGAGCCTACGAGGCTATCCAGTTAGCTCGCTTCCAAAATAAAGAAAAAATAGACAGTATTCTTGATCAGCTTATTCAAGTAAGGACAAAAATAGCTCAAAATGCATGATTTTCTAGCTTCAAAGACTACAAGTTTCAGCAAATGTGTAGATTTGACTATACTCAAAGAGATGTAGACACATTTCGTCAATCCATAAAAAAATACATTTCTCCACTGCTCAAAAAAATAGGAGAAAAAAGAAAAAAAAGTTTATGATTTGATACTCTAAAACCTTATGATCTTGAGGTAGATGTGCTTTGAAGAGAGCCGTTAAAGACTTTTGAAAACGAGAGAGATCTGATTGAAAAAACCAAACTAGTAATGTCAAAAATCGATCCAGAATTCGCAAACTACATAGACATTATGGACAAGTGAGATTTTTTTGATCTCGACACCAGAAAAGGAAAAGCATCGTGATGATACAACTATCCTCTTATGGTCACAGGAGTTCCCTTTATTTTCATGAATGCTACCAATAATTTACAGGGCTTGATTACTATGGTCCATGAAGCTGGTCATGCGGTTCACACTTTTTTGACGAATAATCTACCAATCAGACAGCTTAGGAGTACTCCTTCTGAAATAGCTGAGCTTGCTTCTATGAGTATGGAACTTTTAACTATGCCGTACCGAAGCTATTTTTTACCAAACTCAGAAGATCAGCAAAGAGCAAAAGAAGAAAAAATAGAGGAAATAGTTTCTACTTTTACTCGAATAGCTGTGATTGATGAGTTTCAGGGCCGACTTTATGATCATCCTTGACACAGTAGACAAGATAGACATGAAAAATGGACAGAAATTTATAACTCTTATATGACTAATTCAGTAGATCGATCAGAATATGAGCATTACAAAGAGATTTTTTATCAAAAACAGTCACATATTTTTAGCGTTCCATTCTATTATATTGAATATGCTATAGCTCAACTTGGTGCAATTTGAGTACGAATTTCTTCTCAATCTGATTACCCAAATACCATCAAAAACTATAAAGAAGCACTTTCTTATTGATATACGAAATCCATGAAAGAAATATACGAAAAAGCTTGATCAAAGTGCGATTTTTCAGATGAACATATCAAAAATATAGCACTATTTCTAGAAAAAATATACTTTCTTCATAAAAAAATAATTTTCTGATAACCTAAAAAAGACTTATTGTAAAAAACGATAATTTAATTTTTAGCTAGAATTTCTCGCTATAACGAGCCCCCATATTTTCACCTTAGGAAAAAGTTTTTTAATGGGTTTAGCAGTTTCAATTAAAGTAGAACCAGTTGTAGTTATATCGTCAATCAGAATGATATTTTTTTGACTAATAAATAAGCTTTTCTGATTAATTTCAAAAGCTTCGTTAAGATTTATGAGCCTTTGTTGTCTTTTCAAACCAGCTTGTTTTTTTGTCCACCTAACTTTTTTACATACTTTAGCAAAAGGCAAGCCCAGCAACTGAGCTACTCATTGTGCTAGTAGTTCAGATTGATTGTATCATCTAATAAATATTTTTTTAGTTCGATGGCTAGGTACAAAGCTCAGTAAAATTGATGTGTCATGAATGTCAAAGTATGTCGAGATTAAGTAAGACAATTTTAGAGAAAAAAAGTGTGATATATCATAAGCACTCTTATATTTCAGATTTTTAATAAGTTTTTTTATGCTAGTATCATAAGAAAAAGCTACAATAACTCATTCTATTATGTTGTTTCACTCTCTGAGACATTTTTTGCAGGTTTTATAATCGTCGGATTGTTTATGGCAAATGAGACAGTGCTCAGGATGAGGAGATAATCACTGAGTACATTTTTTGCATAAGTAGTCACCATTTTTCTCACAAATAACACATTTTTTCTCAAATAACCAATCGAGAAATTTCATTTTTATCAAATAGAGTAAAAAACCTCTATACTGCTATTTTCAAAGAAAAATAGAGACAAAAATAAGAAAAAAATTTCAACAAAAAAAATGGACAATATAGGACTCGAACTGCCAGGATGTTGAAATCCTTTGAAAAAGGATTGGGAAACAGCCTGAGCACTCCGCAGAGAGAAAACGATTGCGGAGCTATCAAATAAGAAACAAAAAAAAATTTCAACAAAAAAAATGGACAATATAGGACTCGAACCTATAACCCCTCCCACGTCAAGGGAGTGCTCTCGCCATTGAGCTAATTGTCCAAACAAAAACTTTATAAGTATGTGAGTAAAAAAATCAAGCAAAAAATGGCTTTTCACCTTTATTAAAAAAAACTAACGAAATATCCATTAGTTTGATGATTATTTTTGATAAAAATTTTATGAAAAAGGCTATTTATAGAGTAGAAAAAAATTAATTTGATATAAATGATTTTTCGAGTGAAGTTTCTATTGAGAAGTGAGAAAATTTTTAAAAAAGTAATGAAGAAAAAAACTAAAAAAAATAATACTCAGATGTTTTTTAATATTTTCCAGAAATAAAACTTTAAAAAAAATATTTTTGAGAGAAATTTAAAATAAATAAGATTTTAAAGAATACAATAAGTTATAATTTTATAAAAATTTTTATTCTATTTTCTTTTTCAGCTATTAAATTGTCTCGTTTTTTCAGGAATTTTTCTCTTCTCAAAAAATAATAAAATAGGTAAAATACAAAAAAATCGTTCAACTTGAAATGCTTGACTTTTTCACTACGCTAGTGTCAATTTAGTCATAAATAGACAAAATGAACACTCCAAAAAAGCAAGAAATTGTCGTAGTCGGTGGAGGGACAGGTTGACACATTTTTCCTGTCAAGACACTCATAGAATACTTAGATAAGAACTGATATTTCGACAGAGAACTAGACACGATTTTTTGGCTAGGTTTGTCAAACTCTCTCGAACAAAAAGTCTGTCAAAGTCTCTGTCTAGATCGTGTAAAGTTCGTGTCTATAGCGTCATGAAAACGAAGAAGAGAATGAACGGTCATCTCTTTTTTCAGAAATGTAAAGGATTTTGCAATGCTACTTCGGGGTGTTATAATCTGTCTAAAATTTTTTCTAACTCATCCAAAAGTGTCAAAAATTTTCTGTAAAGGTGGATTTGTTTCGTTGCCAGTTGTGCTAGCTTGATTTATTCTAAGAAAAAAAATTATAGTTCATGAATCAGACACTGTTAGTGGTCTAGCAAATAAGATTTGTTCTCGATTTGCCACTAAAACATTCACCGGTTTTGAGGGGGTCATCAAAAACGCACAGCCCATTGGTCAGATAATTTCTCCAGAACTTTTAGCCTCTTCTGACCCCAAAATAGAAATTGATACCAATAGACAAACCATTACAAATTTTCTTGTTGTTGGAGGTTCTCAGTGATCTCAGAAGCTCTACGAAACATTGTGAGAAATTTTTTTAGAAAATACTATGTCAGCGGTTCATTTTTACATAATTTGAGGAACTCAAAATAATCATCTCAAAAGTTTTTTTTCTCAGTTTTCTTTTGTCTCATTTCTTGATTTTGTTTCTCAAAGCCAGATGTGACAGCTTTGCCAGCTTTGTGATGTCTGAATTACTCGCTGATGAGCTACTTCTCTCGCAGAACAAAAACTTTTTTGAATGAAATTAATTATTGTTCCATTGCCCTATACTGGCTGAAATCACCAATATTTTAATGCTCTTTATTATGAAAAAAAGTACCAAGATATTCTCATTTCTCAGAATGATAGCTTAAAAACTAATCTTCAAAAACAAATTCTTTCTCTCCAAAATTTCAAAAAAAATTCTCTGGCTACTGCTGAAATTATGGCAGAAATTAGTAAAGCTCCAGCAGAAATTAGCAAAGCTCTTTTTTCTTCTTAAAGTAAATTTCTTACTCACTGCTATTTTTACTCTAAAATGAGCTTAAAAACTAACTTAATAGTTTTTTCTTTTTTTTGTCCGTAGTTTTCATTTTTAAAAAAACTATAAGGCGGCCGTTTATAATATCAGCCAAAAATATGAAGAAAATAGTTTTTTGTGTTATTTGTCTTTGTTTTGCTCGATGATTTTTCCAAAAAGCTCTTGCTCAGATTATTATTTCAGAAGTTTATTTTGAATGACCAAATGAGCGAATAGAGCTTACAAATACAGACCAACAGGATTTTACTTGAGATCTTACTTTAGTTTGAGCTTCAAATAATCCGATTTATCTAAGTGGTTTTTCCTTGTCTTGATTACAGTCTATGGTATTAGTTGATCAGTGAGTTTCTTGAATACTTTTATCTCAATCTCTCATTTTCTCGCCTGAAGCTCTTATTCTTCGTGATGATTGAGCGATTGATCTTACCTTATTGTACAGCTGACAAATTGTAGATAATTTTATCGTCAATGTCGGTCTTGTGTTGCCATTTATCGATCTAAATAACTCTTTTGAGAAAGTTCGACACAATGGACAGCTTGTAACCACAGTTTGTACTGGTTCGAGATCAGTAAATATGCTTTCTTGATATATAGCAAATCCTTGAACTATTATGACAGTTGTAGACACTCCACTAGACATTGAGCAAAAAATTAGCTCTTGATGACTGTTTTCTCCATCTTTAGTTATTACAGAAGTTTCTTTTGATGGAACAGATGAATGGATAGAAATAACCAATTTTTCAGATACCAATTTTTCTGGAAATTTATTAATTTCTTGAGTAAAAGCTACTCCTCTCTTTTTTAGTGGTTTTTTTCTAGCTTCTGGAAATTCCATCGTGCTTTGAGACAGTTTGTCTATGATTGTCGATAAGTCAGTAATTTATGCTTCATGACTATGATTTAATATTTCTGATAGCCAAGCCATTACGATTTCACTTCGAAGTTGACAAGATTTGATAGACAATTTTTTCGTTTCAAGCACATCTGTTTGAGATTTGAATAATAAAGAGATTTCTTTTGAAAGACTTCCAGCTACTCTTTCACAAATTGTGCCAACAAGTTCAGGTAGAGTAGCGAATGTCTATTCTCCTCGAATAGCAAATCCAGGTTTTTCTCAGTTGATTCAGAGTTGATGACAAAGTTGACAAGTCTCTTCATCAAATTGTCCACTACCTCAAAAATTCCAGCTTTCAGAAATACATAGAGCGGATTCGAGCTACCCTGATTATCTGGAATTCAAATTTTCCTCAACATATACAGGAAAAATTTCTTTTCAGTTTTGATCATACCAGTGACAAATTTTGCCATGAGAAATTTTTTCTGGAGATCGTTTTCTTATATCTTCATCCAGACAGAATATTGACAAAGTTGACAAGCTTTTTATCCAGCAAGATCTTGCTATTCCTCTTTCATGAAACTATTTAATTCAGCTCGACGATTGAAGTACTTTGTCATGAACTTATAGTTTTTGAACAGCAGTTTGATCTATTTATCCTGGATTATCAAACTGTTGAAGTGATATAGACACATTATGACAACCATCACCTTGATTTCATGAGTCTCTTTTACCATCACCTCAGATTATTACCAGTGTAGCTTGATTATGACAATGTCAGTCTACTCCTGTCATTACAATCCAAACGGGAAATCTCTCAAGCTGAAAAAATTTCGAAGCTGACTATCTAAAAATTAAATCAGATTATGATTTACTGATGTTAGCTCTTTCCTGATCTTGTACGAAAATAAACACAAATGGAAAATTAGTTTCAGCAATCTCGAATAAGTCACTAAATTATTGTCCAAAACCTCCATCTCCTCCCAAAGTACCAAAAATTAAACCTATTAAACCGCCAAAAACTACCAATCCGCCAAAAGTATCATCCTGATGAATTTCTCAGGTTCAACCAGAAATAAAATTTGAAAAAGTTTTTCTTTCTTATTCAGAAAATTGATTTGAACAAGAAGTTTTTATTATTTTAGAAACAGGAGTTCAAAAGATAGATCTCAGTTCATGACGATATATTCAAATAGGTTCAAAAAGGACTTATTTAGACTGAAAAATTCAAAAATGAATCAGTCATAATCTTTCAAATAGTATTATTCTTCCTCACAAAGATTCGTGCCTCCAAATCAAGAAAAAATATAGCTCATTTATTTATGATTCATTTTGCTACGAATTTGATAAATCTTCTACGGGGAAACTTATTGAAGAAAGTGAATTGTCTGATTCTGAAAGGGATTTCTTGAAATTACTTAAACGAAAAAAAGTTGAAAATGAACGATGTGTCTACTACGATTCGAAAAAACTTTCTTGTAAATCTCTTTGAAAACCTAAGTCAAAAACCGTCACTTCATCTACAAAAAAGAAACCGTCGAAAACAGCTATAGCTAAGAAAAAAAAGATAACAAAAACCGATGCAGAGCTTAAGATCTATAAAGCTTATGTTTCAGCTGTAAACTCATTTTTTTATAAAGAATGGCCAGTTCTCTACAGAGATACAAGATACTTCAACTATTATCATTCTCTTCAATTAGGGCTGAAGGCTATTAGAAAATGAGAAGAAAAACTGACATATTTTAGTAAAAATATTGATTCTTATGACCTTAAATGAATAGAAAAAACTTTATATAATCAGGATTCTCTTTACTATTTGCTACACTGATTTTTCGAGAAAACTAGCTGAAATATGCTTAAAAAACGATACTATCTCTATTCAAATTGGTTATTTCGTTCCAAAAAATTCTCCTGAAAAAACTAAAAAACAAACACATCTAAGAGCTGGAAAAGAAGAAATATTATGATAAAAAAATCTAATAAACTTTCCATTTTATAATAAAAAAATTTAAATTCTGACGAAAAAAATGAAAATAATTCAACCAATGTCTCCCTTCTGTCTAAAAACTAATATTCTAAAAAATTCACTATCTTCAGTAAGAAAAAATTCTAAAATGAGTAAAAAAATTTCCCAGAGTAATCTTCTTCTTTTTCATAAAATTTGTACTCAATAAAATTTTTAAAAGAAAATGAAGCTTTTTATTCTGAAAATAAAGAAAAATTTAAAAAATTATAAAAAAAGTTTACAAGAAAAAGAGAAAATAAAAATTATTTTCAAAAATAAGAGAATTTAATTTATCTTGATAACGCTTTTTGGATTGCTAAAACTAGGACACGAAGTTATTCTGAAGAAAAATATCATTGTCTACTTGAAAAGGTAAAGATTTATAAAATGTGTCAAGTTTTGTCTATATTAAAATATTGGCTTTACAGGTTGATTTTGAGTGTTATTTTTTAGATCTGTCTATAGTTGTCGAAATTCCCAAAAAAGATAATAAAAAAGTTTTAACCTCATTTATTATATCATGAAGGCGATTTTAAAATGTTATTATGGATATAAAAATTTTGGCGACGAGTTACTTTTTTTCTGAGTTTTAGAGTATTTGTTCAGTCATCTAGCCATCAGCCACATAGCTGTCGAGTCTTGAAATAAAGCTCGACTAGACGAACGAATAAAGAGGAACTCAGCTTATCTCCCAGTCTGAAAAAAAGTTTCCACATACTCAAAAAGTAAGTTTTCATTCTCTTTTTCGCCAGCTCTCAAGATTTTTTGATGATGAGAAGTGCTGACTGACGAAAGACCATTCATCCAAGATGGCCGAGGTTACTTCTTCAAGTACTTCTGGGACATCATGTTTGGGAACTTTGTTCTTTTAGGTGGAATTGGCAAACCTCGCTTTTTTCGTTCTAGACTCCTCTACAAACTTATGCTACCAAGAGCCAAGCAAATCATCGTTAGAGAAAAGGACTCATTCAAGATTGCCAAAAAATATAGTAAAAAAGTGACTTTGCACCGCGATTTTGCTTACGATTTGATTGAAAAATATCAGGAAACGCACAAAGAGACAATTTCATTACCAAATCTTCTTATAAACTTGCATCCCAAGATAAATAAGCCAGAATCTTATAGAAAAATTGATCACTTTATTAAGAAAAACTCAAATAAAGAACTTCGATATGTTTGGATGAGCCCTCAAGATCTGCCAATGTATGATAAGTTGCTTGAAATATATCCAGAAATGAAGCTTCGAAATTGGACAAGTCGTACTTTAGATGAGACTTTGGATTTTTTTCAGTCAGCATCTTGTGGTATTTGAGCCAGATTGCATTTTCTTCTTACTTTAAAAGCCTTTAATGTTCCTCATGAAGCTATTGTCTACGAAGAAAAAATTATGAAACTCATCGTAAACGAGAAGAAATAAACAAAAGCCACATCATAAAAAATTTATATTCTGCAAAACCAAAAATATGGCTTTGATTTTTTCTTGGTACTCAATTTTACTGTCTGGCTTTGAAAACTATTTAATTCTGGTAGTTTGATTAATTTTTTCCTTACTGCTTTTCCCATATATAAAGAAATTTTTTTCTTTTTCTCGAAAATATCGATTTTTAGTCAATTTCTCAGTCGCTCTTGTTTTGTTTGTGAGAATTCTTTTTCTAGAAAATAGCTATAATCAATCAGTTACCGAGTTTTCAAGCTGAGTTTTTTCGGGTGAAGTTGTAGAGATAAGGTGAAAAAACAAAATAGTTGCGAGATCACGACATTGATGACAGGTTTTAGTCATTGTAGACAAAAAAGTCGAACTTTGAGAAAAACTACTTTTTGTCGGTACTTTTAAGTGAAATGAGATTCAGAGAAAGGTCAGTTTTGACTCATTATGAGCTGTTTCGCTTATTCATTTTGGTGAATTCGACTTTTCAAAGCGACTTTTTCTTAAGTGATATGCTGGCACATTTTTCGCCAAATCTATTATCAGAGAAAAAAATTCTTGAAAAATAAACCAGTTTCTATCCTTAAGAAAAACAGTTATAGATCGCATCACAGAAATTTTTTGACCCACCAAAGAAGCATGACTTCTAGCTGGTATGGTCGTTTGAGATGTTTCACTTATTCCAGAACCGATCTACCAAAACTTTATCAAGAGCTGAATTGTTCACATTGTTGCCGTGAGCTGAGGTAATATAGCCTTGATCGTCTCTTTTTTGTCTATAGTACTCTTCTTCTTGCCATTTTACCTGAGATTTTCTTGTATAGGACTCTTCGTTATTTGTTATGCTTTGATTTGTTGAGCTGAAGCTAGTGTTTTAAGAGCTACCATTATGGCTTCTTTGTCTTTATTTGCTATTTTTTTTGGAAGAATGGCATCCGCTCGAAGGACTTTAGAGCTAGCTTTTTGTGTTATGCTTCTTATTCAGCCATTTTATTTGCTTTTCGACCTTGGATTTCTTCTATCATTTTCAGCAGTCTATTGAATTTTATGGCTTTCTCAAAAGATTTCTCTCTCAAAAAATAAACTACTATCAATACTCCAATCGTATTTTCTGCCAATTATCTGAGCTAGTGGAGGAGTTTTGCCATTTTTATTGATTTTTATTGGCTCTACAAACTTATTTTCTATCCCTGCTAATCTGCTCATCGCTCCACTAGTACCATTAGTCCAGCTTTTTTCGTTTTTACTTGTTCCACTTTCTTTTGTTTTTCCTCCTTCCTGGCTTTTAATTGTCTGAAATGTGCTTACTACCATTATTTTCTGGGTATCAGATATATTCTCTCATTATTCTTTGACCTTATTTCTTCATCAAAAGTGGCTTGGATATATAGTGATTGTTCTTTACTTCCTGTTGTTTTTGCCTTCTGTGTCTAAAACAAGTCAACAAGTACAAACTCTGTCTATGTCTAAATAAAAAATTTTTATTCTGGTTTTTAATATCTCAAACTCAAGAAAAATATTATACATATTGTCTAGAATGTCGATATTTTTCTGGTTTGTCATAGTTGTCGTCTTGGTCGTGTCCATTCTCTGTCTAGTAAGACACAGTTTGACAAAATATCTCATAATTCATTGATTTTGTAACATCAGGACTGTTAAAAAATATATCAAACTAGTCAAAAAAAGACAGAGCCAGACAAATGTAGTCTCGAATTGACAGATTTTTAACTAGTCTAGTTAGTGTCGCGACACGACTTGCCAAATTGCTTTTAAAAGCTTGTCATTTTAAATGACATTTTTTTATAGTGAGATATTTTTGTCCATTGGTTTGAACTTTTTTCCGTCAAATTGAAAACATAAAAAATAAAAGTGGCAACTTATTCTAGGAAAAATTTTTTTCCCGATGATTTTTGATTTTTTGTCGACATTGTGTCAACTATTGAGATTCTTTTTTGAGAAAGAAAATTTTTAGAAGTGAAATGTGAGTGGTAAAAGTTTATTTTTAGCTTTTGAGAAGCTGTATTCAGGCTGTTCAGTGAGATGAAAAATAAAAAGAGCTTAAAGAAAATGAATCTTTGTAAAGTAGCTTATGAATTGGTTTATAGATTTTGTTAGTTGTGAGAAAAATGAAATTATTGATAGAAAAATTATTTTTAAAAAAAATTTTAATTAAAAAATAAGAAAAATTTTAAATCAAGATCTGAGCGATAAAAAGATAGTTTAAATACTAATTTTCTTGTTTTTCTTCTTTTTTATAAAGTGTAAAAAAATTAAAAAACTTTAAAAATATACTATATATTAACTATTTTTAGCTATCTAGGTTTTTTTTAATTTTCTTGTTTTTGAGAAAAATCTATTTTATAGTTTGAAAAAAATATTGTAGGTAAAGATGAAAATGCTTTAAATTACAATGATTTTTAAGTTTTTAAAATATAATTCATCAGAATGAAAATTTTGAAATGTTTTTTAAAACTTCAAGAGGATCAGGAATTGAACCTGAATCTTCGGTTTCGGAAGCCGCTATTCTAACCATTAGAACTATCCTCTTTCATTTTAGAGCAGAATTTTATTATATTTTTTACAACTATAGTATAAAAATTTTTATTCTGCTTTTTATTAAAGAAACTAAACATCTTCCAAAATTATAAGTTTATCTTCAAATAAAACAAAGAGAAACTGTACTATAGATAAAACTTATTGTAGTGAAATAAAAAGTGTCACAAAAAAAAATTTCTGTCGTAAACCCAACTGAACATTAAAAATAAGTCCTCGTATGATAATGTTTTTTACAAAGTCTGGTGTTTTTGTAATAAATCACTTGAAATTTATAAAAGCATTAACTATACTGCGAGGCATATCGTGTGGAGACACGAAACGACAAACTATGTTCATTCCATGTTAATTCGTCTGCAAGTATGCTAGGAAAGGCGACTTTGCGTGACATTGTATTATTTTTACATTTATGTACAAACAACAAAAAACATGATTACATTGAAAAAAATTGTAGCGAGCTTTGCAGCTCTTGCAATTGTAATGTCTCAAAATGTTGCTTTGGTATCTTACGCACAGTCTATACCATCTCAATATGTTGACGCTTACAATTTTGCTTACGAAAATGGTCTTACTTCTATGTCTAGCGCAGAAGCATTTATGCCTTTTGCTACTATGACAAGAGAAGCGGCTGCTAGATTTATGGTAAAATTTGCTGACCTTATTGCTGCTGCTCAGGTTGAAGGACAAGATTGTTCTTTCTCAGATCTTGGATCTGCAGATCAGTCTCTCGTTTCTTTCATCAACGATGCATGTGCTAAATATGCTATCATGAAAGGTTCAAACGGAGCATTCATGCCAAAAGCTTCTGTAACAAGAGGTCAAATGATTACTATGCTTTCTAGAGCTTTATATGGTAATCAATATGATTCTACTTCTGCTGACTACTGGACGCTTCACGCTAACAGATTAGTGGAAGATGGTATTATTACTGTAGTAAATGCTGATCAACTTGTGTTGAGAGGTGATGCTATGATCATGCTTATGAGAGCTTACGACATGAACGGTGGTGATGATCTTGGTGATCTTCTCGGAGGTCTTCTTGGATCAGGATCTAACGCTTCTGGATCAACTAACACTGGTGTAGTTGTTGAAGTTAAAGCTGGTAACTTAAATGTTGCTCTTTCTCCTTCTTCAGCTCAAGCTAGATCAGTTCCAGGTAATGGTGTTGTTCCTGTTGGAACTTTCAGACTTACTGCTGGATCATCTGATGTTACTGTAAGATCAATTACAGTAAGAAGAACTGGTCTTGGTAATCAAGATGAAATTAGTAGACTATTCTTTGAAATGGCTGGTATGAGAGTTTCTGGTAGACAAACTTTGGGTACAGACCAAAAAGCTATCATTAATATTTCTCCTGCTATCGTAGTAAAAGCTAACTCTTCAGAAGATCTTGATCTTAATGTTGTGTACTCAGGAGTAACTTCAAACGGTCAGCACGTGTTTGCAATTGATTCTGTAGACTCAGTTGATAGTTCAGCTGCTGCAGTTCAGGGAGCTTGGCCAGTAATGACTAATATGGTTACTACTACAAGTTACTCAGTTCTTAAATCTACATTCAATACTACTTCAGGGTCAAATACTCTTAAGGTAGGTGATATGGATTCTGAACTTGGTAGATTTAATATTACAAACAATGACTCAAATAAAGTTGCAGTACTTAAGAGTATCACATTGAGAAATGATGGTGCAGGTGATGTAGCTATGAGTCTTTCAAATGTTGTTGTTACAAGAAACGGACAAGCAGTTTCTACAAAAGTTGTTCCAAATGGTAGATTAATGACTGTTACTTTCAATGATGAAATCAATGCAGGTGTACAGGCTAACTATATCATTAGAGCAAACGTTATTGGAGTAGAAAATGTAAACGGAGACGATTACAAATTCAGACTTCAACAAAATGACGATCTTAATGTTATCGAAAAAGATACTGCGTTCAAATCTAATGTAACATCTACTGCTACTACTATGGGTACTTACACAGTACAGGGTGGTGACATTACATTCAATAGAACAGCTGGTTCTCTTACTACTCAAACAATCTCAGCTGGTCAACAAGATCAGAAATTGCTTGATGGTCAGATTACTGTAAAACAAGCAGTTAGATTCGAAACTCTTACGGTTTCATTCCAAACAGGTGCTTATACAGGTAATTACGGTGCTTACTTCCAAAATGTTAAATTGGTAATTGGAGGTAGAATTGTATCTAATGTTAGCCCAACTATTACAAGTGCTAATACTATTACATTTGATGGAACATTTGATGTTACATCAAATACAGATATTAAAATTCTTGGAACTGTTAGATCTAACATTCCTGCGACTACTCCATCTCCAATCTTTAAGTTGAATGATTTAAATCCAAGTCAGTTCGCTGTTAAAGAATATATTGTAAATGGAAATACTGTATCTTCTATAGCTGGTACTGTTCAAGGTATCGCTACAACTGTTGGTGCTGTGACTTTGACTGTTTCAAAAGCAGACGGTCTAGCTAACGAACAAGTTGTAAGAGGTACATCTAACAAATTGGTATTTGCTGTAAGATTGACAGCTGGTGATGTTTCAGAAGTAAGAGTATCAAGTCTCAAATTTGGTAATCTTCTTTCTAATGGTGGAGCTTTCTTCCCAGGTTCATCTCTTGTAAGTTTGACTCTTTCTACAGGTGCTAATGGTGTTGCATTGCCAGGAGCTACTAAAAATATGGAAACTGTAGCAGGTTACTCTAGTGGAGGTGCTGTGTTCAACTCTTTTGGAAACATTGTTGTTCCAAAAAATGGATCAGTTACTTTCTATGTAACAGCTAGTTTCGCTTCATCTATTGCGACAGGTTCTCAATTACAATTATCTTTTGGTACATCAGATATCCAAGCTACTGATGATCAAGGAAATTCAATTACTCCAAGTTTCGCAACAGTTAATGGTTCTGTTATGACAATGAGAGATGCTGGTACATTGAACCTTAGTTCAAATGGTCAAATCAACAGCAGACTCCTTCTTGGTGCGGGTGCAAACGAAAATGTTTACTCTTTCGATTTAGCTGCTCAGGATGATGATCTTAGATTGACAGATATATATGTTCAGTTTACAGGTGCAAATGCTGTAAATGGTAATGACAGAATAGCTTCTATTAAGCTTCTTTCTGGTTATACTGTAGTAGATGAAGGTATTGTATTTGCTAGTGGTGCTAGATTTAATCTTACTGATAGTTCTACAGAAACATTGAGAGCTGGAAAAACTAAGACTTATACTGTAAGAGTAGAATTAAATGCTCCTACTTCATCAGGTTCTTATATTGCTACAGGTCTTCAACTTATTCTTGGAACAGGAGGTGTAGATGCATCTCAAGTTAATGCAGGTACTACTAATGGTATCAGAGCTCTTTCAGTAAATGCTGGATCAGCAGTTGTAGTAAATAATACTCCTTCAGCTGGACAACAGCACTCTGTTTCACAAGCTCATGTAACATTGGCTGCTTTGCCTTCAGCAAATAACTTTAATGGTGCTACAGTTGCATATAAATTCAAGATTACTCCATCTGCTAATACAAATGTAGTAGTTATGAGTGGTCTTACTATCAACTGTTCATACGCTGGTGCTGCAGTAAACGCTCAATTGATCGTAGGTGATACTAATACAGCTACAACAAATAATCAATTGTCAACTTCTACTGCTCTTACTACAGCTACTGATATTGCTCTTAATGTTACATTGAACACAGGTTCAGCTAGATTTAGTTCAGAAAATACATTTACTGTAGTTTTGAACTCTGCTATGGCTGCTGGTGCTAAATCTTGTACTATTAAAGATGTAAGAATCAGTGAAGAATTTAGTAATGGTTTTGTAAGAACTATCGGATCTCTTTCTCCATTCGGAAACGTTGGATTTGGAGCTGGTATGCCTACTCTTTCATTGCAATAATATCTAACTTGTGTTAGAAAGAAAACTCTCTCCTTGTGGGGGAGTTTTTCTTGTAAAAAAAGAAAAAAAAGATAGAAAAGGAGAAGCTTTTATATCGCATATAAAAAAATGAAAAAAATATTCTTAGTATTTACGCTTTTCTTCGTATCAATTACACAAGTAAACGCCCTCTATACGCCTACTCCAAACATCCAAAATCTTTGGCTACAGATACAAAATATAATCAACAGCAAACCACAAGGCGAAAGAGTAGTTTTTGCAAACCAGTTACATGAAAAAATTGAAGCCATCTTGCCAAGATACGAATCCAAACATTCAATTTATAATCCACTTAGTTATTTCTCAGCTCAACTTGTAAAAAATTATTCTCTGGTTGACACATGATCAAACCCTATAGCTACAGGTACTTCAGCTACGACTTGAACAGTGAATCAGCCAGTAACTATATCGCTCACTGGGACAAAATTACAGTCAGGAAACTGTTTTTCAGGAGTTTTTATGAATAATTTAGGTATATTTAATAACTCTGGCTGGTTGTTTTCAGGAGAATTAAATTCAGTAGAAGTAATTGAAGATATGGGTTCTTGTTATGTTGTGGGGCTTTCTCTTGATATTCCCAAAAACGAAATAAGATGATATTTGCTAGGGAGCAATTTCGCTATTCTGAGACAAAAAATAAGTTCTTTTTACTCACTCAATAGAGTATCTGGTGTTTTTAGTGACTATTTTGTATTTCAGTTCAATGTTTCAGAGCTATTACAGTTTGGTACTGGTAATTTCTACACTATAGTAAGTCCTTCTGGAGACATAGCTATCAAGCCAGGTCCATACTCTTACATCACCAACTTAGGTAATGGAATATTTGAAGTACAAGTCAGTCCATCAGGAACTCGTATGCAAATAGATTCTAACAACTAATTCCCAGTAAACCCCTTCGGGGGTTTTTTTCATACATTTTTCCTAAATTTCTAATTGTAAAAAAATATAATAAATATATGATGAGAAAAAGGTGAGTTATATATTGAAAATCCACTTTATGATTTTATTGTGAGAATATGAAAAAATATCAAATTGAGATAGAAAAAGATGAAAATGGTATGTATATTGGCGAAGTTATTTGATTGCCAGCTTGTTATACTCAAGCTAGTTCTATTCCCGAGCTTTTAAATAGATTAGTTGAAGTAAGTGAAGGTAGTCTTGAGCTTCTCAGAGAATTATCTTCTCAAAAAACTACTTTTAAAGTCAGTTTGAATGTAGAATATGCCAAAGCTTAATCCAATAGCTCCAAGACAATTTATAAAAATACTGAGCCAGCTTTGATTTAGTTTGCTAAGAATCAAGGGGAGTCATCACTTTTTTTCTCACCCAGACTGAAGAACAACAGTTATCCCAATTCATTGAAATGAAGAACTTTCTATCTGAATATTAAAAAAAATCCTAAGAGATATATCTTTATCGGCATGAGATTTCCAAGAAAAAAGATAGAAGCTCTAAACCTATCCCTGCGGGGGTTTTTTTCTTATTTGCTTTCTATCTCACTTTTTTTATACTGACATCACTATTTACTCACCAACTTTCCCTATGTCCACTTATCTCGGTCAAAATTTTCTCTCTGATGACGAAATAATCTCCTATATAGCCAGTAAAATAGCATCTCTTTGCCAAGAAAAAAAATCTGAGGCGATTTTTGAAATCGGACCTGGTAAATGAGCGATCACGAGAGAAATTCGCTCGATTTCAAAAGATTTTTGGTGTTTCGAGAAAGACGAGACGATGAAGAATCATCTTAAGCCCCTCGTCGGCGACAAAATCATCTGGTGAGATATTCTAGATCTCGATATCGAGCACTTTATCAAAGAAAAAAATCTCAGCCCAGAAAAAATTTTCATAGTTTGAAACTTGCCATACTATATCACTTCACCGATTCTAAGAAAGTTTTTCTCCAGCTCTTTAAGCCATTTTTCTGGCTGATTTTTCATGATCCAGAAAGAAGTCGGCGACAAAATCAAAGTAGATGCCTCCAAAAAGTCCTATCTTCGACGACTTCTCAATTTTTTCTACGAAGTCACCTACTGTAAAACCGTTCCACCTAGCGCATTTTCCCCTGCTCCAAAGGTTCACAGCTGTCTCATATCTCTGACTCCAAAACCAACTCTCTGAAAATTTTTTACTCTGGTTTCTTATGAAAAGATGCTGGTTTTTCTGGATGCATTCTCCCCTTATAAAAGAAAAACTCTTTGAAAAATACAAAAAATGCTCTCCAAAAGTGAAGAGCAACCTACTTATTCCATCCCCGAGCACCTCGCTACTAAAAGGCTCGAAGAACTCACCCGATCAGATCTAGAAAGTATCTTAGGATAAGGAAATTGAAATTATGTGATTCCAGAAATAAAAATTTTTATTATTTTTTGAGGATAAGTTTAAAAGATTTTTTCCCTTTTTTAAGTAATCCAGCCTGTCAGCCAATCAGATCGCTAGCTTCCAAGACGCTGTCAAGCTTGTCAATTTTCTTGTCATTGAGCGAAACACCGCCAGCAGCCACGAGTTTTTAGCTTCGCTCTTCGAGGTAGTGAGTCCTGTCTCGACAATGAGATCCAGCAGAGGAGTTCAGAGAGCAGCACTAGCTCCTCAGAGTTCAGTCTTTATTGACTCGAGAGTTTGACTATCTAGTCATGCCAAAGCCGTCGAGCTATCATCTCCAAACATCAGTCCAGAAATAGTATTTGCAAGTTTTGCAGCATTTTCTCCAAAAATTGTCTCGACAACATAGTTAGCGAGTTGTTGCTGTCCATATCTGAGCTCAGTTTTTTCTTGGTGTTTTTTGACGATATTGTCTACTTCGTCTATATTCAAAAGTGTCAAAATGAGTAAAAATCTGCGAACATCTTCATCAGCTGTATTCAAAAAATACTGGTACATTGAGTACGGAGTAGTCATCTCAGGATCGAGCCAGAGAGCATTTCCAGCGGATTTTCAGAATTTTTTTCCAGCAGAGTCGACGAGCAGAGGAGAGGTCATACCATAGACTTCTTTATCAAGTTTTTTTCTGACAAGTTCGACACCTGTCACGATATTTCATCGCTGGTCCGAGCCAGAAATTTCGAGAGTTACCCCGTGATCTTGGTAAAGCTTGAGAAAATCATAACCCTGCATCAGCATATAGCTAAACTCTGTAAAAGAGATAGATTTTTCAGGATCTTCAATCCTTTTTTTCACAGTTTCCTTATTCATCATCTGATTGACCGTGATATATTTTCCTACCTCCCTCAAAAAACTTAGCCACTCCAAGCCTTTATAAAAGTCATAGTTGTTGATCACTTGTACTTCAGCATCGAGCCCAGTCAGTTTTTTCAGATGAGTCATGATCGTATGCATCTGTTGTTCAATGGCTTTCACATTAGTCTCGAGAGTCTCGTTGTCCAAAAAATTTCTTTCGCTGTCTCTTCCACCTGGATCACCAATCATTCCAGTAGCTCCACCGACTATCAAGATCAGTTTATTTCACTTTTTCAAATAATTCACAGCGGTCATAAAAACCACAAAATTTCCAAGATGCATCGAACGAGCTGTAGGATCTACACCAAAATACAAAGTTTGACCACCTTTATCAAACGAATCAAAAAAAGTGTCGCCTGTAGACTGGTAGAGAAGTCAGCGCTGTTCAAGTTCAGTTTTTAAATGCATCACGAATTCAAAAAAAATAAAAAAATAGTTGGTAACAAGCTAATCAAGAATCTCTTATTCACTAAAAGTTATAATCCTGATTATTTACTTTGTCTATACTTTTTATGAGCTTAGTTTCAATCTTTCTTAGTTTTCTCGTTTGTCACGAAAGTAAATTTTGTTTATTGTGAAACTTTTTCCTACCTTGCACAAAGTTTTTATTGGAAATGCTCGTCAAATTATCACTTTCCAAGCAATTTTTGATTGTATCTAAGAAGGCTGTAATATTGAAAAAATCACAATAATGTGACTCCCCTACAAGTTTTTCACACTTCTCAAGGAGATTTTTTTTATCAAAAGTATCGATTTTTTGAGTTTCAATTTTCTTTGAAATAATTTCGAGGAAAAAAAATAAATCATTTTGAAATTCAGAACTTTCTTCCTGTTTTTTATAGTCTTTTCTCAGTGTTTTATAGGCAATAAATTCATGCACCAGTTTTTCAATAAAACTATTTTCTATTTTTACTTTGTTTTCCTCGTTATCAAACTTCAGAGCAAAAAGGTCTTTTAGTCCTTCAGGATCCCAAATTTTAAATCTCTTTTTCTCATCTAAAAAAAGTGCAAAAAGATCTCCCTGAGCTAAAGAAATGATCGCTTCACTTTCAGATAAAAATGTATTACATGTTGTAGTTAAATTTTCCATGTTAATTGGATCTACTATAATTCAAGATAAAATTTTTATAAATGCTATAAAGCTTTTCAAAATCATTTGTATCTACTCGTTCCTCTTGGCCGTGCGTGTTTCAAGATGTTGGTTTTTGTAATATCACTTTTCATCCTGCTTCAGAGAAAAATCTACCATCGGATCCTCAATGTTCTTGAGAAAAAAAACAATAATCTCCAAGTATTTCTTTTGAGATTTGAAGGTATTTTTGTAGTTGTGGATCATTCTCATCTGTAAAAAGCATTTCAGCTTCAAGAGATCAAATGATTTCACATTCACATTCAATAGCTACTTTTTCAACTATTTTTTTTACATGGTTTAAATTTTTATGTTCTTCTGTAAATCTAATGTCAATTTTCGCTTGAGCAGCAGCAGGTAGCGTATTTAATGCAGTTCCTCATTCTATAACATTGAGATTTACGCTTGTAGATCGGTGATTTTCTGTTTGGAAAAGTTTGTCATCATTTTGAAGCAGTTTTTTAATTTTATGATAGAATGTCAAAATTTTTTCTATAGCATTTTTTCCTTCTCGGGGTCTGGAAGAGTGACAAGCAATTCAGACAGCAGAAACAGTAAGTCATAAAATACCCTTTTCTTTTAAAATAATTTCATTAATCGGAGTCCCAGAGTCAGGTATCAAGATATAATCTCAGCGATATCACATTTTTATCAGCTGTTCTGTCCCATCAAATCATCAAATTTCTTCATCTGTCGTAAGTATCAAAGAGACTTTTTGAGAAATTTTCATATCTCCAAGTTCTTTCATAAGGTACATCATGATAGCCACTCCACTCTTCATATCTCCAGCTCCTCTTCAAAAAATTTTATTTTCTGCTAAAATTCCCAAAAATTGATCATCTCCAGCAGGTACTACATCTAAGTGTCAACTCATGACAACATCGTTTTCTAGTCAATCATGGTTTGATATTATTATTGAAGGTTTATTATTGAAGATAAACTGTTTGATAGTCAGTCAATGAGAATCAGAAAAATAATCTGATACAAAATCAATAATTTGATTAAGTTCTTCTATACGAGATGAAATTGACTTTATCTTAACAAGATCTTGTGTGAGTTTAATAAGCTTTTTTTTCATACTGAACATTATTTTCTAAAACCTCCATAATAAGAGAGTTATTATGATTGACGAATTGTGATATTTTATTAATATCGTTTCAAGGTCAGTCAGATAGCCTTGCTTCGAGAGTATATATTCAGTTTGCAGGTTGTTTTATAGAAAATCATCGATGATCTCTATTGGGTTGAAGATTATGTCAAAAGTCACTAGGATTTAAAATAATTCCATTCTTTTTGAAAAAACGCTCCATCACAAACTGTCTCTTATCTCACTTTATCTCTATGGGTTCTTTTAGACTAGATACGACATCTCACACTAGTTTTTTTCTTGTTTCAACCAGTTTTGATCGATTTTTGAAGCGCTCTTTTGACATGTTGTATTTTAAGTACCATTCTGGATTATCTTGCATTTCTTGCGATATCTTTATAGCTATTTCTGGTCGTAGATCAAATGTAGTATTGTTGTCTCATCAAAAAAAGTGCATATGGAGAGATGTTGTGCCAGCGCAGTATCACAAATATTCTTCACAGTCTTCTAAGGTATTGATAAGATTGTTCACATAATCAGAAAACTCAGATCATCAGTAATTTTTAGAAACTCGATCTTTTTGAGGATTTGTAGGAACTGGGCGGCTATAGTTTTGAGGGAATGGAGGTTGTTTATCGCTAATTACCAATCATAGTGATTTTGCAATTTCTTCTGTGATTTGATGTAAGACAGTAGTATGTTCAATCACATCATTGAGTTTTCATGGTTTCGTATTAAATTCTACCATATTTGCAAGTCATTCAGGGACAAATTTACCGTGTTCTTTGAGTTCCTTATAGAGAGGTTTTCTAGTTTCATCAATAAACCTATTGAAGACTTGTTCTCAATCTAATTCCATACAGGGATCTCAAGATTTATCAACAAATCCATATTCACACTCTACTCAATAAGAATAATTCTTTTCCATTTTCTATTATCAAGATATAAAAAACCCTCCAGCGATGAGCAGGGGGGATTTATTTGACAGCTTATGATTTTAGAAACTAATCACTTTTTATTGTCAACAAAACTCCCCTTCTTTCCATGTAGAGGTTTCGAATCATATAAATCAAGTGAACTGTTAGTTTCATTTCGATAGTTGACAATTAAAGTACTTTCTGAATAAGAATGTTTTTTTATTTTTCAAGAGGAAATAGATTATTTTCTTTATTCTTCAAAGAAAACCTGAAAACTAGCTTTTTGATAGTAAATAGATATAGTCAGAGAAGAAAAATTTGACATTAAATTTGTTTTTAGTTATCGACTTCCCAAATGAATATTTTCTGTGTCTCTATTTTGCCAGATATTTACGACAGTTTCAAGAATCTCTCTCTCGTCAAAAGAGCTCAAGAAAACGAGCTTATTACTTTTGAAGTCGTCAATCCTAGAGATTTTTGTCTCGACAAACATAGACAAGTAGACGACGATATTTACGGCTGATGACCAGGTCTTTTGATTAAAGCGAAACCAGTTGTCGATGCTGTCGAGCATATTTTTGCTACCAAGATTTCGTCAAAAACTAAAAAATCTGACACAGCTATCATCTATTGTGCTCCATCTGAGATGGAATTTACTCAGCACACAGCTTACGAACTTGTCGGCAAAAAAAACATAATTTTTATTGTAGGGAGATACGAGTGAATAGATCATCGTTTTGAACTTTATCTTCAAAAAAAATATAAAAAAAATTTTATGAGAATTTCACTTGGCAAGTTTGTCACTATGGGCTGAGAAACACCGAGCATGGTCATGATCGAAGCTATTACCAGACTTATTCCATGAGTCTTGCACGATGAGACGAGCGTGGACGATGAGAGCTACTCACCTTCCGACAATCTCCAGACGCTCGAGTATCCTCAGTACACTAGGCCAGAGGAGCTTCGAGGTATGGAAGTTCCTGAGGTTTTGCTCTCTTGAAATCATCAAAAAATAGCCAAACGAAAAGCTGAAAATAAAAAAAGTCAATAAATAAAAAATAATTTTCTGGTTTATGGTCTGTCTTGATTTGACAGATTTTTTTTTGTGATTAAAATAAGACCGTACGACAAAAGATTATGAATTTAATTTGCACGGGTCCGGAGAACAAAGCAAACCATATCTTGAGTCACTAACAAAACATAAAATGCGAAGTGAAAATGCTAGTTGACCCTTATTATTCATCTGACGCAAGCAGTGTATGAGTGAAAACCACTTTAATATTCTGTGCCCTTGTAAAAAGTCCTAGTAAAGCTCTAAAAGAAACGACCTGTGTCCATACTGTCAAAGTGTGTCCAGAGAAAAAATTTATTTTGTGTAAAAGATTATGTTCCAAACACAAACAGCTATTCTTGATTTTAAAAAAATGTCCTACGATGACAAATTGAAAAAAGTAAAAGAAGCTCTTGAATTGGTGAAAAACAAATCTTCACAGTTTCAAGATTTACATGCTCTTTGTAATTTGACTCCCCAGCCGATGGAAAGTATTCTCGACATGACCTACGAAACTATTATGCAAACAGTCCAAAGTAATGAAGAAAAAAACTACCAAGATTCTATAGTAGTGATGAAGGAAAAACAGAAAAAACTAGAAGAACAGTATCAAAAAGAAAAACAAGAAGCTCTATGAGCAGAAGATTTATTGGGCAGAATTTAATTGTTTATCAAATTTTATTATGAGTTGACCAGAAAAAGAACTTTCGAAAATTGATATGAAAGATACTCGAAAATTGAAATGAGCAGAATTGAGAGCTCTAAAGAGTATTGATAATCCAGAAACAGAAAATCAAAAAAAAGAGATTAATAAAATTATTGACGAAAAATTTCGTATGAAAGATGTTCTTTCTAGAATGTACGGCCTCAAGTTCGACAAACAACTTCTTGATTATGGGAAAGACAAAGCCGCAGGTAATCCAACGAAGTCTGAAGTGAAATTCCTTTATGAAGTAATTCTTAACGCAGGAGAATTTAATAAAATTGGAATACTGAAAAAAGAAAGAATCGCAGAAATGATAGAAGATAAAGTAGATATTGTCGGTGTCATGCAACTATACCTCAAAAATGCCTGATATTTCGACTGAGAAATAGACTGAAGAACAAGTATTCAGCTTATGAAGGCTTTTATGAAATACAGAAACGACACTATGAGTACAGAAATAACTCAGCAAAAAATGCCAGAAAAAATAGAACAAGAAAAATAAAATGAAAGGGCAGAGAAGGGAATTTTTTGTGCCGGCAAACAATTACTCCTCTATCAAGGTCGCGCTACCCTCTTTTTCATAAAATTAAAATTCTGGTAAAATAAAAAGCCGCAGTTTTCTGCTCCTCAAAACAGTTTACAATAAATATTTTTTCTCTGATAAATTCGTAAGAATTCCTAAAGATCAAAGAAAAAGTGTTTATGCAATAACTCTATATTTTTTTGAATTTTTTACCAAAAATTACAATGTCAGAAACGTACTATGAAGGAGAATATCCTAAAACACAAATTCCTAAAACCTCTAAAACACAAATATTAGAAAGGTTTCAGGACAAAGAGTTCAGAAGCAGACTTATGGACCCAGAAAAAAAAGCTGAGCTAGAAAAAGAATTAGAGGATCTAAAGGGAGATATAAATAAAGAGCTAGGTGATTTTTTGCAAGAAGAAATTAATAAAAAGATTGAAAATCTCACTCCTACTCAAAAAGAAGAATTAAAAAATGCTTCTGCTCCACAAGCTGTCACGGACCAATCACTAAAGGCTCTATTTGGAGCTATGTATTTTCTAGAAAGAAAAAAAGATGAAACAGTTAATCTTTCATTCGAAAAAGTAAAAGAAAATATCTTATCAAAGATATGAGAAAATAAAAACTGAGGAATAGAAGTAGACTCTACTACTTGGTGACGAAAAATGCCATCTATTGTGAAGTCTGATACACTACCAGCTGATATCAAGTCAAACACTCCATGAGAAACTGAAGAAGTTGATCCTTATGCTTGAGACAAATATGAATCTATGATCGAAGAAATAAAATGAAAAAGTTATTCTCTGGTAGATCTATTTTGAAATGATGAGAAAGCGAAAGAAAAATACAGTAAGTTTTTCGATGGATTTAAGTCATATATACCTTTACCTCGAAATACTTCAAATCCTTGAGAGATAGGTTTCGAAGCCTCAACAATGAAAACTATAGATCAGAACTGAGAGAAGTTTTTGCAGTTCACTCTTGATGAAAGAGGAAAAAATAGGGAATCATTTAAAGATATAAAAATAAAACTTGCAGACATAATGACAGATAAATCTTTTGATGAAGCTAAATTTAAAGAAAAATTGAAAGCAATAGTTGAAAATTTAGTAGTATAAAAATTTCTAATATTTTTAGAAAAAATCATCTCTTTAGGGTGATTTTTTTTGATGAAAAATTTGAACTATGAGTTGAAAAATCTATTAGTGGTTTTCAAAAACCAAATTTCTCCCAGCTTTTCTTATGTATTTCCCAACATTATTCTTGTTTTTTCGGGATTTTTTTTTATATTTACGAAGTTTTAGATTTTCTCATTAATATTAATGTTTTCAAAAGTAGACCCAGATACGACGATAAGCTCATTTTTGTTATCCATTCTTAGGAGAACAGATTTTGAATTTGATAAATCTGTAAACCAGCGGGTTGCAACGATCAGTGGTCTTGCATGATACTACTGACAATGAGATACAAAAAACCAAGCTTTTAGTAACTTGATAGAAATTTATCTCGATACATTTGATCTACAAAATGTGAAATCCTAATCCCTTGAAAAGAAAGGATTTCATTGAGAAATTAAAGGCACTTTGATTTTCTGGTCCACTCTCCTGAGGTAATCATCAAGTAATGTTCAAAAATGGCGTCAAGATAGCCATACCAAATCCACATTGAAACAAAGATATATGAGTCATCATAATAAGCAAGGTTTGTAAAACTATTTGAATAGAGATCAAAGAGTTCATGGATATATAATATTTCTCAAATTTAACTATCAAATATTAACGGTAAATGGTTAACAATCAAAAAAATACCAGAAATTATAGAAAATAGATTATCCAGTATTTCTAATATTTTTCGAAGAAAATCATCTCTTTAGGGTGGTTTTTTTCTTTGAGTTTTTCTCTTATATTATCGACCATTTCTGGTTTTCCACAGATATAGACCACGAAATTCTCACCAAGCCAGTCGATCGCTTCATTGAAACTTTCTTGAATGCGTCATGGTTTTCGATTAGCAGGTAGATTTTTTTCTTGAGAGAGATGTAAAAAGTTTTTGAAATGAGGAGTAGTCAGAGAAAAAATTTTTTCAGTTTCAGAAAGGAGATGTTCAGCATACCTTTCACCATAGAGATTGACAATCTTCCCAGTATGTCAACTTTCCAAAAGATGAGAAAGGTGGGAATAAATAGGAGAAAGTCAGCTTCCAGTTGAAATAAAAAAATAATTTATAGACAGCTTTTTATCAGTAAAGTGTCAGACGGGAGTGCTAATTTTTGCTTTATCGCCATTGTTGACAAGATGTGTCAAGAAATAAGACATTCAGTCTTCAGAAGCTCTTTTAACGATAAATCATATCTGTCTAGTTTGTCTAAAATAGTCGTAAGAAGTAGCTATGCTATAAGGTTTTTTCACCTTTTTTCCCAAAAATTCCGCCTCTAACATGACAAATTGTCATTCCTTGAAAAGAAAATCTCAGTCTACTTCAAAAAAAACGAAACTAACTTCGCCAGAGGGTGAAAGTAATTTTTTTGCTAAGGTAATACTATAAAAAATCATTCAAAATGAAAAAATAAATATAACTCATAATATAAAAAAAACTAGTATATCCAAGACTATTTAAAAAATTTATTTTCTGGTTTTTAAATATTTTTACTGAATCCTATTAGTTTTCCCCAAATAAACTTAAAGAAAGAAAACTATAAAAAGTACTTGCATTTTATTTTCTAATATCTATAAGTCAATATAAACAGAAGATATTGTATTGGAATAAAAAGCATAATGTCTAGGATAAGAATGATTTTCTTTTGAGAAAATTTATTAACTGTCCCAAGATGTCCATTAGCACATTTTTTATTTTACCGCAATCATCAGTTGTTTTGTTTGAGAGCCAGGGTAGCTCAGTGGTAGAGCAGGGGCCTGAAAAGCCCTGTGTCGGCAGTTCAATCCTGCCCCCTGGCAACTTGTTGACTTTAAGTTATGGGCATATAGCTCAGTTGGTTAGAGCGGTCCGATAAATATCGGACAGGTCGATGGTTTAGTCTGTCTGATGAGTTCTCCTTCTAGTTTGTCATTGTATAGTTGAAGTATGAATTGATTTGTTTATGTTCTTGAGTGTTTTAATTGAAGATGGTATGTCTGAAGCACAAACAATCTCGAAAGAAGATTTGAAGAGCATCAATGAGGTAAAGTTAGTTCAACGAAAAATGTGAGACCGTTGGTACTTGTTGGAAAGAAAGAGTTTGGGACATTGCTTGAAGCTAGAAGGTATGAATTGTTCTTGAAGTCAAAAAAGAGTAAAGAGAAGGTTAAATATTTTATGGGCATATAGCTCAGTTGGTTAGAGCGCGTCTCTGATAAGGACGAGGTCGATGGTTCGAGTCCATCTATGCCCACCATTGATATGAAATTTGAGATTTAAGTTGTTTGTGAGAGTAAATATTGCCGGGGATTAGCTCAGATGGCTAGAGCGCTTGGTTTGGGACCAAGAGGCCGCGAGTTCGAGTCCCGCATCCCCGAGATTGAATATTGAAATTGCATATTGTATCATAAACACTTGAAATCGCAATGTAAATAGTTACAAAAAACAGAATGTAGTAAATTTATTTATTCCACTTATAAACAATAAAATGGCAAAAATTCATGTTAATGTAGGTACTGTTGGACATGTAGATCATGGAAAAACTACTCTTACAGCTGCTATTACTATGGTATCTGCAGCAAGAGGTCTTGCAAAAGCTCAGGATTATGGTTCTATCGATAAAGCTCCTGAAGAAAGAGCGAGAGGTATTACTATTAATACAGCTCATGTTGAATATGAAACTGAAGCTAGACACTATGCTCATATTGATTGTCCTGGACATGCCGACTATATCAAAAACATGATCGTTGGTGCTGCTCAGATGGACGGAGCTATCTTGGTAGTTGCTGCTACTGATGGTCCTATGGCTCAGACAAAAGAACATGTTCTTTTGGCTAGACAAGTTAATGTGCCACATATTCTTGTTTTCTTAAATAAATGTGATATGGCTGATCCTGAAATGGTTGAGCTTGTAGAAGAAGAAATTAGAGATCTTTTGAATAAAAATGGTTATCCTGGAGATTCTACTCCAATTATTAGAGGTTCTGCTCTTAAAGCTGTAGAAAATCCTGGAGATTCTGAAGGTGCTGCTAAGCCAATTTTAGAATTGTTGAATGCTCTTGATACATTCATTCCAGATCCAGTGAGAGATACTGCTAAACCTTTCGCTATGCCAGTAGAAGATGTATTCTCTATTAAAGGTAGAGGTACAGTTGTTACAGGTAGAATTGAAAGAGGAACTATTTCTATCAATGATGAAATTGAAATTGTTGGTCTTACTGATGAACCAAAGAAAACAGTTGTTACTGGAATCGAAATGTTCCACAAACAATTTACTACAGCAGAAGCTGGTATGAACTGTGGACTTTTGTTGAGAGGTATTGAAAAAGATCAAGTAGAAAGAGGACAGTTGCTTGCAAAAACAGGTACTGTAAAACCTCACCACAAATTTGAAGCTGAAATATATGTATTGAAAAAAGAAGAAGGTGGAAGACATACTCCATTTATGGGAGGATATAAGCCTCAGTTCTTTTTGAGAACTACAGATGTTACAGGTGCTGTTAGCCTTCAAGCTGGTAGAGAAATGATTATGCCTGGAGACAATGCTAAAATTGATGTAGAATTGATCTACAAAGTTGCTATGGAAGAAGGTCTAAGATTTGCTATTAGAGAAGGAGGTAGAACTGTTGGAGCTGGAGTTATTACTAAAATTTATGAATAATTATTGACCATTATTTACTGTTAATGAACCTTCAAACGAATGACTGCAAAAGTAAATGAAACAACTAAATTGAGAATTAAGCTAAAAAGCTACGATCTTAAGATGCTTGAAAGCTCTGTTAGTAAAATTGTTGCGTTGATGATAAAATCTTGAGCTGAAATTAAGTGACCAATTCCTCTTCCTATGAAGAAAAAGTTGTACACTGTTTTGAGATCAAACTTTGTCCACAAAAATGCAAGAGAACAGTTTGAAAGAAGAACTTATTCAAGAATAGTTGATGTTGTTCAGACTGGTTCAAAAACGGTAGAGTATCTACAGAATCTTGCGATACCTGTGGGTGTGGCTGTTGATATTAAAATTTATTAAAATTTATATACTGGTTCTCAAAAATTGCTGTATGGAGGCTCTGGTTCTCATCGACTATCCTCCGTTTATCTAATTCAAAGACTATAAAAGATGAATGCTAGAAAATGATGAGTTGTGTTAGTGAAAAATCAGATGACAAGAATTTGGTCATGAGATAAATTGGTTCCAGTAACTCTTATGAGATTCCCTCATCAGCAAGTTCTCAAGTATAGAACTATGGAGAAAGATGGTTATGATGCTGTTGTTGTGTGAATTCATAAAAAAGATGCAAATGCTGCAAATGAAAATAAAAAAGCAGATTATGATCTTGTTACGGAATTTAGGTTATCAGCTCCGTCAAATGTTTTGGGTGATGCTGGGGTGATTTTGTCTAGTGATATTATTAAAGAAGGAGACTTAATGCATCTTACATCTACTTCAAAAGGTAAAGGTTATCAGGGAGCGATGAAGAGATTTCATCTTAAGGGATGACCAAAAACTCATGGATCGAAATTTCATAGACATGTTGGTTCTATGGGAAATAGAAAGCCAAGAAGAACAATGAAATGACATCCTCATGCTGGACATATGTGAAGTGAAACTGTAAGTATTAAAAATATTAGAGTTCACGATATTGTTGCTATTGATGGTGTAAATTATGTTGCTCTCCATGGTTCTGTCCCTGGTGCTCTAAACTCATTTGTAAAAGTATTCTTCTCATAATATCTTAAATCTTATTATTAAGAAACATCCATGACATATTCTGTAGATTATTTTGATACTAAAGGTAAAAAAACAAGAACTGAGGAACTTGACCAGAATATTTTTTCTGAAGAGAGTGTTTCTGATGATGTTCTTCAGCAGTATGTGGTAGCTTATCGTGCTAATCAGCGCGCAAATATAGCTCACACTAAGACAAGAGCTGAAGTAAATTATTCAGGTAAAAAACTCTATAAGCAAAAAGGTACTGGTAATGCTAGAACGGGTGATGTGGGTTCTCCTATCAGAAAACACTGATGAGTGGCTTTTTGACCAAGAAACACACAAAACTTCTCAAAAGATATGAATAGAAAAATGAAAAAAGTAGCTTTGAGAACGGCGATTACTCTAAAAGCGAAGGCTGGTTCTCTTCTTGGACTAGAAAATGCTATGGATATTCAAAAGACAAAAGAAGGTTTTACTGTTCTTGCGAAATTAGGACTTGTAGGACACAGAATGCTTTTTGTTGCTCCAAAAGAAAATCAAGCTCTTTATAAAGCAGTAAGAAATATTCCTGGAGTTGATTATGTTACTATCAATACTCTTTCTCCTTATGATATAGTAAGGGCTTCAAAGTTGGTTTTTCTTGATGATGTGTTGATGAACATTGTTGATAAATGTAAATAGTTTTATTTTTTGATCATTGTGAATCCATGACATTGAGGACTATAATGCAACAGAGAGCAAAGAAAAATATTGCTCCTAAAGCGATAAAAAGATTTTGAGTGTACGATATTATTCAGGCGCCTGTGATGACAGAAAAATCTTATCAAGCTTCTTCTCAAGCTAATAAATACTCTTTCAAAGTTCATCCAGATGCAAACAAGATTGATGTTAAGCTTGCTGTTCAGGAAATATATAAAGTGGATCCAGAAGCAATTAATGTTGTCAATGCTAAAGAGAAAGGAAGAGCAAATAGAAAGTTAGTAAAAAAGAGCTATAAAAAAGCTATTGTTACGCTTAAAAAGTGAGACAAGATTGACTTTATCGCATAGTAATTTACTTATCAGTTTATAGTATCAAATATGCTTATCAAAGAATATAAACCTTATACTCCATCAAGGCGTTTTATGACTGGGTATGACTTCTCAGAAATTACAACAACGAAGCCACACAAGCCATTGACTAAAATGTTGGGGTCTACTGGTGGAAGAAATAGTGCGGGTAGAGTAACATCGAGATTTAGATGATGAGGACACAAAAAACTCTACAGAATAGTTGATTTTAGAGGATATGATAAATTGAATATTCCTGCTAAAATTTCTACTATAGAGTATGATCCGTACAGAAATGTAAGAATTGCATTGGCAACATTTGCTGATGGTGAAAAAAGATATGTTCTAGCTCGAAAAGGAATTAAAGTTGGTGATGCTATTATGACTTGAGATGCTGCTATTATTCAGTCAGGAAATAGAAAACAACTAAAAAATATTCCAGAATGAGTAAATGTATATAATCTCGAAGTTACTCCATTCACAAAGGGTAAGTTGATTAAGTGAGCTGGTAACTACGGTGTGATTATGGGTAGAGACGAAGCTCTATGAGTTACATTTGTAAAATTACCATCTGGTCAATTGAGAAAATTTAATGATAATTGCTGGGCTACAATTGGTGAGCTTGGTAACGAAATTCATAAAAATATCGTAATTGGTAAAGCTGGTAGACAAAGATGGTTAGGAAAAAAACCTCATGTATTGGGGCTTTCTATGAACCCTGTTGATCATCCACATGGTTGATGAGAATGACATACTGGAAGTGGTCTCAAACATCGTAAAGCTTTCAATGGTAGAGTTGTTGATCCAGGTAAGAAAACAAGAAGATCAGGAAAATGGTCAGATAGATTTATTGTTCAGTCTATGAATAAAATCTAAGATATCAATTTAATTACTTACAATATAGCTTCTATGGCTAGATCTCTCAAAAAAGGATTTTATGTACATCCAAAACTTCTCAAGAAATTAGATAAAATGTCTGAAACAGGAGAAAAGAAAACAATAAAAACTTGGGCAAGATCGTCACACATCATTCCAGAGATGATAGGGCTTACAATGGCTGTCTACAATGGTAAACAGTTTATTAGTGTCTATGTAACTGAAGAAATGATTGGTCACAGACTTTGAGAATTTGCTCAAACAAGATCTTTCAGAGGACATCCATTCTAGTAAAAAATTAAGTTTAAGGACAATTAGCTTTTATATTAGAGCCTACACTATCAAATGAATAATTCTATGACGGCCACTCTTAAATATGCGACGACATCATATAAAAAAATGTTGTTAATGGCAAAATTAATTAATGGTGAAAAAGTTGGTTCAGCTTTGACACAACTATCTCATATGCCAAAAACAGCAGCAAAAATTCTTTACAAAGTTGTTCATTCTGCTGCAGCAAATGCAACAAATAATGCATGAGCTCAGATGGAGAACCTTTTCATTACTAAGATTGATATAGGGAGAGGACCAAAACTCAAGAGAATGAGATTTGTTGCAAGATCAAGAGTTCATGGTTATGTGAAACATAGAGCATTTGTAAGAGTAATTTTAGATACTAAATAATTCCTTCACTATGGGACAGAAAGTCGATCCTAGATGATTAAGAGCATGAGTTACGAAATCTTGGGCTTCTGAGTGGTTTGCAAAGACAAAAGCTCAGAGCTCAGAGTTTTTCGTTCAGGATATTAAAATGAGAAATTTTGTGGAAAAAGAATTTGTAAGAGTATGAATTTCAAAAGTTGTTGTAAGAAAAACCCACAACGAATGAGAAGTAATAATCTTCACATCTAAAACTGCACAGATTCTTGGTAAGGATTGAGAAAAACTCAAAGCTTTTGAAACTAAGTTTGCTAAAAAGTTCGGTCCAGGTTATAAAATTACTCTCAAGGAAATAAGAGTACCAGAGCTTTCAGCTAAAATTATTGCAGAATTCGCTGCTTCTCAGATAGAAGCCAGAATGCCATATAGAAAAGTTGGAAAATCAGTGCTCGAGAAAGTTATGCAAAAGTGAGCGACAGGAGTAAAAATTATGATCGCTGGAAGACTTTGATGAACTGATATTGCTAGAAGCGAAAAATTTATCGAAGGAAGAGTATCTCTCCAGACTTTTAGAGCGGACATTGATTATCACTATACTACAGCTATGACAAAATATGGTATTATTGGTATCAAAGTATGGATCTCAAAAGGAGAAATATTTACTAAAAAAGGGAAAGCTAAATCAAAAGAACTATAAAAAATTATTAATCTGACTTTATTCATCATAAATATTGCTCTATTATGTCATTACTAACACCAAAGAGTCGAAAGTTCAGAAAACGCATGAGAGGTAATCTCAAAGGAGTAAGTACTCAGTGATCTCAAGTTGCGTTTGGTGATTTTTGAATGAAAGCAATTCAAAGCTGATACATTTCAAGCAGACAATTAGAAGCTGCTAGAAAAGTAATCGTAAGAGATATTAGAAAAACAGGAAAACTTCGATTTAGAGTATTTCCAGATGTTCCATACACAAGAAAAGGTTTGGAAATGCCGATGGGTAAAGGTAAAGGAGATGTAGATCACTACAATACTGAGGTGAGAAGAGGAAAAATCTTATTTGAAATAACTGGTGTTGATAGAGCTCAAGCTGAAGAGATATTCGAAAAAGCATCTCACAAACTGCCAATCAGCACAAAAACAATCGGCAAAGGAGAAATGAAATAAGAATTATAATTCAGGTCAGTGCTTTATTATTTCAATGACAAACTGATAATGGCAACTAAAAAAACATCAAAAACTACTCAAGATCAATCTATCAAGGAACTTATACAATCAATTGCTACTATGAAGACAGAACTTCATGGTTTGAGAATGAAAAATGCAATGAGAAACTTGAAAGAAACTCACACTATTACTGTACTAAGAAAAAATATTGCGAGAGCTAGTACACTTTTAACTTCTCAATTCAAGAAGAACAATGGCAATAATAGGTAGTAAAAATATGAAGGAACTTGTCTGAACTGTGACAAGTGCAAAAATGAAAAATACAGTCGTTGTTACTGTTGAAACAGTTAAAAAAGATCCAATCTATAAAAAAAGATTTGTTGTTAAAAAGAAATACTATGCTCACAATGAAGATGATTCTATTGCAGAGTGAAGTTCTGTAAAAATTAGACAACATAAACCAATCAGTAAATTGAAGAGGTGGATCGTAGTTAAATAGTATTTTATCACATTTTAGTGTTCGAGGATGTTGCAAAATGAATCCAGAGTAAAGATAGTTGATAACAGTGGAGCAAAAGAAGGTCTTATCATAAGAGTTATGAAAGGAAGTAGTGCAAAAAAAGCTCAAACTGGTGATCTCGTAAAGATTGCTATCAAATCAGCTACTCCAGACGCCCAAGTTAAAGAGTGAGAAGTCGCTCTATGATTGGTTGTTAGACTAAAAAAAGAAATGAAGAGAGCAGATTGAAGTTACATAAAATTCTGAGATAATGCTGTTGTACTTGTCCAAAAAGACAAAAAAGAAGGTATTAAAGCATTATGAAAAAGAATTTTTGGACCAGTTGATAGAGTCTTAAGAGACCGCGGTTACAAAAATGTAGCAAACCTTGCAGAAGAGGTTATTTAACTATTTTTCTTTCCTATCAGTATGACTAAGATAAAAAAGTGAGATAAGGTCAAAGTAATTAGTGGTAAATTCAAAGGAACCATTTCTACTATTGATCAGATTCTTTGAGACAAAGCATTCGTAAAAGATGTAAATGTCGCTAAAAAAGCTGTAAAAGGTTCATGATTTGTAGAAAAAAAACTTCCAATACATGTTTCTAATGTAATGTATTATTCTGATGAAAAAAAAGCGACAACAAGACTTTGAATCAAAAAAGATAAAAAAGGGAAGTCTGTTAGAGTTATGAAAAAGTTTAATGCAGAAATTAAATAATTTATTTGTCTTACTAAATGGTTTTCGATGAGTAGCTACAAGACATTTCGTGAAAATATTAAACCTCAACTCAAGAGCGATCTAAATCTTAAGAATATCAACACAGTACCAAAAGTTGATAAAGTGATTGTTGCTTTGGGAATTGGTTCATTGGCAACAAGAAAAGGTGTAAAAGATTTTTCAGAATTTGAAGCAAATTTAGCTAAGATAACAGGTCAAAAACCTCAGCTTATCAAGTCTAAGAAAGCAATCTCAAACTTCAAACTGAGAGAAAATATGCCAGTAATGTTGAGAGTTACTCTGAGAAGAGATAAAGCACATGACTTTCTCGATAGATTAGTGAAATTAGTGTTACCAAGAGTAAGAGATTTTGCTGGAATATCTGGAAAAAGCTTTGATAACCAGTGAAATTACTCTCTTTGACTTCAGAGCTATCACCTCTTCCCAGAATTGGGTCTTGAAGACGTTGTTACTCCTATGGGAATTCAAGTATCAATAGCCTTTTCTGGATGAGACAAAGTGAAAAATCAAGCACTTCTTAAAAAGCTATGATTCATCTTCGTAGAGAAGTAAAAAAATTTACCTAATTTACTATGCTATCATAATGGCAAAGACTTCAAAAAAAGTAAGTCAAGAAAGACTTAATCAGTTAAGATTAAAACATATTGAAAATAAGACTAAAATGCCTCATATGACTAAATACTACAACAGATGTAAACTGTGTGGTAGAGTTGGATCATATTATAGAGATTTTTGAATATGCAGAGTATGTTTGAGAAAATATGCTAGAGAAGGACTTATTATGTGACTCAGAAAAGCTAGTTGGTAAAATATTTTGACATTTATTTCACTTAGGAATCTATTATCTCATGAAATTTTTCAATGCACCTATTCACGATCTTTTGATTAGAATAAAAAATGCATACTTAGCGAGAAGAACTGAAGTACAGTGAGTAATACACTCAAAGTTCAAAGTTAATGTGCTTAATATTCTAAAGGAATATAATTTTATTAAAGGGTTTGAAGAAGTGACTCATGATAATAAAAAATATCTTACAATTCACTTGAATGAAGTAAGAGATCCAGTTAATGATATTCCAGTTGTTAAGTTTTACTCAAAACCATCTATCCGTTACTATACTGGTTATAAAAAACTAAAGACAGTAGCATGAGGAAGAGGTATTGGGCTTATCTCAACAAGTCGTGGTTTGATGCCTGCTCATGTTGCGAAAAAACTCAAAATAGGAGGAGAGCTCATTGCTGATATTTATTAGTCTATAGTCATTACCGTATTTATTCTCTGATAGTTCTGGTATGTCAAAAATTTGAAAAAAACTTATTACTATACCTCAAGGTACCACAGTTGAAGTTAAGTGAAATCATGTAAAAGTTACTGGTCCAAAGTGAGCATTAGAGTATACATTACTTGATGGACTTTCTCTTAGTATCAATGAAAACCAAATTGAGGTTATTTGTCCAGACCTAGAAAAAAGAAATTTTCGAGGGCTAACAAGAACACTAGTTGATAATATGATTGAAGGAGTATCAAAAGGATATCAGAAAAAACTTATGGTACTTGGAGTTTGATACACAGCGAAGGTTCAAGGAAAAGAAATTATCTTTACTCTTTGATTCTCACATCCTGTGAAAGTTGAAATTCCTGCTACTATTACAGTGACAGTTGAAAAAGATGCTAAATCAAACGACATTCTCACTATTGCAGGTATTGACAAGCAGTTCTTGGGTCAGTATGTTGCTAATATTAGAGCTCTTAAAGTACCAGAACCATACAAAGGAAAAGGTATTAGATATATAGATGAAACAATCAAACTGAAAGCTGGTAAAACTGCTAAAAAATAGTAAGAAATAAATCTTTAGATCTCAAATAAATCGTTAATGAGCCAAAAGCAAATCGAGCAAAAATATCTTAGAAGAAAGCACAAGACTAATACTGTTGTTAAGCAAAATCAACCAGATTTTAGGCTTGTTGCTAATAAATCAAATTTGTATACTTATGCACAAGTTCTCGATCAAACGGGTTCTATTGTAGCTCAAGCATTTGATAAAGGGCTAAAAAGAGCTAATAAGATAGACTGAGCAAAACAGGTTGGTATAGCAATAGCTAAAGTTCTAAAAGAAAAAGGAGTAAAAGCTGTAGCTTTTGACAGAAATGGATATAAATATCACTGAAGAATTCAGGCAATTGCAGAAGGTGTTAGAGAAGGATGAGTGTCTATCTAAAAATATGTACTATCATTTCATTTACCATACAATAGTTATCTCACATGAAAGAAAATAACAATCGTAACAGAGCTGATAAACCAAAAAAAGATTTTGAAGAGGTTCTTCTCGAAGTAAGAAGAGTAACGAGAGTTACGACTGGAGGAAGAAGAATGTCATTTAGAGCAATTGTCCTTATTGGAAACAAGAAAGGAAAAATTGGTTTAGGTGTTGCAAAAGGACCAGATGTCGCTATTGCAGTAAGAAAAGCTACACAAGAAGCTTACAAAGCTATTGTCGTTGCTCCAATTTCTGAATCAGATTCTGTTCCATATCCAATCACTCATAAATATAAATCGGCAATTATTAAGATTGTTCCAGCAGCTCCAGGTACGGGTCTCAAGGCTTGATCTTCTCTAAGAACTGTTCTCAATCTTGTTGGATATCTCAATGTACTTACAAAGATTATCGGTACAAACAACAAACTCAACAATGCTATCGCTTGTATCCAAGCACTTGCTCTTTACAAAGCGTCAAAAAAATCTTCAAATAAAGTAAAAGTTTTTTCTCAGGCTACTGCACATGAAGAATCTGAAAAAGTTGAAGAAACTACTAAAGAAACTTCTGTTCCAGCAAAGAAAAAACCTACTCTTACAAAAAAAACAGTTACATCAAAAAAGACTGAAGAAGAAGCAGAATAATTAAAATAGCTTATTCAGATTAAGGAATTTTTATTGTCTTATGTATCAGATTATGTTGTTGCATACATTGCCAAAAAATACTGGAAACAAGAAAAAAGGTAAAGATCTATGAAGAGGAAACGGCTCAGGCGCTGGTAATTACTCTGGAAGAGGTCACAAAGGTCAATGAGCAAGAAGTTGAGCTAAATTACCTTGGTGGTTTGAAGGAGGACAGACTCCATTAGTTCAGAGATTGCCAAAAATGAAAGGGTTTAAGAGACACTATAAACTTGTTGATAAAGTAAGTGTAGTAAATCTTGATAGACTTAATCAAGACGACTCTATCAAAGGTGGTGAAACTATCAATCCAGCATTTCTTATTGAAAGAGGATATGCTAGAGAAAATCATCTTGTAAAAATACTTTGAAGAGGTGATCTTACTAAAAAACTATCGTTTGAAGGTATTGCATCATTTTCAGCTAAAGCAAAAGAAGCGATTGAAAAAGCTGGTGGATCTATCGCCTAGTAAAATACGATGCTGGTGTCTATCAAAAAGACTTCTAGCTCGTTTTTCATTTTTGCAGGAAAATATTTATTCTCTTTGAGATTGAGACTATGAAATTCAAAAAAATACTTTCTCATATTACAGATATACGAAGCAATAAAGCAATCAGAAAGAAAATTCTTTTCACATTGTGAATGTTGGCTCTTTATAGATTGCTTGTTTTTGTTCCAGTTCCTTTTGTAGATATCAATAAATTTATTGAAATTTTAACAAACTGATGATCTGCAGCAGCAGGGACAGGATTAGAATTTTTTTCAATGTTGTTGGGAGGGACTCTTGATAACTTTTCAATAATTTGAGTTTGACTTGCACCTTATATCAATGCTTCAATTATTATGCAGCTTTTAGGAACAGTGATTCCTCACCTTGAAGAACTGCAAGAACAATGAGAAGTTGGTACGAATAAGATTCAACAATATACGAGACGACTTTCTTTGCCATTGGCATTTATGCAGTCTATTGGTATGGTTTATTTTATCAACTCTCTTTTGGGAGGTTCAATGATCGATACTGGTAGTTTTGGTATAGTTCTTTTATCGGCATTTTCTTTGACTGTTGGATCTGTTATTATGATCTGGATTGGTGAACTTATTACAGAAAAAGGCATTGCAAATGGTACATCTCTTCTAATTTTTGCTTCTATTATTTCAGGATTAGCGAGTCAAATTTATACAAGTATTGCTGGTGCAGCAGGAAGTGGTTTTGAAGTCGCTTTTGTGATGTTTATCATTGTAATTGCTCTTGTAATTCTTTCTGTCTTCATCATTAAAACTACTAAAGAAATACCAGTAATTTATGCTAAACAAGGTAAAGTTCAGCAAACTGCAGCACTTCCTATCCCACTCAATCCAGTGGGTATGGTGCCAATCATTTTTGCTATTGCGTTTATTACTTTTCCTTATTTGATTTCACAGTTTGTCATCAAGTTTGGAACTCCAAATATTATGGTCGAACAAGCTGCCAAACGAATAGAGCTTAATTTCAATATCTATAGCCAGCAACCAGCAGCTCCTGCAATTATAGTCTACTTTATGCTGATCGTTGTGTTTACATTTTTCTATACGGTAATCGTTTTCAATCCAGACAGAATGTCTGATAATATCCAAAAAAGAGGTGGATTTATTCAAGGTATTAGACCAGGTACAGAAACAGCTCAATACCTTAATACTATTATCACGCACCTTTGTTTTTGGTGAGGTATTGGACTAGGTTTAGTAGGAATTTACAGCTATGTACTTTACTACCTGCCATTTGTTGATATTATTACTCAGTCACTTGGTTCTTTGCCTGTTGTTGTAACAGGATCTGGAGTTATCATTATTGTTTGAGTAATCCAAGATCTAATCAATAAAGTAAATAGCGAACTTGATGTTCAAAAATACGATAAAATCTAAAAAATAATAATCTGGTTATTGAAAATCTATCCAAAAGTGCTAATGAAGCCAGTTTGGATAGATTTTTTATAAACAAAAAACTGACAAGGTCATTTAGTGTCAGTTTTAGGCGAATTGGCCAAATTCATAATCTGCGGGGGAACAATCGGGGCAACATCGAGAGGCTTCGTCAGGAGTCGCTCAGGATAACCATTTGGGTGTGTTCTTACCAAAATCGAGCATCAATTGTCTTTACAGATCATCTCTAGTGAGTCGCAGTTTCACCAAAAACACTCGCAAAGTCCGTTAGATACGACAATTTCTTCCAGAATCACTGTTCATTCTCTTCGAATAAGAAAGAACTTTCCCTCCCCCCGATCATAAAAAAAACCTGAAAAAACGCAAAAAAACACCACATACTCAATCAAACATTATTGACAAAATTCTTAAAAAATAAAATTCTGGTTTTCAATGAATAAACTCGAACACCATGAAAATTTGTAAAAAAATTTGAATGGATGAGAGAGTTTATACCGGTGATTTTAGACACTTTAGATTCAAGTGAAGCGATGAATATAAAGTATTTCTAAAACTATCGGTATAAAAAAAACTGGTGGACAAGCCACCAGTTTGAATAAATCAGATCATTTCCTTTCCATTTTCCAAGATTGTCTGAGTTCCTCTTTTCAGGGAGAAACCTCCAACATCTGGATCGATATACATAGGAATTTCGTCTGCAACAACACCTAGCTCTTGAGCTAAATATTGTTTTACTTCACTAGCCAAGAAAAAGGTATTTGTATATAAAGTCGGATGTACAGTTTTTTGACAACGCAACTCCAGAAAGTAAAAAATTTTTCCTAGATGTCCCACGATTCTAGTAGGAATCTTCATTCCCATCGGAAACAAATACTGTTTTTGGAATTTATCCAATCCAGTTTGTTCAATTTTCAATGACTGATTTTGAAGTAATTCAATTGCTTCTTCATGAATTTTATCTGGCAAATTATCAATATACCATTCGTGAAAGCCATACTTATCAGTTAGAAGGCCTTGTCTTTGTACAAATGAACGATGTCGTTGCTGATCTCTAAAAGATGCAAAATCTAACAAAGCATTGTATTCCAAAGTGCCACATTCTCCAATTGTATAGTGCAATTCCTGACGAAAGGGTCTAGTAAGAATTGCCTGTTTGTAATTTGAGAGATTTTTTAAATAAAAATCTACCTGTTGTCCAGAATGCTCTTCTAAGTAATACTGTGTGAGATAGAAATCTTTTTTATAATTTTCTTTCGCCAGATCAATTTTTCTCCCCAAGAAAGAACTAGGATAAATGAAATCCAATAATTCTTGAGTTTTGTCTGCTAACTCTTGAACTTCATCAAGAGCATGACATCTTAACCAGCCAAGATGATCTACTGCCGTGCTTATTGCAGAATACCAAAATACATTGGTAGCAGCCCCAGCAGGAAGAAAACCTCTTGCAATATCAAAAGATCTTGCTTTTATTGACCTTTCGTAAACATCTTCTGTAATCTCGTTTCCTGATATAATAACTCCCTTTTGATCTTCCCAAGGATATTTTTCATAAAGATTGTTCTTAATTTCAGGCAAAGCATAGAGATAAAAATCCCTGTATTGCTCTTGAATGCCTGTCACGCCAGAAATTTTACTGTCTACTAAACTGATTTTCTCAGGATTGATCTCAAAATCTAAAAAAGATTGTTTACTAAAGTCTATATATCTAGTCGATGACTCTTGGCCAGCGTACAGTTGACAATCTTGAATTGCCTTTGCTGCTAACATCGAAACACCTTCATAGACTAGTAATACATGGCCCAAGTCACCAATTGATTTATCACCGTATCCTTTGTAGAAAGTTTCCATAAAAGCTTCAGGACCTTTTTGAGCAACTTTATGAAGGTGAGATAATACAGTGGCAGGACTTCTAGAACTAAGAGCTTGTATCATTGCCATCGCTTCTGCTCCAATTGAGCAATGTGGCAGAACAGCAAATACAGATGCCCCATTTTTTATTTTCAGTTCATAAACATCTGCAAAAAGTTGCTCACTTTCCGGATGTTGAACTTGGTGATGAATTATATTTTCGTTCATTTTATTTCTGTTCAGTGGACTCTGTTCCCAGTTTAACTTCTGTTTCTACTTCAAAATTTCCTCTCTGCATCTCCAAAATTAACCAGAAGATAGCATAATTGATGATGTCGTGATAGTTTGCATCGAGATCTTCAGAGACCTTAGCTCCACCATTTTCAGTCATTGTTTTCATCCTGACCAGTTTTTGGCGAATGAGATCAGGAAAACTAGTTTCTCCCATGCCTCTCCAAGCTTCACCATAATCATGATTTTTTTTCATCATAAGCTCATGAATTGTTTCAGTTTTCTGGTCATAAAGTTTTTCAAACTCATGTTTAGGCAGATCTTCATCAGCTTTATCCTCCAAAATCATTAATCCCATGATAGAATAATTGATAATTCCTACGAATTCACTGTTGATCGAGTCGTCAATTTTTTGAGTCTTAGTCTCTTGAATACTGATGATTCTAAGGCATTTATTTCTGATCTGATCCACCATCGAAGGTGTCCTTAGTACAAAAACGGAACCACCATAGTCATCATACTTATCCATCGCCAGTTTTTTACAGGCGTTAAGAACTTGCCACCACTGGTTGCTTGTCTTTTTTTGTTTTTGTTCCATAATTTTTATAGGGTTTATTGTTTACCCGATTACTATAGTATTTCAAAACTCATATTCAAGCAAAATGTCAATCTTAAAAAATATTCACTTTCAAAGTGTTTGTGATCCCGAAAAGACATGTCAATAGAGTCGATATTGGGCTTATTCTGGCTTTCTTATAGTCGACCGCTATGGCACTTACTTAAAGTTTTATTTTATATAATTTGATAATATCTTTTCTAGTTTTTCAAATTATTAGCCCAATTGTATCAAGTATGCTGCATGCCGTTTTGGATTGTACTGATACTCACATTCAGCCTTTTTCAAATCTTTTGTGACTTCAACTTTGACGAGTTTCTTTAAATTCAAAATCAACAAGAATGTTTTCTATTTTCTTATATGTGAGAGGCATCGACTGATTTTTTTCTGAGGCCTAAAAAATGTGCTAATTTTAAAGAATTTCATGAAAGTTTATGAGATCAAAATGCCACAGAAAATCAACTTCTTAGGTTTTTCATAAGTTCTTGATAGTCTTTGCCAGTACCAAAAATATTTTCATTACCTATTATGGCATGAGCTCAAAAAGTTCAATTATCTTCTAGAAATATTTCAATCTTCATTTTGCTAATATTTAAGTAAGTATAAGGTTCAATAGCAGATGACCGGACTGAACCCCGACGGCTGTCGGGGAGAACCCGGAGTATCTTTAGTTAATAATAGTTTTCAATAGCATTAGTAAGAAAGCAGATGACGGGACTCGAACCCGCAGTATCTTCCTTGGCAAGGAAGTGCATTAGCCAATTATGCTACATCTGCATGTAAAGTGGTCATTAGCCACACTAAAGTGTAAGGTCTCAATATCTCACTGCGTTGAGATTTTTGACCTTAATTATGCTACGACTAAATATTTTCCAATATTTTTTTACAAAAACCAGGAAAAAAGTTATTAAATTTCTATGATTTCGACTTTTGAATCTCTTTGATGTTTTTTTGTCGATTCGGGGATAATCAGCCCCGAGCTACCGAGAATGAGGAGTAAAACTCCGAGTAGTCTGACCACATCGCTGATGTAGACTTGTTTTGAGACGTCATTTGTGAGAACATAGCCACCGAGAAAGACCAAAGTGATGCCAAGTACGCCCAAGATTACTCTCAGCCTTTTGATTGGGAGAGGATAAACCCCAAGCACTATAGCACAGAAGAGTCCCACTACGATCAAAACTCAGTAGAGCAAGACAGAAAAGCTAGCAAAAGCTGGTAAAGCTATGACAGCATTGTTTGACCACAAAAAAGCACAGTACAAAACGAGTGCTAAACCAGATAATGTGACTACGATTCTTGTGACAATGTCTTTCATGGTGAGATTGAAACAGTAAAACGAACTCCGTTAATATACTCAAAAAAACGACCTTTTCAACAGATTTTATTTCAAGAGTCCTCTAATCATCAAAAATAACTTTCTTTTCTGCAACGATCAAAGAATTTTTTGCAAAGCGTCGTTTGTCTACAAGATGTCCAAATCTGTCTATAAACGATAGAAGTTTTAGAGAAAAACCAGATCTTTTGACTAAAATAGCTATTTCTCTCAGTGTAAAAATATGGTAAAATCTATGATAGGTTTCATTTTTTTCGACTCGAGGTACGAGCACATCATTCCATTTCCAAAAACCTAGTGTGGAAAACATTTTTCAGATAGCACTAAGCTGAGCTTTCCAGTACTTTTTTAGAAATCGTTCAGAATAAGCCCAGTTCAGAAGTAATAATTTTCCATCGTATTTCAAAGCTCTGTACATCAGCTCCAGAGTGAAAAGTCTTTCAGTTTTGTTTTCTAGATGATGAAAACTAGCAATTCAAACAATAACATCGTACTGTTCTTGTTTTTGTTTCTCGAGAAAATCTTTCATATGAGCGACCGAAAAGTGTCCATCAGTATTCTCCATCTTGGCAATTTCTATAAGATTTTTAGAAATATCAACCCCACTATAATCTATTATTTTTGAAGAATTTTCCTTTAAAAACTTATAGAATCTTCAGCTTCCACAGCCAACTTCCAGTACTTTAATCGTTTTTTTCTCTTCAGGAAAACCTTCAATTTCTTTCAATAAAATTTTAAATTCTGGCCAAGTTCTTTTTCTGGTTTCATGAAAACGGCTGGCTTGTTTATTATAGAAAAGCTGTAACTCTTGGACAATATCCATTTTGCAATAAAACATAAAAAATTAAAATCGACCATCTGCGACTAAAAAGCAGAAAACTGATGCATCGTTTCAAAAAACTTTTTCTTTGTAGATAGCCATCGTTTACTCTGTCTCGGAAGTTTTTTTCTTTTTTCGCTATCTGCTAGGTTTACTTTCACAGCCTCTTCCAAGAAAATAGTATTTTGGCTTCATTTGAAAACAACAATATAGTTTTGATGACTGTTTTCTTTGATAATCTCTTTAATTTTTTCTCCAGCTAAAACTGATGACAAGTAGGGGAAAATTTGTTCACTAGGGTATCAAATCTTTCTCAGCTCGTCAGAAAAGTGGTTGACACTGTTAGTTCCTACAGCTACGACAACATCAGCTATCTGGCTTACTGGTCATGCTAATAGCCTGTGTTCCTGTTCTTCAAAATCTCCAAGCTCTCTCATGTCTCCGAGACAAGCGATAATTTTATGAGATTTGAGGCACTCTTTTTTGATAGCATAGACGCTGTCGAGGACTTTTCTCATACTCATCGGAGCAGCATTATAGCTTGAATCAATTAAAATACTATCGCGCAAACCTTTAAAAAGAGTAAATCTTCAGGGTTGTAGAGTAATTGTGATTTTTACAGTATCGCTTGATTTAGGAAGTGAAATACTAAAGCGATGAGCTAAAATATCTTTAATACAAAGTCAAACTCAAATATATCATAAGTTTTCTTTACCGATGAGATTGGTCTCGACGGTAATTTTTTGTTTTTTAATAAAAAGAGTAGCTTTGCTAGAAATATGGTCATGATTTTTAATAAGTTGGTTATGAACATAGTGGATATCAGTTTCATCAGAAGTTTCTTCAGTGTGATAACGAAAAATATCGATGTCCAGTTTGTCCATTAGCTGTCTTCCATACTGATCAGACATATTAATAAAGGCAATCTCTTTTGTATTTTTGATGAGCAAAGCCTCCTCACGAGCTATTACATCAGGATCTCCAAATTGTAGGGAATGTACTTTATCAATGCTGGTAAAAATTCATATTTCTGGTTTTACAATACTTAGCAAAAAGTTCATCTCTCAAGGATGATCGATACCATACTCCAAAAAGATAACATCATAAGGTTTTTTTCCAAAAAAAGTCTTAAGTCGTATTTTACAATAAGTCTGAATCAAACACCAAACTGTTGGTTCAAATTTTTCTATCTGGAAAATTGATAGACTGAGTCATAGTTCACCATTGAAATTTTTCTCAGAAGTGACGATTTTTTTACCTTTGAGGCCAGCTTGGAGTATCTGAGAAACGATCATTCTACACGAAGTTTTTCCGACACTACCACAGACTCAGATGACAAACGGTTTATGCTTTTTTACATAAAAACGAGCAAGTCTGGCCAAAATATGATAATAGATGTTGAGAATTTTTTCCTTCATCAGATTGCAAGAAAATAAATCTTTTTAAGTAAACAATGAATTAAGTTAAATTGAATCATCAATAAAATCAAAAAGATTTTTACGATAGATTCAGTTATATGCATCTAGAAAACTATTTATGACTAAATTTTATTTAGTAATCTAGTGCCGAAAAATTACGAAAGAAATTTTTAGAACGCAGTGAAGAGAGAACACAAGTAAATACTGAATTGAGAAAATAAAATTTTATTGATATAGAAATTTTATTTAAAAATGATTTTTTCAGTATTTACTTAAGCATAGCGATTTATAAGTCCGTTTGCAAGTCTTGCTCTAAAATAAAAAAACAAGCAGGATTACTTTCCTAGCTTGCTTTTTTTGTGATTTAATCTTATTGAAGGAAAGAGAACTTCAATGGAAATATTTTCTTAAGTAAACTGATTAAAGACTTGGTAGATGATAAGAAGGAATAAGAAAATAATGAGACTTGTTAAGAAAACTGTGAGAACTGTATTTTTAGCATTTTCTATCTTTGATTCATCTCCATTGCTAGTGACAAGCTGTACTCCAGCATAAATAACGCTAGCTATCATTAAAACTCACAATCAATATGCCATAAATCTGCTGATCGTCGCAATAAGCTCAGTAGCTCTGCTGACAAATAAAGTACTATCAGTAGAAGCAATAAAGTACAAATAGTCAATAACTTTGATAAAGAGAAGTGCTACTAGTACATTACGAATTCATTCTTTAGCACTCTCTATTTGATCTTCGCTTTCATAAGCTCTCATGAACTGGTAGCCGTGATAAGCTAAAAAAGCTATTGCAGCAAAAAATCAAAGGGCTTTGAGAAGAGCAAGTATTTGAAAAATTACTCTATTTCTGATATTAAACAAAAGTGCTTCACTTCCTCATCATGGGTTATTGATCTGCAAAGCTGTTCCTAAGACCCAAGTGACACTAAAAAATAAGAGAGCTCAATAAACAATATAGAGCATAGTCTCTCTAGCAGATCAAATTTTTTTCTCATCGTTTCATGCCAAAATAATTTGGAGTCCAGCATAGATGATCATCAAGACTAAAAGTGCAGCTCAGATAATTCTAATTGTATCCCATAAAAGTCAGCCTCTACCAGAAGAATCAGGATAAAAAAGATATCTTATGTTGTCTTCTAGTGTTGCATTTTTATCTACTCAGATATCAAAAACACTTTCGTTTCATTGTTTGAGATATTGAGCAAAATTATTTTCAAATCTTGGAATTTGAGCATTACAACTTGAAAACAGAAAGAAGAGAGAAGTCACCAGAAATAAAAATTTTTTCATATTTTTTGTTTTTTTGAAGGATTAAAGAGAGAAAATGTGAGTGAATAGTTTAAGTTGTGACATTAGCGATAAGAGAGAGAGTTACCTGAAGAATAAAATAAAATCCAGTAAGAACAAGTACTCAGATAAGTATATTGATGATTCTTTTCTGTACAGATGAAATTTCTCCATCTCCATGAAGCGAATTAGTTACTAGCAATAAGCCATTGTAGATGATGAGAACGACAGCCAAAGATAGTCAGATAAACATAATCCATTGGATGTACGGCGTGATTTTTGCTCTGATTGAATCAAGCGTATTAGTAATTCTAAATTGCGATGGAAAGCCACCCTCCAAGTTACTCACCTCATTGAGCTTCGTTTCCTGAATTTTATACTGATCATTAGCTTCTCAAGCCACGGTGTCTAGAATGTCTAGCGGATTATTTCCATAGCTTCCCCAGCTACTTTGCTGAGCTAGACAACTGGAAAAACTACCCATCATCACGACCACCAAAAGGACTTTAATTCAAAATAATTTCATGGGAAATCACTGAATAAAATAAATCCCTTCCATCATAGTGACAATCCGATTTTTTGCAAATTTTAGCCTCTTTTTTAAACCTCATTTACAAAAACTAATTTTCTGCAAAACTGATCACTTTCAGTGTATTCGTAACCTGCCCTCGATGACTATCGGGGTGAGTCGGTAGAACTCAAGAAAAAACGTAGTGAGTAGTCAAGGAGTAAGGAGGAGAGTAAAGACGAGATTTTGCGTTGGCTAGAGTTTTTTTAAGATGAGCATTTATTTTTTCAAGGGAAACGAAGAAAAAATAAGAATGCGACCTTACTTACGAAGTGTGCATACTTTTCGATTTCCAGTGTTTTCGACCCCGCAAAAATAGTAATAGAATTTTATGCGGGGTTTGTGGCAATGCCAAAAAAGTATGGCCCACCCGGCGAGGGTTTAAAAAACATAAGAATACAAGATTATATTGCTTCCATATCTTTTTTACATTCACCAGAATAAAAAATTTATATTCCTACTCTATAAAAAATTTCTTTTTCTGCTAAATCTTTTTTTGTTCATCGCTTGAGAGCCGAGATTTGTTTGATGATCGCTACTTTTTCTTCAGAGTTCAAGACAGGCGTGCTAAAAGGGTTGACAGGAGCTATGCTAAACGGCCTTGTTGGCTGTGTATCGACAGAAAGCTTCATAATTGCTTTAAATTTATCCATATTAACAAGATCAGACTGAGAAATTTCAGGAGAAAATTCTTTTTCCAGAAACTCAGCATCGGGTGCACCGACCTTGTAAGCCATCATACTACCGACATTACCAAAAATAGCTTTTGAGAGATCGAGCGACCCACCAAGTCAGCCTTGTTTGAGCTGGTCGATATACTGATGAGCTACGATAAGTCAGAGTTTATATTTTCTCGCTTCAGACAAAATACTTTCGATCGATGAAGAAACATAGTTTTGAAACTCATCAATATAGAGGAAAAACGGAACTCTGTCGTTTGAGAGCATCTTGGATCTTGCGAGAGCAGCTAGTTTGACCTGAGTTGTAATCATTCTACCAAGAAGTTGGCTATTCACTTCTCAGAGTTTTCCTTTACTGAGATTGACGAGGATAATTTTCTTTTCCTGCATAGCTTGAGCCATATTGAAAGCAGTTTTTGGCTGTCAGATAATATTTCTGATAATCGGTGTCGTCGTAAATGGACCAAATTTCGCCTGAAAGTAAGGGATCATTTCACCTTTTTCTCTCTCTCCCATCGAAGCATATGTCTTATCCCACCATCCACGCACCACCGGATTTGTTACATTTTTAATTTTTAATTTCTGGTAAGCAGGATCGACGAAAATTCTCACAATCTCGGTCAAAGTACCTCAATCGGGCTGCTCCATCAAAGCCAAAGCCGCATTTCTAAAATAATCCTGAATTCTAGGACCAAAAATTTCATGACCGTACATCGCCACAAACATGTCGACAAGATCATTGACGATAATATCTCTTTCGTCTTCTGTACCATGAACTGTTTCAAAAACATTGAATCAGAGAGGATACTCAAAGTTGGCAGCGTCAAAGTAAATCAGATCATCTATTCTTTCTTTCGGAAAATCCTTGAGAATATCTTCACATAGATCTCCGTGTGGATCGATCAAACAAAATCAGTTTCATTGTCTTACATCAGCTCTAGCTTGGACGAGGAGCATCGTAGATTTTCCAGTACCAGTTTGTCAGATGATATAAAAATGTCTAAATCTATCATCATTTTTCAGTCTGATTTCTTTTTTCACTCCAGCAAAAAGATTGTGCCCGAGAAGAAGTCACTCATTTGGAATGCTGTCTGGAGCAGGAATAATTTTGTAGTTTTGTCGCTTGATTCTTGGATTTTTATTATATCTTGAGTGAGGGAGATGGAAAAGTGAAGAAAGTTCTTTAATACTAAGAATCGTTTCTTTTCACTCATCAAGAATATTTTCCTTGAAACCACGATCAATAAAAAGAGTTCTCTTAATGAATTCTTGAATAAAAGATGAAATATTTTTAGTTTTTTTATACTGCAAACTATTGAGACCGACATAGTTGTACTGATTGAGTGATCTACCCAAGTCGTTGATAATTTTTTCTGGTCTATCAGGAAGTGGTGACAGTGCCAAAGCCGTAATTTTTACAGAAAAAAGTTCATCTTCAAGTTTTTTGTCTATGTCGTTATTTTGAGAGCCAGAATATTTATTTTTTTCTTCTTTTTTATCATCTTTGTTTTTTCAATCAGCTCCTTTGAGAAGGAGATTGCCTATCGAGCCAATAAACGATAATAATCAAGATTCAGATTTTTCATCTTTTTTAAGCTTTTCAGCATCTTTTTTGAGCTGTTTTTGAGTATCTTCGCTAATTGGAGAAACGAGTATCTGGAAGCTGAGTTTTTCATCGCTCTCGACCCTCGAAAAAGACGAAAGCATACTATCCATAGGATCAGCTTCAAAGTTTTCATAGGTTTTGAACGGGAGTGGATTTTTTTTGGTAAGCGAAAAATATCAGCCCGCCATAAATTTTCCAGCATCGAGCATTTTTGGCTGATCTATAATATCAATCACAGCGCCAGGATAAAAAGAACTAATAATTTTCTCAAAATTATCAAAGTAATCATCTGGAATTCCCATCACAAATTTAATCAGCTCTTTTTCCACTATGATTTCCAGACTAATAGTATCTTGTCATAGTTTTATATCTCGTTTATCATCAGAATAAATAGCATAAAAATTTTTATAAATCTGGTTCATGACATCAATATTCTGTTTCATGTTTTGTATCGGATCATTTTTTTGATCGAGATCTGAGAGTTTCTGAGGTAATTTCACCTGCATAAATTTCAGAGAAAGAGCTTTTTTATCTGTATGAGCTTTTTTCCAGTCAACAAAAGTAGCTTTCCAAAGGATAAATCCCGCAAAGTAAAGAAAAAGTATAATAATAACTGTTCCGATAAATACTTCCATCCAAAAATAGCGAATAAAATCGTCTCTCTAGTCTATATTTTTCCACTCTTATTGCAAATTTTTACCAACTTTTTTTACTCCCATTTGCAACCCCCCGCCAAATCACTATACACTCAAAAAACAATTTTATTTTTCTAAAATTTTTATTCTGGATGATTCACAAACTGATAATTATAGGTTCTGGACCAGCATGACACAGTGCAGCGATTTACGCTAGTAGAGCAAATCTCGAACCGCTTATGTTTGAGTGATTTTTGGCTGGCGGGATCGCAGCTGGCGGGCAGCTTACGACTACGACAGAAGTAGAAAACTATCCAGGTTTTGAGCATATAGACGGTACAGAGCTTATGACCAAGATGAGAGACCAGTCAATCAAAAATGGGACTACTATAGTGACGAAGACTGTTGACAGTGTCGATCTGTCTAGTTCACCATTTAAAGTAGTCGTGAGCTGAGAAACTCACCTTACTCACTCGCTTATCATAGCTACAGGTGCTAGTGCAAAGCGTATGAGAGTACCAGGAGAAGACAAACTTCGACAGAGAGGAATTTCAGCATGTGCGGTCTGTGACGGTGCTTTACCGATTTATCGTGGCAAACATCTCGTCGTGATCGGAGGCTGAGACTCAGCTTGTGAAGAAGCTTCATTTCTTTCCAAATTTGGTAAAAAAATCAGCTTGCTTGTTCGTTCAGATAAGATGAGAGCATCAAAAGTGATGCAGGATAGAGTTTTTGCCAATCCAAAAATACAAGTGGTACGAAATACTGAGCTTATAGAAGTTCTCTGAGAAACTCATCTGGAAAAGCTTGTCGTCAAAAACTCAGTCACTCAGGAACAGTCAGAAATGGAGGTTCAGGGACTTTTTTACGCTATCGGACATCAGCCAAATACAGCATTTTTAGGTGGTCAGATCGATCTCGATGAAATTGGTTACATAAAGACTCACTCAGGAACGAAGACAAATATCGACGGAGTTTTTGCTGCTGGAGATGTCCAGGATCGCATCTACCGCCAAGCCATCACCTCAGCAGGAACTGGCTGTATGGCTGCTCTCGACGCTGAGAGACGACTTTCTCACCAGTGACTTATCGACTAAAACGAACCCCTAAAAATTTCTAAAACACTCTAAAAATATAAAAAATTTTTATTGAGCTTCCGAGATAAGAGATCAGCTACCAGCGAGTGAGAAATTTGGATCTAAGAAGTTTGGATTGGGAGCCGTTCTAAATGGGTAATCTTCAGGGACATAGTAGCCTTTGATCGTGCTGAGGCATTTGACTACATTATTTTGCCAGTTTATTGGTGATGAAGCATAGACCTTTCACTCTTTATTTCAGAAGCCAGACAGTTCGTCAATTCTGTGATAAGCTCAGAGAAATTGGTTATTGAGGGTTTTATAGATCAGCCCAGCACCAACCATCGGAGCATCATAAGGAATTCTATCTCATCTATCATTGTTTCACACATTTCAGATGTTATTGGCAGTCGACAAAAATTTTCCAAGTGAACTTTCTGCCATACCAATACAAAGACCGAGATCAATATCAATGTTGCTTCATTCTGACGCTTTTTCTCGGAAAGTAGCTGTATTATAAGGTGGAGTTCAGAACTTTGCCAGATAATTTGATCTTCTTTCAAAAACATTCGCTCCTTCGATAAAAGTAATTCCCTGCCTTCTTTCTGCTCTATCTGCCACATTTCTCAAATATTTTACCTGGTAGGTGTCTGGTAAAAGTTTTTGATCTGGTATTAAACTCAAATCCAAATTCAAAAGAGGGTCTATAGCTATACCATCTTTCGCGAGCTCAAAATGTAAAAGTGATCCTTGTGAAGAAAATCAAGCACCTCTTGTGCCAGGTTCTCATCAGCTATATCATAGAAGTTGTCATCTTGAAACGAGTTCTCCTTCTTTGACTAAGATCGAGTTCATATAAGCAAAAGCTGAGCTGTATCAGTATTTATGAGCAATGACGAGCCAGTTTAGAGAAATTCAGTCCTTGTCAACGACTCTATAGACGACTCCGTCAGCTGGAGCATAGATCGGATTAAGCTGGCTAGAAGATAAGTCAACTCCCATATTAGTTATGCCAAATTTTTCTTGGTAGCTTGGATCTTGGAAAAAAGAAAGAATATTGTTGACGGGCTGGAGCGGCCAAGAAAAAAAGTGATCTCCAAAAGGTCTTTCGACTGTTTGATTAAGTTCAGAAAGACGACTCGCAAAGTCAAAAGTAAGCGGACTAGCTCACTCAGCAATAAGTTTCATCGTCTCTGCGATTTTGAGTTGGACATCTTTTCTCGACTCAAAAAGATCTGTAATTCAGATTCCAGCAGGAATTTTATTATCTTTGTAGAGAGAAAGAAATTCTAGAATATAATTTTGTTTCTGTTTGAGCATTTGAATAGTGGTCGCCGAGTCTGTCATGTCTTGCTTGATAGTTGCTCTCATGCTAATCAGATTTTTTCCGAGATTAAGATTATTAGTCTTATCTTGTTCAAGTTTTCCAAGCAGTTCATCCATCTTAGCTACGAGCGACTGGAGCAGAAAATCATGAGAAAGTGGTTCGCTAATATTATCTGATTTGAGAAAAAGTTTTATATCATCAATTTGGTAGTTTTTGTCAGTTAGTTCGTTGTTGAGTTTGAAAAGAATTTCAGTCATAAGTACTATAGTCTGTTGTGTTTCTTTGATTGAATTTTTGAGAGAAAAAATTTCTTCCGCAGTTTTTTTGAGTTCTTGAGTTGTTATATTCATTCTAATTGCAATTTTTTCAAGTTTTTTATAGGAAGCTTGCATACTGTCTGTTACTTTTTCTACCTCATTTTGGAGCATAACAAATCTTTCATGAGCTTTAGTAGTACCTCAGTAAGGCACGAGTTCAGAAACTCTTTCGCTGATGAGAGTGATTGTTTGCTGAATCTGATCTATCTGGCTATTAAATTGTTCAAGGTTAATTTCTGGTATTTCCTCAGTCGTTATCTCGGTGGTAGTGGTAGCTACAGGAGTTATTTCAGATGCAGGAATTTCTTGTTCCGAAGCAAAAGAATAAGGATTGATAAAAGAAATTCAGATGAGAATAGACAGAAAAATAGAAAAAATATCGCGAATTTTTTTATAGCAGAGAGTCAGAGTAAAAATATTTTGAGAAAATAATTTCATTTAGTTTGAAGAATACGCTAAAGATTGTTTTGGAGTTACAAGTTCCGCGATGATGAGAATTCTATCTTTATCGCTTCCTACCGGATAGCAACCCATCAAAGTCAGAAAATTCCCATTTTTATAGCTCAAATAAGTTTGTTTTACTTTATCTGGCGAGACGATAATTTTTTCTTTGACTCTGTAAGTGTGAAGTTTTCCGTTCCAAATTACTTGAATCTGATCAGATTTTTTGAGTTTTGGTAATCTAGCAAAGATAGTTCCATAAGGATTGTGTTTTCGCCAATAAAAACTTGTGTGTCAGAAAATAAGTGAATTTCCAGAACTACCAGGATCAGGCGTAGTTGGATACTTTACTGTCCCAGAATAGAGTTCTGTATCATAGTTTCCAGCTTCAAAATTTTCCATTGCAGCATACTGAAGATCCACTACAGGAGCATCAATATCAATGGAAGGGATGATGATTCTATTTTCTGGCGGCAGTAGATTGAAATCAAATCTTGTGAGTTGAGTATTTTTTTTGAGTTGTGTTTCATAATTGAGTGCAATAGGAGCCATCACACCAGACAAGATTGTTCCAGTATCATTTATAATTTCTTTTTCCAAAAATTTTTCATCTGGTTGAAGCTGAGGTTTTTCATGTTTGAAACTGAAAAGAGTACTTGTAATGCCATGTTCAGTCTGGAATCAAAACAAAAAATCACTGATATTCATCGCCACTACTTCTATATTGATGAAAACGATACTCAAAAATCCCACCAATAAAACAATTCCACTTAAAGTAAAAAATTCTTTTACTGCGTTATGAAAACGAAAAGAGTTTTTTTTCTTCTTTTTTTGAGAAGAATGTAATGGTGAATAAAGTGGAGATTCAAGTTTTTCAATCGGTAAAGTAAACATAGTCGAGATAGTTTGATGGCTAGATAAAGTTATAGTTAATAATACTTTCAATGTGTTGAAAAGTCAAAAACTGTTCCGAATCGTAAAAAAAAACAATTGACATATGATATGAAATAGTTAAAAAACCATCAAATATTCGATTAAAAAAAGAAAACAGAGAAAAAAATACTTTTATCTTGAAATGAAATTCTATTTTACTATAAGTGTCAAATAGAAAGAAAATATCTTTATTCAATTTTTGCTTCTGATGCCTACTATAAACCAACTTATCAAAACAGGAAGAACTAAAAAGAAATATAAGTCTAAAGCTCCAGCTCTCCAGTTTGGTGTCAATAAATTAAAGTCAAATAAAAAAGTTGAGATAGCTGCACCTTTTAAAAGAGGTGTTTGTGTTAAAGTTACTGTTACCAAACCTAAAAAGCCTAACTCTGCACAGAGAAAGATAGCAAAGGTAAGACTTTCAAATGGAGTAGAAGTAATTGCTTATATTCCTGGTGAAAAGATGACTCTTCAAGAACACAGTGTTGTGCTTGTGAGAGGAGGGAGAGTAAAAGATCTTCCATGAGTTAAGTATCATATTTTGAGAGGTGTTTATGATGCTAACCCAGTAGAGGCTAGAAGACAATCAAGATCTCTTTATGGAGCAAAAAGACCAAAAGCAAAATAATTCCTTAAAATAATTTCATAATTTACTACTTCTTATTTCAGCGATATGGCGACTGTAGAAAATGTTTTTGTACCAATTCCTGGGCGTACTGAAAAAATGGAAAAATTTGTAAACTATCTTATGAAAGATGGTAAAAAAAATACTGCTAGAAAAGTTTTTGATAAAACTCTCGATGCTATCAAAAGTTTTTGACATGCAAATCCTCAGATTGTTTTGGAAACAGCTTTGGATAATGCTGCGCCAGATATCATGGTAAAGTCAAAAAGAATTTGATGATCTGTTTACCAAGTGCCTCTCGAAGTAAAAAGCAATAAAAAAATGTTTTTTTCTTCAAAATGGATTCTTGAAGCAGCAAGAGGGAAAAAGGGAAAACCAATGCACAAGAAACTTGCTGAAGAAGTACTTGCTGCTTATTCTGGTCAAGGGTCAGCTATTAAGCGTAAAGAAGAAGTTCATAAGATGGCTGAAGCCAACAGAGCTTTCGCTTACATGGCTAAATATGTTAAATAGTTCTTTTTTCTAGAAATTTATTATCTTAGAATTCCAGATGGGAAATTGTCCAAAATTAGATATCAAACATATCTTCCAAAATCCAAATAGAAGATCAAAATCTTGTGAGAAAGAAAAAAAAGCTGTTGAATGGTATGCTACTATTGTCAAAAAATCTACTCTACCTGGTATGACCAAACGAGTTGAAAAGACAAAAGTAAAAGCATTAGCTAGACTAAAAGCTTATGGAATTACGGAGACTATGTTGTCTGAAAAATTAAAAGCTAAAGGATTGTCTATTTTATCTTCTAATGCAACTACTTCTAATGACAAGATTAAAAACAAGAGCAAAAAGAAAGCTCAATAAAGCTCTCGTAAGAGTAGAAAAAGTTGTTCTTATGGAAACAAGAAAAAATCTTGAACAACAAAGAAAGTGGAAAGCAAAAGTAGAAAATAGTAGATCTACTGCAAAAACAGCTGCTACTACAGCATAAAAATAGTTTTACTTACTGATGCCAATAGTCTTATGAACTTCGATATTGTAAAAAAATATTCTGAACTAAAATGATATAAGTGATTGGATATTAAAGTTGGTCAACAGCTTGAAATCCATGAAACTATCTGAGAAGGAACGAATAAGAGAACATGGAAATTTAAAGGTCTCGTACTCAAAGTTAGCAAACCATCTCATCACGATGGGACTTTTACTATAAGAGGAGTAAGCTCAGGTCTTTCTATTGAAAAAATATATCCTTTCAGTTTCAAAAACTTTGAAAAAATTATTCTTCTGGATGAATATAAAATAAGAAGAGCAAAACTTTACTACATGAGAGAAAAAATAGGTAAAGATGCTAAGTTGAAGAGTCTTCTTACAAATGCTGAGAGAGAAAAAGTAATTTTCGAAAAAGCATCAGCATAAGCCAGTATAAAAACTTTTAGTTTCAATCAGAATTAAAAATGCAGCTTCAAGTCAGCGAACGCGTTGTAAAAGGTAAAAAAGTAAGCGAGCTAAGAAAATTAGATATGGTTCCAGGTGTTGTTTATGGGAAACATCTTACTGCTCCTTTCTTGGTATCTTTTCCAAAAAACGCATTTATCAAAATATACAAAGAAGTAGGTAACACAAGACCAATTGATCTTACAGGAGATATAAAAGATACAATGGTTCTTGTTCGTGATTATCAGACAGATCCTGTTTCTGATAAACTTATTCATGTTGATTTCCAAGCGGTGAAGAAAGATGAAAAAGTAACAGCAGAAGTAGAAATTGTACTTGAAGGAAAATCTCTTGCTGAAAAAAATAATGTTGGTAGAGTACAGCTTGTAATCGACTCTCTTACTGTAGAAGCTTTCCCTCAGGATCTTCCTCGTCAAATTACTATTGATGTAACTAAAATGGAAGGTATTCATGATACTATTTTGGTAAAAGATCTCAATCTAGGTAATAAAATAACTATTAAAGCTGACGAAGAGAAAACTCTTGTTACTGTAGTAGAAATCAAAGATCAGTGAGAAGAAGAACCAACAGGAGCTGCAGCAGTAGCTGAAACTCCAGCAGCGACAGAAGAAAAGAAAGCATAAAATAAATCTCCTTTATAAATTTTGTAGAAAAAAATGGCAAGAGTATGTGACTTTACGGGTAAAAAAACCCAATCATGACACAATAGATCTCACGCAATGAATGCAACAAAGAGAAAATTTAAACCAAATATTCTTCTCAGAAAAGTTGATCTTGGTGATGGTCTCAAAGTAAAAGTAAAAATCAGTACAAGATACTACAAAAAACTTCGTGGAATGATTTAATCATTTTTTCGTAAAAATCATAAAAATAAGCATTCTCAATGGGTTTGTAGCTCAGTTGGTAGAGCAACCCCGCTTAAGCGGGGTTGTTCGCGGAGTTCGAATCCCTGCAAGAAAAGGAGAATAGATGAATGGGTTTGTAGCTCAGTTGGTAGAGCAATGGCCTTTTAAGCCACTGGTCCAGGGTTCGAATCCCTGCAAACCCATATTAAATTAAAATCAAGACTCTCACATAAAGATAACTCGCTTTGCGACTGGGATAACTCGGTTCGAAGTCGGGTTATTTTTTGCTTTGGCATTATGCTAAAAAATCAGGTGTCTGAATGGCGGATAACACCGCTTCGTATAAACTGTTTCCTGCGGTTCGAAATCCTTTTTCTTTGGTATACATCAACTTATCCCCGAAGAGAATACCCATCAGCATCTTTTTGAGTTCGACGTTCGACATTTCCCAAACCGATTTGGGTCACATGTAGATGTTCTTTGCCTGAACCAAAAGTTCTTTTAACTCCTGATCGGTGATTTTTTCTTTGTCATCGAGTTGATGTTGGACAGTTTCTTTCTCAACACGGAGAAGTTCCCACTCGGCTTCCATCTCTTCAATAAGATGAATATTATCCGTTTTCAATATAGTTCTGCGTATTTGAGTCATATCTTTTTGCATTTTTTCAACTGATAGTCTTTTTTCTCCATCCAATTTTCACTGAAAATCTTTCCTTCAGTCTCGAAGTTTTTTGATCACCTCTTCCATTAAATTCCATACTCATTCATTGATTGCAACTTTTGATAAGAGAACATCAAATTGTTCGTGGAGCAATTCACGTTTGATTTGGAATCTTTCAGGGTCTTTTGCATTTTGGCATCCATAGTATGGATATTTATCATTACGTCCTTTTGCTCGATACCCTGTAAGTTTTTTCTGACAATGCCCACAAAACAAAAAGTCCTTTAATGGAAAATCTGGATTATGTTTCAACATAGTCTTTCCGATGAATTTGCTTTCGCCTCTTCTTCTGAGGATTTTTTCCACAACATCCATAGTAATCAATGCTTCGTGCTTGGCAGGGATAAGATCATCTAATCATCGTTGAGGATGATGGATGTATCCAGCCATAAAATAAAGTCTGTTCAGTGTGAATAAGGTCTCTACGATTGTTTTGTACAATTCTCCTTTAGTATTGTGATGGCTATTGCTTTGCAAACCCTTGTCTTTCATGTACCTGAAGACAGCAGATTCACTTTCCAATACTCCGTTGGCATACATTTCAAGAGCCTCTTTCACTATCGGTCATTTCGTTTCGTGGATAACTACGACCGTATTTTTTCAGGCTTTTTCTCTTCTGTAACCAATGGGAGTTCATCAAAATGGTCGGTATCACTCTACCAATCTTGCTCTCATACCATTCATAGCTTTAACTCTGGTGTTCCTTCTTTCAAATGCCGAGAATGCATATAAGATGTTTTCTTGCAACATTCATGCACTTGTGTTGTAATCCACGGGATACATCACATAAAGAATCTCTACCCCCGCTTCTCTGATTTTGTTTGTCATGACAAGTGTCTCTGCCATGTTGTCGTTTCTTGAGATTCTTGAACCATCTACACATACAAAATGTGTAATAATAGGATTGCTGTTCAAGTCAGTCAGTTCATTGATTTTTTCTCCAGGTTTCTTTTTCTTTCTTTCCTTATCAATCTTTTCAAGCCTCTTTTTTTGCTTCTCCAAGATATCAAGGACTTCATCAAAACCATCACGATCGAATGTCCCTCAGGATACTCAACCATCTTTGATGATCTTGTAGATATAGACATCATTCTTTTCGCACCAGTCTTTACACATTGCCTCCTGAGTTTCAATACCGAAACGTTCCTCGGCTTGACGTTTGGTACTCACACGACAGTAGATCAGTGCTACCTTTTTTTGAGAGTAGGCATTACTCTTGTTTTGGAAGGGATTTTTGTTATACATGGGTTGTAATGAAAAAATAAAATACCTTGTAGGTGTTCCCAAATACCAATCAAGGTCGAGGTCGTGTTTCTTTCACAAACCGACCTTTTTTGGTATAACGAATTTTACTTCAATTTTCAAGCCAGAAATTGCTCAATTAAGTAACTTCATACGTGTTCGCAAAATTGAATCAATTGGTCAACCTGGTCATCGCTCATAGATAAAGGTTCCTTTGAAGATAACAAAAAACGCCTAGCATCATCGATGGATACTAGACGTTTTTTTTTCACTGACTGACAAGAGGTCATCAATCCGTTCATAGTGTGTTTCTCGTTACGCTTTTTGTTTGTTGCATGGGCGATATGTAAGGAAGATAAAAGCGATACCATCTTTCCGATAACATTCTCACTAAGATGTAATTATTTTCTTGGGAAATTCATTTGCAAAAAATGAAATAATGCTAACTAAACATTCTTGACTTGAAAAATAAAAAATAATCCGTATATAGTAGCCAATCTGGAAGGAAAAGAGCGTTTGTGGACACTCGATGCAGTATTGCATTGTGTGTTGGCTGACGCTCTTTTTTAGTTCTTCCAAAAACAGCCATGCCAACAAAAAGAGGAAGGAAACCAGTCAATGGTTACATTACTCATTACAAAATGTACAAAGATGCTTTTCATCATCTCCTCAAGTACATCCACGAAAAAAATCTCCCCAGCCTATACACCAAAGGTAAGATTCATTTCTGAATTCATGAACACGATATTATACTTTCTTATATCCTCGATAGTCTCAAGGTTGAGACCACAATAAAAATCGATCTCTCTGATCGTAGACACTGTGATGAACTGAATAGAGCTATTCAGGATTTTTTCATTGAAACACGATATTTGTATGAACGAGATGGGACTGCTACCAAGAATCAAGATCTCGCAAAGATTCACTGAGTTTCTCCACAAGCAATGAAGGTAACCCTTCAAAACATCAAAGACAAGATGAGCAAATTCCGTAACCGTCTGTGATATCAGTCAGAATAATTTTTTTGTCAGATTTTTATTATTTTTTCCTATCTCATGAAAATTATTAACCTACCAGTGGATCAATTGATCCCGTATGAGTTCAATAACAAAATCCATCCTGAAGATCAGATCAATAAAATTGCAAATAGTATTCAGGAGTGTTGATTTAGATCTCCTATTCTCATTGACGAGAACAATGTCATCCTTGCAGGACACGGGAGACTGCTCGGAGCGAAGAAGCTCTGATTAAAAGAAGTACCCGTGATCCAATTTACCGATCTCACCGAGCTACAAAAAAAGAAGTATCGTATCTTGGATAACAAACTCGCAGATCTTGCTGAGTGGAATATCGAAAACTTGAAGATTGAACTTGCAGAAATAGATGATGCTGATCTTACTGGTTTGTTTGATGATCTTGATTTGTGATTGGATGAGGTGCTGGATGTTGATGACGAAAAAGAAGATAACATCCCTGCTGTTCCCGAAACTCCTCGAGTACAACTAGGAGACGTTTTTGAATTAGGAAGTCATAGATTGATTTGTGGTGATGCTACCAACTTGGAAACCGTAGAACAACTCATGGATGGTCAGCAAGCAGACCTTGTGATCACTGACCCACCCTACAACGTTAACTATGAATGAAGCAGTGGAATGAAAATCCAAAACGATGATATGTCGAATGCTGATTTTTACCAATTCTTATATGACGTGTATACGAATATGTGTACCGTCCAAAAAGACGGCTGATCAATTTATGTTTTCCATGCTGATACCGAAGGAGAAAATTTCAGAAAAGCGATGGTCAATGCAGGATACAAACTTTCTCAATGTTTGATTCGAGTAAAAAACTCCTTGGTGATGGGAAGACAAGACTATCATTGGAAACATGAACCTATTTTGTATGGATGGAAAAAGAATGGAGCCCATCAATGGTATTCTGATAGATCACAAACAACAGTCTGGAACTTTGATAAGCCACTCAAGAATGATATTCATCCTACGATGAAACCGATCGAGATCATTGTGTATGCTCTTAATAATTCGAGCAAGAAATGAGAGCTTGTGCTTGATCTGTTTGGTGGTTCATGAAGCACATTGATTGCATGTGAAAAGACAGCAAGGAAATGTTGTACGATGGAGCTTGATCCTAAGTATACACAAGTCATTATTCAAAGATATTATGAGTATACGAAAGGTAAAAAAACTATTTCGTGTCTCAATCGTAAGATCAAACTCAAGGATCATTTATCCTTATCATAGTTCTCCCTATGAAATATAATCGACCAAAACTTAAGATACAGTACTTAGAGTGAGACTATCTCACTATTTTGGAATTTTACAAACAGCACCTAATCAGTACTAAAACAGTACCTAAAAATATCAGCACCATAAAAGTGCTTCCATGACAACGAAAGAAGATGACAAAAGGTCGATCGGATGAAAAACAACTCATCCAAAAGAAAGTAGAGCAACTGGTGGAAGAGGCAAAAGCATCTATTCAGGAGAAACTCAAACAAGATGCCCAGCAACAATTGGAAGTCGATGTGCATGAGCTGATCAAACAAAAGAAAGCTCTCTTTATTTTGATTAACAAAAAGATCGTTCATCTTGCAAAACATAATCCACAAGACATTCTCGCCAGGGAGCTCGACATCTTGTTGAATATGGTCAAGAGAGAACTTGGTGAGCCAACCTCTCTCACCAAAAATCACAACATAGAGGAAAAGGCATTTATTCCCTCAGAGGATGAACTGGATGAGTAGTCCAAAGATACTCTCGAAATCCTGGCGTATGTCTCACCTCTATAAAATTGTTGATAAGGACTCAAGAACGATTACTTTCAAAAGAAATCAAGCACAAGAAAAACTGACTGCATACATGAAAGAACTCAAAGAAACGTATGGATTTGTCAGACTCATTATTTTGAAAGCAAGGCAACTTGGAATGACCACGGATAGATTGGTTGATGGTCTGGATGAATGTCTTTTGAAAACGAATCAAAACATAGTTATCACCGCCCACAATAGAGAGAAGCAGAAGGAAATTTTCCAAAAGGTGAAATACTCATACCAATACGTCCCACAAGCCCTTAAAAACGAAAGAGGTGTGCGATATAAGCCAAAACCAAAGTATGACAATGTAAATGAGTTATACTTCCCATCCAACAACTCTAAAATACAGGTCTCCTTGGATAGTAGATCAGGAACTCCTACCAAACTTCATATCACCGAGCTTGCCTTCAGAACGGATGCCAGGGAGATGATGGCAGGCACACTTCCATCGATGCCAAAGAATAGTGATATCGTTATTGAGACCACTGCTAATGGTGTTGGTAATTACTTTTATGAGTTGTGGAACAAATACTATGGAAGGGATGATGGAGAGTTCAAGACCATCTTCATTGGTTGGTGGTTTGCTGATGAGTACAGCACACCACTGCTTCCTGACGAAAAAATAGTTCTACCTCCTGAATTGAACCACCTCAACCAGTTGTCCCTGACCGACGAACAGAAAAAATGGTATCTTGGTCAGTATGATATTTTGGGAAGAGATGTGTTTCAAGAATATCCATCAACTCCTGAGGAAGCGTTTTTGACCACATGAGATACCGTCTTCTCGTTACAAACGATCAAGAACCTTCCGAAACAACCATTCACCGAAGATGGTAAATATCCAAAGCTCAGAATATACAGACCACCTACTGAGTACTGTTTATATGGTATTGATACCGCAGAAGGATGAAAGGACGGAGACAACTCTTCTATCAGCGTCAGGGATATGGATATGAATTTGTTGGCATGTTATTATGCTCCTATCCCACCTGATATGTTGTGTGAGATTATTGATAGGCTTATAGAGCTTTGATACAAAGGGATTATTGGTATTGAAAGAAACAATACCTGATTGAGTACGATCGTGAAAGCCAAAGATTATGCATGGTACAATATGCTGTATGCTGAAAGAACGATTGATAAAGTGACCAATCAACCCACAAGAAAGATGGGACGACAAACAAACACCAAGACCAGACCGTTGATGATTAATGAATACGAAGAAGCTATCAGACGTTGATTTATTGCACAGGTTGATGAAAGACAAAGGACAGAAATGTACTCGTTCATCTACAACGAGAAACATAAACCTGAGGCACAACAATGAACTCATGACGATGCAATCATGGCAGATGCTATTTGTTACCAGATGAGAAAGGAACAACTCTACGATATGAGCTGGGCATTGAAAGAGAAGTAATGCTATTGAAAATAAAAGCAGAAATGCATATACATAGTGGCATGACTTATTTCTTAAAATATTCTTTTCTATCTATTGTCTGCCTAGTTTACCTTAGCGTAGGTTTTTTTAGTTGACAAATTAGAGGTTTTGTTCACCATGGACTTCCTTTTGATTGAGCTATAAATAGTTGTTGAACTGAAAATTGTTGCTCAGATAAGCAACATTGTTTACAAGAATGTAATACTAAAGAATACCAATATATTACAAAACATAATAAGAATATACAGGACATTGATGGAGACAATCATTATTTTCCATCTTTTGTTTTTCATTCCGCTGTTAATCTAGAAGATCTCTATACATTATTCATAGGAGTAGATTGTACTACTGGTAGTTTTTATGCATTTGATGCAACAGATTTAGTGGGTATTATAAAACTCACTATATAGGATAATAAAAAAACTTTTTAAGCATAGCATAGTATGAGTATGCATTTTTTTATTATTTCTTATTTCACAATGCAAATGACATCAAAACAACATATGCAACAAGTAATTATCTTTTTTGTAGTAGTTATCACTATTGTCTGCTGATTTATGTATTTCCAAGCAAACAGAATTATTGCTCAAATACAAACAAATGAATCTCAAAAAGTATGATGAGAAGAGAATTATAAGATGATTCAACAAATTTATAACTCTGATGGATTTAAACAACAACAAAAAGCAAGCATTCAACAAGCTCTTAGTCAAATGAATGGACAAGGTACACAACCCAATCAGCCTACTGCAAACAACCAACCAACACCATCAAACCAATGAGCAGAAGAAACTAGTATCAAAAAATTGTCTCTTGATCAATTAAAGAAAATAAAAGATGATGCATATATACTTGGAAACAAGGATGCAAAAGTATTGATCCTAGAGTATAGTGATTTACAATGTCCTTTTTGTAAAAGACATTTTGAGAGTAAAACACTTGAAACTATTGTGAGCAAATATCAGTGACAAGTTTCAAAAGCAATGAGACAATTCCCACTCTCATTTCATCCGTATGCACAAAAAGCAGGAGAAGGAGCAGAATGTTTTGCTCAGTGAGATGCAGAAAAATACTTTACATTTGTAGGAGCTATCTTTGCTAAAGATTTGAATACAAATGGTAATGACCAAGTAATCTATGAAGTTAACAAACAATTATGATGAAATGAATCATCATTTAAAACATGTGTAGAAAGTTGAAAAAACTCTCAAAGAATTAAAGATCAAATGGCTGAATGATCAACATTGTTTGGTATTTCTTGAACTCCTGGTAACGTGATTATCAATACCGAGAATGGAGAATATGTTGTGTTAGCATGAGCATATCCAGCAGGTGACTTTGAAAAGATCATCGATCAATTCTTGAAATAAATTAGTTTTTTATATAATAATTTATCCAATGAGTACACAAAGCAAAAACAAGGAAACAATACCTAGAAAATATTCATACACTCAACGAATTGGATGAATTGCTGTTATTGGAATAGTGAGTTATTTTATAGTATCCAATGTATTACCAAAGGAAAATCCTTTTACTGTAAGAGTTGATGATTACGTAAAGTGAGACACAAATGCAAAAGTAACTCTTATTGAGTATCTTGATTTTGAGTGCGAAGCATGTAGAGCATATTATCCCATAGTCAAAGAAATAGCAAATGAGTTCTCTGGTGACCTACAAGTAGTTGCTCGTTATTTTCCTTTGGATGGTCATAAAAATTCTATGACTGCAGCTAGAGCGGTAGAAGCTGCAGCAAGACAGGGTAGATTTTGGGAAATGCATAATATATTGTTTGAAACACAGAGTGATTGGTGAGAGAAAAGCCAGTCAGATCAAGAATTATTTACAGCATATGCCCAAACGCTTGGTCTAAATATGGAGCAATATAAAAAAGATATTGTATCGAGTGAAACGCAAAAGAGAATTAATAAAAATAAAAAAGAAGCACCATGATTATGAGTAAATGGCACACCATCATTCTTTCTCAATGGTCAAAAAATTCAAAATCCAAAAAGCCTAGATGAGTTTAGAACACTTATTAGAGCAGAAATACTCAAAAATCCAAAAATAAGTAGAGGTGAAAAGACTCATGAACATGCAGATTATAAAGTATTTATCAACAATAAAGAATTAAGTTTTAGTGATAATCGCTATCAATCCACCACAGGCAAGGAGCTTAATGAAGCTCAACATTTGCACGACAATAATGGAAATAATATACATAAACATCTTACCAAAAATACTATCCCTAACTTCTTTGAGTCGTTGGGGATTCTCATTACAGCAGATTGTATACAACTAGATAACGGAGAGAAATATTGTTCAGATACAACAAATTCATTGAAATTTTTTGTAAATAACAAAGCAAGAAGCAAAGAAGATTTTATGGTATATGAATTTAAGGACTTGGATCGCATACTTATTAGTTATGGTTCAGAAAATAAAGAAGAAATACAACAACAACTTAATGCAGTGACCGACATTTCTTGTAAATACTCAGATAAATGTCCTGAAAGAGGTAAGCCACCAACAGAGAATTGTGCTGTGTGATTAGGTGGTGATTGTTAACCTACTTTACACAAAAAATGACACAATACCTCAACCAGTTGGTTGTTCCATTAATCAAGAGTGCTGAGGGAAAACTACTATCCAAGATGTAGCTCAGCAGTTGAAAGAACTAACAGAATAGATTGATATTTTATCAAAACCATTAAAAGCAGTGAAATTTTACTCACTGCTTTTTTTGTCGATGCAACAAAAGATCACACTCGATAGTATCATCACCAAAGAGGTCTCCAGAAGATCAAAGTTTCAAAAGATCTATGAGAACGAAGCGAGCCATTTTGTATTGGGAACATACAAAGCAAACGTCTTCAACATCAAATCCTATTTGACAGATAAACAAGAGAAGGACGAATACTTGTATCTTACCGTCAATCTTCTTTCGTTGATGGCAAATACGACTGCTGACTATCTGATTGGTGATGGGATTGAAGTTTCCATTGATAACGAACAAGCTCAAAAGAAATGGAGCGAGATTGCTCATGCAAACAACTTTGATCAGTTGGTGTACAACATCGCTTTGATGAATGGTATCTATGGATATGCAATCTTGAGAGCAAGAAAAGATCAAGACCAAGAAATAGTCCTCGAAGAGATACCATACGATTACTACTATCCACAGGTTGAAGGATTGTTTTTGGGAGAAGAACCGAGAGTCATTTACTTGATCAGTAAAGTCAATGAAACGGTCAACACACAAGTGCAATCCAAAGCAAAGATACAATCCTACACCAAACTGGATAACGGGAAGCGACTGATTGAATATGGGTTATTCAAAGTCTCTCTCGATGGCAGTCAGTACACCCTAGAGCAAGAACTTGCTCCTGCTGAGGAGTTAGATTTTCTGAATATCTACCGTTTTGATAACAGAAAAACATCCAATAAATATTTGTGAATCAGTGATTATTGTGATGTGCTTGATCTCCTGGAAGAGGTCAACGATAGGTTCACACAAATATCAGTGCAGTTTATTAAACATCTCAACAGCAAACTTTCTCTTCCTGAATGAGTGTCTGCGTTGCTCCAAAACAAAGAAAAGAAAATTCAAAACTTAGAAGTTTTTGTACATAGACCAGGAGAACAGCCAGCTCAGTACATCGAAAATCACAACTCCCTTATTCCTGAAGCTCAGAATTACATTGATAAAGTCCTAAAGTTGATTGGTGCAATCACTCAAATCCCTATCTCCTTCTTTTGATTTGAAGAGGCAGGAGGTGCGGAGAAGGTAGAGGCATTGAGAATCAGACTGACAAAGTTTCTGAAAAAAATCCAAAGGAAACAAAAAATCTTAGAGTTGATGCTTATCAAATTAGTCAAGCAAACACTGACCTTTGCAGGTATTGAAGGAGAATTCACTGTGGATATTAAATTCTCCGATGCGATGCTCAAAGACCTGCAACAAAATACACAGATGTATATTGATCTGTACAATACCTCTCTTGTTTCTCAACATACCGCCATCGCAAATATCTTCAATCGGGATGATGAGATGGTCAAGAAAGAACTCAAACGCATCAATGATGAGCAAGACGAAAAATTAAAGAAACAACAAGCTTTATCTCCTTCTTCTGATACCAATGGCAATAATTGATCCAAACAAAAGCAACCAGGAATTAAGAACGGTTCTGATACTCCTGCTCCTGACAAACAATAAAGAATTCTGGTGGAAGCTCTGCAGAGTTCTTTTGTTGGTTTGTATCATAATCTTCTGTATCAGCTCTTCGTTTATCCTTCCACGGTTTCTCTTTTTTTCACTCTAATAGGTTGATTTTTTATGGACGTGAGTATTGTGCATCATAGTTTTATTTTCTATGATCAAATCTCTCATGCCAGATGATGTAAAACCAAACGGTACAGGTGCCGATACAACCTGAAACCCAGCTCCAGCAAGTGACACCCCACCTGCATGATGAGCTGATATCAAAACAGATCCAAAGGGTGATACCAATCCAAACGAAACTGTCCCTTCTTGGAGACTCAAAGAAGAAGCGGACAAACGTAGAGAGTTGGAAACAAAGCTCAAAGATTACGAAACCAAAGAAACGGAAAGAGAAAAGAAAAATCTCGAGAAACAAGGTAAGTATAAAGAGCTTCTTGATACTGCCAACAAAGAAGTCGAAACACTGACTGCTAAAGTTGGTGTGATTACCGAATACGACACTGCTATTACAGGTGTTGTCGATGCTGAACTTGCAACGATCAAAGCAACTGTTGGTGATGAGAAGTTCGAAAAGATAGCTACATTGCTCAATATCAATGCACTGACCGCATTGCAAAAACTCCAAATTTTACCCAAACTCAAAGAACTTGTCGGTGAATTTGGAGAAAAGAAACCTGACCCGAAAGGTGGTCATAGTATCCCTCAGCATGATACGACTGCCTATGATAAAGCAAAAGGATCGGGTGACTTCAATGGCATGCTTGGTTCAATCATCGAGTGAGTACTGAAAAAATAATATTTTTACTTTTTGATAGTTTATCCTATGTCACAATTATCATTTGATCTATCACAGATCACCGAGAGACAAGTCCTAGACTTGTTTACTCAATTCCTCAAAGAACAATCCTCAGCGTTGGAGATTTTTTTGAGAAACGGACAGAAATACAATGCAGGTACGAACAACAAATATGAGTGGATGGAAAGCCAACTCACTCCTATGTCTTGGCAACTTAATGGTGCTGTAACACCATTAGTAACCAACACCAACTTTACCTTCGTAGCAACGGCAGGATTAAGACCGAATATGATCTTAAGATTTGTCACCACATCGACGAACGGTGATGTAGGTAATGTACAAGTAAAGATCGTGAGTATTACCTCTGCTACAGTCGCAGTATGAGTTCTGTATGGTGGTACGACAGCTGTTGCTCTCAATAATACCATGACTGCAAAACTCATGTCTGAAGCGGTACAAGAAAATGAAAAGAATATTGTGGGTGTTGATGAACGACAACCAACAATGGAATTCAACTTCTTTCAAATCTTCAGAAATGCGGTCGAACTTTCTGATACTGCATTGAACTCTGCGGTATATGGAAATGTGAATACACTTGCTGAACAGCTCAAAGGAGCATTCTACAAGATGAGACAGCAACTCTCTGAACAGGTTTTGAGAGGTCGTAGAGTTGCAAGAACATCGGGTGAAAATGGTACATTTGGAGGTATGTTTCAATATCTCGATGTTGCAGGTGGAAACGTTATTGATGCGGGTGGTGCTGCATTATCGCAAGCATTGATCAATAACCTTGTACAGTTGATTATTGAAGACGGAGGTGTGGCAAATACCATTGTCTGTAATATCAACCAAGCAAGAAAAATCTCTGGGTTCAACGTTGCAGGTAACAATCCTGTGATTGCTCAAAACTCTACTGATGCAGGTAGTTATGTGTTGAGATTTATCTCTGATATTCCTGTCGCAGGTGGTGTCGTATCAAATATCCTCTTGGATGAAAAGATGCCAAACAATGGAATTCAGTTGATTGATATCAACAGGATGGCTCTTGTTCCTTACCAAAATAGAGGTGTGAAACTTGTACCAGGAACGCAACCAGGACAAGACGGACAAACAGCAATCCTCAGAGGTGAATATTCAATGGTCGTGAGAGATGCAAAATACTCACACGGTATCATCAAAAATATCCTCCCATAGTTTTTACTTTCTTAATCGCACACACTCATGCCTTCCAAAAAAGCAAAGAAAACTTCTGTCGATGAAACACCAGAAACAGAAGATGAAAACCTAGATGATACAGATCAGCCTGATGAAGATGTTTCGGATGAAACAACTGATGAGACAGATACTGAAACACCTAATGCACCCAGTGCTCCTCCTGAAGAGGACGTAGAACCTGAACCCGAGAATGATGCTGTACATTTCAAGAACAGAAACATCACAACCCTCTCTTTCGTGATGGAAAATGGAAAAATGTATAGCTTCACCAATGGTGTCTTTAGTACGAGGGATCAACAGGTTATTGAAAGGCTCAAACTTACTGAGGATTTCAAAAACTGATTCATTACCGAATATGACCCTGAAGCAGTCCAAGCAAATGAATAAACATTTTTTACTTTTTTTATGCATACTACTATGGATGTTTGTATCACTAGAGATTGTCAGATAGACGATGTCTTTCATCACCAAGGAGAAGAACTCTCCATCGAAGAGCATCAATTTAATCCTGATTGTATGGAGAAAAAAGAACCTCTTCCTGATGAGAAAGAACCCCATGATGAAATACATGACGATCCACCTCCTGACAATAAAACTTTGAAAAAAGGAAAAAAATAATCTGACTGAAACGATGAGTGTATGCTCGTCGTTTTTTAGATTTACTTTTTGTGGTTGTCAGTATGATGCTGTCAGTTTTTACCCTTTATCTCAGCCATCCATCATGATTCACAATATCACCGCTACCTTTGTGAAAGCAACAACTCTCCTCACCAATCTTACTAACGAAATTGATCCAATCGTTGATAAGTACGTACAAAGAGGTCTGTCCGTTATTCTTTCGTACATTAATGGTCAACAATTTTATGATCCCGAGACGGATAGTTATACCTTTCCTGAACAGCTTATTCTTGCGGTGGTCTATGTGGTGGAAACGATCTACTTGGATCAGGGTATGTTTGCAGGGAAAAATAATCTGCAATCAGAAAGTATCGGTGATTACAGCTACTCAAAAAAACAGGATGCCAAAGTTCTGCCTCTCGATCTTCCTGCTAATATTATGGCGATGCTTGATCCTTACAAGAATTGGTGAGGAAATCTTGATGTCGATGTTGGTTGATACGATAGAGTTTATCCTGTAACTTCATAACTCATGCTTGCTGATTTATACACCCAAGAATTCAGTCTCAGGATGCCTGACACTACCAATAATAGTGGTATTCCTGTGCCTAATCGAACAGAAATAGCGGTTTTCAAATGAAGACTTACTCGTTCGAGTAAACAACACATTATCAATCTTACCGAAGGGAAGGTAGCAAGGGTACAATGAGAATTATACACACTCTATTGTGATGTCAGTGTTCCCATCATGAAAGATTACGCCATAAAAATTAGTGGTCATTTTTATCTCGTCAATACTGTGTATGTGGTGCATAATGCCTTCTGACCTCACCATCTCAGTTGCGATGTTACCGAACGACATTAATGGCAGATAATCTTGTGATGAATCAGGCGATCTTACAAAAGGTCATGCAAGCAGAAAAAGAAGCATTGCAAGTGACTGCTGAGTATGTCTATCAACTCTTGAAAACGAAAATCAAAGAGCAGACGTACGACACAGGAGAGTTTGAAAAAAGCCTATTTCTGAACATCATTGGTGTTGGAAATATTATTCAACTTGGGTCAAGAACACCACAAGCAGTAGTGATGGAGTATGGTCGTAGAC